>JBCCJD010000007.1:0-87521 GCA_039027955.1 Pseudomonadota bacterium
CGGCTCGAGCTCGAAATCAGCGAAGCGGTGTTCTTCGGCGATACGAATGCGGTCGACCGGACACTCGCCGCCTTGTTCAAACTGGGCGTGCGGCTGACGCTTGACGAATTCGGCAGCGGTTATTCCTCGCTCGCTTATCTGCGCCGCGCGCCGTTCGATGCGATCAAGATCGATGAAGGCCTCGTGGCTGCGGCTGATCGTCAGGACAATGGCGAGCTTGGCGGCGAGCTGGGCCTGATCAAAGCGATCGTCGCGCTGGCTGGAGCGCTTGAAATGGACACGATCGCCAACGGCATCGAGACCACCGCGCTTAACGAAGCGCTGCGCGCCTGCGGCGTGCGGTTCTTGCAAGGTCCGATCTATTCCGACCCGGTCAGCCAGGACACAGTCGCAACCGAATTGATCGGCGAAGACTGGAAGATCGCGCCCAGCAGCGATCGCACAAAGCGCGCGCGTCGCCGCACGGTGTTCCGTAAAATCCAGATCATTCACGATGATCATTCCTATGAAGTCACGTTGCGCAATCTCTCGCGCACCGGCGCGCTCATCCAGGGTCTGACTGACGTGCCTAAAGGTACGCAATTTGTCGTCGATCTGGGCGGCGGGCAATTGGCGGTCGCAACGGTGATCCGCTCAAGCGGCGATACCCAAGGCCTCGAATTCGAGCAATCGCTGGTCGATGATGGCTCCGGCGGGCTCTGCACGCGCAACCGGGTAAGCCCCTATGCGCTGGCATCCGCCGGGGCGCCGCTCGCTGCGCTTTCGCCAGGCAATTATTCGGCGATGGCCGGCGGCGTCTTAGGCCAGCCCGCAAGCGTGCCGCAATTCGGCTATGCAACGACCGTCAAATCCGAAGCGGCCTAGCGCTGTTGCGATTTTCGCGAATGACTTTGCGATGACGGATCGCTAAATCGCATGAGAAATGACTGATCTTTCCAAAATCCGCAATTTTTCAATCATTGCGCATATCGACCACGGCAAATCGACCCTTGCAGACCGGCTGATCCAGTTCACAGGCGGCCTCACTGAGCGCGAGATGTCAGAGCAAGTGCTCGACAACATGGATATCGAGCGCGAACGCGGCATTACGATCAAAGCGCAGACGGTGCGGCTCGATTACACCGCGCGCGATGGCGAAACCTATCAATTGAACCTGATGGATACGCCCGGCCATGTCGACTTCGCGTATGAAGTTTCGCGCAGCCTTGCCGCCTGCGAAGGCGCGCTGCTGGTGGTCGATGCAGCGCAAGGGGTCGAAGCCCAAACGCTTGCAAACGTCTACCAATCGATCGAGCACGATCACGAAATTGTCCCGGTCATCAACAAGGTCGATCTGCCCGCTGCGGAGCCCGAGCGGGTCCAAGCCGAGATTGAGGAAGTCATCGGGCTTGATGCATCCGAAGCGGTGATGGCGAGCGCTAAGACCGGGCTTGGCATCGAAGATGTGCTCGAAGCGGTGATCGTCAAAATCCCGCCGCCTGCAGGAGAGCGTGACAAGCCGCTCAAGGCAAGCCTCGTTGACAGCTGGTATGATCCTTACCTTGGCGTCGTCATCCTCGTGCGCGTAATCGAAGGGGCGCTTTCAAAAGGGCTCAATATCCGCTTCATGCAAGGCGGCACCCAGCATCTGGTTGACCGGGTGGGCTGCTTTACCCCTAAGCGCGTAGACCTCGACGAACTTGGCCCAGGCGAAATCGGGTTTATCACCGCGCAGATCAAGGAAGTCGAGCAGGCCCGTGTCGGCGACACGATCACGACTGTGAAAGGCGGAGCGGACGAGCCGCTGCCGGGCTATAAAGACGTGCAACCGGTGGTTTTCTGCGGGCTGTTCCCTGTCGATGCTGCCGATTTTGAGAAGCTGCGCGAAAGTATCGGGAAACTGCGCCTTAACGATGCGAGCTTCTCGTTCGAGATGGAAAGCTCGGCCGCGCTTGGCTTTGGGTTTCGCTGCGGATTCCTTGGCCTGTTGCACCTCGAAATCATTCAGGAGCGCTTGAGCCGCGAATACGATCTCGATTTGATCACCACCGCGCCTTCCGTGGTCTACCGGGTCCAGCTTGCTAAGACCAAGACCGAAGACGCGCAGACGATCGACATCCACAACCCTGCCGATTGGCCTGATGTCAATCGCATTCTGGCGGTCGAAGAGCCTTGGATCAAAGCGGTGATCTACACCCCGGATGAATATCTCGGCGCGATCCTCAAACTGTGTCAGGACCGCCGCGGGGTTCAAACCGAGCTCACTTATGTCGGTGGCCGCGCGCAGGTGACTTACGAATTGCCGCTCAATGAAGTCGTGTTCGATTTCTACGACCGATTGAAATCAATCTCGCGCGGTTATGCGAGCTTTGATTATGAGCAGATTGGCCTGCGCGAAGGTGATCTGGTCAAGATGAATATCCTCGTTAACAACGAGCCGGTCGATGCGCTTTCGCTGATCGTGCACCGCTCGGTCGCTGAGGAACGCGGGCGCGGCATGTGTGAGCGTTTGAAAGATCTGATCCCGCGCCATCTCTTCAAGATCCCGATCCAGGCAGCGCTTGGCGGCAAGATTATCGCGCGCGAGACCATCGCGGCCTTGCGCAAAGACGTGACAGCCAAGTGCTATGGCGGCGACATTTCGCGCAAGAAGAAGCTGCTGGAAAAGCAGAAAAAAGGTAAAGCGAAGATGCGCGAATACGGCAATGTCGCGATCCCCCAGGAAGCGTTTATCGCAGCGCTGAGGATGGGGGAGGAGTAAGGCCTTTCGCCCTCAATGCCGAGGAGGGCACTGCGATCGTCAAGCCAGAGGCGCAAAGCTGTCCTTCGGCCGCGAAGTCTCAGGTCTTGATTGAGGCTCCAACGGTGTTGAACACCGTTGCGAGGTTCAATCCAAGCGACGTGAATGCAATGACCGCAGCGAGCGAAATCAGCGCAGCGATTAACCCGTACTCAATCGCGGTGGCTCCGCGTTCGTCTGCAATCAGCTTGTTCAACATGTCCGCTCTCCAGTGATCTAAGATTGCCTGACAGAGCCTACTGGGCGCTTGGCAAAGGCGGTTAACGCGGATCAAGCTTTGTCGGATTGCTCACCGGCGACAAGTGCTGCCGGCTACGGTGGCTGAGCGATGATCATGGCGCGCCGGCATTTCCTACTTTACCTGCCGACGCTAAATATGCGGGCTATGATTAGCGCGATCCCCGTCAGCCGGTTTGTGATTGATCGAGAAAATCGATCAAACCGCGTTTCAGTAATCGATTGGATTTTTACCCCAGGACTGTGTTCCATGTGTTCCAAGCGTGCATTTCTAGCGATGAATCGTGTCGCGCTGGGTGATGACCAGAGGAGACCCGGCTCGCTTATGAACAAGGCTCGACACTTCACTTGGCGTTCACGCAGGCGCTGGCTATAGCTCGCCGCATGATCATGTCTTACAAATCCACGATCCGCGCGGCGCTTCTGGGCGCAGTCTTTGCTTCGTTAACGGCCTGCGGCGGAGGCTCGGCGAACGAAGATGTCGCTTACGTCGCGCGCGACGTCGAATCGCTTTATGGCGAAGCGCAAAGGCGGCTTGATAGAGGCAATACGTTGCTTTCAGCGGCCCTGTTCGACGAAGTGGAACGCCAGCACCCTTATTCCCCATGGGCAAGGCGCGCGCAGCTGATGAGCGCATTCAGCTATTACATCGCGCGCGATTACAACAAGGCGATCCAAAACGCGCAGCGGTTCTTGTCGATCCATCCCGGAAACAAGGATGCGCCTTATGCCTATTACCTGATCGCGCTGAGCTATTACGAGCAGATCTCGGACGTGAACCGCGACCAGTCGATCACGGAACAGGCGCAGACAGCTCTGCGCGAAGTGAACCGGCGCTTTCCGCAAAGCGAATATGCCGCTGATGCGCGGCTCAAGCTTGATCTTGTGGCCGACCACTTGGCTGGCAAGGAAATGGAGATCGGCCGGTTCTACCAGCGCTCAGGCCAATGGCTTGCCTCAGCGATCCGGTTCCGCAATGTGGTCGAGAAGTTTGAGACAACCAGCCATACGCCTGAAGCGCTCTATCGCTTGACGGAAAGCAATCTGGCGCTGGGTATCCCGAATGAAGCGGTCAAATATGCAGCGGTGCTGGGGGCCAACTATCCCGGCAGCGAATGGTATGAAAAGGCTTTCGAACTGGTTGAAGATCATGCCAGCGGTGTGCAACCGAGCTGAGGGCAGGTGACGCGCTCTTAATGGGGCGCTAGAGCGGATGGGCCATGCTGACCCGGCTCGCGATCCGCAATATCGTCCTGATCGAAGCGCTTGAGCTGACTTTCACGCGCGGTCTGGGCGTGCTGACAGGCGAAACCGGAGCCGGCAAGTCGATCCTGCTCGATGCTCTGGGGCTGGTGCTGGGAGACCGAGCGGAAACCGCGCTGGTGCGGGCCGGGGAAGACAAAGCGAGCGTGACTGCAAGCTTTGAATTTGCTGAGTTTCCGGCGCTGATTGGCGAAGTGCTGGACGACGCGGAGATCGAGCTTGAGCCGGGTGAGCCCTTAGTCATCCGGCGTCAGATCAAGGCTGATGGTGGCTCGAAGGGGTTCATCAACGATCAGCCTGCAAGCGCTCGGCTGTTGCGCGAGATTGCGCCGGCACTGGTCGAGCTGCACGGCCAGCACGATGATCGCGGGCTTGTCAATCCGCGCGGACACCGGGCGTTGCTTGACCGCTATGCCGCGACCGATCTTGCAGGGTTGCGCAGTGCGTGGGAAGCTTGGGCCAAAGCCGAAGCGCAGCTCGCTGAAGCGCGCGCCCGGCAGGACGAAGCGGAGGCTGAGCAGGATCTCCTCGCGGCGCATCTGGCAGAGCTGGAGGCGCTTGCGCCGCAGCCTGGCGAAGAAGCCGAGCTCGCCGCCACGCGGACCGACATGCAAAAGGGCGAGCGGCTCTCAGGCGATCTGGAGGATCTGCGGCATGTCTGGGAGGGTTCGGATTCGCCGCTCGCTGCGCTGCGGGTCGCGGCACGTAAGCTTGACCGGATTGCAGGCGAGCATCCCTTGCTGGCAGAAGCGCTGGCTGCGCTAGACCGGGCGGTGATCGAAGCGGGTGAAGCCGAAGACAAGCTCGAAGGAGCCGCGCGCGCTTTGCAGCATGATCCCGCCGCGCTCGATGCAGCTGAAACGCGGCTGTTCGAACTGCGTGCAGCTTCGCGCAAACATCGCTGCGACGTCGATGAATTGCCAGCGCTGGCTCTCGAGATGCGCACCAAGCTGGAGGCGATCGCTGGCGGGGAAGCGCATTTGGGTGAGCTCGAGCAGACCGCGACTAAAGCGCGCGAAGCCTATGTGACGGTCGCTGATAAGGCGCACACACAGCGCGTCAAAGCGGCAAAGATGCTCGACAAGGCCGTTGCCGCGGAGTTGGCTCCGCTCAAGCTCGATGCCGCGCGTTTCAGAACTGCGGTCGAACCGTTGGCCGACGATAAGTGGGGGGCTGCAGGGACTGACACAGTGGAGTTCCTGATCGCGACCAATCCGGGCGCTGACTTTGCTCCGCTTGCCAAGATCGCTTCCGGCGGCGAACTTTCTCGCTTCATCCTCGCGCTTAAGGTGGCGCTCGCGGAAAAAGGCGGGGCAGCAACGATCATCTTTGATGAGATCGACCGCGGGGTGGGCGGCGCAGTGGCTTCAGCAATTGGCGAGCGGCTTGCACGGCTTGCCAGCGAAGAAGGGCAGTTGCTTGCAGTAACTCACAGCCCTCAAGTCGCAGCGCGCGGCGGCCAGCATTACCTCATCGCTAAGGCGTCTTCAGGCCGTGTAACCAAAACCAGCGTCATTCTGCTTGATGAGGCTGGACGCCAGGAAGAGATTGCGCGGATGCTATCAGGCGCTGAGATCACCAGCGAAGCGCGCGCGCAAGCCGATCGGCTGCTGGAGGGAGTGTGATGGAGAGACGTGAGTTCATGGGTGTAACAGCGCTTTCGCTGTTAGCCGGATGCGCCACACCAGCAATGGGAAGAGTCGAGGAAATGGAAGAGGCTTACGGCCTGATCGGCCAGATGAAAGTTGCCGAGGGAAAACGAGACGTCGTCATAGCTGCACTCATGAAGGGAACGCGGGAAATGCCCGGTAACCTGGCTTACTTGATCGCAGAGGACCGCGAGGACCCCAACTCGATCTGGATCACCGAGGTTTGGCAAACCAAGACCGATCATACCAACAGCCTACAATTATCGGGCGTTCAGCAGGCGATCGCCACAGCACGTCCATACATAACCGGGTTTGGGACGCGGATCGAAACCAAGCCTGTGCTTCGTGGCTGAAGCCGTTACCCTCTCCGAAGCCGATGCTGCCAACGAGTTGATGCGGCTTGCGCGCCTGATCGCGCGGCATGACAAGCTCTATCACGCGGATGATGCACCGGAGATCACTGATCAGGAATATGATGCGCTGGTGCGTCGCAACAAAGAGCTTGAAGAGGCCTTTCCGCATCTGATCCGCGACAACAGCCCATCGCAAAAAGTGGGTCATCAGATCGCCACTTCGCCGCTTAGCAAAGTGACCCACGAGGTTCGCATGATGAGCCTCGACAATGCCTTTGGTCGCGAAGAAGTCGAGGAATGGGCGGCTCGGGTGCGCCGCTTCCTCAACCTCGCAAACGACGAGCCGGTCGCATTCACGGCTGAAGATAAGATCGACGGGCTCTCATGTTCGCTGCGTTATGAGGCCGGGCACCTGGTGCGCGCCGCCACGCGTGGCGATGGCCAGGTCGGAGAAGACGTGACGGCCAATGTTGCGCATATATCGGATATCCCGCAGCAATTGCCCGACGGCGTGCCCGACGTGTTCGAAGTGCGCGGCGAAGTTTACATGGAGCGCGCGGCGTTTGCGACGCTCAACGAGCAGGCTCAGGCGGAAGACACCAAAACTTTTGCCAACCCGCGCAACGCCGCCGCCGGATCGCTGCGCCAAAAGGACGCAGGCGTGACAGCAAAACGCCCTTTGCGGTTTTGGGTGCATGGGTGGGGTGCCGCTTCGGATGTGCCCGGCGCAACCCAAGCCGAAGTCGTCGAAGCGCTCCGCCAATGGGGCTTTCCCGTTTCACCGCTGTTCACGCGGGTTGACAGCATCGATGAACTTATTGCCCATTACGAGCGGATCGCCGCCGCGCGGCCTGAGCTCGATTATGAGATCGACGGCGTGGTTTACAAAGTTGACCGGCTCGATTGGCAAAGTCGCTTGGGTTTCGTGGCTAAGGCTCCGCGCTGGGCGCTGGCGCACAAATTTCCCGCTGAACGCGCGGAAACGACGCTGGAAGCGATCGACATTCAGGTCGGGCGAACCGGCAAGCTGACGCCGGTAGGCAGACTTGCGCCCGTCCTAGTGGGCGGGGTGACCGTCACCAATGTGACACTCCACAATCGCGATGAGATCGAGCGTCTCGGCGTGCGTCCTGGCGACCGGGTGGTTGTGCAAAGAGCTGGGGATGTAATCCCGCAGCTTGTGGAAAACCTCAGCGCCGCTGTGGATAAGCCGGCTTACATATTCCCCGACCGATGCCCTGAATGCGGTAGCGAAGCGGTTGCGGAAGAGGGCGAAGTCGACGTGCGCTGCACAGGTGGTCTGATCTGTCCTGCGCAAAGAACTCAACGATTAGAGCACTTTGTGAGCCGTAAGGCGCTCGATATCGAAGGGCTGGGTGCGAAAACGATCGCGCAGTTTTTCGAGAAACGCTGGCTTGAAAGCCCGGCCGACATTTACCGGCTCAAGGATCGACGCGATGATATCCTCGCGCTCGAAGGATGGCAGGATAAGTCTGTCGATAACCTGTTGGCAGCGGTTGAAGCAAAGCGCGAGCCCGATGCTGCGCGCCTGCTTTTCGGGCTGGGTATAAGGCATGTTGGTGAAGTCACAGCGCGCGATCTGATGAAGGCACTTGGCGAGTTTGCGCCGCTCCGCGATGCAGCCGATGCCTTCCACTCTTATCGCAGCGAACATACGCGCACCGAAGATGAGAAAGACTCTCCTTTCAAAGCGCGAATGGATCAGGCGGCCAAGGACAGCTTTGGGGTCACAGACGGGTTCGGCACAGCAGCGGCGCACTCGCTCGCCGATTTCTTTCACGAGCCGCACAACGTCGCGGTATGGGAAGACCTGCTGAACGAAGTAAGTCCGCCGCCTTTCCTCGTTGAAACACGCGATAGTCCGGTCGCGGGCAAGACTGTGGTCTTTACCGGAAAGCTTGAAACCATGAGCCGCGATGAAGCCAAAGCGCAGGCAGAGCGTCTTGGTGCGAAGGCGGCAGGGTCAGTTAGCGCGAAGACTGACCTGTTGGTTGCGGGGCCTGGCGCTGGGTCGAAACTCAAGAAAGCACAGGAGCTTGGCATCGAGGTGATCGACGAGGCGGGCTGGGCTGCGATCGTGGCAGCGGCTGCTTGATGGAGCTTCGTTGTGAACTTTGAAGCGTTCAACCACATGGCTTCACGCTGCGCTCGGCGACTGCGTGCACGCGGAGAAACGATCGCAGTCGCCGATGGGGCTACTGGCGGTCTGATCGCGGCAAGCCTGTTGACCGTACCTGGTGCGCTCGATTTCTTCGTGGGAGGGGGAGTGGTCTATTCGTTCAGAGCGCGTGATGTCCTGTTCGATCTTCCTAGCGAGTCTTACAAAGGAATGCGCGGGGCGAGCGACGACTATGCACTGCTCCAAGCGCGCGCGATTCGAGACAATTTCCGCGCTGACTGGGGCCTTGCGGAAAGCGGATCGGCGGGTGGTTCCAGCCATCCGACGGGCGCACCCGCAGGGCAAAGCGTTGCCGCGATCATCGCGCCGACAGGGCAAACCGCGACCGCTATGATCGAGACTAAGAGCGATGATCGCATCGCTAATATGGAGGCCTTCACGCGCAACGCTCTCAATCTGCTTGAGGATGTGCTTGGAAAATAAATTTTGGTGCCGTTGTCGAATTGGTTGGGTGAGCTGCGTCTTCCAGTCAGAGCCTCGCCATTTTGGAGAGGCCGGCACGGAAAGGACCACGCGATGCAATACCTCCTCATGATCCACGAAGATGAAAGCATCTATGAAGGCGACGAAGGCGCCAAACTAATGGAAGCGACGCTAGAAGGGCATATGAAGCTGATCGAAGCGCTCACGGAAAGCGGCAAGGAGTGGTCAGGCAATCGCTTGCAAGGCGCAGCCACGGCGACAACGCTTAAGTACAAGTCCGGCAAGAGCGCGATGCATGATGGCCCGTTTGCAGAAACGCATGAAGAGCTTGGCGGATACTACCTTGTCGAAGCCGACGATCTAGACGGCGCGCTCGAATGGGCCAAGATGATACCGGTGCCGGGCGATGGAGCGGTCGAAGTGCGCCCAGTGTGGCAGGATTGATCCGGGCATGACTGACACGGCCGCGTTGCAGGCCTCCTTGGTGGCGGCGCGGCCTCGGGTCATCGCGGCTCTGGCCGCACATCTGCGCGATCTTGATGCGGCTGAAGAGGCGTTTGCCGAAGCCTGCGCTGCACTTGTTGGGGTAGAGCACGAGCCTCAAAACCTCGCCGCCTGGTTGCTGACGGTCGCTAAGAGGAAAGCGATCGATGCAATTCGTCGGCGGCAGACGGAAGCAAGCGCGGCTGAGGCTGCTGCGATGGTGAGCGAAATGGTTGAGATTATCAAACTGCCCGAGCCTATTCCTGATGAACGCCTGCGCCTCATCTTTATCTGCTGTCATCCAGCGCTGGCGTTGGAAGCTCGGGCTGCACTTGCCTTGCGGATCATCTGCGGGTTGCCGGTGGATGCGATTGCAAGGATTTTCGTGACCAGCGAAGCGACAATGTTTCAACGGATCACGCGCGCGAAGACCAAGATCAGACAAGCTGGGGTGAGCTTCGAATTGCCTGCGCGCAAGGCTTGGCCTGAACGGCTTGAGGCGGTGCTTCTGACGCTCGAACTGGCTTACACCGCAGCCTATCAGGACGCGGGCGGCGAGCGCGACTCTGAACTTGCAAGTGAGGTTGAGCGTTTAGCGATGCTTGTGGCTGAGCTTTTTAGTGAAGAACCAGAAGCTCTGGGACTGGCGGCGCTCGTTATCCTCGCACGTTCGCGTGAAGGAGCACGGCTTGGGCTAGACGGAGCGATGGTGCCTTTGTCGCAGCAAGATACTTCACGCTGGGACCTTGAGCGGATCGAACAGGCGCGAAAGCTGCTCGATGAGGCAGCGCATCTGGCGCAGACCGGGCCGTATCAAGTCATGGCTGCGATCCAGCTCACTCATGCAAGGCGCGCGTTTGACGGCGCGGTCGATTGGCCTGCTATCCTTGCCCTTTACGATGCGTTGATGGTGCTTCGCCCAGGGCCGCTGGTGGCGCTTAACCGGGCGCTTGCGGTCGGTGAAGCCGAAGGAGCCGCGCGCGGCCTTGCCGAATGGGACGAGCTACCCGCCGAGCCGCTGCTCGACGCGCGCCCTTATCATGTGGCCCACGCCCAGTTGCTAAGCGCGAACGGCGATCACAAGGGCGCGCTTGGCGCGCTTGAGCGCGCCTTGGCATTAGCGCCGGCGCCGGCCGAGCGCCAGTTCATGGAAGCGCGTTGCAAGACGCTGCGCGACCTTATCGATGCTGGCGACGTTTCAGCCAAAGTATTGCCCAATCGCCGCGCTGAAGGCGACAGACCGGCCTGAAGCCTGCAGCGCGATAGGCCCGCCTGACAGCGCGCTCCTGCTCACCCGCCAGCAGACCGGCCAGAACCACGCTGCCGCCAGGCCGGACATTGTCAGCAAAATTAGTGGCTAGCTCTACCAGCGGGCCTGCAAGGATGTTAGCGATAAGAAGGTCGTAGGGTCCACGCAGCTTGAGCAGCGGGTGATCAAGGCCTTCAGCAATAACCATGGTGGCCGCACCTTTCCCACTGCCAAGTGCGATCTGGTTAAGCGTCGCATTTTGTTCGACCACCTGGACGCACACAGGATCAATGTCAGACAGCGTCAGATAGGCGCGCGGCCAAAGTGAAATTGCAGCAAAGCCGAGCAGTCCGGTCCCTGTGCCGACATCGGCGATTGCTCTTGCTAAAAGGCCGGTTTGCCTCAGTATTCCGAGCATCTCGAGACAACCCGATGTCGTCTCGTGATGTCCGGTGCCAAACGCCTGCGCGGCTGGGATGACTAAGTTGATCGCCGCAGGATCAGGCGCAAATTCAGGGGTGCGCACATGGAATCGACCGGCTTTGATCGGCTTCGTGTTGGCCTGGCTTAATGTGAGCCAGTCTTGAGCCGCGAGTTTTTCAGATTTGAACTTTGGTGTTTGGTCAGGGAACAGCTGTTTAAGCGCGCTTGTCTGTGGTTTACCCGGTTTGCGCGGATACCATGCTTCGAGCACCCAGTCTTGTGGACGGTCCTCAGCGACTTCGCGCCCCGAAATGACGAGCTCGGGATCCCACTCCTCGATATCGTCATGAGCAAGCAACGCTGCTTGCACTGCCGACTTCGCGGCGAACGCGCTCAATTTCCACAATTCGCTCATCTATCGAACGTAGCTCGCCCCATTTGCATCAAGCACCGCACCCGTCATGCTGGCAGGAGCCTCCAGCGCGCAGAAAACCGCGATTTTTGCAATCTCATCGGGTTCTGCCACCCGCCCCAGCGGAATATCGTTGACAAGGCCTGCGCCACTGCGACTTTCAAGATAGTCTCCCGCCATCGCTGTGTCGGTGAAACCGGGGCTTATGACGAAACTCAAAATCCCGGAGCTGGCATAGCCACGCGCGATCGTCTTGTGCATGGCGACCATGCCGCCTTTTGCAGCCGCATAGTGCCAGTGCGCTGGCGAATCTCCACGATGCGCAGCGCGGCTTGCGACATGGACAAGTCGCCCGCCGCTCTCGCGCTTCAGCCAATGCCGCACGGCAAACCGGGAGAGCTGCGCCGCAGCGGTAAGGTTGATCCGCAGCGTATCTTCCCAAGAATCCAGCCATTCTATGTCGGACCGCTCGATCTCGTTGGCGTCGAACAGGCCTGCATTGTTGATTACCGCGCTGATCCGTCCCGCGCTCAGTTCAAGCGCTTGATCCCACAAATGCCGGGCGGCTTGAGGATCGTTGAAGTCGGCTGAAATTATGCGCTGCTTTTGCAAGTCCGGGGTATGGCCTGTTGAGTTATGGCCGATGACCGGACACCCGCGTTCGTCCAATTTGGCAGCAATAGCAGCGCCAATTCCTCGGCTCGTTCCTGTTACCAGAATGTAACTCATGCAAGCCTCTATCCGAAACTTTGCAAGCTGTGTCGAGCGCTCACGACTTGCTACCTGCGCCCGGTGCGTTAAGTGGAATATGAGAAGAAGTGTGTTTCGTGGGATACTTATGAATAACCGTCCGCTTTCGCCTCACCTCCAGATATGGCGGTGGGGCCCGCATATGCTGGTCTCGATCCTGCACCGTGTGACCGGTGATGGAATGGCGCTGGTTGGACTTGCATTGCTGGTGTGGTGGCTTGGCGCGCTCGCGAGCGGTCCACAGGCTTATGAGCTGTTTTACGGGCTAGCAACCACACCGTTTGGTTATGTCGTGATGATTGGCCTTACCTGGGCCTTCTTTACGCATCTGATGAGCGGCTTGCGACATTTTGTGCTCGATATCGGAGCGGGATACGAACTCGATATCAATCGGTTTTGGTCGATTGGTGCGCCTTTGGTGGCGATTTTTCTGACCAGCGCGGTCTGGTCATACGTGTTTTTGCGCTAGTGGGATTTATGAATTAACATGGGGAATGGAACTTCGATCGGTAAAGTGCGCGGGCTGGGCTCCGCGCATGAAGGCGCGCATCATTGGCTGGTCCAGAGATTCACAGCGGTCGGCAATCTTGTTTTGATGAGCTGGCTGGCAGTGAGCTTCCTGATGCTTGGCGATTTGACTTACAGCGCTGTCTCAAACTGGCTTGCGCAGCCGATTTCAGCTGTCCCCATGATGCTGCTGGTGGTTAGTCTGTTTTGGCACGCAAGGCTCGGTCTGCAGGTCCTGATCGAAGACTACATCCATAATTCGGGATCCAAGTTTGCCTTGTTTGCCGCGCTTAATTTGTCTGCGATTGGCGGCGGCGCATTTTCTATATTCAGTGTGGCGAGCCTCGCCTTTGGAGTTCAAACGTAATGGCAACACAAGCTGCAAACGATACGTCCGGGCCGGAGCTGCAAGGCGCGTATACGATCATCGATCACACCTATGATGTGGTGGTGGTTGGCGCTGGTGGCTCAGGCCTTCGCGCGACGATGGGCGCTGCCGAGGCGGGCTTGCGCACGGCCAATATCTCGAAAGTCTTCCCTACTCGCTCTCACACTGTGGCGGCTCAAGGCGGCATTGCAGCGAGCCTCGGAAACAACACGCCAGACCACTGGACTTGGCACATGTATGACACCGTCAAAGGGTCAGATTGGTTGGGCGATCAGGATGCGATCGAATACCTGGCGCGTGAAGCGCCAGCGGCGGTTTACGAGCTTGAGCATGCTGGTGTCCCCTTCAGTCGCAATGAAGACGGCACGATCTATCAGCGTCCGTTCGGCGGGCACATGCAGAACATGGGCGCAGGTCCTCCGGTCCAGCGCACTTGCGCTGCGGCTGATCGGACGGGGCATGCAATGCTCCACGCGCTTTATCAGCAGAGCCTCAAATATGACGCTGACTTCTTCATCGAGTATTTCGCGCTCGACTTAATCATGGCGGACGTCGATGGTGCGCGCAAATGCGTCGGCGTGATGGCGATGTGCCTCGATGATGGGACGATCCACCGCTTCCGCGCGCAGTCGGTCGTGCTGGCGACGGGCGGCTATGGCCGATGCTATTACACCGCCACTTCTGCACATACATGCACGGGCGACGGTGGCGGCATGGTGCTTCGTGCAGGCCTCCCGCTCCAGGACATGGAATTCGTGCAGTTCCATCCGACCGGTATCTACGGCGCGGGCGTGCTGATTACCGAAGGCGCACGGGGCGAGGGCGGTTACCTTACCAATTCCGAAGGCGAGCGGTTCATGGAGCGCTATGCTCCTTCGGCCAAAGACTTAGCGAGCCGTGATGTCGTCTCCCGCTCAATGGCGCTTGAAATGCGCGAAGGCCGGGGCGTAGGCGAAGACGGCGACCATATCCATCTGCACCTCGATCATATCGACGCGAAAGTGTTGGCTGAACGGCTGCCTGGTATCACCGAAAGCGGCAAAATCTTTGCAGGTGTCGATCTTACGCGTGAAGCGCTCCCAGTGACCCCGACAGTGCACTACAACATGGGCGGCGTGCCGTGTAACTATCACGGCGAAGTCGTCACTTTGGGTCAGGATGGCAACCCTGACCAAGTCGTTCCTGGCCTTTATGCGGTCGGTGAGGCGGCCTGCGTATCGGTCCACGGCGCGAACCGCCTTGGTTCCAATTCGCTTATTGACTTGGTCGTATTCGGTCGAGCGACAGGGCACCATTTGCGCGACAATCTCTCACCTGGGGCAGCGCAGCCTGAACTTCCCAGTGACAGCGCTGATTTCGCTTTGGGGCGGCTCGATCACTTCCGATTTGCCAAGGGTGGCTCGCCGACGGCGCAAATCCGCGCGGAAATGCAGAAGGCAATGCAGAAGCACGCCGCTGTGTTCCGTGATCAGAAGCTGATGGATGAAGGCGTGCTGAAACTGGCTGATCAAAATAAACGGATGGAAGACATCCATGTTACCGATCAGTCGCTTATCTGGAATAGCGACCTTATCGAGACGCTTGAACTCGACAATCTCATGGCGCAAGCGAATGTGACGATGGCGTCGGCTGCAAACCGCAAAGAAAGCCGCGGCGCACATGCGCATGAGGATTATCCAGATCGCGATGACAAAAACTGGATGAAGCACACCATCGCCTGGTTCGATGGCTGGGGCGGGCGCGGCTCTAACATCCGGATCGATTATCGCCCCGTCCACGAATACACCCTGACTGACGATGCGGAGTATATCGAGCCGAAAGCGCGGGTGTATTGAGCCGGAGTTAAACGGTCTGAGGAGACGAAATCGTGGATGCGCAAGCCTCTCCTCCGTCTCCTGATCGACCAGACCCCGCAGCTATTGACTGGAGCCTCAAGGACAAGGCGCGCAAAGACTTCTCTAGATGCGCTAATCTTGCCTTCCTCATCAAGTGCTTTGGGATCGGGCTGATTGCGCTTCTCATACCCATCACACTTCCGCTCGTGGGCGGGTACGACGGGCACTACTCTATCAGCTACTTCTATCATGTGCCGACCGCCAAAAACTGGTTTGTCGGCTTGCTATGGGCCGTTGGTGTGTTCCTCATCCTGTTTCAGGGGCTCTCCAAGTGGGAGAACCTGTTTTTGAGTGCTGCTGGGGTGTTTCTCATTCTCGTCGCGATGGTGCCAACCGGAAGCGACCAATGCAGCGAAAGTATGTTTTCCTGGCACGCCGCGTTTGCGGTCGCGTTCTTTCTATGCCTTTTCGTGGTGGCGATCTTCTTTTCGAAGACACGGCTCGATTACATCCTGTGGCCCCCGCTGCGCGCGCGATTTGCCATGGCTTATAACATCACGGGCAGCCTCATGATCGCTTTGCCAGCGCTTGCGTATGGCGTGCATCTCATCGACGGACGCGATTGTGGGCATGAGATTTTCTGGATCGAAGCCGCGGCTATCCTCGCTTTCTCGCTCTATTGGTTTGTGAAGACTTGGGAGTACAAACGCTTGCTAGGCCTGAGTATGCGCGCGATCCTTTCTCAGCTGCGCGCTTAAGGAAACGCTTGCCTTGCATCGGCCTTGGCGGCACTTTGGTTAGTGATGAAACCCCCCATCCTATCGAAGCTCGCGATCCTACTTAGCGCATCCTTGCTTGCAGCGCCGGCGCTCCCGGAGCAGTCTGCAGGCAATCCAGTTCAACCCCCACCGCACACTCAGCCGATCCCTAACCTCTCGATCGGTCAAACGCGCGAGGAACGACGCGAAAGCTTTGAGCTTGCGCCTCAGCTTCAGCGCGCGATGGCGCCGAGAGACTTGCTCGCCCAGCGTCGTCGGCTCGATGATGCGCTCGGCCAATTGCAGCCGCAGCGTCCTGGCACGGTTGATGCGTATGTCATGACGATCGCGCTTGATAGCGATCCGGTCTTTGCTCGCGAAGCTCGTGAGGCAGCGCGTGTGCTGGCGAGGCGCTATGATGGGGTCGGGCGTACTCTTACATTAGCGGGTCCGGACGGAGCGCGCGATGATCTGCCTCGCGGGTCGATCGATACGCTGCTTATCAGTCTGGCCCGAATCGCGGAGATCATGGACCCGCAAGAAGATGTGCTAGTGTTGTATACGACAAGCCATGGTCTCAAGCTTGGCCTTGCCTACCATTATGGCGACGAGGGTTATGGCGTGCTTTCGCCGGCGCATCTCAAGCAAGCGCTTGCTGAGCTGGGTATTGAGCGCCGCTTGCTAATCCTGTCTGCTTGTTATTCGGGTGTGTTCGTCCCGCAACTGGCCAGCCCTGATACAGCGATTTTGACAGCTGCCGCAGACAATCGGACCTCATTTGGTTGCCGAGCGGAGAACGATTGGACCTTCTTTGGCGATGCGCTGATCAATCGTGCTTTGCGTGAGCCGCAAAGTCTTTCCGATGCAGCGCAGCAAGCAGGGCGTACAGTAGCGGGCTGGGAAAGCAGCCAGGGTTTACTTGCGTCTCTTCCGCAAACGGCGATCGGAGCGGATGCAGGACAGTGGCTTGGTCCGCTTGAAGCGCGGATGCCTACGACCGCAACAAAGCAGGTCGGAAGGCCTGCCGTCGAGCAGTAAGCCAGAGTTCTCTTTCCGATCCTGGGCCGTGCGCTCGTTCGATCGCGACCAGAGCGCTTCGCCTGCCATGAGCGAAGATATCGCATGCCAGTCCGATCTTGTGTTTACAACTGTAGTTATATTGACTACAAACGTAATCATTAGCTGGGAGAAACGCAGTGAGCGTGTCTAAATCGCCGATCCATGAGCGCATTAGCGAAGCGGAATACGCGGTCATGGAAGTGCTCTGGCAACGCGGCACATCGAGTGCTGCAGATGTATGCGAGATTATATGCCCTCAGCGCGAATGGAGCCTTGCAACAGTCAAAACGCTCCTTTCGCGACTGGTTCAAAAGGGCGCAATTACCGCCAGCCCCGATGGGCGCCGCTATCTCTATAGTCCGGTGATCGCCCGATCCGACTATGTCGAGGAGGAATCGCAGCGACTGGTGGACCGCCTGTTCGGTGGCAAAGCTGCGTCGTTGGTCGCGCACCTAGCCGAGAGGGAAGCGCTTAGTGACGCTGATCTTGTTGAAATCGAAGCCTTGCTGAAGGAGCTTAAACAGTGACCGAGTGGCTACTTGATACACTGTTGTGGACCGGAGTTCTGATCGCTCTGGTTTTGCTTGTACGTCGTCCAGTGGCGCGCTTGCTGGGACCGCAATCGGCTTACGCGTTGTGGGCTATTCCCGCTTTGCGTTTGATTCTTCCGCCAATTGAGCTTCCTTCGTGGCTTGCACCGGTTCTTACAACCGGCAAGCCGAGTATTGAGCCCGTCATTGGTATGCTCGACCCCGACACTCCAGTTGCGACAACGACGCTCACTTTGAGCGATGGACTAACGGGATCGAGTGCGGCAGCGTCTGATCCGCCTGTGCTGAATACCCCTTTCGTATGGCTTGAAGCAGGTGTCCTGCTTGAGTTGGCGATTGCAGTTTGGCTGATTGGCGCTGCCGCGTTCTTGTATATGAGATTTCGCGCATATTTTTGTTTGCGTAATGAATTGCTGGCCGCTGCTCGCGAAGTCGGCAAAGTTGGATCGATCCGCTTGATCGAGACGCCTGCGACTTCTTCGCCGCTTGCGTTTGGCGTCATTGACAAAGTGATCGCTCTGCCCCCGGGATTCATGGCGCAGCATGATCGCCTGGCGCGTGATCTCGCTTTAGAACATGAGCTTGCGCACCATCGCGGTTTCGATCTTGCCATCAATATGATCGTGCAGCCGTTATTTGCACTTCACTGGTTCAATCCGCTTGGCCGCTATGGTTGGCTTGCGTTGCGGCGCGATCAGGAAGCGGCTTGCGATGCGCGGGTGGTAGCGCAGCAAGCTCCAGCGCAGCGCGCGCGCTATGCCAGCCTTATCGCCAGTTTCGCAGCCGGGCCTAATGTTGCCTTAGCGGCGCCGATGGCGTGCCCAGTTCTTGGCGAGAAATCCATCATCCATCGTCTGAGGAGTCTGTCTATGGCTAATCCTTCTGCAAACCGGCGTATTGTTGGTCGAGCGTTGTTGAGCACCGCTCTGATCGCGTTGCCGCTCACTGCCACCGTTAGTTATGCAGAAGAAACGGCACAGGAAACAACGCCAGTTCCACCTGCGCCCCCACCACCTCGTGAGAGCGCTCCATCTCTTCCGCCGGAGCCTGTTGAGCCGCCTGCGCCTCCTGCGGTTGGAACCACGATTGTGACGGTCGATCCCGACACGGGCGAAACCCGCGAAGTGAAGGCAGATGACGACGTGACCGTGATCGTGAATGTCGATTATGATGAAGATGCGCGCCGCGAAACCGTCCGGATCATTAATCGAGGCGATTTCAGCAGCCGACAAGAGATCGCTCGAGCGCAAGCGGAAGCACAAGTAGAAGCGCGAGTTGAAGCAGCGATGGCTGAAATGCGTGCCGGCGTAGCCGAGGCTGAAGCCGCGGTGGCTGATATCTCTTCCCGGCTTGAGCACTCGCTCGCCACGATAGAATTCACGCGAAATGGCGGCGATCGCACCGTTGTTAAGATGGAATGCAATTCATCAGGCAACGATTTTGCGACTTCTAGCACTGCTGAAGATGGCACGACTACGGTCATGTTGTGTAAAAGCGAAATCATGGCGCATGCGCTGATCGGCCTTAAGCAAGCCCGCAAGGCAATTGCTCGAAATTCCGGTCTGACCGGGGAGATGCGCGACGAAATCCTTATTGAGCTGGATGAGCAAATCGAAGCCTGGGAAGATAGGACCGAGAGTTGATCGCCTTATTTTCCATGTGATGTCGCGCTCAGACTGGCGCAGTATGATCCGGCAGTCTTTTGCTCAGCAGATCCGCCAAAGGGTTCATTAGCAATTCACTTCATCGTTCACATAGCACGTTTCGTCTCATATATAGGAGGACGAGACGATGGCTGGAGAACGAAGTCCTGGAATAAAATTGCTGCTCACTGGAGTGATCGGCACTGCGCTCATCATGCCGCTATTTATGGTCTATCTGCTGGTCTGGGACCGGCAAGCTCAAGCAAATGTGGCGCAGAATTCGATTGAGGCGGGCTGGGCAGGAGCGCAGGTGATCAGCGGTCCGCTTCTAGTGATACCTTACGAAATCGAACGCGAAACCGCAGAGGTGGTCGACGGTAATACGGTCACTCGCCGCTATCAGGCTCGCGAGCAGCTCTATGTTTCACCGGGCAAACAGCACATAGGCAGCACGATCAATCCGGAGATACGGACGCGCGGCGTGATCTATCAAAGCGTGGTGTACGATGCTCAAATTGCAGGACGATCCAGTTTTTCAGTTCCTGAAGAGCTGACACGGCTCGGACTGAGTTCTGCGACATTGCTGCTTGAAGAGGCATTCGTTCAGTTTCCAATGAGTGATCCGCGTGGGCTCCAGACCGACGCCAACTTGGTCGTCTCAGGCGAAACAGTTCCGCTTAACCCTGGCCTTGGGCCGAATGCGGCTGGCAGCGGGATGCATGCCTTTATTGACTGGTCTGAAGGTCAGGATCTTGAACTTGAGTTTACTTATTCGCTTCGGGGCAGCAGCGCTTTCAGTTTTGTGCCGCGCGGCGAGGAGACCATTTGGGAGGCCAATTCAAGTTGGCCGCACCCGAGCTTTACAGGAGGGTTTCTGCCAGGAGAAGATGATCGTGAGATCAGCGCAGATGGGTTTACGGCAAAGTGGTCGATTTCCAATCTCGCGCTCGGTCAAGCATTGGTGACTACTGCACAACCGCAATTGCCGTCGGTCTTTATGGGCGATGTCCCCTCACGTTACGACGGACAGGTTGCGGAGTATGCCGATGATGTTGCGACGATCGGATTGGTCGAGCCGGTCAACCTCTACAAGCTGGTTGAGCGCGCGCTCAAATATGGTTTTCTCTTCATCGGCTTTACCTTCCTCGCGTTTCTCATGTTCGACATTATCGCAGGGGCGCGGGTGGCTTCCGCTGAGTATCTCTTGACCGGGGCAGGGTTGATTTTGTTCTTTGTCATGCTGCTTGCTTTTGCTGAACTGGTTGGATTTGCGGCTTCCTATGCGCTTTCGAGTGCTGCAATCATCGGGCTCTTGAGTGCATATAGCGCGGCGGTCCTTGGAAGCTGGCTTCGGGCAAGGATCATCGGTGGTTTGTTAATCGCGCTTTATGCGGTGCTTTATGTTTTGCTGAACCTTGAGGCCTGGTCGCTGGTCGTCGGATCGGTGCTGCTCTTCGCCGCGCTTGCCGGGGTGATGTATGCGACCCGCAATCTCGACTGGTCGCAAGTCAGTAGCAAATCGGGGAATGAGGAGCCCGTGGCCGATACCAGTGAGGCGGAAGGCATCCCCGCCTAGAGATCAACCTCATCGCATAACTCTGATTGGGGCCGGGAACGTGATGTCACTCCCGGTCCCTATCTTTTTCAAAACGTCAAGGCTCTTGATCGAGTCGTTCGGGTCGCGGACGCGCGGGGTAAGCGCAGCCGCGCTGTTGGCCCAGGCCTTTGAGAAAACCTCGTCGAACCATCCGCGCTGCCACCGCGGCACGCGTCTTGCGTTCATCCCCAGCAGCACCCGAAACCTCGCGAACCAGTCCTCGGAACGGGATAAAGGAGCCGACAACGCCCTTGGCCGCAGTGCCAACGCTAAAGCCGGTATTTGCTTCGCCGGCGAGATCGTAGTCAGGACCAAGAACTTGATCGAGCGCAGCGATCTCGCCGACTATCGCATTGCACGTTTCAAGCTTCTCTGAAGCGTACGGATCCTTTGTCGCGATAGCCAACACTTCGGGTATCTCATCGGCATTGATGCCAAGGTCTTCCAGCGGGGTGCGGGCGACCTCTTCAACGTTGGGCTGGTCCTTTACGACCTGGGCGACAAGCGAGCTGGACCACAAGGCGGTGAGAGCCAATCCCAGCGTGACTAGACTAGTTGTCCGCAAAATAGATGTCGCACGCTGCTGCATTGCCGCTCTCCAATCCGCGCCTTAAAGCGTCGCGCCTTTGTTCGCTGGTGCCATGGGTAAAATTCTCAGGATTTATGCGCTGCCCCGCTCGGCGTTGCAAGGTATCGTCGCCGATTGCACCTGCCGCTTGGAGACCCTCTTCCATATCGCCTGGCTCGATCCGATTCCTGTTTTTTCCGGCCCAAACTCCAGCATAGCAGTCGGCCATCAATTCCATTCGAACTTGCAAGAGATTTGATTGGCTTGGGTTACGCTGTTGCATGTTGCGGACGTGGGTTGCGAGCCCGGTGAGATTTTGAATGTGATGGCCATATTCGTGCGCGATTACATAAAGCCGAGCGAAGTCGCCGTTAGTGCCAGCCATCTGCGCAAGCTGATCGTAGAATGCGGTATCGATGTAAATCCCATAGTCGGCCGGACAGTAAAAGGGTCCAGCGGCTGAGGACGCATTACCACAGCCATTGGTACTGACAGGGCCAGAGGGGTAAAGCACCAATTCAGGCTCCTCAAAACGCATGTTGGCGCGTTGAAATACCGGCTCCCAAGTCTCGTTAAGACTAGTGAGCGCTGAGCATGCCTCGCTGGCATAGGCATTGCTATTGCACAATTGTTCTTCGGTTACGTTGGTTTGGCTGGCGGAGGACGTCGTCTGCTGTTGTACGGCATCGACCATCCCGATGGTCTGCATTGGGTCAAGACCAAACACCAGTGCGCCGATGATCGCAATTACAACTGTCCCGCAGCCGACGCCGCCCGCGCGGCGCATTCCGCCTGCGCTACCGCCCCCACGTACTTTGATCTTCGACGTGTCGAACCGGTTAAGCCGCACACGCTTCTCCCTGTCCCTCGCAGCCTTAGCGAACGCGTCATAGCAGTGATTCTTTGCCCTAAACCACTGGACACTAGCGCCTTTGCAAGCGATTGCCTCGGCGGATCATAAACTGCGCAAGTCTGCATCGCAAAACTCAAATCAAAAGGGGGCGCCTCGCCATGCTTGAAGGCAAACGTGCACTAATAACTGGTTCCACATCGGGCATCGGGCTCGCAATCGCACGTGCTCTAAGAGCTGAAGGAGCCGAGATAGTCCTGAATGGGTTAGGCGACCGCGACGAGATTGCCGCGCTCGAAGCGGAGCTTCAAGCAAGTTACTATGATGCCAATCTGCTGGATCTATCTGCGATCGAAGCAATGATGGGAGCTTTGGGGCCGCTCGATATCCTCGTCAACAATGCGGGTATGCAACATGTTGCGCCGGTCGAGGATTTTCCGCCAGACAAATGGGACGCGGTGATCGGACTCAATCTCACGGCACCATTTCACACGACGCGGCTGGCGGTACCAGGCATGAAAGAAAAGGGTTGGGGGCGGATCATCAACACCGCTTCTGCGCATTCATTGACGGCCTCGCCCTTTAAGAGCGCATACAACGCTAGCAAGCACGCGATTGCAGGGTTCACAAAGACGATCGCGCTAGAACTTGCGCAAACCGGGGTGACAGCCAATTGCATAAGTCCTGGTTATGTCTGGACTCCCCTTATCGAAGGTCAGATCCCGGACACAATGGCGGCTCGCGGCCTAACCCGCGAACAGGTCATCAATGATGTGTTACTCGCTAAACAGCCGACCAAGAAATTCGTTCAACCCGAAGAGGTCGGAGCGCTTGTGGTGTTCTTGTGCCGGGAAGAAGCAGGCAATGTCACAGGAGCCAACTGGAGCATCGACGGGGGTTGGACTGCGGAATGAAGGCTCGGAATGTTCTCGCGCTTGTCGCGGGAGGGTTGCTGCTGACATTAGGCGCCTGTTCGAAGGCACCTCTCGCGAGCGTTTCCGAGCGGGAGCGCGAGCTGATCGCGAGCAATCTCATGCGCGATATCGAGGTTCTTGCTTCAGATGAGTTTGGGGGGCGGCTTCCCGGCACGCTCGGCGGGGAAAAGACGATCGCTTACCTCACTGAACGGATGCAGGCGGTCGGCCTTGTCTCCGGGACCAATGATCCTGGCAGCGCTTGGCGAGCTCCAGTCAGATTACTAAGCACAAAGCCTTTTACAAGCCGCGTAGAATTTACCTTTGGACGTAAACGTGTGAAGCTTGATCCACAGGATGCCGCGGCATTTACTTCAAGCAGGCGCGCTTTGGCTGAGCGCGCGGAAATGGTCTTTGCCGGCCCGGGCGCGAAGGAGATCGCCGCGCCTTTTATTCGAGGTAAAGTTGTGATTTTGCTTGGCACGCCAGAAGTAAGCACAGAGCGTCGCGCTGCGTTGTTCGCTAACGATCCGGCAGCGATTATCACGGTGGTCGGTGATACCGGAGTGATCTCAGCTCTCGAAGTCTCTTTTGGAAGCGAGCAACTGCGGCTGGCCCGAGAGGACTTAGGCGCGCTCAACGCGTTCGTGACTGAAACAGCGCTGGCTGATGCCCTTGGCAATGAACGCTGGCGCGCTCTGGTGGAAGCGTCTGACGTGGCTCAACGTGAGCCAATCGCTGTTTCCGGCACCGTCACGATTGAAGCGACCTCCCAGCGCCGAGAATTCACGAGCTACAATGTAATCGGTAAGCTTCCGGGAACTGAACCCCAGAACGGTGCGCTGCTATTGCTGGCACACTGGGACCATTTGGGTGAATGCGGCCCGCCTGAGGCGGCCGATCGGATCTGCAATGGCGCGATCGATAACGCCAGCGGGGTAGCGGTGATGCTTGAACTAGCGCGCCGACTGAAGGCGTCTGGTCCTCATAAGCGGGATATTTATGTGCTTGCTACGAGCGCAGAAGAAGCCGGCTTGCTTGGCGCTCGCAGCTTTGCCGCATCGCCGCCTGTTCCGCTGAGCACATTCGTTGCCGCCTTCAATTTCGATACAGTGGCACTTGCACCCGCAGAGAGCCCGCTGGGGTTTGTTGGGCAAGGTCGCACGCCTCTCGATGGGATCATTTTCGATGTCATGGAAGCGGCAAACCGCAGGCTTGGCGATCAGGACTTCGCCGCTCAGTTTGTGCAACGCCAGGATGGGTGGGTGCTGCTGCAAAAAGGCGTGCCTACCGTCTTCCTTTCGAGCGCGTTTGGCTCAGCTGATTTGCTTAATGCCTATCTCGATGGACCGTATCATAGTCCTGCAGACGAAATCGATCAGGTGGAGCTTGGCGGTGCGATTGATGATCTTTTGCTTCATTCCGTTTTGATCAAGCGAATTGCGGATCCAGCGCAGTATCTTCCAAACTTTAGCGAATAGCCGCGGGTAAAGCGTCGATAGCGTCCGGCACAGGCCTAGCGCCAAGGGCCTTGCGCGCTTACATCGCGGCGTAAGAATTTCGCCTGACATGGAAAGCTCGTCGCTATGGATATCCCGCTTGGCCTGACCTTCGATGATGTATTGCTGCGACCTGCGGCGAGCGAGGTCTTGCCGAGCATGGCTGATACAAGCACCCGGCTAACCCGCGAGATCGCGCTTAACATTCCGGTGCTCTCTGCCGCTATGGACACTGTCACAGAGGCCGATATGGCAATCGCGATGGCTCAACTGGGCGGTATCGGAGTGCTCCACCGCAATCTCGAAACCGAAGAACAGTGTGCGGCGGTCCGGGCAGTCAAGCGGTTCGAAAGCGGAATGGTCGTTAATCCCATCACGATCGGCCCTGACGCGGTGCTGGGTGAGGCTCAAGCTCTTATGCAGCAGCACCGGATCAGCGGGATTCCGGTAACCGCGCCTGATGGCAAGCTTGTTGGCATCCTCACCAATCGCGATGTCCGCTTTGCCGAGAATCCAGCGCAGCCGGTGCGTGAGCTGATGACGACCGATGATCTCGCGACTGTCCCGCTTGGCACGAGCCAAGACGAAGCGCGCAGATTGTTGCACCAGCGCAGGATCGAAAAACTACTGGTGGTGGATGGCGATTACAAGTGTATCGGGCTCATCACCGTCAAGGATATCGAAAAGGCGGTGACCTATCCCGATGCGACTAAGGATGCTGCCGGGCGCCTTCGTGTTGCAGCTGCCACGACTGTTGGCGATGTCGGATTTGCCCGAACCGAAGCACTTATCGATGCCGAAGTCGATGTGGTCGTGATCGACACTGCGCATGGCCACAACAAGGATGTCGCGCGCGCGGTTGAGCGCGCTAAGAAGCTTTCGAATTCGGTGCAGGTTATTGCGGGTAATGTTGCAACCGGCGAAGCCACCAAAGCTCTGATTGGTGCTGGAGCTGACGCGGTGAAAGTCGGCATTGGCCCAGGTTCGATCTGCACTACACGAGTGGTTGCAGGCGTTGGCGTTCCGCAACTAACAGCGATCATGGAAAGCGCCGAAGAAGCTTCAAAGTCGGGCGTCCCGGTGATCGCTGATGGCGGGTTAAGAACCAGCGGCGATGCAGCGAAGGCGCTCGCGGCTGGGGCGTCTAGCGTGATGGTTGGTTCCATGCTGGCGGGTACGGCTGAAAGCCCTGGTGAAGTGTTTCTTTACCAAGGGCGCAGCTATAAAGCCTATCGCGGGATGGGAAGTGTTGGTGCGATGGCCCGCGGCAGCGCTGACCGGTACTTTCAGCAAGATGTCTCTGCGCTCAAGCTTGTGCCAGAGGGTATCGAGGGACAGGTCCCGTTCAAGGGTCCCGCAGCCGAAGTCATCCATCAACTGGTTGGCGGCGTGAAAGCCGCGATGGGTTATACCGGTTGCGGCACTATCGCCCATCTTCAGACCTGCGCTGAATTTGTCCGGATCACCGGGGCTGGCCTGTCCGAAAGCCATGTGCATGATGTAGCGATTACGCGCGAGGCTCCTAATTATCCGACGCGATAGCACCGCCATATGACCCCGGCGGCACGCGTTCAGGCGGCAATTGAATTGCTCGATGAGATTATCGCCGCAGCTACCACTAAGGGACCGCCGGCTGATCGTCTGATTGGTGATTACTTTCGCGCACGGCGTTATGCCGGGTCCAAAGATCGCCGGGCGGTCCGTGATTTGGTGTACCGCGCTGTGCGGGCGTGCGGGCCGGTACCGGTCAGTGGGCGTGCTGCGATACTGGCCTTGGCTAAAAGCGAGCCTTATCTCGCCGACCTTTTCGATGGCTCTGCCTACGGACCGGCTAAGATAGTGCAGGGCGAGCCAGTCGCGCATACGGGACTGGCGCCGCAATGGTTGTCTGAACACCTTACGGCTTCCGGGATCAAGGGCGATGCCGCAGAAGCGTTGCTGGAGCGCGCGCCGTTGGACATTCGTGTAAACACGCTGAAGGCTGATCGTGCTTCGCTGGATTTGCCATTGGCAGGCGAGCATTTGTTGGCTCAGCAAGGCCTCAGATTTCCGCTCGGCACTCCGGTGGAGCAGTGGGACGCATACCGGTTGGGTTACCTTGAAGTGCAAGATCATGGGAGCCAACTGGCGATTGAGGCAATCGCGGCAAAGCCGGGTGATACTGTGCTTGATCTGTGCGCGGGAGCGGGGGGCAAAACTTTGGCGCTCGCGGCCAAGCTTGGCAATACGGGTACACTTATCGCTGCAGATACAAACCGGCGGCGGCTTGATCAGCTGGCTCCACGAGCCGAGCGTGCTGGTGCAGTGATCGACCAGACCATCCTGCTTGACCCGGGTCGCGAGCGTGAAGGCTTGTCTCCTTGGGAGCGCAAAGTTGATCATGTTCTGGTTGATGCGCCGTGCTCAGGCAGCGGGACTTGGAGGCGAAACCCGGAAAGCCGATGGCGACTCGATGAAGCTGAGCTTGACCGCCTTATCGCGTTGCAGGACCACGTGCTGAATGTCGGAGCGTGTTGTGTGAGGCCTGGCGGCACTTTGACTTTTGTCACTTGCTCTTTGTTGGATGTTGAGGGCCCGGCTCGGATAAACGCGTTTCTTGTGCGCCATTCTCACTGGCAGGCTGAGCTAAGCGACCTCACGTTTGGAGATGCGCGCGGGGTAGGAACTCGCCTTGATCCGTTTCACCACGGCACGGACGGCTTTTTTATCGCCATTCTGCGCGCGCCATGTTAGCAATATGCGTTATGGCTAAGCAGTCCTCTTCCCGGCTTGCCACATTGAAGGAGCTATTCATGCGTTTTGCGCCCGCCGCCGCCGCTCTCTCGTTGTTTTTCGCCACTACGGCTAGCGTCACGAGCGCGCAAGATCGAGAAGCTGATCCGCGCGCCGAAGCTTTGGTCATGCAAGGGCAGGCAGCACTGGCAGCAGGTGATACGCAAGGAGCAATAGACGCATTCGAAGCGGCCCTCGCAGTCGATCCCGGCCACACACCGATTTTTCTGGAACTTGCTGAAGCCGCTCGCCAAGACGGCCTGCAAGGCAAAGCGATCCGATATTATCGCGAGGCGTTGGCGCGCGATCCTGGAAATTTCGCGGCCATTTCGGGTGAGGGCGCTGCACTTGTCGAAAAAGGCGCGGTAGAAAAGGCCAAGCTGAATTTGGCTCGCCTGCAAAGTTTGTGCGGCGACAAATGCCCCGAGACGGTAGCTTTGCAGACCACGATCGCAGCGGGCCCGCCGGCAAGGCTGGCGGCAGACACTGCTGACGAGGCGGCTATTTCGAACTAGGCGGAGCGACTGCCGCTTCTTTTGTCGGTCGACCCATCGGCTAGACTTGCCGGAGTGATCATCGGCAAGAACTCCTCGACCAGCGTTGCGTAAACGTCTCGCTTGAACGGGACGATAAGGTCAGGCAGCCGCTCGGGCGCGACCCAGCGATACGCGCGAAACTCCGGCGGTTTATGTTTATCGAGCGCGATGTCGCTATCCTCGCCTAAGAATTGGCCGAGGAACCAATGCTGGATCTGTCCACGATATCGGCCTTTCCAGACTTTGCCGAGCAGGTCGGGCGGCAGATCATATCTTAAGGGTTGTGATGCGGGCGCGATAATCTCCACCAGCCCGGCTGCAATTCCGGTTTCCTCTTCTAGTTCGCGCAATGCGGCTGTTTGAGGATCTTCACCAGGATCGATCCCACCTTGAGGCATCTGCCAAGTGCCATGGGTGCGTTTCTCGATCCTCTCGCCGACTAGGACTTCGCCAGCGCGATTGATCAGCATGAAACCTGCGCAGGGCCGGTAAGGAAGTTCGTTATCCATGTACGAGCCCTAGTGAGTAAGCACCAGTTTCATCGCCGCGACCACGCGTTCCAGTTCAGCTTGAGCGCTTGGCACAGCCTGACGCACATTGGTGAAGCTATGGGTCAGACCCTCCATTTCAAGGAACACGAAATCCCTACCAGCGTCAGCAAGCGCCTTGGCATAGTCGCGCCCTGAATCGCGGATCGGATCGAGACTGGCAGTAACCAAGACCGTCGGCGGTGCCGTGGTGTGGTCGCCGAGGATGGGAAATGCGCGCGGGTCGGAGCGGTCTCCTTGGTAAGCGGCATCAAAGAACTCGACGGCAGCCTTGGTAAGAATGAAACCTTCGGCAAAAGCTTCAAGACTGGCGGACCCATCCGCTGCACTAGCCAACGGAAAGAGCGGCACTTGCAGGACAATCGGCACGGCTGCTGGGTCTTTTGCCAGCAATTGACCAACAACGATTGTGGCGTTCCCTCCGGCACTATCACCGATAGTGATTAGGCTTGAGGCGCTGCGTTCGAGCTGCGCAGGTGAATTTGCAATCCAGCGCGCGGCGGCCTCGCAGTCCTTGATCGCTGCGGGAAACAAAGCTTCGGGCGCACGCCGATAGTCTACCGCCACGAGGGGCAAATCCATCAATGCCGCGATTTCCGTGCAAAGCGCGTGATGGGTTTCAAGATCGCCGATCACAAACCCGCCGCCGTGAAAGAAGGTAATTATCGGGCCTGGCTCTCGAGTCTCGCGCAGATCGTATAGCCGTAAAGGGATTTCGCTTTCGGGGCCGGGACAGGTCAAATCGCGCACGACGGCGAGTTTGCGTGGAGGCCGGTCGGCCATGGCATGCAAAGCCTGGTAGGCACCGCGCGCCTCTTCGAGGGTCATTTCGCTGATGGGCGGACTTTCTGCAGCAGCAAGGCCTTCCAGCAAGGCCTTCATATCGGGCCGGACAAAGGGTTCCGTCTCGCTCATCTTAATTCTCCCATCTAGTACCGCGATAGGCAGCTAGTTTTGAAAACGCCATGAGGATTTACCCTCGCCTTGCGCGATGGATGGGCATAGGCCCAAACCTGATGGATAATCTCACGCATGGTCTCACCGGCGCTCTCATGGGCCAGATGGGACTTAAGAAGAAAACAGGCCTTGGCCTTGTTGCGCTGGTTCTGGGAGCCAACCTGCCGGACATCGATGTCGTCTGCTTGCTTTGGCTCGACAGCACTGAAGCGCTCGGCTTCCGGCGCGGCATCACGCATGGGCCGGTTGGCGTTACGCTTTTGCCGCTTGGGCTTGCAGGCCTGCTGTGGGCATTTGACCGATGGCAAGAGCGACGCGGCAAGCGCCCGCAGACCCGTGATCCGCTTAGTTTGCGTTGGCTCTATCTCCTGGGGCTTATTGGCGCCATCTCACATAGCCTGATGGACTGGCTCAATGTCTATGGCGTGCGGTTTCTCTACCCTTTCGACACAAGCTGGTATTACGGTGACACGCTGTTCATTATTGATGTGTGGCTGTGGGCCCTGCTCATACTGAGTGTGTGGTGGTCGGCGAGGGCGGAAAAGCGCAGGCGGAGCTGGCGCGGACGGGCTGTCATCGGGGCCGCAACAGCGCTGCTTTTCATCGCAATTAATTGGGCCGTCACAACGCTCGACTATGCCACGAGCGGGACAATGCGTGAGCCTTATCCGGTCAGGTTTATCAGCGCCCCTGTTCCCTTGTTTTTCTGGCAGCGCGAAGACATTGCTCAGTTGTACAATGGGGAGTGGATCTCGAGTGACTGGGACGGTCAAGACTCTGGTTACGGTTATCGGCGCTCAGCAGCGCCGCAATGCGTCATGCCTGATCTTACCGAGGCGCGCACGGTCAATTCTCAGCTTAACGCTTTCCTGATCTGGTCACGCGCGCCGTTTGCGGAACGGGCCGGCGATGGCTCGGTCATCCTGCGCGATGCTCGGTTCTACGCTCCGCTGGCAAGAGATCGCTTTAGCTTAGCTCTGCCCAATATAGAGTGCGAGGAACTCCGCGCTGAGTGAGGCGCTGTCCCTCACATGAGTGAGACCCAAATCGTATGGCTGCGCCGCGACCTGCGCGTAGCTGATAACCCCGCCCTTTACGAAGCCGCCAAACTAGGACCCGTCGTCGCTGTCTATGTACTTGACGATGTGCTGGCCAAAACTCACGCGTATGGCGGTGCCTCGCGCTGGTGGTTGCACCATTCGCTGAGCGATCTTGGACGCCGGCTAGCGGAACGTGGCTCTCGCCTGATCCTGCGCAAGGGTGATACGATCGAACATCTGACCGCAATTGCCGCAGAGCATGGCGCCCACACGATCCACGCCAACAGGCACTACGAACCTTGGTGGCGCAAAGCTCAGGGCATGCTTGCCGAAGAGACCGATCTGAAGCTTTATGACGGAAACTATCTGCTTCCGATGGGGTCAGTCACCACCGGATCGGGCGGCCAATACAAGATCTACACACCCTTTAGCCGTGCCGTGCGGTCCGCATTCCCGCCTCGTGATGAATTGCCTGAGCCGGAGAAGCTTGCTGCGCCTCAGAATTGGCCCACGAGCGACGATCTGGCGGATTGGAACCTGCTTCCAACCAGACCGGACTGGTCGGGCGGCATTGCCGAGGCTTGGGAGGTTGGCGAGGAAGCGGCGCATAAGCGCCTTCAATGGTGGGCAAGCCATGTCGATGACTATGACGAACAGAGGAATTTCCCTTCGGTCGAGAAGGTGTCGCGGCTATCACCGCACCTTCACTTCGGCGAGATCAGCCCGGTGCAGATCTGGCACCACTTCAAGGGTAAGAGCGGGAAAGGCTGGGAGGTATATGAAAGCGAGCTGATTTGGCGCGATTATTCGCAAAACTCGATTGCGCAATTCCCGCTCTATGCCCGCGAAAACTACCGTTCGGATTTTGACCGGCTCGAATGGCGCGATCCGTTGACGGACGGCCATGCCGCGCGAGATCTGAAGGCTTGGCAAAAGGGGCAAACTGGCTATCCGATCGTCGATGCGGGGATGCGGGAGTTATGGAAGACGGGCTGGATGCATAATCGCGTGCGGATGATCACTGCGAGCTTTCTTATCAAGCATTTGCTGATCGACTGGCGGCGTGGCGAGCAATGGTTCTGGGATTGTCTGCTCGATGCGGACTACGCCTCGAACTCGACCAATTGGCAGTGGACTGCCGGCACTGGCGTCGACTCGAACATGTTTAGTCGGATCATGGCACCGCTCAGCCAGTCCGAGAAGTTCGATTGCGCAGGCTATATTCGCGAGTTTGTCCCTGAGCTTGCTGAACTGGATGAGCCTTACATCCATGATCCCGAGGAATTTGGAAGACGCCCCGCTAACTACCCTGCAAAGATCATAGGTCACCGCGAAGCGCGTGAACGCGCGTTGACCGCGTATAAGGCGATGAAAGATGGCTAAACCCGGCATGTGATGCCTTGTCCGCTCGGCACGCGCGCGCCTATGTGAATGCCATGAACGCAGATGGGATCAAAGCGCAGCGTCTGCTCAGCCAAGGCGAGCGCTTCTCGCCGCGCGCAAGCGTGTTAGCGCGGCTGATTGCGCCAGGGTTTCAGACCATTCTTGATCGGGTTGATGCGGGGTTGGAGAGAGGCTCGCTGTTTGCGCAGCTGCCTGATGGCACGACCCGCTTGCTTGGTGGGCGCGCGCCTGGCTTCGAAGTCGAGGTTGAGCTCAAACAATGGCGTGCGTTAGTTCGGCTTGCGACCAATGGCTCGATTGGCTGGTACCAAGCATACGAAGCAGGCGAATGGGCGACTGACGATAAGGTTGCGTTGTTCGCCCTGTTTTCGGACAACGTTCGAGCATTGGGTAACACGGCACGCCCGTCCGGACCTTTCAAATGGGCGGTACGCCTCGCGCATTGGCTAAATCGCAATGATAGGCGTGGGGCGGCTCGCAACATCACCGCCCACTACGACCTCGGTAATGACTTCTATAGAGCGTGGCTCGATCCGAGCATGACCTATTCAAGCGCCTTGGAACTTTCTGATGAGGACCTGAGCGCAGGCCAGCAGCGCAAGCTTCGCAGCATCGCAGCGCGACTGGGTGATGCTGAGCGGGTGCTGGAGATCGGCTGTGGCTGGGGTTCGCTCGCACAACTCTTGGTTCAGCGCGGCGCTGAAGTGGCAGCGATCAGCTTGTCGGAGGAGCAACTTATATGGGCTCGCCGCAACTGCTCGCCTGAGATTGATTTTTGTCAGTCGGACTACCGGGATATTACCGGCGTCTATGATGCAGTCGCCTGTGTGGAGATGGTCGAAGCGCTCGGGCGCGAGAATTGGGATGGGTTTCTGCAATGCGTCAACCGAAGATTGAGACCTGGTGGACGCGCCGCGTTACAGTACATTTCGATGGCCGATGACCTGTTCGAAGCCTACGCTGGCACCGTCGATTTTATTCAGGCTTGCATCTTTCCAGGTGGGTTACTGATCAAGTCATCTGAGTTTCGCCAGCTTGCTGAAAGGCGCGGATTTTCCTGGCGTGATCATGACAGCTTTGGTCACGACTATGCAGAAACCCTGCGGATCTGGCGCCAGCGGTTCAGCGAGGCCTGTAGCGAGGGCCTGCTGCCGTCGGGCTTTGACGAGCGCTTCGTTGCTTTATGGGACTACTATCTGGCTTATTGCGAAGGCGGCTTTCGCGCCGGAAACATCAATGTTCATCAAGTTACGCTGGTAAAAACGTAAGTCACGGGAGACGGGGATCATGAAATTGGCAAGTCTTGCGCTTGCGGCAGTGTCGGCACTGGCCCTCACGAGTTGTTCGGGCACTTACACCGCGATCGATCCAGCGAGTGAAACCGAAACCCTGGCAGCTGTCGAGCTCACGCAGCCGCCTGCACGCGAGCAATCCGAGTTGCAGGTGCTGTTCTGGAATGCGGCTCAGCGCTCAGCGCGCTTTCGTGAAATGGAGCAATGGTTTGCTGGGCATGAAGTGCCTGCTGCCCTCACACCTCGCGAATTGCCCGCTGGTGCTCCGTTTAGTGCTCAATTGCAAGCTGATCTTCTAGCCTTCATGAGCGACACCAACGCGGCCGGTGTAATGATTGTGCAGGATGGAAAGGTTCGCTTTGAGGACTACGGGCTCGGATTTGGCACGCAGGATCGCTGGACGAGCTTTTCTGTCGCAAAGAGCTTTACCTCGACGCTGCTTGGCGCTGCCATCGCGGATGGTTTTGTTGCGAGCCTGGATGATCCGGTTACGCAGTACGTTCCGGAGTTGACCGGCTCAGCCTATGACGGGGTCAGCGTCCGGCAACTGGCGACGATGACGAGCGGAGTGGCTTGGAACGAGGATTACACCGATCCTGAAAGTGATGTCGCCAAGATGGCGCTGTTTGCAACGGAACATGGCCCAGATGCAGTAGTGGCGCAGATGAAGCAATTGAAGCGTCAGTCGGAGCCCGGAAGTGAGTTTGTCTACAAGACCGGAGAGACCAATCTGATCGGCCTACTAGTTGAAAATGCAATCGGTTTGCCGCTTGCAGAGTACGCGCAGACCAAAATTGTCGAGCCAGCAGGTTTTGCAGGCGGGTTGTTCTGGATGGTCGATCCGCGCGGCGGCAATATCGGTGGGTGCTGCCTGTCGCTGCGGCTGTCAGACTACGCGCGGATGGGCCAGTTTGCGCTTGAAGGCGGGACAGGGACAGTGCCTGATGGATGGTTCGCCGAAGCGGGTGCTGAGCAAGTAAGCTTCGGCGAAAGCGACTTCGGCTATGGCTACCAATGGTGGACGTATCCCGGCGGCAATTATGGCGCACAAGGGATTTTTGGTCAGGCGATTACAATCGTTCCGCAAAAGAAACTGGTGATCGCTGTTGTCAGCAATTGGCCCACCGCAACAGGCAGCGAGTTGAGTGCCGCCCGTCAAGCGATCTTGTCTAAGATTCTTGCAGAGACCTAGAGCGCTAAGCTCAATTATCGCTACGCCATCGGGCGGTAAACGCCGGTATTGCTATAGCGCTGGAGAATGTTGTCGTGGACGATCGGGCTCAGCAACTCGCTGAACGCGCATCCCACGATGCAATTGTCCCACCAAACGACTTCGGCCTGTAGCGATTCGAGCCCCGGCAGCGTCAGCCAGCACATCTGACCTTCATGCATCCGATTAATTGATGCAGCGGAAAACCCAGAGATCGAAAGGTCATGCACCACACTTTGAAAAGCGCGGCCACCTGACGCTCGCAACGTAGCCGGAATCGTCAATTTGGTACGCGGGGCGCAGCGATCTTCCTGCGCAGCGCGCTGATACATGTCGTTGTCAGTCGGCATTGCCTGTTACTCTTGTCCAATCAGCGTGTGGTCTCTGGGCCTCATGGTCGCGCTGTTATTCGCCCATCCAGACCTTCAAAGGAATTACCGCAAAGAGTTAACGCGGTGTAAACCCTTGCGGCAACGACGTTAGTCCGCACTATAGCAGGGACGAGCCGATTAACCATCTATTCGTTCGCGATACCCCGTCTCAAAGTCTTCGCTCAGCAATTGGACGATGCGCTGCGCGACGACTTCAGGCGATTTGACTGTCTCCGGATTTTCTCCTGGATAAGCGCGCGCGCGCATCTCCGTCCGGGTCGCGCCGGGATCAATAATCGCGATTCTAAGCGGGGAGAGTTTTTCGACTTCAGCCGCATAGGTTTCCAGCAAGTTCTCGAACGCCGCCTTAGTCGCGCCATAGGCAGCCCAAAACGCGCGCGGAGCCGCTCCGACCGAACTTGTGAGCCCGATCACGCGGCCATTTTCCGCGTGCCGTAAAAGCGGATCAAACGCTGCAAGAATGGCCTGTGTCGCGACGATATTGGTCATCACCGCTTGGTTGAATTGCTTCGGATCAATCTGTGATACGGGGGTCAGCTCAGGCAGGTAAGCTGCAGACAGGCATAGGATATCAATGGTTTCCCAGCGACCTGCGATGGCGCTAGCAAGGCGCCCGACGGCGTCAGGTTCGGTCAGATCGACAGGAGCAATTGTGGAGGTTCCGCCAGCTGCATGTATTTCATCCTCCACCGCTTCAAGCGCGTTCACTTTGCGCGCGACAAGAATGACATGCGCGCCAACCTGAGCGAGCGCTTTAGCCGTCGCTGCGCCGATTCCGCGGCTCGCACCGGTCACAAGCGCCGTTTTTCCGGCGAGCGGTTTATCCAACATCGATGAGTTTTGCCCTGACTTCGTTGTCGATCGCAAGGCTAAGCTGAGCCTGTTCGCTCCTTAACGCATCTTGATCGGCAAGTCTGGTCGGGTAGTCGCCTGTAAATACGGCATCGTGATACTTGGGTGCCTCATCATCGCGTCCCGCCTCTTCACCAAGCGCGCGGTAGAGTCCATCAATCGAAATGAAACGAAGCGAAGACACACCGATGAACTCGCGCATTTCGCTTTCGGTAAGGCCCGTTGCGAGCAATTCCTCGCGAGTCGGCATATCGACCCCGTAAAAATCGGGCCACAGCGTTGGCGGGCTAGCGACACGGAAATGCACCTCTTTAGCGCCCGCTTCGAGCACCATATCCTTGATCTTGCGGCTTGTCGTCCCCCGCACGACGCTGTCATCGACCAGCACCACTCGCTTGCCTCGCATAAGCGAGCGATTGACGTTCAGCTTCAGCCGCACGCCCATATTACGGATTTGCTCGGTTGGTTCGATAAAGGTGCGGCCGACATATTGATTACGGACAATGCCCATCTCGAAGGGGATGCCCGATTGCTGGCTAAAGCCGATCGCCGCCGGAGTTCCGCTGTCAGGAACCGGGCAGACCATGTCGGCTTCGACAGGTGCCTCAAGCGCGAGTTGCCGTCCGATTTCGCGGCGGACTTCGTAGACCGAACGCCCGCCGATCACCGAATCGGGGCGTGAGAAATACACATATTCGAAAATGCATGGACGAGGCCGAACAGGTTCGAAGGGACGGAAACTGCTGACCCCCTCTTCGCTGATGACGACCATTTCCCCTGGCTCGATCTCGCGGACCACTTCGGCGCCCATGATATCGAGCCCGCATGTCTCGGAAGAAAGGAAAATTGCATCACCCAGTCGGCCCATTACCAGCGGACGGATGCCCAGCGGATCGCGCACGCCGATGAGCTTGGAACTGGTCATTGCGACGATCGAAAAGGCCCCTTCGACCTGACGCAATGCGTCCTTCATTCGGTCAGGAATGTTCTTCCCGATTGAGCGGGCCATTAAGTGAATGATGCATTCGGTATCGGATGAACTCTGGAAGATCGCTCCGCGCTGAACCAGATCGTGACGCAAGATCTGAGCGTTTGTAAGATTGCCATTATGTGCGATTGCGGCTCCGCCCATCGCGAATTCGCCGAAGAATGGCTGGACATCGCGGATCGCCGTATGGCCTTTCGAGCCGGTTGTGGAATAGCGCACATGTCCGATCGCAAGCGAGCCGGGCAGCGCATCCATCACATCTTTAGTCGTGAAGTTATCGCGAACATAGCCAAAGCGGCGGGCGGAGTTAAAGCCTTGCTGCGCATCATAGGCAACGATGCCGCCTGCTTCTTGCCCCCGATGCTGAAGGGCATGAAGACCGAGCGCCACGAAGTTAGCTGCAGCGGTGGCACCTATAACACCAAAAACTCCGCATTCATCGCGCAGTCGGTCATCATCAAGGTCAAGAACGCGTTGCGACGCGACATCCTCGGCACTCGTTTGCCGGGTGCTACTTGGGGATTGTGTTCGATCTTTCGCCATCGCCACCTGCCCGCTTCAGTGCCTTTCGAAGATGCGATGGCAATGGCGATGTTACGGATCAATTACAAGGGCTGACTGTGGTAATCTGCCCGGCTTTTTCATGACTGCCATCTGACCATCGCAGGCTGCATGGCAAATCTCGGAAAAGGGTTACGCACAGACCCTTTAGTAAAGCGGATTGCGAGGCCAGTTTGGGATGCCTACAGCCCTTGTTCATCAAGCAATCCGCAGCGCACGAGATCCATGCTCTCTCCTTTCGAAAGAATGATCGCCAAACGCTATTTGTGGCCGGGCAAGGGTGAGGCGTTTATCGCGCTTGTTGCTGGCATTTCAGTATTTGTCGTCATGCTTTCCGTCGCTTTACTTGTGCTTGTGATGAGCGTCATGGGCGGGTTTCGCGGCGACATGCTCGATAAATTTTCGGGCGTTAATGGTCATGCTGTTGTGCAGGCTTTTGGCGGTCGATTGGAGAATTGGGAAAGCGTTCTAGAGCAGGTCCAGGCAACTGAAGGTGTGACATCCGCCTCTCCCTTGATTGAGCAACCGTTACTCGCGAGCTATAATGGTAGGGCGGTAGCAATCTTCGTTCGCGGCAACACGGATGAAGACATCGGCGCGCTTGAAGACCAGGTCCTGTTAGGCAGCATGGCTAGCCTTTCGCCTGATGCGGGGCGGGTGGCGATCGGTTCTCGTCTGGCTGCTAATCTAGGGGTTCGGGTCGGCGACACGCTCACGATCATCAATCCGCTGGGCCGCACGACGCCGTTTGGCACATCGATCAGGCAAGTCGGTTATGAAGTCGGGGCGATCTTCGAGATCGGACTTTACGATTTCGACGAGACCTTTGTGATCATGCCTATGTCGGATGCGCAGACCTTACTGCTGCTGGACGATGCGATCGGACTGATCGAAGTGACAGTCGATGACCCTGATAATGTAGGCGAAATCCTCGCGCCGATCGAGCAGGCGCTTGGCGGGAGAGCGCGCATCGCGGACTGGAAGACGATTAACTCAGCCCTGTTTGAAGCGTTAGAGGTTGAACGCGCCGTGATGTTCTTGGTCTTGAGCTTCATGGTGCTGGTCGCCTCGTTTAATATCTTGTCGAGCCTTGTGATGCTGGTCAGGGCAAAAACCCGGGACATTGCGATTATGCGTACAATGGGCGCGACCCGGCGCAGTCTGGTCAAAATTTTCGTCACCACCGGAACGATCATCGGCTCCATCGGGACGATAGTTGGGCTGATTCTGGGGTTTGTGGTGCTGTATTTTCGCAATGGCATTGTCGAAGGGCTGGCATTCCTTACCGGCGCGCAATTGTGGGATCCTTCGGTACGGTTCCTCTCGTCCATACCAGCGCGGGTCGATTACTGGGAGGTCGCAGGGATAGTCGCACTAGCCATCGTCCTGAGTTTCCTCGCCACACTTTATCCTGCGCTGAAGGCTGCTAACACCGATCCTGTCCAGGTGCTGCGCTATGAGTGAAGGGGGGTATCGCTCCGGCAAGCCGATCGTGTCATTGCAGGGCCTCAAGCGCAGCTTTGAACAAGGCGGCGAGAAAATCAGGGTATTGCGCGGCGTTGATCTCACGATCCAGCCCGGGGAAATTGTCGCGCTCCTTGGTCCTTCGGGCTCAGGCAAGTCGACCATGCTGCAGGCTGTTGGTTTGCTGGAAGGCGGTTTTGAAGGCTCGATTGCCATTGCAGGAACTCAGGCAGAAAAGCTTCCTCCCGATCAACGCACCAAGTTGCGGCGCGAGCATCTGGGCTTCGTCTACCAGTTCCACCATTTACTGCCAGACTTTGATGCGCGCGAAAACGTAATCATGCCGCAGATGATCGCTGGGGCTGATCGTTCTGACGCTGAGCACAGAGCCGACCGTCTGCTTGCGGGGTTGGGGCTAAATCACCGTTTGACGCATCGTCCGAGCCAGCTTTCCGGCGGCGAGCAGCAGCGGGTGGCCGTCGCCCGGGCGCTTGCTAACCGTCCAAGCTTGGTGCTGGCCGATGAGCCCACCGGCAATCTTGATGAAGCAACTTCCGATAAAGTGCTGGGGCAATTTCTTGAACTTGTCCGCGGCGAAGGCAGCGCAGCACTGGTCGCGACACATAATGAACGGCTCGCGGCCCGCATGGATCGGGTTGTGCGCCTGCACGAAGGTGTGCTTGCTTAAGCTTGGCGTAGCCCCCATTTATCCACGCGCAGGATAGAGGATTTGAGACGATGACGACCATCGCGGACTTCAAGGTGACCACTAATCGCGGTGAGGAACTGGCGCTGTCGCAAAAGCAGGGCAAGGTCTTGCTAGTCGTCAACACAGCCAGCAAGTGCGGCTTTACCCCGCAATATGCAGGCCTCGAAAAACTCTATCAGCAATTCAAGGATAACGACTTCGAAGTGCTTGGCTTTCCGTGCAACCAATTTGGCGCACAGGAACCGGGTAGCGCAGACGAGATTGCCGAATTCTGCAAAGTGAATTTCGGCGTCACCTTCCCGCTGATGCAAAAGATCGACGTCAATGGCCCGGACGCGTCACCGCTTTATGACTGGATGAAATCGGAAGCCAAAGGTCTGATGGGCTCAACCTCGATCAAATGGAATTTCACAAAGTTCCTGATCGATCGCAGCGGGAAAGTCGTCAAACGCTATGGCCCGCAGGATACGCCTGCGAGTATCGCCAGGGACATTGAAAAACTCCTTTGAGCGCGGCGGCTAGGCCCAATGCCAGCGCAAAGGCTTAGTGTTTTCGCGCACCAGCAAATCCTTGGCTTCAAGATCAAGCTGGACGGTTTTCGCCCACCAGCCCGAGGTCTTGCCAGCGGGAAAGAGATCTTCGCTGAGATGCGGCTTTACTGCATCAAGCACCTCGCGCTGCGTAAATCCTGGAGATACGCGCGGTAACGCCTTCTCAAATGCTTTTCTCATTTCGCCATACTTGGCTGCGTTGACACGTTCGGTTCTGCCCGGCGTGTTGACATTTCCAACTTCCACCATCTCAGTCATCGGGTCCTCCCGTAAAGGCTTTTGCATGCCTGATGTTATCCCCAAGAGCCAGTTCCTTCCGCTTGAAAGGTGCCGTGCATGACGTAGGTTTAGGTGATGTCCTTTGCACCTTTCGTCCCTCTGCGTGTTATGTCTTCTTATACAATGCTGGAAGGCGCGATCGATCCAAAGGCGATTGCCAAACTAGCGAAGGAACGCGGCTTTCCAGCAATTGCGCTGTGCGATCGTAATGGGCTTTACGCAGCGGTGATGTTTGCGAAATCATGTCAGGGTGAGGGTGTACAACCCATTATCGGCACCCTGCTTGGGATCGCTCGCGATGCAGAGGCGAAGCAGATTGATTACCTGCCGCTGCTGGCACAGGATGATTACGGCTATCACAATTTGTGTCACATGGTCTCCAAAGCTCATCTTGAGCGGCCGCTTGAGCTTGATCCGCATATTACGCTGGAAGACCTTGAAGGGCGGACAGAGGGCTTGCTAGCTCTCAGTGGCGCAGGTGAGGGCGCGCTTACCCGGCTTCTCGCTGAGGGACAGAACGCAGCAGCACAACACCTTTGTGATCGGCTCGTCGAGCTGTTTCCGGACCGGTTTTACATCGAGCTTGCAAGGCATGGTGATCCGGTCTGCGAACGGGCGGAACAGTCGCTTATCGAGCTTGCCTATGCGCGTGATCTACCGCTGGTTGCGACAAATCCGGCAAACTTTGCTGAGCCGCACATGCATGAAGCGCATGATGCGATGCTTTGCATTGCCGGCTCTACCTATGTCGAGAACGATGACCGTGCTCGCTCAAATGCTGAGAGTTTCGTCAAATCGGCAAGTGTGATGGACGAGCTCTTTGCAGATCTGCCCGAAGCAATATCCAATACGCTCGTAATCGCTCAGCGATGCGCCTTTGCACCGCCTTACCGCGATCCCATTCTGCCAAGCCTCGCCGGAGACCTCGCTGGTGAAGCGCAGATGCTCGAAAAGGATTCCCGCCGAGGACTGACAGAACGGCTGGCGGGCTATAGTGGGCTGACTGATGAAGACCGAAAGACCTACTTTGAACGGCTTGATTATGAGATCGGCATCATCGTCAAGATGGGTTTTCCTGGTTACTTTCTCATTGTGGCTGACTTCATCAAATGGGCTAAAGAGCAAGGTATTCCTGTAGGTCCCGGACGCGGTTCCGGTGCTGGATCGGTCGTCGCTTGGGCGCTTACGATCACCGATCTCGATCCGATCCAACTGGGCTTGCTGTTTGAGCGCTTCCTCAATCCCGAACGCGTCTCGATGCCGGATTTCGACATCGACTTCTGTGAAACGCGTCGCGGCGAGGTGATACGCTATGTGCAGCAGAAGTACGGCGATGATCATGTCGCGCAGATCATCACCTTCGGTAAATTGAAAGCGCGAGCAGTGCTGCGCGATTGCGGACGCATCTTGCAAATGAGCTATGGTCAGGTGGATCGATTGTGCAAAATGGTGCCTAATCATCCTACCGATCCTTGGAGCCTGCCGCGTGCGCTTAACGGCGCCGCAGATTTCAAGCGCGAATACAGCAACGACAATGAGGTCAAGCGCCTCGTTGACCTGGCCATGCAATTGGAAGGATTGCCACGCAATTCCTCTACCCATGCCGCAGGCGTAGTGATCGGCGATCGTCCGCTGGCGCAGCTAGTGCCGCTTTATCGCGACCCTCGCTCAGACATGCCGGTCACGCAATTCGACATGAAGCATGTCGAAAGTTCGGGGCTTGTGAAGTTTGACTTCCTTGGCCTGAAGACGCTTTCGGTGCTTCGCAAAGCGGTCGATCTCCTTGGCGAACGCGGCATTGAGATCGACCTCGGGACGCTCCCACTCGATGATCCAGCGGTTTATCGGTTGATGCAGGCTGGTAACACAGTCGGGGTGTTCCAGCTCGAATCGGAAGGCATGCGGCGCACGCTTAAAGCGGTAAAGCCGTCGAACTTCGGAGACATCATTGCGCTGGTTTCGCTTTATCGACCAGGGCCGATGGACAACATCCCCCTATTTGGTCAGCGCAAGGCTGGCGATGTTCCGATCGAGTATCCGCACCCGAAGCTGGAAGATATCCTAGCCGAGACCTATGGGATCTTCGTCTATCAAGAACAAGTTATGCAGGCCGCGCAAATCCTTGCTGGGTATTCGCTTGGGGACGCTGATCTCTTGCGGCGCGCGATGGGCAAGAAGAACCAAGCGGAGATGGACAAGCAGCGTGGTCGCTTCATCGACGGCTGTAAGCAAGTATCCGGGATCGGTGCGAAAGAAGCGGATGACCTATTCAACTTGATCGACAAGTTTGCAGGCTATGGGTTCAACAAGTCGCACGCGGCTGCCTACGCTCTGCTGGCGTTTCAGACCGCTTGGCTCAAGGCGCATTATGCAGAAGAGTTTTACGCAGCATCGATGTGCTATGACTTGCACCAATCGGAAAAGCTAAGCGTCTTTGTCGATGACGCTCGGCGTTATCCGAATGATGAAGGCGGAGTCGTCGTGCTTGCGCCTGATATCAATCGGTCGCACGCTCGTTTTACTGTCGAGCAAACCGATCACGGCTACGGCGTAAGGTACGCTCTTGCAGGCATCCGCAATGTCGGTGAAAAGGCCATGGAAGCGATTGTCAGCGAGCGTGAAACCGGCGGGCCGTTTACCAGTCTGGCTGATTTCTTTGGCCGTCTTTCACAAGGCTCCATGAACCGGCGGCAGCTCGAAGGCCTGATCTGTGCTGGCGCACTTGATAGCCTGTGTGACAATCGTGCTGAACTTTTTGCAAATGCAGATCTGCTGCTGGCGATCGCAGAAGAAGCAATTCGGGAGCGGTCCAGTGGTCAGGGAGGCCTTTTTGGCGGAGACAGCGAGGTTGCTGAAGAGCTGCGCCTGAAGCCCGCCGAGCCGTGGAGTAGAACTGAGAAAATGGCGAAGGAGCGCGAGAGTTTCGGGTTTTTCTTCTCCGCTCATCCTGTGCAGGAATATCGGCAAGCGGCGTCCGCGCAAGGCGCGCGGACTTACCAAAGTGTAGTCGAGGCAGGCGCGCCGCCAGGCGGGCGAGGGTCAGCGATTTTGGCTGTGATGGTCGAAGGTGTCAGCAAAGCACGCACGAAGCGGGGGGCCGAGTTCATCCGGGCCGATTTTTCCGATGCCTCAGGACAGTTTTCTGCAGCTTGTTTTGAAGAGGCGCTCGTCCCGCAGTTCGAGCGCTGGGCACAGCAAAGTGCTTGTTTGCTTCTGACTGTCGAGCTCGATTCGCCTAATCCGGGAGAGCCACCACGACTAACCGTCCGAGGGGCCAAGCCGCTAGCACAGGTTAGCGGACGAATGCCGATGCGCATGAGGTTGGAGATCAATCGGCTCGAAGCTCTCACTGAACTTCAGGTTGAACTCAGCAATGACGCTGTGACAACTCCTGAAGGACATGGCGAAGTGCTGGCTTTACTGGTTCTTGACCAAGGGAAATCAGCACATATCCGGCTCGGCCGAAACTATACACTCGATGGCGATCTGGCAGAGCGCGTGGCAGAGATCGAGGGGATTGGGAACGTGACGCTAGAACCGATCCGAGGCTCCGCGAGGCTTAAGCTGGTCGCGTAAACGATGGTTTGCAAAAAAAGAAAGGGCTGGATCGCTCCAGCCCTTTCTCTGTTGGTATCGGTATCCTGACAGCAAGCTTAGCTGCCTGAACCTGGTCCGTAAGTCACTTCGACCCGTCGGTTTTGCAGTTCGCGTACTCCGTCAGCGGTCGGGACCTTAGGCTGACTTTCGCCGAACGCTTCGCCGGTAATGCGAGCACCCGGCACACCTCGGCCCGTGAGATAGGTCCGAACGCTTTCGTTGCGGCGTTCAGCGAGCCCCATATTGTAAGTCACACTACCCGACCGGTCGGTGTGCCCGGCCAGCATCACGCGCGCTGTGCCGCAATTGGCGTAAGCGGTGATAGCGTTATCGAGAATCGCAGCTGCGTCTGCGTTAAGCGCTGACTCGTCCCAGTCGAAGAACACGATGTACGGACCCGTGTTGCACGGCGGTGGTGGCGGCGGAGCAGCTACCGGCGGCGGTGGGGGAGGAGGAGGGGGCGCTGGTGGTGGCGGAGGCGGCGGTGGAGGCGGTGCAGGCTCGGCTTCTTTGCCAAAATTGTAAGTGAAGCTGGCGAGGAGCGAATGGGTTTGGAAATCAACTTCGAGCGGGACGCCGCCAGCTGAATTGAACTCAAACTCGTCGATCACAAAATACCGGTATTTCAGACCGATATCGAGGTTATCGTTCACTGCGTAACGCGCACCTGCGAGCAATTGCCACGCGAAATCGGTCTTATTGTCATCAATGACTGTACCCACACCAACAACTTCGACTGGCAGATCGACATTTGCAAAGCCGACGCCGCCGCCCGCGAAGACCTGGAACTGCGAGCCATACTCAAACAGACCGTTCAGCATGCCGCTGAGGACCGTGAGGTCTTCTTCGTTACCGACCACAGTACCTGGAGCGACATCACCGCCAGGCACGATCGCGGGTTCGACGACCGTCAAAGTGTCGTAGCCGGCTCGCTTCAAGCCGCCTTCTGCTTCGAGTCGGAAGGCGCCAAAATCGTATCCGAGCACGATATCGACATCGAAGCCGCTATTGGTGTCGGCGAAGGCGGCGTTTTCCTGAAGGTCGTCAGCAGCTGTTGTATCGATATCGATATCGACCTGGTCTTCGAACAGGACACCGCCATTGACGCCCAGATACAATTCTCCATCCCGCGCACTAGCCGGCGTAGCGCTGAGCGCAGCGGTGGTCGCGAGTAGGATCGCGGTCCTTTTCATGATGTCCCTCTCGGTGATTGATCCGGTAATCTGGCCCTAGGAAGCCTGCATGGCATTCCTATGACAGGCGACCTGATCCCCGCCGCTTTGGCACGTTTATCCATCGTGTCATTAACCGAACTGAGAGGTCTCGATGGCGATTGCCAAGCCGCGCATGGATCGGCATGGATAAGGGAAAATATGGCGGTCGCTAGCTAAGGAGAGGATGCGATTATGCTTGGAGCCATGCAGGATTGGACCATGCGGATCACTAAGGTGATCGACCATGCTGCACGCGAGGCAGGGACCAGAGAGATTGTTACGCGATGGGCGGACGGGTCGGAAACGCGGACTGATTGGGCCGGGATCAGGCGCGATGCGCTCAAAATGTCGCAGGCATTGCAGAAACTTGGCGTCAAACCTGGCGAGCGAGTGGCGAGCCTTGCGATGAACCACTCCCGTCACCTGGTGAGCTGGTATGGGGTCGCGGGCATGGGCGGGGTGCTGCATACAGTAAATCCGCGTCTGTTTGCCGACCAACTCGAATACATCGTGAACCACGCCGAAGACAAAGTGCTCTGCTATGACGCCGCATTCCAGCCGATCGTCGATGCGATGAAAGACCGCTGGACGACGGTCGAGCATTATATCTGCTACGATTCAGGAGAATATACGACTGCCTTTGAAGACTGGATCGCTGCTGAAGACGGTGATTTCGAATGGGTCGATGGTTCGGAAACCGATCCGTGCATGATCTGCTACACGTCAGGAACGACAGGCAATCCCAAAGGAGTGCAGTACGAGCATCGCTCAACCATGCTTCACGCGCTTGCCGGCCTCCAGCCTGCTGCCTTCCAGTTTTCGAGTTCGTCAGTCATGCTCCCGGTTGTACCAATGTTCCATGCGGCGAGCTGGGGCCTTCCCTATGCTGGCGCGATGGCAGGGGTTAAGTTCGTATTTTCTGCAGTCAATGATCCGGCAGTGCTACATGAATTGATGCTGCGCGAAGGGGTTACAGATAGCGCTGGTGTGCCGACCGTTTGGCTCGCTCATTTTCAGTATTGCGACAAAGAGGGGATCGAACTTCCGCCTCTGAAAGCGGCTACAATCGGCGGCTCGGCCGCCCCGCGCTTTATGATTGAGCGGCTGCTTAAGAACGGCACTCGAGTTCAGCATGCCTGGGGCATGACCGAAACCTCGCCGATCGGAACAGTGGGCGGGCCGACATGGGACTGGGATCAGCTAACGCTTAAGGAGAAAGTCGAGAAATGCGCGATGCAGGGCCGCCCGATCTTCGGCGTCGAACTCCGAATTGTCGACCTTGACGATATGACGACTGAGTTGCCGCGTGATGGCAAGACCTCCGGCGCTCTGCAGATACGTGGACCCTGGGTAATCAAGCGCTATTTCAAGGCGGAGGCTGACGCGGCCAACCAAGACGGTTGGTTCGACACGGGCGATGTCGGGATCATCTATCCTGACGGTACGCTGCAACTCACTGACCGGACCAAGGATGTGATCAAGTCAGGCGGCGAGTGGATTAGCTCGGTTGAGCTTGAAAACGCCGCTGTCGGCCACCCTGCTGTTGCCGAGGCTGCCTGTGTCGGGATGCCGCATCCGAAATGGGATGAGCGCCCCGTCCTGTTCGTGGTCAAGAACGAAGGAGCAGAACTGACGAGCGGCGAGGTAATCGAGCACCTAAAGCCGCAAGTAGCCAAATGGTGGCTGCCCGATGCGGTCGAATTCGTTGACGATATTCCGCATACTGCGACAGGGAAGATCTCGAAAAAGGACCTACGCGATCGGTTTTCCAATTACCGGCTCGAGGCCGAAGCATGAGTGAGGCGTTCATCGATCCATCGCCGGCGAACTTTCAGGCGTTTAAGGAGCTACCGCGCGATGAGCCGATCGCGATGCTGAACCTCCTGCTTTACCGCGATCTTGCGCAATACCCTGAAGGTCACGAACACCGCGGCAGTCAGTGGACCGGCCGACGCGCTTATGAGGAATATGGCAAAAAAAGCGGGCCTATCTTCAAACGGGTCGGCGGCGAGATCGTGTGGCGCGGTGCGTTTCAGACAATGGTGACAGGGCCGGAAACTCGCGCGTGGCATGATGGCTTTGTCGCGCAATATCCCCATGCAGGCGCTTTCTTCGAGATGATCAAAGACGCCGATTATCAGCAGGCGGTGGTCAATCGCACAGCAGCCTTAGTCGACAGCCGCCTGATCCGCTTCAAGCCCGGCGAAGTTGGTGGCGGTTTTGGGTGAGGCGGCGAGGGTGCGCTTTGTTTGGGTTACTCTTTATCGCGTGATTTGGGTGCGTTGAAAGCCGAGATTTATCAAAGCAAGAGGGGGCTGAGTGGGTCGCCAAAAACGAGGACACTTTGATCGCACTTTCCACGACATCGGAAAAATGTGACAGCCATGAGGTTGAAGAGTTCAACCGCATATTTGCTGATAGTTCTGCGTTCACGAACTGCTGTTCGAACGCGCAATCTGACATAGTCGAAGAGATGGAAGCGTTGAACCTACCTGCGGCGCTCTACTTTCCATTAAATAATGTAGAGATATTAGCCTAGGTTGAGTTTCTTTTCTTTAGAAGAGCGATCGTTACAAGCAGGAGAAGCGTCTCATTTAATTGGTGGTTAAATCCAGACCAAAGTTCTAAAGAAAAACCTAGCCAAGCGAGCTGGTCTCTTGGCATAATTCCATTATTCGATGAGCGATGTGATTCGATTTTCAGATTCGATTAAAACTAGAGAAATACAGTGATTTCTGTAAAGATGAGAATTTCATTTTGGGCGATGTCAATCTTACGAGTTAGTTTAGCCCGGATCAAATCCGGAGCTACAGGCGCATTCAAAGCAACCGTATTTGCCCACCCACTTCTGGCGGTCTGAAGCGCGAGCAGTCCAGTTTAAAGGCGTGTTTGTCGATCCCCGCTTTTCGGCATGCCACCTTGAATCGGGTGTGGAAAAGATCGGCCCAAACGCCCTTTGGCTGCATGCGTGAGAAAAAGTCGGGATCGTTATCGCGCGGGCCGTTTTCATTGGCTCTGATCGAGCGGACGATGCTCATTACTTTGCCCGCGCGCTCGGGGTAATGCACGTCTAGCCATTCGCGGAATAACGGCGCCACTTCGTGCGGCAGGCGCAGCGGAATCCAGCCAACGCTGGCAACGCCGATCGCAGCGACCCGTTCGATAATGGCTTCCATGAATTCATCAGTAATCGCTGGGATCATCGGCGAGATCGAGCAATGCACCGGAACGCGGGCTTTTACGAGCGTGCCGAGTGCAGCTACCCGCTTTTTGGGCGATGCGCAGCGCGGCTCCAACTGGCCTGACAGCACCGGATCGAGCGTAGTCACTGAGATCGCAACCGCGATCAGATTTTCGCGCGCCATCGCTTCGATGAGATCAAGATCGTGCACCACCCGGTCCGATTTGGTCGTGATTGTTACCGGATGACGCGCTTCGAGACACACTTCGAGGATATGCCGAGTGATACGATACCGGCGCTCGATCGGCTGATAAGGATCTGTGTTGGTGCCCAGCGCAATCGGGCGGGGCTGGTATCTTGGTTTGCTTAGTGTTTCGCGCAACAACTCGGCAGCGTTCGGTTTAGCAAAAAGCTGGGTTTCAAAATCCAAACCAGGTGACAGGTCGTGATAGGCATGCGTTGGCCGGGCGAAGCAATAGATGCAGCCATGTTCGCACCCGCGATAGGCATTGATCGAGCGGTCAAACGGGATGTCTGGCGATTGGTTGAAGCTGAGAATTGACTTAGCGCGCTCTTCGGTCACGTGAGTGCGCAGTTTGACCGGCGGAGCATCCCCAGTCCGCGCAAGGCTCACCATGTAATCGCGCCAATCGCCATCAACTTCGCGATCCGCAAGCCCGAACCTTGTCGAGACAGCGCTTGAGGTGGCACCACGACCCTTTTGGAGATCGGGACTAGCGCTCCGGTTTGTTGATGCTCTCATATGTAAGAACATAACAAGAACAAAGACGTCTTTAAAGAGGGTTTCTGGCTGTTATCGCTCGCGCAGACGTGGCATCAGTTCGACGAAATTACAAGGTCGATTGCGGCTGTCGAGCTGCTCAGCGAGGATCCCATCCCAGCCATCTTTTACGGCCCCGTTCGAACCGGGCAGCGCGAAGATGTAGGTTCCACGTGCAACAATCGCACAGGCGCGAGACTGCACCGTGCTGGTGCCGATGGTTTTGAAGCTCAGCCAGCGGAAGAGCTCCCCAAAACCTGGAATGTCGCGTCCATCTTCGATCCGCGATAGGGCTTCAGGTGTTACGTCGCGCCCAGTAAGCCCCGTCCCGCCGGTGCTGACAATGGCGTCTACGTCCGCAGCTTCGATCCACGTGTTGAACTGTTCCATGAGGAGGTCTGCGTTGTCTTTCACAATCGTCCGCGCAGCAAGATGATGCCCGGCGCCTGCAATCCGTTCTGCCAGGATGTCTCCTGACGTATCGTTGTCGCAAGTGCGGGTGTCCGAAACAGTTAGCAACGCAATATTGATGGGCGTAAAAGGCTTAGCTTGGTCGATCGCCATGGGATTTCATCCCTGTTGTCCCAACGACACCGCGCGTGGATGGGTTATCCTGGAAAAAGTGGCCAGCGTCCCTCAGCCAATGCGCGGCGACTTGGGGACTTCAGCCCGGCTGCGCGCTCATACATCCAGTAATTCTTCATCACAATCGCGACGTAGCCGCGCGTTTCCCAATAGGGAATCGACTCCATCCACAACAGCGGATCGCCCTGGTCATTGATCTCGTAGTTCCAGCGGCTGACCGGGGTCAGGCCAGCATTGTACGCCGCCATGATCTTAGGCAACAGACCGCCAGTTGCAGGACTGTCGCGCAGCATCTCAAGATGCTGCTGGCCATAGGCCAAGTTGATCTCCGGTCGGTTGAGATCGGCATAGCTTGCCCCGAGATTGAGGCGGCGATTATGGTCCCGTGCTGTGCCTGGCATGATTTGCATCAGTCCACGCGCATTAGCGGGGCTGACTGCGCCAGTGCGGAAATTCGATTCTTGCAAAGCATGGGCAAATGCAAGCGCAGGATCGACGCGCCAACCATTTGCCGGTTGCCAGCGCGCTGTTGGAAAGCGCAAAACTCCCGCGCTCGGCATGCCATAAGGTGCATTGTAAGCCATGAACAACTGCGTGGCTGGCAGGCCCAACTCCCGCGCCAAGCGCGCGAGCGCCGGAAAATCGCGAGGGTTTCCGATCTTTGCCTCATGACGCAGAACTTCATCGGCCAGCGTGGGACGCCCAATTTCAACCAAGGCTGCGGCGACTTGCACATTGGAGCGCGAGGCGAGCGCTTGCCAATCATCGCGCGAAAACCTCTGCGGCGCTGATTGTTCAGCTAACTCGATCCCGAGTTGATCAGCGGCGAGCATACCGTAAAGCGTCTCATCATAGCGCGCCGCAGCTTGAAGATGCGCTTGTGCCAAGTCCGTCTGCCCGCATCGGTTAAAAGCTCTATGGGCCCAATGGTGCGACGCTGCGGTGAGCTCGATATTGCTTGAACCCGCCGCCGCGCGGGCAAACGCGTCAGCCGCCGTTTGGCAATCGTTAAGACGCCAGCTGGCGAGCCCGGCAACCCAGTCTCCCTCCGCCACCCATGGCCCGCTGCCTTGGTTGACGGTTAGAGCAAGAGCGAGAGCCGCAGCATCATTGTTCTCGATATAGTAGCTCCAAGCGACACGCTGCCGCCATTCGGCTCGTGCAGCAAAGCTCAACGTGCCGTCGATCTCGGCAAGCATGGCATAAGCGGTATCGGGATCATCATTTTTGATTGCAGCGAGGATCTGACTTTTGGTCCTGCGCGGCATGGAGCCATCATTGATCGGGCGCGGCCGCACTCGGCGTGTCGTGGCCGGTTGTCGTTGCAACCGCTGCGACTGCGGAAACGCAGGCAGAGCGAGCAGCCCGCGGCGCGCTCCTAGCCGACCCAGCTGCTCTGCATGTGGCAATTCGACCCCGCGCCCGAACCAGCTTGCGATTTGCATAGCACTGACTTTGGGACTGCGAGCATGGGTATAATATTCAGCGAGCGCGACTTGATGCAGTATGCCGGGTTCCGATTGTTCAAGTAGTCTTTGAACCTGTTGCCATTGTTCGGCATCAATGCTGGCAAACACCGCTTGATAAAGCGTCCGCTGCTCATCGGTTAAGACCGCAAGTGAGCCGATGGCATTCTGAGAAGGTGCTTCGTATTCTGCAACCAAACCACGCTGTTGGGCAGAAAGGGCAGTTGGTAGAGCTACACTAGAAATGACACCGACGACCAAAAGAGCGCGGCGGATGCAAAAGCTCACTGGTGTGTTGCCGACCATTCTATCCATCTCCGCCAGAAACGCGACTTGAGCTTGGGCATCGTCAAAAGGCTATCGAGACCTTCATGAACCCGGGCTGGAACTGATGCGGTGCCTAGGTTTATTTCGCGTAAAGATTGAGGTCCGTCAGGCGGGTCGAGCCCAAGCAGCGGCAAGATGTTAAATCCAAACGCTATAACCCGCCGAGGAGCCGACAATTTAATGTGATGAGATAGGATTTCGGCAAGTCCCGCTTTGGCGAGCGCCGGAAAATCGGCCATGGGTGTGTGGCGAGGAAGCACCGAGGCGATGTAGACTTGGTCCTCCCTAATCCCGATCGCTGCAAGTATTCCGGAAAGCAATTGTCCCTGTGGACCGCTAAGCAGACGTTCTGTGTCGTGCTGTTCTGGATCTGCAACCAGCACCATGAGATCAGCTTGCGCTAAACCGCGAGGGGGCACGCGACCGCGCGTGCCAATCGGGTCAAGGCTTGGCGCTTCGAGCCAGAATTGGCGGAAATCCTCAAGGCTGCGAGGCGCTTCTCCGTCCCAGCTTATAATGCGATCCGATCCACTGACCGGTGCATTTTTTTGCACTTTAACTTGGCTTGAGTGCACTATCTCAGCCGCTTTGGGCCGCTTGCTTAAGCCCGTTTGCAACTCATGAGTGTTTGTGTCTGACGGTGTTGACGCGAGCCAAGCCGTAACGTCATCGCTGAACTGATAGCAGAGCCCAGCGCTTTCCCACCACCTGACAGCCGCCTGTGTTTCTCGAATGATCACGGTGTGGCTGTCAGACATCCTACTATTACCGGGTCTTGACTGTCGGAATCGCAGTAAGCAAGTGCATGAGGCACAATAAGAAGCAAACTGCGTTTTAAGTACAACTGGGGATAAAGGAGCTCATGAGCGAACGCGAATCTATGCCTTGCGACGTCGTTATCGTCGGTGGCGGGCCCGCTGGCCTGTCCGCCGCGATCCGGCTTAAGCAACTCAATGACGAGCTTGAAATCGTGGTGCTCGAAAAAGGCTCCGAAATTGGCGCTCATATACTCTCCGGAGCTGTTGTCGATCCGAAAGCGCTCGATGAGCTGATCCCCGATTGGCGCGATAAAGAATGCCCTATGGCTGAGACCCCGGTGACCGATAACTGGCATTGGGTGCTTTCCAAGAAAGGCAAGATGTCCCTTCCTCATGCCGTCATGCCGCCGCTGATGAGCAACCATGGCTGTTATACAGGATCACTCGGCAATCTATGTCGTTGGCTGGCGGAGCAAGCAGAAGAACTGGGCGTGATGGTTTTCCCTGGCTTTCCTGCCTCAGAAGTCATGTTTGATGAAGACGGCGCGGTGACCGGTGTCATTACCCAGGATATGGGGATTGCAGCTGATGGCAGTCACAAGCCTGACTATGAGCCCGGAATGGAGATCCATGCCAAATACACTCTGTTCGCTGAAGGCGCACGCGGCAGTCTCACAAAACAGATCAAAGCGAAGTACGATCTTGAGGCCGATTGTGAGCCGCAAGTTTATGGTCTTGGGATTAAAGAGCTTTGGGATATCGAGCCGGACAAGCATGTACCTGGCCGGGTCATTCATACGCAAGGCTGGCCGCTCAGCGAGAGCGGTACATGGGGCGGCGGCTTTTTTTACCATCAAGCCAACAATCAAGTGGCGATCGGCTTTGTCACAGCACTCGATTATAAGAACCCTTGGGTCTCCCCGTATCAGGAATTTCAGCGTTGGAAGCAACATCCACAAATCCGAAAGATTCTAGAAGGTGGAAAGCGTGTCTCTTACGGGGCTCGGGTTATCAATGAAGGCGGCTGGCAATCAGTCCCCAAACTGACTTTTCCGGGCGGCGCATTGATCGGCTGCTCAGCAGGCTTTGTGAACGTTCCGCGGATCAAAGGCAGTCACACAGCGATGAAGAGCGGCATGCTTGCTGCTGAAAGTATTGTGGAAGCGATCGAGGACCGCGAAAATCAGTCCGAAATCACCGCGTATGAGACCAATCTGCGTTCAAGCTGGATCGCTGATGAACTGAAACTGGTAAAGAATGCAGAGCCTGCCGTCGCCAAGTATGGCGAGGATCTTGGAGCGATCTTTGCAGGCGTCGACATGTGGATGCGAACGCTCAAGATCGGTTTGCCGATCACGATGAAGCATCACCCAGATTACACCATGACGGGTCGTGCGGACCTCTATCCTAAGATCGACTACCCCAAGCCCGATGGAGAGATCAGCTTCGATCGGTTGACCAATGTCGCGTATAGCTACACCAATCATGCCGAGGACCAGCCTGTGCATTTGCAGGTAGGCGATGCTGCGCTGCAAAAGGACAGCGAATTCGCAGTGTTTGCTGGTCCTTCTTCGCGGTACTGCCCGGCCGGTGTTTATGAGTGGGTCGAAGAAGAGGGCAAGGAACCCAAATTTGTGATTAACTCGCAAAACTGCGTTCACTGCAAGACCTGCGACATCAAGGACCCTAACCAGAACATCAACTGGGTAACGCCTGAAGGCGGGGGCGGGCCGAACTACCCGAATATGTGATCTGGCCCATTGGCCCACACCGAAACAGCCTACGCCAAGATCAATCTCTTGCTGCATGTTTTGGCGCGGCGTGCTGACGGTTATCATGAAATCGAGACGGTGTTCGCCTTTGTCGACAGCGGCGATAAGTTGACTATTGAGGCTGCCGATAAAGACCGAGTTACGACAGTCGGCGAGTTCGCGTGCGAAATCGGTAATCCGTTCGCTAACCTGGTGGCCAAAGCGTTAAACATCCTGCCCCGATCTAGTGGGCTGCATGTTACGCTTGAAAAAAATCTGCCGGTCGCAGCTGGTTTGGGTGGAGGCTCGGCCGATGCGGGCGCGGTTTTCCGGTTCGTAGGGTCGGGATGGGGGCTTCCCAATGGATGGCAAGAGAGGGCAGCTAAGCTTGGCGCTGATGTGCCTGCCTGCGTGGACAGCCACACGGTATATGCGCGCGGTATCGGCACAAAAATGATCCCGATTGCCAGTTCGCTCGAAGACACACCTATTTTACTCATAAATCCGCGCGTGCCTCTCGCAACGGGGCCAGTGTTCAAAGCATGGGACGGTGTCGACCGCGGCCTTCTTCCGTTTTCCGATGCGCGCACGATGGCGCTGAACGGACGCAACGATCTGACAGCGCCTGCGATCAGTCTGTGCTCGGTTATCGGCGATGTACTTGAAGCGCTTCAGCAGACCGATGCTTGGCTTACCCGCATGTCGGGTTCGGGAGCCACTTGCTTTGCGCTCTATGACACCACCGATACGCGTGATGCTGCCAGCCAATTCATCCGTGCTCGGTATCCCGAATGGTGGCAAATGTCGGGAAAGCTGCGCGAATGAGAGACGGCGCACCTTATCGGCATCTTGGTGAGGTCAAACCGGGTGGCATCGTTTGTGTTGCAGACCATGCGTCAAATCACGTCCCGGACGATGTTGACCTCGGTATTGCCCCAGAGTTGCTCGATCAGCATATCGCTGTTGATATCGGGGTCGAGGCAGTGGTCGAGCATATGGCTTCGCACCATTCGATTCCTGCGCATCTGGCTTGCCAGAGCCGCCTTGTCATCGATTTGCATCGCGAAGAGGATCATCCAGGCCTGATCCCTGAACAAAGCGACGGGCATCTTATCTCGGGCAACATCGGCGTCGACAGAGAAGGACGGCTTGCTCGATTTTACAGGCCTTATCACAATGCGCTTGAAGGATGGCTCGATGCGGCACAGCCATCCCTGATCCTCTCGCTGCACAGCTTCACCCCAAGACTTGCAACCAGCAACGAAGAACGCCCTTGGGAAGTTGCCTTGCTTTACAACGCAGATGACCGCGCAGCGCGTCACGCGATAAGGTTCTTCAGTCAGCAAGGCCTGCATGTCGGCGATAATCAGCCTTACTCAGGTCTCGACCTTAATGCGACGATGAACCGCCATGCCGAAGCCTACGGGCGCCCGTATTGCGCGATTGAAGTCAGGCAAGACCTTGTTGCAACAAAAGCTGAGCAGATCCGCTGGGCCGGACTGATAGCGGATGTCGCCTCAAGGGTTGCGCTGGCGCTAGACTAGCGGCACAGCACGCGCGGTGGCTCTTGAAAGTAATATAATGTCCGTTCGCTTCGATAAAACGAAACTTCCTAGTCGGCACGTTTCGGTTGGGCCCGAGCGCGCTCCTCATCGCTCATATTACTATGCGATGGGGATGAGCGAGGAGGAAATCGCGCGTCCGTTCGTGGCTGTGGCCAGTGCGGGGAACGATTCTGCGCCTTGCAATACGACGCTTGATCCGCAAGCCAACATTTGCCGCGAAGGTGTGATCGCTGGCGGAGGGACTCCGCGCCGCTTCAACACAATTACCGTCACCGATGGGATCGCAATGGGCCATCAGGGGATGAAGAGCTCGCTCGTCAGCCGCGAAGTCATTGCGGATTCGGTTGAGCTTTCAGTGCGCGGTCACTGTTACGACGCACTCGTCGGTTTTGCTGGGTGTGACAAAAGCTTGCCGGGCATGATGATGGCAATGCTGCGGCTCAACGTGCCCAGCATCTTCGTTTACGGCGGGTCGATCCTGCCAGGCACTCACAAGGGCAAGGACGTCACGGTTGTGGATGTTTTCGAAGCGGTTGGGCAGCATGCTGCTGGCAATTGTCCTTTGCAGGAGCTCGTCGCGCTAGAAAAGGTTGCATGTCCCGGACACGGCGCATGCGGCGGGCAGTTCACGGCCAATACAATGGCGTGCGTTGGTGAAGCGATCGGATTATCGCTTCCTAACAGCAATATGGCACCTGCTCCTTACACCTCGCGTGAGGAAATAGCGCGGGCCGCCGGCGAGCAGGTGATGACATTGCTCGAGCGCAATCTGCGTCCGCGCGACATTTGTACCCGGCCGGCGTTTGAGAACGCTGCCAGGGTTGTCGCTGCTACTGGAGGTTCGACTAATGCCGCGCTTCATCTTCCGGCCATGGCAAGCGAAGCGGGGATTGATTTCGACCTGTTCGATGTCGCCGAGATCTTCAAGTCGACCCCCTACATCGCAGATCTCAAACCGGGCGGCACATACGTCGCCAAGGACATGCATGAAGCCGGCGGAGTGTACATGGGGATGAAGACGCTGCTCGACGGAGGGTTTCTTGATCCGGAGCCGATAACCGTCACCGGCAAGACACTGGGCGAGAATATCGAACAAATAACCTGGAACCCAGACCAAAAGGTTTTCTACGACGTAAAGAACCCGATCACACCCACTGGAGGTGTCGTTGGGCTTAAGGGTTCGCTCGCTCCCGATGGTGCGATTGTGAAAGTTGCTGGTATGGAGCGGTTGCAATTCACGGGGCCCGCCCGAGTGTTCGAATGCGAGGAAGATGCCTTTGCGGCCGTCGAGGCGCGCGAGATAGCCGAGGGAAGCGTTATCATCATCCGCTACGAGGGCCCTAAAGGTGGCCCTGGCATGCGCGAGATGCTCGCCACGACGGCTGCACTCTATGGTCAAGGGATGGGTGAGAAAGTCGCCCTTATTACCGATGGCCGCTTTTCCGGCGCGACCCGCGGTTTTTGCATCGGACATGTCGGGCCTGAAGCGGCTGAGTGCGGACCGATCGCGCTGGTCGAGGATGGAGATCCGATCTCGATCGATGCTGAGGCAGGGACCATTGATTTAGAAGTCGACGAAGCGGTTCTGGAAGAGCGGCGTGCCGCGTGGCAATCGCGTGCTAACGATTATCAGTCAGGTGCGCTTTGGCGTTATGCTCAGAACGTTGGCAAAGCGCGGTACGGTGCGCTCACTCACCCCGGTGCGAAATCTGAGCGACATGTGTTCGCGGATATTTAGTGGTCTTAGCGTGACGCTACTGCTGGCCGCATGCGCGAGCGAAAGCGGCACACCTCTCGGAGCCGATATCGAATGCGCAATCGGATCTGGTGCAAAGCTCTCAGATGGTTGCATTCTGGAAGGTATCGACGGCGGAAACGGCTTTGTCATTCATCACCCCGATGGCGGCTTTCGTCGGTTTGAACGTGATCCAGAAGGCCAGTTCCGTCCTGCCGATGGCGGCGAACCGTTTGAGGTACGCCAAGCCTTGGATGTGACACCCGAGATAGTCCTCTACCGATTTGGTCAAGACATATACCGCGTCGAAAGACGTGCGATTTCTCAGCTCGACAATGACTGACACACAAGTCCTCACCGCTGCTCAAATGCGTGATGCAGAACAGGTTTTGTTTGATGCAGGCACTAGCGTTTCCGAGCTTATGGAGGTTGCCGGTAGCGGCGCCGCGGAATGGGTTCGGCGGATCGCTGCTGGACGGTCAGTGACTGTGGTATGCGGACCGGGAAACAATGGCGGCGATGGCTATGTCATTGCAAGGCGGCTGAACGAAGCGGGCAATGACGTCCGCGTAATCGCCCCGGTCGAGCCCATAACCGAGGCGGCGCAGGTTGCTCGAGGGCGCTGGGCAGGCGACGTCCGTACAGCTGGAGACCGCTCAGCGCGCGGCGTATTGGTCGATTGTCTGTTTGGCTCAGGACTTTCGCGCCCGCTTTCAGGCGAACACGCTCTGCTGCTGCGCGATCTAGCTGCACGTCATACGCTTGCTGTTGCCGTGGACCTGCCTTCGGGTGTCGCCAGCGATAGCGGCGCCATCTTGAACGATCATTTGCCGCGTTACGATGCTACTCTCGCGCTTGGTGCATGGAAGTATGCGCATTGGCGCCTTCCCGGTCGTGCGATAGTGGGTAACAAGCAGCTTGTACCTATCGGCATAGCTGCGGTCCAAAGCGCAGCGCAGCTTGTTACCAAGCCGCGCATTGATACCCCGGCGATCGACAGCCATAAATATCGCCGCGGACTCGCCGCAATCATTAGCGGCGAGCTTCCGGGTGCGAGCGCTCTTGCAGCGCAAGCCGCCATGCGCAGCGGAGCGGGGTATGTAAAGTTGCTGCGCGAATTTGAGGAAGAGACTTTCTTCGTGCAACCTTCCCCAGACCTTGTGCTGACGCGTGGTCCGTTGGCAAAGACCCTTGAGGACCCCCGGATTTCGGCGCTGCTTGTTGGCCCTGGTTTGGGCCGAAACGATGCGGCATACAACGCGTTGTCTGCCTCGCTCGCGTCGGTCAAACCTACGGTCCTTGATGCCGATGCCTTACATCTTCTAAGCCCCGAGATGACTTCAAACGGGGCAAACGTCCTCGCGACGCCGCATGACGGTGAGCTTGAAGGTCTGTGCAAGAGCTTTTCGGTGATTGCCGAAGATCGCCAAGCCCGCGTGCTCGCACTTGCCAAGGTCAGTGGTATGGTGATTTGCGCTAAGGGTCCTGACACCCTGGTTGCGGCTCCGGATGGTCGTCTTGCAGTGGCACCGCCCGCGCCAAGCTGGCTCTCAGTCGCAGGCAGCGGAGACGTGCTTGCCGGGATTGCAGTGAGCCGCATGGCAACCGGGCTCGATCCATTTGCTGCTGCGTGCGAGGCGGTTTGGCTCCATGGCGAAGCGGCCAGACAATGTGCGCCGGCATTTACTGCGGCTGAGCTTGCAAAGGCGGTTTCTGGTGCTGTTGCAGCCTGTCTATGACGCCGCATGAACCGATCGTTCGGCTTGCGGCTAAAGGCGACGGAGTTACCGAGAAGGGTCAACACGTTAAGGACGGGCTGCCTGGAGACTGGCTTGATCCTGGCGGAGTTCTTCAGCGCGGGCAGCATTATGTCACGCCTCCGTGCCCGCAATTTGGCCGCTGCGGCGGATGCCAATTGCAGCATGCAGACGAAGCCATCCTGAAGCAGTTTGTGCGTGACAGAGTGATCAACGCTGCGCATGCGCAAGGTCTTGATATCGGCAAGGTGCTGCCGGTTCACCTCTCGCCGCCCGCCAGTCGTCGGCGTGCGACACTGCACGCGCTTAAGAGACGCAAGGGTGCTCTTATGGGCTTTCATGAAGCTCGCACCCATCGGATCATTGATGCGGTCGAATGCACAGTCCTGCGACCCGAGTTGGCAAACCTGCTCGCACCGCTTCGTGAATTAGTGGCTAACCATGGCGGGAAAGGGCCGGTCGACATCCAACTTACCCTTTGCGACCAAGGCGTCGAGGTTAATCTCAAGAATCTCCCGCTTGCTGGTTTGAGCGCGACAGAAGATGTGATCGCGTTCGCTCAGTCATCTAAGCTGGCGCGGCTGACCCTAGATCAGGGTTTCGGCAGTGAGACGATGTGGGAACCTGAACCGGCAACGGTCACCTTGAGTGGTGTTGCCGTCTCGCTGCCTCCGGGCGCATTTTTGCAGGCAACCCAGGACGCCGAAGATGTTATGCTAGCGGATGTTCGCCATCACCTTGGCGATGCGCTGCTTGTAGCGGATCTCTTTTCGGGTCTTGGGACTTTCGCATTTGCTGCGCTGCAGGGGAAAAGACGCAAGGTTCTCGCGGTCGAGGCACAACGATCGGCCCACCTTGCATGCAAAGCGGCATCGACGCGAGCTGGCGGAAACGTGATCGCTTTGCATCGAGATCTGTTTCGGAGCCCTCTTCAACCAGATGAACTCGAGCGATTTGACGCGGTTGTGATCGATCCGCCGCGCGCTGGCGCAAAAGCGCAGATCGCTGAACTAGCTGCGAGCGCGTGTAAGCGGGTCGTCTATGTTAGTTGCAATCCGTCGAGTTGGTCTCGTGATGGCGCACGCTTGACTGAGGCTGGCTTTAAACTCGCAACGCTTCGCCCAGTCGGGCAATTTCGTTGGTCAACTCATGTTGAGTTGGTGAGTTTGTTTGTGCGTTAAGAAGCGCATGAGGCAAGCTTGGCTAGCTTCGTAGGATCGACAGGATTTGACCTTTCAGCCAGATTTGGTGTTCGGGCTCGACATATGCATGGCCGGCTCCCTCGCACTTGGCAATCCGCGGGTCACCTTTGTCCCATTGGCTTAGAAACAGCTGCGCCGTGCGATCGCTAGTGCCGAGGACAATCAGAACAGGGCCAGTAAACTGTGTCAGTCCGGCGCGCATCTGTTCTACGAGTTTGGAGGGTGCGGGCTCAGCCTCCACCGATTTGATCAGTCCACGCATCAGTTTTCCCAAGTCTACACCGCCTCTCAATAGCCTTGCGACTTCGCTAGGATTGGTAAGCTTAGCGAGATACCGAGCACGAATGGCGGACGGCGGCGGAACCGTTTCGGTCGCCTGAGCTTCGTTCATGGCTGGCTCGATTGTCCATGGGTTTGAGAGAACCAAGCCATCTAGCCCTGAACCTTGGGAGAGCATCAAGGCGGAAGCCGCATCGCAGTTTCCAAAGCCGATGATCCGATCAAGCTGCGGGGCGTGTTCGCGAAATGCTAAGAGCGCGGCGGTGATATCCTCCGAACTGCTGCGAAACCCGGCATTCTCCCCATCGCTGTCGCCGATCCCGCGCCGGTCGAAACGAAAAACGGGGAACCCCGCCTGCGCGACTTCAGCCGCAAGCCGAGCTTGCCCAGAAAAAGCCCCGCTTCTGATCTCATTCCCGCCACTGACTACTAGAAGACCGCAACGGCCGGGAGCCGCATCAAGGCTTCCCGCCAATTGCGTCTTCCCGCATGCAAAGCTCACCGGACGCCTTGCAATCATGGGCGACCATTCATGCTAGCATCCAAGGACCTTGAAATAAGCGCCGCCAGTTTGTTCGCCTGATCCGTATCTTCGCTGGGTTGTGCGCGTAACCAAAGACCCGGTCCGCCAACCTCGGATTGCGCAATTTCGGGCTGAGCGTCGAGCTTGGGAGAGGGCGTATTGGCGAGTTCCTCGACCATCGATGCGCCCAAGGGCCAACCGGCTAAGGTCAACCCTTCGCGCAAGCCTTGTTCCATGAGACCTTGAGCGGTCTCTTTTCGACCGGCTTCCTGCGCTGCCAAAGTGCGCGCGCGGATCATTGCGCGAAGCATTTTTGCACCTGTTTGCGGCGCATATCTCCATCCTGGCAAGTCAGGAGGGCTAACAAGAGCACCTGCGCGTATGGCGAGCACGTGAGTTGCAGAAAACTGTTTCGCTGCCGAACGAGCAAAGCTGCGCCATCCGGCTATGGTTTGCGTTTGAAGTGGGGCAAGACTCTCGTTGCAGCCTGGAAGATCGGGGAGAAAGCTATCGATCCCCAGATTATCCAAATGACGCATCACCTGCACTGTGAAGCGCCTGAGTTTATTCGCTTCGTCGTACCACGCCGGAAGCACCAAAATACGAGATGCGCGGTCCTTTTCGAAAGCAATAACTAATTCGTCTTGCAGACCTCCTGGCGGCATCCATGTTCGCAACATTCAGTCGAGTTCTTACCTAGGCGGTCGAGAGAGGACCTAGTGCTGATGAAGCTTAGTTTGAGCGAAAGTGAGCAGGCCACCATAAGTCTCGAGCATCTCCCCATCGAGTTCGTCGTCTTCGATAATGATGTCCAATCGATCCTCGATCTCGGTCAACAGGCCCGCAACGGCCATCGAATCGAGCTCAGGTAGGTGTCCAAACAACCCGGTCTCGGGGGAAAAGTCATCGACCTCTTCAGCGTCCAGGCCCAGCACATCGCTCAGGATCGATTTCAACTCCGCGTCGATCCGTGTGCGGCTCGATACTGCGTTGGACAACGCGTCAGCATCCTCAAGGGCCGGGTTTGTGCTCATAACTGTCAATATTCCCTTTATAGCAACGCTATCGCTTCGATGGCCATGGAATTCGCGGATTTAGACAGCGGCAGGATGCTGCGCAAGCATTGGCACTTCGCTCGCTTGCAAACGACGAGCGGTAAGCTGCGCGAGATCCCACCATGCGCGCGGCGCTTTCCTATTTAGGCAATCGATCCGGTAACGGGGCCTTGTGTGTGACATCCAGTCCGCTTTGTAAGCTTGATCACCGGTACCAAAGTCCACGAGGGCAACTTTGTCGCGCTCGATCACCTGTTTGAACATGGCCGCCGTCAAAGTGGTGCCAGCTGACAACTTCTTATGCGTTTCGAGATGCGCCAGCTTATGAATGTAGGCGGTCCTTTGCTCGACGGTCCATAGTTGCGCGGCAACGGCATGACCATTGTGATAGGCGAGCCCGAGACGCATGCGGCCAGCGGCCGCCTCAGCTTCAGCAAATGCGCGCAGCATGGCGGGATAGTCTTCGCGCGGTTTCCAACTCGCCGCATAGATGCTTTCATACTCGGCCCATCGCGTCGGGATAAACTCCGATGTCACGCAAACATCTACGAGTTTCCTTTTGCGCTTAAGCGTATTGCGTAAGTGGCCTGGCCGCTCGGCCCAATAGTCGCTAAAGTCCAGACCGGCCGTGTGCTGTACGTGATTTGTGTCGCACTGCACCACTTCAACGCGCCACCCGGTTTCGGAAAAAGCCTGACAAAGCTGGCGAGCAGAATCGTCTTCATCGGGCACCGGCTCCAACGTGACACGATGCGCGCGTCGCTTGAGTGTGGCGGCAATTTCGCGCAGCAGATTGGCTCGCAGCGTGCTGTTGTCGCCCAAGGGTCGCCATGTAAAGCTGTACCAATTGCGCAGTGATGCGATCCGGCCGTTGTCTTCAGCAAGCGTCAACGCGACTTGCTTATCGCCCGACTGAGCACCGACCACTAGCGGAACGAGCCCAGAATCGCAGAGAAGGCGAAACCATTCAGGACGGTCAAAAGGACCGGTTGCAAGAGTTCCACGCTCCGTCTCCGTTGAGGTTTCGCCAAACATTTCTTGCAAGACGTTAATGCTATCGTGATATCGCACGTCACTCATCGGTTTAGCCGCTTCTGAATGTCCATGCATAGTTATTGCGATCCCTTGGTTCCTGCGCCGCATCCACTCGATCACTTGGTCGAATTGGCGAGTGAGCCGGATTCTTGGAAGCAACCAGCCCTCGTACTGCGTAACCAAGTGCTTAACTACGATCAGTTAAGACAGCGTGTGGCTCGTTTAGCCGCTTGGTTACAGCAGCGCGTGCCCGAGAAACGCGCTCGTATCGCGAGCTGGGCCGCGAAAGGCGAGCTGACCTGCCTCTTGCCGCTTGCGTGTGCGCGAGCTGGGCTGATCCACGTCCCGATCAATCCTCTGCTAAAGCGCGCTCAGGTTGCGCACATTCTCGCCGACAGCGGAGCGGCGCTTTTGGTTGGAACGCCAACGCGACTAAAGTCGCTTGGGCAAAACGATGTGCCCGCAGCTTGTGAGACGGTCTCCGAGGCAATTGCGTTGGATGGGGCATCGACGATAGCTACAGGCTTAGATGCACGCGATGCCGATCCTGATGAACTTGCGGCAATTCTATATACCAGCGGATCTACGGGTAGACCTAAAGGCGTCATGCTTAGCCATGCGAACCTATGGCTTGGCGCTGTAAGCGTTGCTGACTATTTGAAGCTGACTAAGCAGGATGTGACCTTGGCGGTATTGCCGCTCGCTTTCGATTACGGTCAGAATCAATTGCTTTCGACCTGGTATTCTGGAGGCAGCGTGGTGCCTCTAGATTTCCTGTTTCCCCGCGACGTTGCCAAAGCGTGTAAACAGTACAAAGTGACGACCTTGGCAGCGGTGCCGCCTTTGTGGGTTCAATTAACGGAAATTGACTGGCCAACCGAAGCGATCTCAACGCTGCGACGCCTGACCAATAGTGGAGGGGCGCTCACCCGCGAGTTAGTAGTGGATCTGCAAAGTCTGTTTCCGAGCGCGGATCTCTATCCGATGTATGGGTTAACCGAAGCGTTCCGGTCAACATATCTCTCACCGGAACTGGTCAAAAAATACCCAACATCAATAGGTAAGGCGATACCCTTTGCAGAAATTCTAGTTATGAAAACAGCAGAGCTCGCCGCTCAGCCTGGCGAGGAAGGCGAATTGGTTCATTGCGGACCATTGGTCGCGCAAGGATACTGGCGGGATCCTGAACGAACCGGCGCGAGGTTCCGGCCAGCTCCGTCGATCTCAGAATATGGCGGCACTGCTGTGTGGTCAGGCGATCAAGTGAAGCGAGATGATGCAGGCCTTCTATATTTTGTCGGTCGCAAGGATGCGATGATCAAAAGCGCAGGCAATCGCATCAGCCCCCAAGAAATCGAAGAGGCAGCCTTAGCGACTGATCTGATTGCAGAGGCTGTCGCACTTGGGGTACCGCACGAACGGCTCGGTCAAGCAGTCCATCTCGTCGTGCGCGCAGTGGATCAGGATGAGAAAAGAGATCAATTTGTCAGGTTATTAACGCGCGAACTTCCCAACTTTATGCACCCTGAAATGATCCATTGGCGAAGCACAATGCCACTTAATCCTAACGGAAAAATCGACCGCAGCGCACTGCTACGCGAATTGACCGAGCTGACCAACGGATGAAACCCATTGGTCCTATTCCGCTGGGCTTCGAAGCCATTGGTGGTGAATTGGCAATCGGCGACCAGCCTGTCAGCAAACTGATTGCAGATGCCGGAAACACACCACTATTCGTGTATTCGCGAGAGCGCTTAAGCACACAGATTAAGGCGCTTCGCGAGGCGCTTCCGCACCGGATCGGCCTCAATTATGCGATTAAGGCCAACCCATTTCCCGCGGTCATCACCCATCTAGCGCCGCTGGTAGATGGGTTTGACATTGCTTCGGCTGGTGAGTTGCGGCTCACTCAAGAGCTTGAGCTAAACCCTGCACGGATCAGCTTTGCCGGACCTGGCAAGCGCGATGACGAGCTTGAAGCAGCGATCTCGGCGGGCGTAACACTCAATTGCGAGTCAGTCGGAGAAGCAGAGCGCACACTTGCGATCGGACAGCGACTTGGAGTTGCGCCGTATATGGCGATTAGAGTCAATCCGGCCTTCGAGCTACGGGGCTCTGGCATGAAGATGGGCGGTGGAGCAAAGCCGTTTGGAGTAGATGCGGACAAAGTCCCAGCGCTTGCGCGGTTGGTGATCGGTGAGGGTGCTCTGTGGCGCGGCTTGCACATATTCACCGGAAGTCAGGCTCTCAGCGCAGATGCCATTATCGAAGCCCAGACCAATGTCCTCTTGTTGGCGGCTGATCTGGCGGACCAGATTGGCGCGCCATTGCCTAAACTCAATATGGGCGGCGGGTTCGGGATCCCCTATTTCCCTGGTGATAGCCCGCTGGATCTGGCTGCGGTCGGCGCGGCTTTAAGCGAGCATGTTTCCAATTTGCCAAGTACCCTGGCTCAGACGGAACTTTGTCTTGAACTGGGCCGCTATATAGCTGGCGAGGCTGGAGTTTATCTGTGCCGGGTGGTCGATCGCAAGGAAAGCCATGGAATAACCTATCTGGTGACTGATGGCGGCCTCCATCACCAATTGGCTGCTTCGGGGAATTTTGGTGCAGTGGTTCGCCGCAATTATCCGGTCGCAATAGCTTCCCGGTTCGATGCCGAACCATGCGAAGAGGTCAATATTGTCGGATGTTTGTGTACTCCGCTGGACCGTCTTGGAGACCTTGTGCATGTACCGCGAGCCGATGTGGGAGATATCGTGGCGGTGTTTTGCGCGGGGGCATATGGTGCAAGCGCAAGTCCATCAGCGTTCCTAGGCCATGGCCCAGCGGCTGAAGTGCTGATCTGATTTTACAACTATGGCGCGCGTTTACCTATAGCTGTGGGCTGTCCCGAATTGGGAAAAGCATCTATTTGTCAAACATCACTAACACTAAATTCACCAATATTACGCCATAGTTCTTTCGATTTGACGGGAATTTAAGCCGTAGGCCACTTTGGCGCTTTGAATGCAGCGCCGCCTGGCCAAGGCAAGGAACACGTATCAATGCTTAATTTCTCTCAACTATCGCGCTGTGTCGCGGCGGTATTTTTAAGTCTTACCTTGCTCGCTTGCGCTGCGACCGGTCCCGAACTCCCGCCTGCAACCTTCGGCGCTGGCCCGATTGAGCCGAGTGAGGAATATCGCATCGGAGCGCTTGATGAGATCACCATCCACGTATGGCGCAATCCCGAACTGAGTGCCGAGAACGTCAAGGTCCGCCCTGACGGACGGCTTACTATCCCCTTGGTGCGCGACATCCCTGCGGTTGGGAAAACGGCAACTGAGCTTCAAACCTACATCGCCGGAGAGCTCGCTCAGTACATCGAGCAGCCGATTGTTTCCGTAATCGTGAACACTCCTGAAGGAACATACGATCAGCGCATCAAGGTCGTCGGATCGACTGAGCAGCCAGCCTCGCTTCCGTATCAGGCCAATATGACTGTGCTCGATGCAATGATCGCCGTCGGTGGATTGAGTGAGTTTGCGGCGGGTAATCGGGCCAAGTTGATCCGGCTCGATCGGGAAGCTGGTCTACAGAAAGAGTATCGCTTGCGCTTGTCCGATCTGCTTAAGCGCGGCGATGCAAGCGCTAACGTCTCGCTTAAGCCAGGCGATACGATCATCATACCAGAGAGCCGCTTCTGAAGCGCGCCGGTAGCTGATGAACGAGATTTTTGAGGAACTGCGCGCGGCGCTCTATTCGATCTGGCATCGCCGTTGGCTTGCGATCGCGACTGCGTGGGCCGTATGCCTGCTCGGCTGGCTGGCAGTCGCGCTGATACCCAATTCCTTCGAAGCCAAAGCAAGCATCTATGTCGACGTAGAAGATGTGCTGTCCGACGAGATGGACATCGCGAATGATGGCGAGGAAGAGATCCGCCGTGTGCGTCAGACGCTTGTCAGCGCAATCAATCTCGAAAAGGTAATCAGCGCGACCAAACTGGGTGAAGAAGTCACCGAGCGTGGTCAAATGGACGCAGCGATTGAGGAATTGCGCGAGAATGTCCAAGTTCGCAGCGAAGAAGACAGCTTGTTTTCGATTGTCGCGACGATTGGCCAAAGCAATCTGAGCGATGCTGACAACGCAATGCTGGCGCGCAATGTCGTGCAAAAGCTGCTCGATATCTTTCGCGAAGAACACATCGTCGGCAATCGTGCCGGGATCGATCAAGGCGTAGCTGAGCTCAATGAGCAGCTTGAAGAGCGCAAACTCGAGCTTGAAGCGGCCGAAGAGCGCCGCCTCGCTTTCGAAGCGCAGTACCCTGACCTGATTGGAGGGTCAGCGACTTTGTCGAGCAAGCTGCAGCAAGCTCGCACCGAGCTGCGCGATGTCGAGGCTGATTTAGCAGCAGCCCAAAGCGCACTGGCGGCGCTGGATGCGCAACTCGGATCGACCCCTCGGACCATTGTGGGAGGCGCGAACGACGTCGGCCCTCGCGCTGCCCTTCTCGAAGCGCAAACGCGGCTGGCTGAGCTACGGGCACGCGGCTTCAAAGACGTACATCCCGACGTGGTCGCGACTACCAAGCAAGTTGATATCCTTACTAGGCAAGTCGCTTCGGTCGGGCCTGACGCTGCCGGCACGCCTAACCCCGCCTATTCTTCGCTCCTAGCGATTAAGGCAGACCGCCAGGCCGCAGTGGAAGCGTCGCAAGCGCGGCGTGCGGCAATTCAATCTCAGGTAGCGTCGCTCGTCGCCAGTCAGGCTTCGGAACCGGCGATCGCGGCTGAGGCTAATCGCATTAGCCGCGATTACGAAGTCCTGCGCAAGAATTATGAGGATCTTCTGCAGAATCGCGAGAACCTGCGCACTCGCGGTGACGTCGAAGATCAGACCAGCCAATTTCGCTTTACGGTTACCGATCCACCAGTTGTTCCCCAGAAACCGGCCGCGCCCAACCGCCCGTTGCTCCTTTTTGGAATCCTAGTTGTTAGCGCCGGGGCGGGGGCGACGGCTGCATATGGAGTTGGGCAATTGCGCTCCACCTTCACGACAGCGCAAAGCCTTCAGAACGCTCTCGATCTGCCGGTTATAGGTTCGATTTCGCTGACCGCTTCGCAAGCCTTAAAGACCCTCGAACGGCAGCGGTTCAAGCAATTCGCTGCAGCTTGTGCGGGGCTGGTAGGTATCTTCGTCATTCTGCTTGCGATCGAGATAATCTCGATCGGCACGGTCGCGTAAGGGGCCGCGGATGACCAAGCATGGCAAAATAGGCTCAGGGCCCGACAAGCGGCCGTCCCTGTTTGAGCGGGCAGACGAAGCGTTCGGGTTGGACCGGCTCGGACCAGCAAAAGTGCCGGACGATTTGCCGGAGCCTGCCGCGCGGATGGGCTCACGGATAAGTCAGCAGAAGGCGGAAGGTGTCCCAGCAGCGCCGCCATCGCAAAATCGGCTGGATTACTCTCAGGTTGAAGCTGCCTCAGCGTCGTCGAAGGAGCTAGAAGCCGAAGCCCAGTTGGCAGCGGAGCTATCTGGTCCAAGGGTTACAATTGATCGCGAACGGCTCCGTGAGCAGGGTTTGATTGTGCCTGAGGACCCGGTCACCGGCCTGCTTGAAGAGTTTCGCATCGTTAAACGCGAATTGATCGCCGATGCACGGGCGAGCGAAGATCCCCGAGCTCGCCGCATCCTGATCTGCTCGCCGCATTCCGGCGAAGGAAAGACCTATTGCGCAACCAATCTCGCGATCGCCTTGGCGGGTGAACGCGATACTGAAGTGCTGCTGGTTGACGCGGATGTCGTTCGGCCAGAGATTTCGGAGAGGCTGGGACTTGAACCGGCCCAGGGGCTGATGGACGCCTTGGCGGATGTCACCGTCAAACCGGAGAAGATTGCGCTAGAGACTGACATTCCAGGGCTTTTCATCCTTCCGGCTGGACGTAGCACTGCAAACGCCGCTGAACTGATAGCCAGTGCGCGCACTAGTGAAGTCCTTGACACTCTCACGGTAGGCGCACCGCACCGCTTCGTGATTTTTGACACGCCGCCCGCGCTGGCTGCATCGCCGGTCGCAGAGCTCGCAGGTCACGTCGGACAGGCCGTGCTTGTCGCTCGCGCTGATGAAACAAGCCGAGCAGCCCTAGCCGATGCACAGCAATTGCTTTCGGCCTGTCCCAATATCAAATTGCTCCTCAATGCAGCGCGGTTCAGTCCGTCGGGTCGCCGCTTTGGTAGCTATGGCGAGCGCGAGGAAGGATGAGGTTACTTAGGGCCTTAGGCTTCCGGGGCTACGCACCTGCCATGCTTGGCAGCGCGGTTTTGTTGTGTGCGCTGGTTGCGTTGACGCAACCAGCCTTTGCTCAGGTGCTCGACGATGAGCCCGAAAATCGCACAGTCGCTGTGCAACCCTATATCGAAGTCAGTCAGGTGTTGTCTGCTGAGCTCACTCCGGGGAATGATGTTCTGACATTCACCCAGCTTGCAGCCGGGATTGATCTGTCAGTGCAAGGCCGCCACAGCGCGGGCGCCGCCTCGGTGCGATACGAGCGCAATATCGGTTATGGCGATAATCAGGTCGATGGTGATACTATCAACGGTATTGCGCGCGGTTCACTGGCAATCATACCGCGCAACCTCACGTTCGAAGCGGGCGCGCTAGCGAGCCGCACCCGGGTCGATGGTGGCGGCGGTGTGTCAACCAACCCGCTCGTGCGCGAGGATGCGACCAGTCAGACCTACAGCGTGTTCGCCGGACCGACACTCCAAGGAGAGCTCGGCGATATCCAGGCGACCGGATTTGCGCGCATTGGTTACAATCGGTTCGAGATCGATAATGTTGCAGCCGATGTGAGCGGGAACCCGATCGATGTCTTCGATGACAGCGTAACCTTCAACGCGCAGACGCGCCTTTCAACGCGGGCGAATGAGCCGTTACCCGTTGGACTGGGAGTTACCACAGGCTGGTTTCAGGAAGATATCTCAAATCTTGATCAGCGGGTTCGTGATCGGTTTGTAAGAGCTGACGTCACAGTTCCGATTACTCTGTCGCTCGCGCTTGTGGGTGGCATTGGCTACGAGAACGTGGAGATTTCGAGCCGTGACGCATTACGCGATGCGAGCGGTGCGCCGCTCCTCGATCAGAACGGCCGGTTTGTCACAGACCCATCCAGCCCGCGCATCTTGGCCTTCGATATCGACGGCCTGCTATGGGATGTGGGTGTGCTGTGGCGCCCAAGCTCGCGCACTTCGCTCAGTGCAACCGTGGGCGAGCGTTATGATTCAACAACATATTACGGTAACTTCACATATAGCCCTGATCGGCGAAGCTCGCTTTCGATTAACGTGTATGATGCAGTCAGTGGCTTCGGCGGCGTCCTCAATAACGGGCTATTCGGGCTTGCGAACAATTTCGAAGCGGTGCGCAATCCTGTCAGCGGAGATTTTGGAGGACTTGTGACGGGGCTCGACGGCCCAGGCCTCATCGGGACGCTTGGCTCAGTGCGTTCAGCGGCCTTCCGTGGTCGCGGTGTCAGCGCGAGCTACCAGCGACAGCTCGGACGGCTCAATGCAGCTATCGCAGCTGGCTATGACGAACGTGAATTTATAGCAGCGGCCGGCACTGTGCTTGCTCCGCTCGACGGCCTGACCGATCAGAGCTATTACGTCACTGGGGCGCTTAACCGTCAGTTGGGTCGCAGAGCCAATCTTGTCGCCAACGCGTACGTAAATTGGTTCGAGAGCGATTCAGCTAACGGCGATGTGACGGCGTTTGGGGCCTCTGCGGGATACAATCGGTTGCTTACGGAAAAGCTGTCGGCACGGGCAGCTGTGGCCGTCGATTACTTTGATAGCGAGTTTGCTGCGGAAGACTTCGCTTTTGCTACGGCGCTTGTTGGCCTGCGTTACGATTTCTGAGAATGGGAACCTATTGCCATGTATGATCAGTTTTACGGCTTCAGCGGGCGACCTTTCCAGCTAACCCCTGACCCGCAATTTTATTTTGGGAGCGCCACGCACAAGAAGGCGATGTCCTATCTCGGTTATGGTCTGAACCAGGCCGAGGGCTTTATTGTCATCACCGGCGAAGTCGGGGCTGGTAAGTCGACTTTGGTCGCGCATCTGATGGAGCGGATTGACCGCAAAGCTCTTACAGTCGCCCAGATTGTAACGAGCGCGCTTGACAGCGAAGAAATCATCCATGTCGTTGCACAGGCCTATGGCTTGGAAGTGGCGGGTCATGACAAAGCCGGTGCGCTAGGTGCTATTGAGCGTTTCCTGCAGGACGAAGCCCGCGCTGGGCGTCGGTGCCTACTCGTAATCGATGAGTGCCAAAACCTTGATCTAGGCGCGCTCGAAGAACTCAGAATGCTGTCCAATTTTCAGCTTGGTTCGCACCCTCTTTTGCAAAGCCTGCTCCTGGGACAGCCTGAGTTTCGTCGCACCCTAGCGCATCACCCAGGGCTCGATCAGCTGCGGCAAAGGATCATCGCCTCGCATCACCTCGAAGCACTCGATGAAAGTGAGCTCGAAAGCTATATCGAGCATCGCCTGAAGCGCGTTGGCTGGGCAGGGCGACCAACTATGGGAGCAGACCTGTTCGCTTCAGTTTTCGCAGCGACCGATGGGATTCCCCGCCGCGTCAATCAGGTGATGAACCGTTTGCTGCTGCTTGGGGCAATCGAAACGGCTGAGACGCTTGATGTCTCGATGCTTGATGCGGTGCTTGACGAAATGGCGGGCGATCAGTCACGCGGTGTGGAAGAAGATGCAAGCGAGTTCGATTTAGCCAACTCGATAGTCATCGACAAAGTCGAACCAGAGAGCACAAGTGTGCCGGCGAGCGAAGTTGCCACATTACTGGCTGAGCGTGATGCGCGGTTAGCCGAATTGGAAGCAGCAATTGAGGAATTGCGGGCTGCTAAAGAAACGGCTGAAGGCGAGAACGTCGGACTAGCCGACCCGCAGTATACAGAACTCGTGCAAGCCATTGGACGGATCGAACAACGGCTTGACGAGCAAGAGCAAAGCGTCCGCCACGTCTTGACCATGCTGATCGAATGGCTTGAGGAAGACCCTGCCCGCGAGGCTGCCTGACTATGCACGGCACAAGGCCGCCTAAGCCCGCTCAACCAGCGCCTACCACTGGACCGATCGTAAATGGTCTCTCAGTCGATGTCGAAGACTGGTTTCAGGTTGGGGCGTTTGAACACGTGATCGCGCGCAGCGACTGGAGTGGCTTGGAATGCCGGGTTGAAAGCAACGTCGCGCGGATACTTGAGTTGTTTGCTGAAGCTAATGTCAAAGCCACGTTTTTCACACTGGGGTGGGTCGCGGAGCGCTATCCCAAACTGGTCAGAAGGGTTGCTGAGGCTGGTCATGAGCTTGGAAGCCACGGTTATGATCACGCGCGGGTTTTCACGCTCGACCCCAAGGGGTTTGCTGAGGACATACGCCGCGCCCGCGGTCTTATCGAAGACGCCGGCGGTCAAGCCGTAACCGGCTATCGCGCGCCGAGTTTCTCGATCGACCACCGCACCCCATGGGCGTTTTCTGAACTCGCCGAACAGGGGTATCTGTACTCGTCGAGCGTGGCTCCACTTGCGCATGACCACTATGGTTGGCCAACGGCGCCTCGGTTTGCTTTCCGACCGCTGCCGGACGCTGGTCTGGTCGAACTGCCGGTGACCACTGCGATCCTTGGTGGGCGCCGCTTTGCCGCAGGGGGAGGGGGGTTCTTTCGGGTGCTGCCCTACTCGTTCTCGCACTGGGCGATTTCGCAGGTTAACCGCCGCGAGGCCCGCCCTGCGATGTTCTACTTCCATCCATGGGAAATCGACCCCGAGCAGCCGCGTGTCGCGCAAGCGCCGCTGCGTTCGCGCTTGCGTCACTACACAGGCTTGAGGCGGATGGAGCATAGGTTAGCCAAGCTGCTGAGCGACTTTCGCTGGGGCCGTGTCGATGCGATTGCGCAGATCGAGAGGCTAAGGGCTGACGACTTCCATGTTACTCCAGCAGCAAAGGAGATCGCGGCGTGAACGCGCCGCTCGATCTCGCGCATTCGGTGAGCCTGGTTGACTTTAACGACCGCGTATTGTTGGACCGTATTGAAGGCTTTGTCGTTGACCAGAAAGCAAGCCTGTTTCATCGCCCGGGTTGGCTAAGAGCTGTTGAGCAGGGCACCGGCCAAAGGGCTGCTGGCCTTGTAGCGCAGCGGCTCGGCACGGTAACAGGCTGGCTACCGTTAACCGAAGTCCGCTCCAAGTTATTCGGCCGAGCGTTGATCTCCTCAGGGTTTGGCGTCGGTGGCGGGATCTGTGCTGAGGAGGACTCTGCTAAAATGGCTTTGGCGACAGCAGCGCAGCGTCATGCCGAAAGCAATGGCTTTAGAAACATCGAATTGCGTGGCGGCCAGGTGCCCTCAGGATGGAGAAGTTGGAATGACAAGCATTGCGGCTTCGAACGCGCTCTTGCAGCCGATGACGAAGCGGAATTGCTGGCTATCCCGCGCAAGGCCCGAGCTGAAGTGCGCAAAGGCCTCAAGCAGGATCTCGACGTTCGCGTAGGCCGAAGCCGCAGTGATCTCGCAGCGCACTTTGCGACCTTCAGCGCCAGCGTGCATAACCTTGGGACACCGGTTTTTCCACGCAAGCTGTTTGCAGCCATGCTTCAGGCATTTCCAGACAGCAGTGACATCTTGACTGTCTTCAAAGCTGACAAGCCGCTTGCGAGCGTGCTGTCGTTCTATCATGCCGAAGCAGTGATGCCATTTTGGGGAGGCGGGACATTGGCCGCCCGGAGCGCGCACGCTAGCGAGCTGATGTATTACGAACTGATGCGTCATGCGCGCAGGCGCGGTATGGCACGCTTCGATTTCGGACGTTCCAAGACCGGTAGTGGGCCTTTCCGGTTCAAGAAAAACTGGGGCTTTGATCCAGTGCCCCTGACATATGCAGCGTGGGACGCGCCGGGCTGTGCAGCGCGCGATGTTGATCCAACCAGCAAGGCATATGCTCGCAAAATCGAACTCTGGAAAAGGCTGCCTCTCCCGCTTGCAAATGCGGTCGGCCCTTTGATCGCTCGCGGTTTGGCCTAAGGCGCTCTGGACCGAACAAGAGCAAGACGACGCGATGGGCGATATTCTGTTCCTCACCCACCGGGTACCGTTCCCGCCCAACCGCGGGGACAAGATACGGGCGCATCACGTGCTTGCGAAGCTTGCTCAGCTCGGGCCAGTCCATGTCGGGTGCTTTGCCGATAGTGATGAAGATCGCTTGGGGCGGACTGATCTGACGCGCATCGCGGCGTCGCATTGTATCGTGGATCGGAAAAAGCCGCTGGCACTGGCCGGGATCGAAGCGGTTTTGAATGGTCAGCCGGTCAGCCTGACCGCGTTTCGCAGTGTGCGCCTTCTCTATTGGGTGGAGCATCTTTTAGCTCAGCGCGACATCGCCGCGATTGTCGTGTTCTCAGGGCAGATGGGCCAATACGTGCCGCCAGATTATCGGGGGCAAGTGGTGATCGATCTTTGCGATGTAGATAGCGCAAAGTTCGAAGACTACGCGGATGCTGGCGAGAGAGTGTGGCTCAACCGCCGCGAAGCGAGGCTTCTCGCGCGTGAAGAACAGCGACTTGCATACAACGCGGCGGCAACCATCCTGATAAGCGATGCAGAAGCAACTTTGTTCAAAAGCCGACTTGAGGATCCTTCACAAGCAAGTGTCCATGTGATCGGCAACGGGATCGACGCGGTGGCGTTCGATCCTGCTGTAACGACGCCGCATCCAGCCTTCGCAGATGGAACTGATCCACATTTCGTTTTCACGGGACAGCTCGACTATCGGCCAAACGAGCAAGCGGCCTTGTGGGTTATTGAGAGCCTCCTTCCGGTCCTACGCGAACGTTTTGCAGATGCACATTTTCACATCGTTGGTCGCAATCCGACCCCAGCGCTCGCAGCACGCAAAGCCGCTCCAGGGGTCACGCTCTGGGGTGAAGTACCGGATGTTCGACCGTTTCTGGCGGGCGCCGATTGCGTACTCGCGCCGCTGCTGATTGCGCGCGGTGTCCAGAACAAGGTTCTTGAGGCGATGGCGATGGCGCGCCCGGTTTTGCTGACGCCCGAAGCGGCGAGCGGTATTGCTGCACGAGGTGGCGAACATTGGCTCGTATCCCAAGCTGATCCTGCGGCGATGTTGAAGCGGTTTGAAAAGGCTTGGGCGAGCCCGGCTGAACGTAAACAGCTTGGCGAAGCGGCTCGTGAATTTGTCCTGCAACACCATGCGTGGGATGCCATGCTTGCGCCACTAGATGGGTTGCTATCCCCGGCCCTTGGGGTGCGCGATGCCGCGTGATCATAGCGCTCGATCATGGCTGCAGCCTGTCGGGATCAGCGTCATCCCCTCGGTTTGGCAGGCGCCGTTAATAGCGTTCGCAATCGGACTTATTCTGGTGTGCGTTGTTACTGCGCAGGAGTGGCAAGAGATGGCGCATCAATGGTGGAACATCGACACCTATTCGCACATACTTCTTGTCCCGCTTATTGTTGTCTGGCTGGTTGCGCTAAAGCTCCCGCAACTTCGTAAAAGCCGCCCGCACCCCTTTACCCCGGGCCTTGCGGCGATGTTTGGTGCATTGGCGTTGTGGCTTATCGGACGCGCGCTCGGGATCAATCTTGTGGCGCATTTGGGGACAGTAGCGGCAGTCCAGGCGCTGCTCGTCACGATGCTAGGCCTGCGCACAACTGCGGTGCTCGCTCTGCCGGTCGGGTTTGCTATATTCCTGGTGCCATTCGGTGACGAGATTATCCCACCACTTCAGGCGATCACCGCTGAGATCGCCATCGCCTTAACCCGGTGGAGCGGCATCCCTGCTAGCGTTGAGGGGACTTACATCGACACCCCTGCAGGCCTGTTCGTTGTTGCAGAAGCCTGTTCAGGAGTGCGGTTTCTGATCGCTATGGTCACGCTTGCCATGCTGATTGCATTCACTCGGTTTAGCGGTTGGCGCAAGCGGGCTTGGTTGATGCTTGCGGCTGTTATCGTGCCAGTGCTCGCGAACGGCGTGCGGGCCTGGGGTACAATTTTCATCGCACAAAGTCAGGGAGTGGAGTTTGCATCCGGGTTTGACCACATTGTCTATGGCTGGTTTTTCTTTGCGTTCTTGGTCGCGCTGATTCTAGCGGTGACGTGGCGGTTTTTCGACCGCGAGCCTCATGCGCACAGCTGGAGCCTTGAAGAATTGCGCGGCTCGCAGTTGGTCGAAAAAGCAGAAACACGTCCAGCGAACCCATTCGTCCTGCTTGCATTTATTGTCGGATGCGTTGTGCTTGCCAGCGCTGCCGATATCTACTTCGCGACGCTCTTGTCGAGCTAGGACGCTGCTGCGAGAATGTGCGGGATCGCCGGGATAATCCATGTCGAGACGCCGAAGCCGGTCGACCCTGTGCGGGTCAAGCGGATGTGCGAGGCGCTCGTTCATCGTGGCCCGGATGGTGATGGGGTATGGACTGCTCAAGGGATAGGTCTTGGGCACCAGCGGCTATCCGTGATCGACCTTGCCGGTTCGCCGCAGCCCATGCTCTCGGCAGACGGCCGGGCGGTGATCACGTTTAATGGCGAGATCTACAACTACCGCGCTTTACGCCGCGAATTAGAACAGGCCGGGGCGCGCTTCGAGACCGCAGGGGATACTGAAGTCATCCTTGCCGCCTGGCAAAGGTGGGGCGAGGGGTGCCTTGCACGGCTCGACGGTATGTTTGCGTTCGTCCTTTACGATCTTGAACAACGAAAAGTGCTGCTGGCGCGGGATCGCTTCGGGGTCAAACCGCTCTATCTGGCTCGGCTATCGGACGGCAGCTTAGCGTTTGCGTCCGAGCTCAAAGGCTTGTTGGCGCACCCTTTGTTGCGGCGCCGGCTCAATCCCGCTGCACTCGATGCGTTCCTTACTTGGGGCTACGTTCCTGACACACACGCGGTTCTGGCCGGTGTCGAGAAGCTTGCGGCCGGCCATTTCATGCTGCTTGAGCAGGGCAAACCTCTAAGCCCACCTAAGCAATGGTGGGATATCAGTTTTACCGAGCGAGCAAAGGCCAGCAAAGCCGACCTTTCAGCGCAGCTGATCGATCTCCTCCGAGATGCTGTTCAATCAAGGATGGCAGCGGATGTGCCGCTCGGAGCTTTCCTGTCCGGTGGAGTCGATTCCTCAAGCGTAGTCGCCTTGATGAGTGAAGCGAGCAAGAAGGCGGTGCGCACCTGCTCGATCGGGTTTGAGGAAGCTGGGCTTGATGAAAGCGCCTATGCTCAGCGAGTGGCTGACCAGTTCTCAACTGCGCATCATTCGCGGGTTGTTTGCGCAGATGACTTTTCCGAGCTGGATCGGCTTGGTGCGATGTTTGATGAGCCATTTGCTGATGCCTCAGCGCTTTCAACCTGGAGGGTATGTCAGCTCGCGCGCGAGCATGTTACCGTCGCGCTGTCAGGCGATGGCGCGGATGAAGCCTTCGCGGGTTATCGCCGGCAGGTCTTTCATCGCCACGAGGAACGCCTGCGTGCATTAATACCGCAAGGCGTCCGCGAAGGCATACTCGGAAGTCTCGGCCAGGTCTGGCCTAAAGCCGACTGGGCCCCGCGACCTTTGCGCGCCAAAGCGACGCTTCTTGCGCTCGCGCAGCCAAGTGAAGCCGCCTATGCGCAAGCGCTTTCAGTGACCACAAGTGAGGCGCGAGGACGTTTGTACAGCGAGGAATTCGCCGCATCCCTAGGCGGATTTGAAGCTGAGCAGGAAGTCGTCGCACTAATGCGCTCAGCACCAGCGCGTAGCGGGCTTGACCGGGCACAATATGTCGATCTCAAGTTCTGGCTGCCCGGCGATATCCTGACAAAGATCGACCGCACGAGCATGGCAGTCAGCCTTGAGGCAAGGGAGCCATTGCTTGACCATCGCCTCGTCGAGTTCGCCGCGCGCTTACCGGAACGCCTTCGTGTTCAAGGCGCCACCGGTAAAGTCTTGCTCAAAAAGTCGATGGAGCGATACCTGCCACGCGATATCCTTTATCGTCCAAAGCAAGGTTTCGTTACGCCCATCGCTGCCTGGCTGCGAGGCCCACTTGCTGCAGAAGCGCTTGCACTTGCGCGGAGCCCCACACTATCAGGGACTGGTTGGTTCAAGTCGGCGGTGATTACTGAGCTTTCAGAAAGCCACATTGCGGGACGGCGGGACAATTCGCGCATACTATGGCAATTGCTCATGCTTGAAAGAGCGATAAAACATCTAGGTCTTACTCATTAGCTTGCTCTTTGATTCATGAGCTTAAGCAAGTCTAAGTGGCCCGATCCGAGACTCGTTTCACCGGAAAATTACACATTTTTATTTGCATGTGATGACCTCAATCGACTAACGTACGGTAATAAATAATTAACCAAGTCAATCCTTCGCGAGATATTGTTACGCTTGCGAAAAAGGGGCGGCGCGGGTCGTAGCGAGGTGACATGGATAGGGGCGCGAGCAATGCCGTTCCGTTAACAGGCGGAGATGAGCTTTTTGCAGAAAGCGTGCTGCACGCTGCTGTGCCGGAAGGCCTGCTTAATCTATCCCAGCTTGATGTGCTATATGATGATCGCACCTCCAGCCTGTGGACGTTCATGAACCCGGCGGATCGGCCAAGCTTCACGCCGACGATGCTGCGAGACTTCGAAACGTGGCAGCATCTTATCGCGAGCGATTTTGGCACTGGGAAGATTCCACTGCGCTATCTGGTCTTGGGCAGCCGAGCGCCTGACGTGTTTTGCTTTGGCGGTGATCTTGAGCTCTTTCAGCGCTTGATCCGCACCCGAAACCGAGACGAGTTGATCCATTACGGGCATCGTTGTTGCGCGATCCTTGATCGCAACATTCGTACACTTGGCATTCCGATGCTGACGATAGGCTTGGTTCAGGGTGCTGCGCTTGGCGGCGGGTTCGAAGCACTCCTGTCGTTCGATTACATTATTGCTGAGCGCAACGCGACGTTCGGTTTGCCCGAAATCATGTTCGGCCTGTACCCGGGCATGGGTGCTCATGCGTTGTTGGCCCGCAAGCTTGGCAGCGCGATGGCTGACCGGATTATCGTCTCGAACGAGACCTACACCGCTGAACAGATGTATGAATTGGGCATCGTTCATGTGCTTGCAGAACCTGGCGATGGGCTGAATGCGACGCGCGAATTCATCAAGAAATCGGACCGCCGCCATGCCGGGCTTGTCGGATCGCGCCGTGCGATGAAGCAGGTTTGGCAGCTGGAGTTGGCTGAGCTCAACCGGATAACGGAGATGTGGGCTGACACTGCGCTCCAGTTGAGTGAGCAAGATCTTAAGGTGATGAGCCGTCTGGTGGCTGCGCAGGCACGGCTCGCTGAGCGCATTGCCGCGGCATAACGCGCTGCTCATTGCTCACTCCCATGGCCGCGCGCCATATAATCGGCGCTTTGCATCTCATTGAGGCGGCTGGCCGTTCGCTCAAATTCAAAACTGCCATCCCCGGCTAGATAGAGCGTGTCCGGATCGCTTGCAGCGGTCGCAAACAGCTTGACGCTGTGCTCGTAAAGCGCGTCGATCAAGGTAACAAAGCGGGCCGCTTCGTTGCGCTGTTCCGGACCCATTTGCGGAATGCCGACGATTATGACGGTGTGAAAGTTCTGCGCGATTGCGAGGTAATCAGGGGCGCCGCGCGGTTCGCCGCAAAGCCGCTTGAAGCTGAATACGCCTACGCCTTTCAAGCATTTGGGCACATGCAGCGTTCTTCCGCCGCCGACCTCAAGCTCTCCTGACGGCACATTTTGAGCATCTTCAGGCGCAAAGTCAGTCAGCCGAAAGAACGCTTCGCGCACCTTCTCGGTTGCTGCATCGCCCAGCGGAGTATGCCAGGTGGCAAGCCCTGCGATCCGGTCAAGCCGATAGTCGGTTGGGCCATTCAGGCTAAGCACGTCGAGTTCGGCCGTGATAAGATCGATAAACGGCAGGAAATGCTCGCGGTTCAAGCCATCCTTGTAGAGATCGCTTGGCACTCTGTTCGACGTGGTGACGATCGAGACGTCCTGCTCACAGATCAATTGCGTAAACAACCGGCTCATGATCATCGCATCGGCTGAATTGTTGACCACCATTTCGTCAAAGGCGAGGCAGCGAACGCGTTCGGCCAGTCTCGCCGCCACAAACGGGATGGGATCGCCTGCTTGATGCTTGCGCGCATCGCGCAGTTCGGCGTGCACTTCCTGCATGAAAGCATGAAAGTGCACCCGCCGTTTCTCAGCTATCGCAAGGGTATCATGGAACAGATCCATCAGCATGGATTTGCCCCGGCCAACCCCGCCCCACATATAGATCCCTTTTGGTCGGCGAGGGCCTCGGTTGAAGAATTGAGCGATGAGCCCGCCGGGACGCTTTGCTTCAAGCTCCTTTTGCAGCATGTCGAGCCGCTGTGCTGCGCGGCGCTGATCGGGATCGGCGGTTAGCTGTCCGTCGGCGATCAATTGCTCATAGCGTGCCAGAAGACCGATCATGGCAAATGTGAACTCACTTGCGTGGAGTCATCTTGCGCACGATCCCTGAATAGCTCGCGACCACGGCGTCACCTTGCACGCATTGCCCGCGCAAAAACAGCATGCGCCCGGTCTCGCGCACGATCTCCGAGACTGCATCAAGCGGCTGTTCGGGATCGCCCGCTCCGACAAACTGAGTCGACAATTCCACGGTCACCGAAGGTCCGGCATTCCCATTTCCGATCACATGCATCGCCGCAAACAGCGCAATGTCGATAAGGCCCAGCGTGGCTGCGCCGTGGATGTTGTCGCCAAGATTGGTCAGATGGCGCTCAGGGAACATGCGAAGGCGGCAATATTCGCCTTCCGCCCGAACCCACATTTCCCCTAGCACCGCTGTGTTGTAGCGCGTGCGGTCTTTCAGGTTCCAACTGTACCAACCCGGCTCACCCGTCGTTTCAGCGGGCAGCTCGCGGTAGTCGAACGGCACATCAAGTTCGCTCACGCGAGACCCCCAGCGGCGAGCTTACAAATGCCGTTCGGCCATCATCTTCTTAGTCTCAGCGATTGCCTTAGCGGGCGAGAGGCCCTTAGGGCAGACATTCGCGCAGTTCATGATCGTGTGACAGCGATAGAGCCGGAACGGGTCTTCCAGCGCGTCCAGCCGTTCGCCGGTCATCTCATCACGGCTGTCAGCCAGCCAGCGATAGGCCTGGAGGAGGATCGCCGGGCCGAGAAACTTGTCCGAATTCCACCAATAGCTAGGGCACGATGTCGAACAGCACGCACACAAGATGCATTCATAAAGGCCATCAAGCTTCTCGCGCTGCTCAGGCGTTTGCAGCCGCTCTTTACCCGAAGGCTTAGTCGAGACGGTTTGCAGCCACGGCCGGATCGAGGCGTATTGCGCATAGAAATGAGTGAAATCTGGCACCAGATCCTTGATCACATCCATGTGCGGGAGCGGCGTGATCCGAATCTCGCCTTTCAAATCCTCGATCGCCGAAGTGCAGGCGAGCCCGTTCTTGCCATTCATGTTCATCGCGCACGAACCGCAGATACCTTCACGGCACGAACGACGGAATGTCAGCGTCGGATCGATCTCGTTTTTGATCTTGAAGAGCGCATCAAGCACCATCGGCCCGCATTCATCCAGATCGATCTCGAACTTGTCATAGCGCGGGTTTTTCCCGGTATCAGGATCGTAGCGGTAGATCTTGAACGATTTGACCCGCTTGCCAGAGCTCTTGTGAACTTGGCCGTCTTTTCGGATCTTGGAGTTCTTCGGTAGCGTAAACGTCGCCATGCTATTCGTAATCCCACTTTGCTTCCTTTATATCTAGCGGCTTGGCGATGGGAGGCAAGCATGCGCGTGGTGCACAAAACGGTACAACGGTTGAGCGACGCTCACCGCATGACACTCCATTCATCGCACGTCATGCACGGTTGGAACACATGGAACACAGTCTTGGCGTAAAAATCCAATCGATCACGGAACGCTCTATTGATCGATTTTCTCGATCAAGCGGCCCCGCGGTTGGCGGGTCTTGATTAGAAAAAGGCGGAACCGGCGAGGCATTCCCGCCTTGTATCCGGCATGGATGATGTAGGACAGAGCGATGCCGGGTGGCCGCAGCGTGCCGCGATCTTTGCAAGTTCAGGCGGGATTGGCGAAGCGCTATGCCATGCGCTGGCTGAGCGCGGAGTTGAGACGATTTATGCAGGCTCGCGCGAGGCAAAACTCCCGGCAGGTGATGCGTTCAACCGCTTTGCCTTCGATCTGACCGACGAAGCCTCGATCGCAGCGGCCGCCGATCTGATGCGGTCTGATCCGCCGCAATGGGTGATCGTGGCGAGCGGCGTGCTTACGCTCGCGGACGGAACCGGACCTGAGCGAACCTATAAGCGGCTTTCAGGCGAGGCTATGGCCGAAGTCCTTGCGCTTAACACAATCGGCCCGGCGCTGATCGCAAAGCATATCTTGCCGCTGATGCCGCGCTCTCATCCGTTTGTGTTCGCTGCATTATCAGCGCGTGTCGGCTCGATCTCCGACAATGGGCTTGGTGGATGGCATTCCTATCGCGCATCGAAAGCGGCGCTTAATATGCTGCTGAAAAACTTCGCCTTAGAGCTCGCTCGCACTCACAAAGAGGCGGTGGTGATCGGTTTGCATCCGGGCACAGTCGACAGCGAGCTGTCCGCTCCGTTCCAAAAGGGCCTGCCAAACGGACAATTGACCGCGCCTCGCACAGCAGCGGACAACCTGCTTAACGTCTTGGCTGGGCTTACACCTGAACAAAGCGGCAAAGTGTTCGATTTTGCCGGACTTGAAGTGCCTGCTTGAAAAGCCTGTCTCGCAAGGCTGCGCAGCAAGCACTACCCTTGCTCAAGCCAAGCAAAGCCTATCATGATCGAGCGCGCGGATCGCGCGCCGCAGCCAAGACCAATCAGTTGGAGACTTCGCCTTCGGTCGCTTCATCGCTGCGAATGAGCCCAAGCGCTGCGAGCATGTATTTCACATCCGGATCACGGCCTGCAAAATTACGATAGACTTCGTCATATTCCATCGTCCCGCCGCGGCTCAGCACTTTTTCGCGCAGACGCTCGCCATTGACGCGGGTGAGGCCGCCATTTGCAAGGATCCAGTCGCGGCTGTCATGATCGAGCATTTGCGTCCACAAATAGCTGTAATAGCCCGCTGAATAGCCGGTTGAGCTGGAAAAGATGTGATTGAAATACGTGCCGCGATAGCGCGGTGGCACCAGTTCAACTTCCAGACCCAGCTCCGATAATGCCTGGAGTTCGAACGCGATGACTTTTTCAGGTGTGTCGATTGCTGCAGCTTCTTCGGCGGAGAGCGAGTGCCACTTCATATCGAGCAGCGCCGCTTCCATCACTTCGCCGAAATCATAGCCCTGGTTGAATTTCGAGGCTGCTTCGATGCGCTCAAGCAGTTCCAGCGGCATTGGCTCGCCCGTCTGGTAATGCTTCGCATAGTTTTGCAGCACTACCGGTTGAACGCGCCACATTTCATGGACTTGCGCCGGGTATTCGACAAAATCGCGCGGTGTGGCTGTGCCGGAAAGACTGGGATATTGTTGCTCCGCAAACAGCCCGTGCAAGGCATGGCCAAACTCGTGGAAAGCCGTGTTTACCCAATCAAAGCTGATGAATTGCGTTTCGCCTTCAGGCGCTTTGGGCACGTTCAACACGTTGTAGATGACCGGCTTTTCATTCCACAGATAGGATTGTGGAACGATGCTTCCCATCCATGCCCCGCCGCGTTTGGATGGGCGCTGGAACGGGTCGAAATAGAACAGGCTGAGTTCTGATCCGTCCTTGTCGAAGATCGTGTAGACCCAGACATCAGGATGCCAGGTCGGAATGTCGGTGCGGCGCTCGAAGGTCAGGCCGTAAAGCTCGTTCGCCATGTAGAACACGCCGTCTTCCAGCACTTTTTCAAGCTGGAGGTATTCGGTTACTTCGGCTTCATTGAAGTTGAAGCGATCCTGGCGGACTTTGTTGGCATAGCGATACCAGTCCCACGGCTTGACGGTGAAATCGCCGCCTTCCTCAGTGATCTTGGCGTTAAGCACTTCGGCTTCGCGCTTTTGTGTTTCAGCCAGCGCAGGCACCATCTGCTGCATGAATTCGAGCGCAAGCTTAGGCGTATCGGCCATATTGCCTTGCATGATGTAGCTCGCCCAATCGGGCTTGCCGAACAAGGCGGCTTTCTCCGCCCGCAGCGCTGCAATCTTGGCGACCATCATCCGCGTGTCGAATTCGGTGTTGGTGCCGTCGCTGCGCTCATAGCTGAGCTTGAACAGGCGTTCACGCACGTCGCGGTTTTCAAGCTCAGGCAATAGCGGCTGCTGCGTCGTATTCTGCAGCGCCAAAGCATATTTGCCGTCCATGCCCATTTCGCTTGCCTTTGCAGCAGCGGCTTCAATCTGGGTTTGCGAAAGCCCAGCCAGCTCTTCGGCGGTATCGACGATCAGCGGCTGATCGTTGGTGGCTGAGCGCACGGTCTGGCTGAATTGTGTCGTGAGCGTTGATAGATCGGTGTTGATCTGTTTGACGCGCTCGCGCTCGGCATCGGACAATTCAGCGCCCGCTTTGACCATGTCTTCATAGGTCTTTTCGAGCAGTTTTGCGCTTTCGGCATCAAGCGACAGGGTTTCGCGGCTGTCATAGACCGCTTTAACCCGCGCGAAGAGCTCCGGATTAAGGATGATCGATGTTGAGTGCGCCGAAAGCTTAGGGCTGATTTCGCGATTGATCGCATCGAGCCGATCATTCGTGTTGGTCCCTGTATACATGAAGAACACCCGCGCGACCCGGCTGAGCATACGGCCCGATTTCTCAAGCTCGACAATGGTGTTTTCGAAGGTTGGGTCAGCGGGGTTATCGATGATCGCTTGCACTTCGGCTTGCTCGATTATCATCCCTTGTTCGAACGCGGGGACGTAATCGTCTTCTGAAAACGCGGTGAAATCGGGGGCCTTGAAAGGCAGAGTGCTGTCGCTGGCGAAATAGCCATTGCCTTGAGGGACCGCGCTGTCGCTGGCTTCGACGTCGGCAGTCTCGCTGTGGCCATCATGCGATCGGGCCTCAAGAGGTGTCGCAAAGGCAGCCAGCAAGGCGATCGCGGATACAGTGGAAAGGGCAGGGGCGAACCGCTTAGCGGGCTTTCGATATGTCAACATGGTTTTATTTTGCCAACTCAGATCATTAGGTCAATAAAGAAGGTAGGTAGGAGAGATCGCGATCAATCTTTGTTGCGCGGCGATCTCGTTCCATCCATTTGTGCGCTGTACGCGGTCACATCAGCCCATGGCGTGCGAGCGCTTCGGCAAGCACCGTTTCGATCAGCTCGGCTTGTGTCCATCCAGCCATCCGCGCTGCTTGCCCAATCACTTTTTCCGACCACAGATTGCAGTTAAGGTTGAGCTCAAGGAAGTTCACTTCGCCTGTGTCTTCGTTCACGCGAAACTCGAACCGGCCATAATCGAACGGGCGATATTCATCCCAGTACAGCCTCGTATAGTGCGCGATCTCCTCGCTCAGCTTTGGATCGGTAAACGGATCGAGCCAGTATTTCTGGCTGCGATCGACCAGATCACGCTTTTCGTAATAGGTCCGCAAATGCGAAGGATCGGACTGCCGGAAAATCACCAGCGGCAAGATGCTGGGCTCGCCATTGATCGTAATCACCGGAACCTCGACATCGCTGCCGGGCAAGAACGGCTCGACGATTGCATCGTGTCCGTCGGCGTGGACGCGGGCGATCTCGGTTTCGACACTCGCCCAGTCAGTCGCATCGCTGACGCCCCAACTGGCTGAAGAGGCATTGGGTTTAACGACATAGCGATCCGCTGGCGGGCACGCCTCAGAGCGAACTGGAGCGCCTTTGCGATAGATCGCCCAAGGCGCGGTCGGCAGACCGGCTTCAACCGCAGCGCGTTTTGCCAGATGCTTGTCATCGCTGAGGCCGCGCAGAATCGGGCGCGCACCAAGATAGGGCAGGCCCGCGCGCTCGCACAGCAGCGGCACCAGCATCTCAGAATTGAAGAACCCCGCCCGGTTCAGCAGCGGGAACACGAAATCGAGATCAGCCGGCGGATCGAACAGGATATCGTGCGTTTCGGCAAGCGTCAGGTTGAGCCCGAGACCTTCAAGCACTTCGCGCATTTCGCGGTGATAGCGCGCATGGTTTCCGTCTTCGGGATGCAGCTCGCCTTCCCAAAGCGCGTTTTTGGCGATGAACAGGATATGTAGCCGAGCCTTCGCTTCGGCGGGTATCCGAAGCGGGGCAAGCGGGAGGCTGGTGTCGAGCTGGTTCATGGCGAGATCGCGGCTTTCATCATGAGCGCGTCCTCTAGATGGACCGATAGTTCAGGACTAGAGCAATCTGGCGTTTGTGTTCGGGAAAACCGCTGTCTTGCACAGTTTTGCACGCTTGGAAGGTCGGTCTGCGGATAAGTCATGCGGTGTCTGTCACGCCCAGGGGCGTGCCCGGACAAGCTTAAATCGCACCTTAACGAGCCGGGTGATTTGGTGTGGATGGACGCAGGCTGTCGCTTAAACGGAAGCGCTGCCGGGGTCAGTCGGCCGGGCGAAAGGTTGCCGCCCGGCCTTAAGCTGGCCTCATTCGCCAAAGGTGCGTTGCCACCAGCCGCGCTTTTTGGCGCCGGATGCACCGCCATTCGCTTCCGCCATTTCCTCGCTTTGCCCAGCTCCTGCGGGCGCGTCATTGGCCGCTTGAGGAGCAGGTTGCGGCTCCGGCTCTGAAACCGCTTCGGGCTGAGGCGGTGCGTCAGCTTCGGCGGCCGGTTCTACGGTTACGTCCTGCTCGGCTTTCTTCTTGCGCGGTGAACGCTTCTTCTTTGGCTTGTCTTCAGCGGGCGGTTCAGCAGGAGTGCTCTCCCCCTCACTCGCCGATGCGTCCGCTTGGTCTTGAGCTTCACCTTCAGGCTCTGCTTTCTTCCGACGTGAGCTGCGACGTTTCTTCGGCGCGGGTTCGGCCTGCACGTCCGTGTCGGCGTCCGCTGCTTCTGGAGCTGCCTCTGAAGCCTCGCTTACGGCTTCGTCAGCAGCCTGCACGCTGTCGGGTTCTTCAGCTGCAACCTGTTCGTCCGAGCCGCTTTCATCGTCGGTTTTGCGGCGACGCCCCCGGCCACCGCGGCGGCGGCGCTTCTTGGGCTTATCATCGTCATCCTCGCTCGCGCTTTCTTGCTCGGCTGGCGTTTCATCCGACACGTCATCATCGTCGTCACCCGGCTCATGCGAACTTGGCTCCGCGCCTTCTTCCTGACGCTTTTTATTACGCCCACGACCTCCGCGGCGACGGCGGCGCTTCTTCTTGCGCGGTGCGTCATCGTCTTCTTCCTCGCCGAAGTCCTCTTCCGGCAGATCGTCTTCGTCTTCATCGTCATCGATGATCGGCTCGAATTTGGGAGCTGAGGTCGGGCGAGGGCCGGCGCTTGCGACGCTCATCTTCGCGCCTTCGTTTTCGCCTTCAGGCGTGACTTCGACCCCGACGCCATAGCGCTTCTCGATCTCTACAAGGTCATCGCGCTTTTCATTGAGGAGGTAGACCGCCGCTTCAGTGCTCGCACCAAGCTTGATGATCGAGCCTTTTCCTTTAGCGGCTTCATCTTCGATCAGACGCAGCGCAGACAGACCCGCCGATGAAGCGGTCCGCACAAGACCTGTTCCATCGCAATGCGGACAGGGACGAGTGGTCGCTTCAAGCACGCCGGTGCGCA
>JBCCJD010000008.1:0-83841 GCA_039027955.1 Pseudomonadota bacterium
AGGGAGCGGGAGATAGGGTGTAACCCCATCAGCTTCGACCACCGTTTTATCGGTGACGGCGAGCACTTTTTCCATCGTCTCATAATAAAGCCGTTGTCGCGTCACTTCCGGTGCGAGGCGATATTGCTCGTAGACTTGGTCAAACGCTTCAGCTTCACCTTCAGCCGTAGCCAGGACTTGCTGCGCATAGCCTTGCGCCTGATTTCGCGCAGCGTCGGCGTTTTGTTCCGCAACCGAGACATCACGGAATGCATCAACCACTTCGCCCGGCGGGTCAGCTTTGTTGATTTCAACCCCCAGTACGTTGATCCCCGCCTGATATTCATCAAGCGTAAGCTGCATGCGTTCGCGCACTTCCTGCTGGATTTCCGCCCGTCCCTGTCCGGTGAAGGTGTCGTTCAAAGACTTTTCGGCGACAGACGCGCGCATTGCTGCTTCGGCCACTTCGTAAACGGTCTCGACCGGATCAACGAGCTCAAATTTGAAATTCTGGAGGTCGTTGATGTTCCAGCGCACGATATAGCTCAGATCGACCAAGTTCTGATCGCCGGTCAGGATCAGTTTGGCGCTTTGTCCTGAACTTGGAACAGGAACTTGCCGGACGGTCTGAACATCTTCGATATCGACCGTTTGGATCGGGTAGGGCGCGGTGAGATGAAGCCCCGCGGGTAATGTGCGCGAGTACGCCCCAAAGGTCTTGACGACCGCTTGTTCCTTAGCCTCCACCAAATGGAAGCTCGACAGCACTAAGCCGATAACCAACGCACCAACAACAATAATCGGCACCCAACTCTTGCCGCCGGGCCGTTCAGGTAAACGGAAACTGGGGCCGCCCGGCCCGCCTCCGCGGCGCGGTCCTTCGGGGCCACGGTTCTTGAAGATGTCTTCAATGCTGGCCGAGCGACGTTTGCCGTCATTCGAGCCGCCGCCAGGCAGCCAGGGATTGCGCGGGCCATCGCCGCCGTCGCCGGGTTTGTCGCCGGTCGGCGCGTCATCGCCGACACCTTTGATGCCGCGATTGCCCCAAGGATTTTTCTTGCCTGCCATGGCCAACCGGTTCCCCACCAGACCAAGCATATTTCGTACACCATCCATCATCTGCATGTCCCTCTTATAGGCATGCACCAGCGGAAAAACAGGGGTGAGCGGTTGAAATAAGGCGCGAGCTTGTCCGAATTTAGTGATAAAGAATGCAAACAATGACTAAACAAGCACATCCGATCTCCGCCGAAGCCAGTTTGCGCGCCGCTTTGCCCGTTGCGATCCAGCAGCAGGTTCAATCGCTTAAAGTCGTGCGCGGGCGCGCGATTGTTGTTGCTGATGCCAGCGATTTGAGCGCCAAAGCGCGCACTCAGCTGGAAACCGATATCGTTGCAGCGCTGTCTCCGCTTGCCGGGATTGAGGAAGTGCATGTGGCGCTGACCGGAGAACGGCGGCGGCGGCGGATTATCGCGATCGGTTCTGGCAAGGGAGGCGTCGGCAAATCGACTTTGACGACCAATCTCGCGGTCGCGTTAGCAAGACAAGGCCATAAGGTCGGTGTGATTGATGGCGATGTCTACGGTCCTTCACAGCCCAAACTGCTTGCGACTGAAGGCGAACGGCCTGAATCCGAGCCCGACCAGTTGATCCCGCTCGAAAGCCCGCATGGGGTCAAAGTCCTCTCGATGGGGCATCTTGTGGCACCGGGAAAAGCGCTTGCATGGCGCGGCCCGATGGCGGGTAAGGCATTGAGCCAACTGATCGACGCCAAATGGCAAGATACACAGCTGTTGCTGATCGACCTTCCGCCCGGGACTGGCGATGTGCAATTATCGATCATGGCGGACAACAAGCCTGAAGGCGCTGTGCTGATTTCCACCCCGCAGGACCTTGCGTTGATCGATGCCGCTCGGGCTGGCCAATTGTTTGAGCAAGGCGGGGTTCCGATTATCGGGCTGGTCGAAAACATGGCGGGCTATGCCTGTCCGCATTGCGGCGAAATCAGTGATCCGTTTGGTTCAGGCGGCGTCGAAAGGTTTGCTGATGCGCTCGATATTCCGTTCCTTGGGCGAGTTCCCCTGACGCCTGAAATCCGCCTCAGCAGCGATGCCGGGATACCGCCTGCGGCAAGCGATAGCGAGGCGGCGCGCCCTTTTATCGAGATCGCTCAGAAGCTTGCTGAGTGGCTGGCGCGCCACCCGGCCTAGCTGCGATGCAGGTTTCTCGGCGTGGGCTTGTTACCGGCGCAGCGGTCGGCGGCGGTCTGGCAATTGCCTGGTGGCTTTTGCCGCGCAATTACCCGAGCCCGCTGCAATCGGCCGCTGGCGAGCACGTCTTCGATGCCTGGCTCAAGATCGGCGAAGACAGCGTCGTTACGATCGCAGTTCCGCAGATCGAAATGGGTCAAGGCATCACCACGCTTTTGCCGCAGATCATCGCTTACGAATTGGGAGCGGACTGGCGTCAGATAGCAATCGAGCCTGCCCCGGTGTCAGGAGCTTATCCGAATATTCCTTTGGCAGAGCGCTGGATGGCGTTGTGGGACCCGATGACCGCAGGGCTTTCAGAGACGAGCGATGCCATGCTGGCGCGCAGTTTCGCCCGGCGCACGCGGTTTAATGCAACCGCCGATGGTACGTCTTTGGCTGCTTATGAAGCGCCGTGCCGCGCCGCTGGAGCAGCTGCGCGCGCGCTGTTGGCGCAAGAGGCAGCTTCGCGGTGGGATGCTTCATGGGAGGAATGCGAGGTCGCTCAAGGGCTTGTCAGGCTTGCCGATAAAAGCGCGACTTTCGGGGAGCTCGCCGCCGGGGCTGCTTCGCGTTCGCCGCCTGATCCGCCGCCGGTCAGGCCCGAGCCACCGCATGAGATACAGACCCCCGGGAGCGATTCTGCACCCCCGGCCTTTTCCCGGCTCGATCTTCCTTCAAAAGTCGACGGTACGTACCAGTTCGCAAGCGATATCCGGCTGCCTGGCATGGTCTTTGCCGCAATCCGTCATGGCCCGAATGACGGTGCGGACCTTGTTGATTTCAAGCCTGAGCGCGCGCGAGAAATACCCGGTCTTGCCGGAATTATCGAAGGCAAGCGTTGGTTGGCGGCTGCGGCCGCGACGTGGTGGAGCGCTAATCAGGCGCTTGAGGCCATGCAGCCGAAATTCACTGCAGCATATCCGGTCGACAGCGGGGAAGTCGCTGCACGGCTTGATACTATGCTGAAAGGCGGCCCGTCGTTTCGCCTTGCTGAAACTGGGTTTGGTGAAGCCGGAATGAGCCAGGTCGATCTGGCGCGCCGCTATGAAATCGAACCAGCGCTGGCAGCGCCGGTCGAAACCGCCAGCGCTGCTGCACGCTATGAGGGTGGAAGGCTGGACCTTTGGCTTGCGACCCAAGCGCCTGAGCAGGCCCGCTCAGCGGCCGCCAAAGCGATTGACCTAAAACCAGAACAGGTGGCACTTTACCCGATGCCCGCAGGCGGCAGCTTTGATGCAAGACTTGAGCACGATCACGCGATTGAGATCGCCCTTATCGCACGCGAACTTGCGCCGCGCCCGGTCCAACTCACTTGGCCTCGGCGTGATGAGCTGACCCGCGCGCGCCCGCGCAGTCCGGCCTATGTGCTGATGGGTGCGCAAGTCGCTGGCGCAGGGGGCGGCGCGATCGACGCATTGCGTGTGCGGATCGCCACACCGCCCAGCACGCTCGAGTTTGGCGGGCGATTGTTTGACGATCGCACCAGTTGGACTGCGATCCGCGAGAGCTCTGGTGCGAAAGACCCGCTCGCCTGTGAAGGGGCGGTCCCGCCTTATGCGCTGCCAAGCCTTGTCGTCGAGCATGTCCCGGTTGAGATCGGGCTTCCGGTCGGCCGGGTCCGCGGCAATGCGCATTCGATTACCGCATTTGCGATCGAGAGCTTTATCGATGAGCTCGCGCACGCAAACGATCGCGAACCGCTCGGCTATCGGATGGCGATGCTGGGCGAAGACATTCGTCTGGCCGCGTGCCTGCAGCGAGCAGCGCAGCTGGCGCAATGGGATGGCGGAGCTGATCAAAGCGGCCAAGGGCTTGCCTGCCACCGGATTGGCGATCCGATCAGCGGCGCGCGGATCGCTTGCATCGCCACCGCACGGCGCAGCGCAGGAGGCGTGCGCGTCACGAAGCTTGCAGCGGCGGTTGATATTGGGCGGATCGTCAATCTCGATATCGCGCGCCAGCAGATCGAAGGTGGTCTGGTGTTCGGACTTGGCATAGCGCTCGGCAATGTGCTGCGCTATCGCGCTGGTCTGCCGACCAGCTTCGATTATGGCGATCTGGCTTTGCCCAGCCTGGCGGACTGTCCTGAAATCACGCTTGAATTCATTGCCAGCGAAGCAGCCCCTGCTGACCCCGGCGAACTGGGCGCTGTGATTGCGCCGCCCGCGATTGCAAACGCGCTGTTTTCCGCGACGGGGTTGCGACTGCGCCGCCTGCCCCTACTTTCTGATGGCTTATGATTACTCGTTCTGCCCTATATTTACCTGCAAGTTGCAATTGCGCGTGGATATTGTGCGGGACTGGCGCGTTTAGCCTGCGATGACTTGGCAAAAACAGCTTCTGCCCAACGAACACCCGCCGGTTCAAAGCGGTACGATCGGCGTATTGGTAATCAATCTCGGCACGCCTGACGCGCCTGAGCCCGGTGCCGTCAAGCGCTATCTCAAGCAGTTTCTGTCTGATCCACGCGTAATTGAACTGCCCGCAATCGCATGGCAGCCCATCTTGCGCGGCATCATTCTCAACACTCGGCCCAAGAAAAGCGCCGAGGCCTATTCCAAGGTTTGGACTGAGCGCGGTTCACCGCTCGCGGATATAACCGCCAGCCAGGCTGAAGCGATCGCAACCGAGTTGGGCGGCGAGATCGTGGTCGATTATGCGATGCGATACGGCTCGCCTTCGATTGAGCAGCGGCTTAGCGAGTTGACTGAAAAGGGCTGCGATCGGATCCTCATTGCGCCGATGTACCCGCAATATTGCGCGGCCACGACGGCGACTGTGTTTGACGAAGTGGCCCGCGTGCTCAAAGAAATGCGCTGGCAGCCAGCGCTCCGCTTTCTTCCGCCTTACCATGACGATGACCTCTATCTCGAAGCGCTGGCGAGCGATCTGACCCGGCAAGTGAGAGCTCTCGCTTTTCGGCCTGAAGTCATGCTTATGAGTTTTCATGGGATGCCGCTGCGCACCTTGCAAAAAGGCGATCCCTATCACTGCCACTGCCATAAAAGCGCCCGGCTGCTGCGCGAGCGGCTGGCGCCGCTGTCCGAATTCGAAGGGGTCCGGTTCGAGACTACGTTCCAATCTCGCTTTGGCCCTGCACAGTGGCTTGAGCCCGCGACCGATGCGACCTTAGTCGCCGAAGGCGAGAAAGGCACCAAGCGCGTGGTTGTCGCAGCGCCCGGCTTTGCGGCTGACTGTGTTGAGACGCTGGAGGAGCTCGCCCTTGAAGGACGCGATGAATTCCTTGAAGCAGGCGGTGAAGACTTCGCCGTGCTTGATTGCCTCAATGTCTCGCAGAGCGGCGTTGCCATGCTGGAGCGGATCATCCGGCGCGAACTGAGCGGGTGGATTTGATAACAATTGCTGGTTAGAGCCGAGGTGAGTTGCAAAAGCAAACCGACCGGGGATGTTCGAGATGGCCACACTTGCCGAACCTCAGCTGAGCGAACTGCCATTCGCACACTGGAGCGACGGAATCCCGAGCGATGCTGATCTGGCTCATATCCCAGGCGAACGCGGACTTCCCTTAGTTGGCAACACTTTCAAGCAATTGGCTGATCCGCATGCCTTTACCCGGCGGATGATCGAGACCTATGGCAAGGTCTATAAGACGCATGCCTTTGGCGGGTGGAACGTCGCGCTAATCGGCGCGGACGCAAACGAGTTGGTGCTGTTCAACAAGCACAAGGCCTTCTCTAGCGAGCAAGGTTGGGGGCCGGTGCTTGATCAGCTGTTTCCGCGCGGCTTGATGCTGATGGATTTCGATCATCACCGGATCGATCGGCGTGCCTTGTCGATCGCCTTCAAGCCAGGGCCGATGCAGCATTATGCGGGCGCCCTTAATAGCGGGATAGCCCGCGAGGTGGCCGGCTGGACCGGGCCGATGCGGTTCTACCCCGCGATCAAAAAGCTGACGCTTGATCTGGCGGCTGACAGTTTCCTCGGGATTCCGTGGGGGCCTGAAGCCGAGCGGATCAACACAGCGTTTGTCGATATGGTCCAGGCCTCAGTCGCGCCAGTGCGCAAGCCTTTGCCGTTCACCAAGATGAAACGCGGGGTCGATGGCCGCGCGTTTCTGATCGAATATTTCGCAGCCGAGACCGAGCGTCGCCGCAAGACCGGCGGCGGGCAGGACATGTTCAGCCAGTTTGCTACCGCGACACGGGAAGATGGCTCGCTGTTGCCGGTTGACGAAGTGGTTGACCACATGAACTTCCTGATGATGGCGGCGCATGATACGATCACCTCATCGGCGACAGCGGTGATCTATTACCTTGCGACAAACCCGGCCTGGCAGGAGCGGGTGCGTGATGAGATCGTTGCTGTGACAGGCGGCCCTGATGGACACGGCGAAGCGCGCTCGCTCGATTACAAGCAACTCGGCGAGCTTGAGCTTACCGAGATGGCGTTCAAGGAAGCCTTGCGGATGATCCCGCCGGTCCCGTCCATGCCGCGCCGCGCGCTTCGGGAATTCGAGTTTGGCGGCTATCGCATCCCGGCCGGGCAGATGGTCGGTATAAACATTCATTGGACGCATCATGCCGAGGACTATTGGGATGATCCCTACACCTATGATCCGATGCGGTTCACGCCTGACAAAGTGAAAGCGCGGCACAAATATGCCTGGGTCCCGTTTGGCGGCGGCGCGCATATGTGCCTGGGCCTCCACTTTGCTTACATGCAGGTGAAAATCCTGCTTGCGCAGTTGCTGCAACGCTACCGGATTGAAGCGGCGCTGGACTACGCGCCGAAGTGGCAGGCCTGGCCGATCCCGCAGCCTAAGGATGGGCTGAAGGTCACGTTCAAGCCGCTTTAAAAATCCCAGGCGATCCCGTCTTTCTCCCAGTCACCATAGCGGGTCGGAGAGATCTCGCGCGGCTCATCCTTTAGCGGATCAACCGCTTTAGGCGTAGGCGGCGGGTCGTTGGTCCAATGTGCAGGCTTTTTGAAGTTCTTTGCCGCAGCGCATTTTTTCTGCCCTTGCTTGCTGTGAGTTGATTGCTTGCTCGCCATATGTGTCCAAATGCGCGTGCTGGCGCTTGGTTTCAATGCTGGTAAGGCCGCGTGCATATGGTTCAGGCAAAGTCAAAAGTCGCAGGGCTTGGCGCGCGCCGCGCCGCGCTGAAGATGCTTGATGCCGTATTGCGCCGAGGCGAGACGCTTGAACAATGCGCGCCTGGGATCTTGCGTGATCTGCGCGCTCCGGCCGATCAAGCGCTGGCTCGCGCGATTGCGAGCGAGACAATGCGCTGGCTGGTCGACATTGATGCGCTCATCGATAGCGCCACCCGGCAGCGTCTTCCAGATGATGCCAAAGCCCGTAATGTCCTGCGATTGATGCTGGCGCAGGCGCTGCGGCTCGGCACTCTGCCGCATGCTGTGATCGCAACTGGCTTGCCGCTGCTTGCGGGCGGGCCGCGTCGGCTTGCCCATGGGGTGTTCTCAGCGCTTATTAGGCGCGGCGCAGACCTGCCTGAATATCCCGCTCTGCCCGCAAGCGTCACGGAGCGCTGGGGCGAACGCGCGAGTGCCATCGCGCGTGGTTTGGCGCATCCGCCTGAGCTTGATCTGGCGCTTAGAGACCGTGGCGAAACCGCCCATTGGCAGGCCAAGCTTAGCGGCGTGAGCCTTGCCTCGGGTCATGTCCGAGTTCCTCGAGGCATTCCCGTTGAACAGCTCACCGGTTACGCTGAAGGCGCCTGGTGGGTGCAGGATCTCGCTGCGCAATTGCCAGCGCGCTTGATCGGCAAAGGCGTTGGACGGCATGCACTCGATCTGTGCGCAGCGCCGGGCGGAAAGACGCTTGGCTTGGCCGCTGCAGGGTGGAAGGTAACCGCGCTTGATATCTCGAAGCGGCGGCTCGATGTGCTTAAAGCCAACCTTAAACGCACGGGCCTCAAAGCATCACCAGTGCGGGCTGACGCGCTAACTTGGGAGCCAAAGCACGCCTTCGATGCTATTTTGCTGGACGCGCCGTGCTCTGCCACGGGAACCTGTCGCCGCCATCCCGATGTGCTCCACCGCGTCGGTGCGCGCGAGATAACGGAATTAGCTGAGCTGCAGCGCGCTTTGGTGGCGCGCGCGATCGACTGGCTAAAACCCGGCGGCCTTTTGGTTTATGCGGTTTGCTCGCTTGAACACGAAGAAGGCGAAGCGCAAGCCGCCTGGATTGATGCCGCGCTCGAACTTGAACCCCAGCCGATCACAAACGAAGACCTACCGACAGGGATCGCGCCCACTCCGCAAGGCTGGGTGCGCACGCAGCCCGGCCAGCTTAGCGAACTCGGCGGGCTCGACGGGTTCTTTATCGCACGATGGCGGCGGCGCTAGACCTCAGCCTTAACTTTCGCCTGAAAGCTCCTTCTGAGTTTCATGAGCTTAGGCGGGATCGTGGCGAGGCAATACGGGTTACGCTGACCCTCGCCTTCCCAATATTCCTGGTGGTAGTCCTCGGCGGGGTACCATGGCTTGGTCTGCTGGTCGTTCTCCAGCCCTTCGATCGTAGTTACGGCGCTGCCTGAATTCTCAGCATTCCAACGCTCGATCGCGGCCTCAGCTTCTTCGCCCTGAGCAGTGGATAGCGGGAAAATCGCTGAGCGGTATTGCGTGCCGACATCATTTCCTTGGCGGTTAAGCTGGGTCGGATCATGTGTGCTTAAAAACACGTCATAGATTTCAGCAAGGCTGATCATTGCTGGATCAAATGCGACACGGATCGCTTCGGCATGGCCGGTGCGCCCGGTGCAAATCTGCTTGTAAGTCGGGTCAGTCGTGTCGCCGCCGATATATCCGCTTTCGACTTCGCTAACGCCGATTACGTCGCGAAACACCGCTTCGGTGCACCAAAAGCACCCTCCGGCCATGATGGCTTGCTGCATTGGTCTGATCTCCTGTGTTGTTGAACGATTTAGGCAACCGCGCGCCTATTGCCAGCCCTCATGATCGAACTTCGCGCAGCACCCAGATCACATCGCGACAGGTCTTGTCATGGCGCCGTCACCGCGTCAGGACAAACGGCGTTAGATCACTGAGAGGACCACCGACTATGAACCTGATGACACCTTTTGCGCGCTTGGTGCCGTTTGCTGCAGCGACCAGCGCCGCCGTGCTTGCGCTGGCGAGCCCTGCTTATGCCGATGGCCATACAGGCACAGCACCTGACCTTGCCGAAGTGCTAGCGGATGAGCGCCGCGGTGAAGATGGCAAACGGGATCAGTATCGCCGTCCTGCCGAGACGCTTGCGTTCTTTCAGGTCGAACCGACCATGACGGTTGCGGAATTTGGCCCCGGGGGAATGTGGTATACCCGTGTTCTTGCCCCTTACATCGCTCCAGCGGGCAAATATATCGCGTTCAATTACGACAGTTCCGCCCGCGAATACAGCAGCCGTGCAGCAGAAGCGCGCAGCAAAGCCTGGACTGAGCGGTTCAAGACCAGCGTCGCCGAGATGCTGGATGTAGAAGCGGATATGGTGACGGCGTTTGAATATGACGAAATGCCGGAAGACGTTGAAGGAACCGTCGACCGAGTCGTAGTCTTCCGTTCGATGCACGGCCTTAATATCGGAAATCGAGCTGACGACGTGCTGAAGGCGGCTCGCAAAATGCTCAAGGATGATGGCATGGTTGGCGTGGTGCAGCATCGCGCGCCGGATGGTGCAAGCTATGACGATTACGGCGCCCGCCAGCGCGGCTATATGCGCCAGCAGGATGTGGTGGCGATTTTCGCCGCAAATGGCTTTGAGCTGGTCGCCGAAAGCGATATCAACGCCAATCCCAACGATCCTGCGAATTGGGAGCGCGGCGTGTGGACGTTGCCGCCGATCCTGGCGACGGGCGAAGACGATCCCAAGCGCAGCGAATACCTTGCGATCGGCGAAAGCGACCGCATGACCTTGCTGTTCAAGAAAGCGAGCTGACTAAGCTCAAGGAGGATATAGCGATGTTCAAACAATCAGTGTTCGCACTGGCCGCAGCCGGAATGCTCGCAGCCTGCGGAGCTAATGCGGAAACGACCAGCGAAGCCGAGGAAACTGCGAAAGCTGGCGATGGTTTGAGCGAGGTTCTCGCCGCTGATCTGCGCAGCGATGACAAGGCCCGCGATGAGTATCGCAATCCCGCCGAAACCCTGGCATTTTTTCAGATAGAGCCTGACCAAACCGTGATCGAATACGCTCCGGGCGGTGGCTGGTACACGCGCGTGCTGGCTCCATACCTTGCTGACGCAGGTCAGTATATCGGGGTCGGCTTTGCGCCGGAGGCCGCTGCTGCTTTGGGCGATGAATTCGTTGAGCGTGTGCGCGCTGGCGGAGAGACTTTTTCTGACAAGCAATCCGAAGCGCTCGGGATCCCGGCGGAAAAGCTCCCGTTCTATTTCGGCAATGCGATCCCCGAAGAGGTCAACGGCACGGTCGACCGGGTGCTGATCTTCCGGATGATGCACAACCTCAAGCGCTGGGGCATTGCCGACGCAGAAGCCGAAGCGCTGCTTGCCGCGCTCAAACCCGGCGGCATGCTCGGCGTTGTCCAGCATCGTGCGAAGGCGGATGCCCCGGAAGATTATGTCGATGGGAACAAGGGGTATCTCAAGCAAGAGGAGCTGGTTGCGTTTTTCGAAGGCAAGGGCTTTGAACTGGTCGACACCTCAGAGATTAACGCGAACCCCAAAGATACCGCTGATTACGAGGCTGGCGTTTGGACTTTGCCGCCGACCCTTGCGAAGGGCGACGAGGACCGTGAGAAATACGCCGAAATCGGCGAAAGCGATCGGATGACGTTGCTGTTCCGGAAACCTGCGTGAGGCTCGCAGGCTGAAACAGGTTCAGCGCATCGATGAGTTCACGCGCGTTTTTCAGAGTTGCGGCGATCGGATCGATCCTTTCGGTCGCTTCGACTTTGATCCTGATCTTTGCACCGCGATACTATCCGGCAATGGATGATTTTGCGGCGCGTATGGAGCTCGTCAATCATCTGGCTTACCAGTTGAGAGCCTGGACCTACCTTGTGCATCCGTTTTTGGTCATGACCGCAGCTTCCGGCCTGGTCGCGGCGGTCTGGCAGCGTGAGCGGGTGTTAGCGATCCTAGGCCTTACCGGGTTCGGACTATGGGCCGCGACAGAGGCGGCTCAGCAATGTTTGACGCTGTTTGCATATGATCGTTGGCGGGTGCAGTGGCTCGCTGGCGATCCTGTAATTCTTGCCACGATGGAGCTGCGCGCAGCGATCTATTCAAGCCTATGGGATGCCGCCTACGTCCTTCTCATCATAGGCTTTTTCATCGGCAATCTCGCGCTCGCGTGGGCGTTTTGGAAGGGCGAGGGGTTTGATCGGATCGTGGCGATCTCTCTGGCACTGGCTGCGATCCTGACCTTACTTATCATCGTTACAGAATTTGGTGGACCGGCATTGCTACCGGCTGCCTTGGCTCCTTTGGTTTATCCCGCGATCCAGCCAGCCGGGCGGTTTGTTATCGGGCTGTGGTTGTGGCGACATGCGGCACGCATGGCCACAAGCGCGGCTGCCAGCCCAAGCGAGCAGCGCCTATGACCACGCTTACCGTTGCCGCCTTGCAATGCCCACTTGGCCAGCCGGATGAAGCGGCCAACATCGCGCGGATCGCTGATCTGGTCGAGCAGGCGGCGCGCAAGGGCGCACGGCTGATCCTTCCGCCCGAGCTCTTTTCGGGACCGTATTTCTGCCGTGAGCAGGATGAGGAATTGTTTGCTTTGGCTCGTCCGACAGCTGAGCATCCAAGCGTGATCGCGATGCAGGAATGCGCCGTGCGTTTCAAAGTCACAATCCCTGCAAGTTTTTTCGAGCGCGACGGTCCGCATCACTACAACTCGCTAGCCATGATCGGGCCTGATGGCTCGATCATGGGGACTTACCGCAAGAGCCATATACCGGACGGACCCGGCTATCAGGAGAAGTTCTATTTCCGGCCCGGCAATTCGGGGTTCAAGGTTTGGGACGTGCCTGCCGACGACGGCTCGCGTGTAAGGATCGGTGTCGGCATCTGCTGGGACCAATGGTATCCCGAAGCAGCCCGAGCCATGGCTCTCGATGGCGCAGAAGTGTTGCTCTATCCCACTGCGATCGGATCAGAGCCCTATGATGCCGAGCTTGATACCAGCCGGATGTGGCGACGGGCGATGATTGGCCATGCGGTTTCGAATTGTGTGCCGGTTGTTGCGAGCAACCGGATCGGCACCGAAGGACCTCAAGACGCGCCGCAAACGTTCTACGGCCATTCCTTCATCGCCGATGAATGGGGTGATCTGGTGCAGGCTTTTGGCGGGCAAGAGGATGGCGTTTTGGTCACCACACTCGACCTTGCGCGCGCTGCCCAGCACCGAGCAGGTATGGGGTTTTTCCGCGATCGGCGCCCGCAGCTTTACGCGCGGCTCGCAGAGGATACCTGAACGATCACGCATCTTGATCATCAAGATAAATTGCAATCAAGCAGCTCGATCGGCGAGGGAGATGCCAACCCGGTCATCCTCGGCAAGCCCATGCGCCAGACCTATCTGATCGCGCTTGGCTCGAACATGCGCGTGCCTGGGCTTGGCTTACCGCATAATGTGATCGAAGCGGCGCTGCATGAGCTTGATAGCAGCTGGGTCGAATGCATAGGCGCCTCGCCGATTGTCGCGAGCGCACCGGTTGGGCCATCGCAGCGGACTTATGCCAATGCTGTCGCAGCAATCGCGACCGAGCTTTCTCCGCTTGCGCTTCTTGCCCGCTTGCAGCAGCTTGAATATGCGTTTGGGCGGAACAAAGCGCAGCGCCGCGGGAGCCGCTGGCGGGCGCGTGCGCTTGATCTCGATATCATCTTATGGAGTGGCGGCATCTGGCGCAGCAGGACACTGGCGATCCCGCATCGTCTGATGCATCACCGCGGCTTCGTGCTGGGTCCAGCGGCGTTGCTTGCACCGCGTTGGCGCGATCCAATCAGCGGGCTGACGATCGCGCAGCTCAATGCACGCTTGACCCGCCCGCGTCCGCTCACTAACTGAGCGCTCCGATCGCGCCGCGCGCTGCGCCGCGCGCTCCCACCTGGGGGCCCTTAGCTCAGTCGGTAGAGCAACTGACTTTTAATCAGTAGGTCGCTGGTTCGAACCCAGCAGGGCTCACCATCCACTCCCTTCGAACGGCGGTGTTGGACGTTTTGGCGAGAGCGACGAAAGCTCTGTCAGAGCTGCCAAAGTGCATATAGCCAAGTTAGTCATAATCCGACTTACCTTCTTACAGTTGCGCAGGCGAGCGCTGGTAAGCAAGTCGCATCGGCAGACTAGCCATCGGCCAAGGGCTTTCAACGGCGTCCGATCCTTCCGATGTGTTCCGGCGCGAAGCTCCGACCGAACCACGGATGGACGCATGGCGAGACTAAGCTACGATCACTCAGAGCAAGACTAGCGGCCATTCCTTAGCGTGTGCATCATTCTCACGCGGCAACAAGCGTACATCGCACGAGCAACAAGGCGGCCCGTCTACGATCTCCGCAAAGGGCTGGCCAAAGCGGTTCGACACTAGCCCGGTTTGTCCAGCATTTCCGCCGGTTTTCCAGCGCGAAAGGTGAGCGCATGTGGCCGGGTTGATGGTGATGAAAGGGCTCGCGACAAGCTCTTCATACAATCGAAAGCGTCACACAAAAGCAACACTCTTAAACCTTTCTCAAGAAAGCGAAACTTCCCTTTCGGTCAGGCTTTCCAACTAATTGTATTAAATTTTTCTTAACAGATTCTCCACCTGTGATCTGACGGGCGGATATCTATTCACTTATGAGTCAAATAAGAAAACAAAAAGCCAAAAATCATCGAGATAAATTGATTTATTTCCGAGAAATTTTGGAAGTTTACTTTAGCTAACTCTAACTTACTCAGAAAGAGGTTTCTGCGTCAATGAGAAAATCTATTGAACTTCGGTCTGGTTCGGCATTGCTTGTTATGAGCCTGATCATTGGAGCTGCGCCGGTAATGGCGCAGGACACTGAGGTCGAAGAGCAGGCGCCGGCGGCTGATCCCGATGACGAGGACTCGCCTGTTATCACAGTCACCGGTTCGCGCATCAGGCGCACTGAGCTCACATCGCCTATTCCCATCACCACCTTTGGTGGCGAGCAGGTGTATCAACAGGCGGAAACCAATCTAGGCGAATTGTTGAACGATCTTCCCTCGCTGCGGCAGACTGTTTCGCAGGCGAACCCTGGGCTGAGCATCGGTATTTCCGGTCTGAACCTGCTGGATCTTCGTGGGTTGGGAGTTCAGCGGACGCTCACTCTTGTAAACGGCAGACGTCATGTGCCAGCCGATATCTCATTCACCGCAAATGCAGTCGATGTAAATTCAATCCCCGCTGCGCTGGTGCAAGAGGTTCAAATTGTTACGGGTGCCAATTCAGCTGTTTATGGCTCTGATGCAATTGCAGGTGTCGTGAACTTTGTGCTGCGCGAAGACTTTGAAGGCGTCGATTTGCGCGCCAACGTTGGTGTTCCAGAAGTCGGGGCAGGAACAAATTTCCTTCTTTCCGGTGTGGCTGGCACCAATTTTGGCGATGGACGGGGTAACGTCACGCTGGCGCTAGAATATTCGAACCAGGAACGCGTGTTTGCCTCTGATCAGCCGTTTCGTCGTTCGAATGACGGACTGCGCCAGACCAGCATTGACCCGGCCGGGCAAAGTTCGGACGGTATTCCCGATCGTGTGTTCGTGCGCGACCTTCGCAGCGGTACAGTTTCGCAGTTTGGTCTTGTCGCTTTCCCCCAACAGACCGCGCGTGATGAGTGTGGCGGATCAACGATCAGCGGCTCGCCCTTTAATTGCAATTATGTCTTCTTACCGAATGGCCAGCTTGTCCCGCAGACGTTTGACGCGCGGATCAGCAATTCACAGTTCGGCGGTTTTTTTGGCGGTAATGGCGATACTGGGCGCGAAGGGCGTCGTCAGTCGGTGTTCCCACAAAACGAACGCTATGTGGCTAACCTTCTTGCCAATTATGAGTTTTCGCCAGCGTTCGAAGCGTTCCTGGAAGCGAAATATGTCCGCTCTGAAACGCTGGGTTCCAATTCTGGGCCGGCCTTTGCGCAAGGTCGTTTTACAGGCGCGTTCAGCGGAGATCCGCGTGTTCGCGTGAGGCTCGATAACCCGTTTCTCAATCCTGATGCACGCGCGACTATCGAGCAGGAACTGCTTGCAGACGGACGGGTCAATGATCTTATCGCAGGTGGCCCGATCGATCCCGCTGCAGTGGCAGATGGAAGCCAGCGATTTACTGTAAACAGAAGCTTTGTCGATCTTGGTATTCGCGATGAAGACGCGGTTCGCGAAACCTATCGTGTCGTGCTCGGCGCGCGGGGCGAGATCAGCTCGAACTGGGACTATGAAGTCGCGCTCAATTACGGGCGTACCGAGCAGGACATCAATATCCTTGGCAATGTCTTCACCCAGCGGCTTTTGCTTGCCCTTGACGCAGGGATCGATCCGGCAGATGGTCAGATCAAGTGTCGGTCTCAATTCGATCCGGACGCAGCCTTTGGCCAGCCGGGCATTGACCCTGCCACTTTGGACGGAGATATCGCCGCGTGTGTTCCATACAATCCGTTTGGCGCTCCTGATAACCGCGCAGCAGCGGATTACATTACCGCAGATGCTGGCAGTTTTGGCCGGCTCGAACAGTACAACGCGCTTGCCTTTGTCTCAGGCAATACCGCTGATTTCTTCGAACTTCCCGGCGGACCAGTTGGAATTGTGGTTGGCGCTGAGTATCGGCGTGAGGAAGCTTTCTTCGAAGCGGATGATGTCATCGAGCAGAACCTGACCTTCGCTAACCCGCTGCAAATCTTCGAACCTGAAGATCCGTTCGAAGTGATCGAAGGCTTTGCCGAGATTGATGTTCCACTTCTGGCGGATCGCCCGTTTTTCGAAGAGCTGTCGATTAATGCTGCGGGACGCGTCTCCGAATATCGCGGCGCGATCGGCACGACCTTTGCCTATAACGTCGGTGCCCGGTGGTCGCCGACACCAGGGTTGATGTTCCGCGGCAATTACGGTCAATCTGTAAGAGCTCCTAATTATACGGATACCGCCGGACTGCCGACGGTCACCTTCATCACAGTGATGGATCCGTGTGCTCCGATCAGGATCAACGAAGGCACGCCGAACCGCGCGGCGAATTGTCGGGCGGACCTTGGCGCGATCCTCGATGATCCGAACTATCAGCAGGTCGCAAATGCGAGTGTGTCCACCGAAGGTGCGAATACCCCCAATCCCGACCTGTTTGAGGAAACCTCGATTTCCTACACGATCGGTGCGGTGTGGCAGCCGTCGTTCGTCCCCGGTCTCGCGATCACGGTCGATTACTACAATATCGAAGTCGAAGACGTCATTGCTGCCGCGCTCGGTCAAGACAGCATCGAAGCCTGCTATGATCTTCCGACACTGGACAATCCATTCTGCGGCAACTTCCAGCGCAACGGGCCAGGTGTAGGGCCACAGGGCGAAGAGCCCGGGCAAGTCCTGAACGGATCAATCATTCAGCAGCCGATAAACTTCGCGAGCCGGATCCGTGAAGGCATCGATTTCGATATCTCCTACCGCCAGTCAATTACCGAAGATATCTCGGTGGATGCCCGGCTCGTCTACACGCATGTCCTTGCATCGAGCAATTTTCAGGATCCGACCAATCCTGATTTCGAAGATCGCCTGCTTGATGAACTGGGCGAAGCGCAGGACCAGTTCGTGTTCGATCTCAACCTGACTTATGACAGTTTCACGATCGGATACGGCGCGAGGTATATCGGGCCTCAGCTGACCAGCGATTTTGAAGATCAGTTTCCGCTCAACGGTTTCGATCCGCAAAACCCGGATTTCTCGTTCCCGCTCGAATTCGAGGAAGTGATTTATCACGACATCCGATTTGCGTTTCAGATCGACAATCCAGATGGCGAAAGCGGTTTCGAGTTCTTCGCGGGGATTGAGAACCTGCTGGACACAGCGCCGCCGCTTGGGCTGACAGGTCTGGACGGAGCAGGCATTGATGATGGCAGCGCTATCTTCGAGCCGTTTGGCAGGAGGTTCTTCTCCGGCATTCGCGCGACGTTCTAACCGCGTGTTGGCCGGCTCCGTGGCGCGCGCCAATTGCATCGGCCCGATAGAGCGAGGTGGGTAATATCGGAGGCCGGTGGGGGGTCCGCCTTGTCGCTTGCGAGCGGCAAGGCGGACCGTCTCCTTGCAGCGCAGCTCGAACTCAACTGGCGCTGGACAACCAAAGGCACAGTCCCGAAGCGTTTCAGGTCCGCAACAGGCCGATCTTGTGCGCGACAAGGCTTGCTTCGGCGCGCGATGAAATCCCTAGCTTTGTATAGATCGACTTCACGTGCGAGCTCACAGTATGCTCGGAGATGCGCAATGAGTTGGCGACGTCCTTCTTGATTGCTCCTCGCGCGATGATCTCCAAAACTTCGAGTTCGCGGGGGGTGAGGTCGTCAGTCACGGTGTCCTCTGCCAAATCGGCTGGAGCAAAGTCCTCGCTGCGAAAGACCTGGAGGATATGCCGCGCAACTGTCGGCGATAAAGGCGGCTCGCCATGCTCCAGTCCGCGCAGAACCCGAACGAGTGCTTTTTCGCTCTGATCTTTCAGAACGTAGCCGCTGGTGCCTGCTGAAAGCGCCATCACGATCCGCGCTTCATCGTCAAACACAGTTGCAACTACGCTTGGCGTGTCAGGATAGTCGCGGGCGAGCAGTTCCACGATCTCGATGCCATCTCCGTCAGGCAGGTTAAGATCGATGATTGCGCGCGAGAACGACGCACGCGCAATCCATGAGCGAGCTTCGGTCACCTGGCTTGCGATGGTGACTTGGGTCGCTGGGAAGGCTTGAGTGATGATACGGGTTAACCAATCTTGCGTCTCGGGATGATCCTCGATCAGCAGAGTTCTATCCACTGCCCTTCTCCTGCACACGCAGCGGAATTGCCAGCACCATCGTGATCATTCCTTCGCCAAGCAGGTCGCATTGCCAATCAAGCTGACCGCCAAGTTCGTTGAGACGCTCGTTCAGGCCCAGCAGGCCGAAACCCTTCGTCCATTCATCCGGTGAACGATACGTGCCGTCATTGCTGATGGCTATGTTTATGCAATCGTTGGAGACTAGGCTGATCGCAATCCTCACACGGGACGCCGCGCTGTGCTTGAGGATATTCGTTATCGCTTCGCGTAAGATGTTGCCCATGCTCACGATATCGTGTGCGGGAAGGTGGAATTCGCTTGGTATCTCTTCGCGCCATTCGAGCGCGATCTCCTTTTCGTCTAGGCGTAAGCGCGTCTCTTCGGACCATTTGGAAAGCGCATAGGACAAGCTTTCAGCGTCTTTGCTGCGAAGCAACCAGATCGTGTCCTTTACCGCGCTGTTCACTTCGCGGATTCGGTGCGAGACATCTTTGTCGCTCGACTGGTGGAGCAGTCCTACCAGCTTTGCGCCAACCGTATCGTGCAAGTCTCGTGCGATCCGCCCTCGTTCGCGGTCGATCCCGGTCTCAATCGCTTCGATCTGCAGGCAGTGTCGGTTTGTGATCTGGGAAAGCGTTGCGGCCAGCGCAGCGTCGCGCCGATTGAACAAGCGCGTGGCCTTTGCAGCGGCTTCGAGCCTAAAACTGCCCCCGGGAACCGCTCCAGGAACAGTCATTGTCATGCCATCGTCGCCGATCGATACCGTGCTTGCTTCAGTCGAAAGTCTAGTGAGTGAGCTTGGAGAAAACAGCCGTCCAAGTTCATCGTGCAAGCATTGATTAAACTCCCTGATGGTCTTGGCGCGCGCAAGCCTGCTCACATAAGTCGGCAACACGGCTTCAGCGGATAGTTCGGGCGAGCGGAAGACGTACCCGAAAAGCCGGTTTCGCAAGGGAAAGTAGATCCATCCGAGCGCCAGTCCGGCATAGGCAAGGCTCTTGATATGATGAAATCCAAGCAGAAAGATCAGCGCGACCTCAGCGATGACAATGATCACGCCGGTGAGCACAAGGACCCATGCATTGAACCACCATTCGGGCAAGTCGAATAGCCGGTAGCGCGAGATGCCCAATGCAAAGCCGGCGAAGGGGAAGAAAGTGAGCAGGCCAGCCACCCATTGCCGGTCGCCCAGGCTTCCTTCGAAGAACATCATCGGGACAATATGGTAGACAAGCATCGCCAAGCTCATCAGCATGATGCACAGCGAAAGCCAGATTATCTGAGCGCGCTGCACCGGGAAGATACGAGTGGCCCTCCACTGCAGGAGGATCCCGATGACGCAGATCGCTATGCACAGCACGTACCAGCTCATGAAGTTGTGAACCGGCAAGTCGACCAACATGGTTTGCTGGTTGGTCCAGTAGATAACCGCGCAAATCAGCCATAAGGCTATCGGAACGCGCGAGAGGAGCCGTTTTGGATAGACAGCAATCAGCGCAACGATGGAGACAGGATAGAACACAGCGCCAAGATGGTTCGCCGCCATGATCAGGCGAAACGCGGTTTCAGGCAATGCCAGCTCGCGTGTCCAGAACAGCGATGCACTCCATAAGGTCAGGGCATTGGCAAGACTGGCAAGAAGCAGAAATCGTGTCGCTACGCTTTCGGATCGGCTGTGCATCCAAAGCATGATCCCAAGCAGGAAACTCGCGGACGCAATGCCCAGCGCGCCGACGAATTCAGAATTGGTCCAAAGCGCATAGAACGGCCATACGGACCGGGGTGTGACATCAAATCGGGCGCCATCGGCGCGCTCGAGGATCACCGCATCGGCTTCGAAATGGCGATGGATCTCACCATTCTTCACAAGGAACGCTTCGAAGTCGGCAAGGCGAGCCAGACTGTCAGGATCGATTAGGCCAATTGAGGAAAATATCTTGGTTTTGGCTGCGGCTTGGCTGTCGATTGCGGTGATGGTGTCACCAAGGCGGAGTCCAGCTGCGGCGGCGGGTCCCGCGTCGTCAATCCAGTCAACAACTACGCCATTCTGATCAACACCCGGCTTAAAACCCGCGCCGAGATATGGCTGCCTTACAACGAAATTCCCGGCGATAACAGCTATTGCTACAATAATAAGTGTTGCAAACAGGAGAATATTTGACGGCGATACGCGCATTCTTAAAAGACGTTCGCTATCAATTCGCTTATCTATTTAGGGATCTCAAAAATTTGCCAGAAGTGACTGGCAAAAGAAGCTGTCGATCAGTTGCCAGGATTGATGATTTTACATCAATCGCCGCGATCAAGCAATCCCCTGTTCGGGTGATGTTTTCATCGAATTAGCGTTACTAGTTTTGCAACCAGACGCTCAAGCGGTGGCTGGAAACCCTTCCTGTCGGCTGTTCACAATTGGCAAGGAGACCAGCAAATCCGATTGCACAAATGGCTAGGCCATCGCTGCGCAGCGTCGATCAAGGTCGCATAATAATCTCATAAGTCCAGCATCGCACACCTTCTGGCCACGCATTCGACAAGGCCAACTTGCGGTGCGCGCGCTGGAAATCATCGGGGGCAAAAAAACGGGGAATTGTAAGAGACTGGACCCATAGCGGGCATCTGGTCATGCTTGGGAGGTTTGCCCGTGAATGCCCTGCGACCGCGCGCCGATGATACGCGTGCTTTGTTCCGCTTCGTTGTTCGAAATGCCTGGAAATTCATGCTGGCTGGTCTGATTGGCGTCGCTTTGATGGGCGCTGGTCTGATGCAGCTTGAAAAGGAGCCGAGCACGGATTCGCTTATCCCTCAAGATGATCCATCGATCACCATGCGGGATCGGGCGGAGGAGATCTTCGGTCTTCGTGATCCTGTTATCGTCGCGGTGGCAGCAACCGACGCTCAGAGTGTTTTTACGCCAGACGGCCTTGCGCTGATCGCATCGCTGCATCGCGAAATCGAAGCGATCGACGTGATCCGGGCAGATCGAGTCGCGAGCATCGCGTCAGAATCGCAAGTAGGCGGCAGTCCAGAGGAATTCCGGGTCGACCGCTTTTACGAGCAAGCGCCGAAGACCATTGCAGGGGCTGAGGCTGTTCGAGATGCTGTGAACGCCTCGCCTCCGCATGTCGGATCGTTGGTTTCGCAAGATGGCAGGATGGCTCTCATCGTTGCTGAACTTTATGACGAGAACGATGGCGATCCGGCCTATCAGGCCGCGCGCGCAATCGCCGAGGCTACTGAAACTCCGGGCTATGACATCCATGTCGCGGGCGAAGGCGCGGTGACCGGCTATCTCAGTGCATCGATCGATGATGATGGCAAAAGGCTGCCAGCCATCGCCGGTGTCCTTATTCTGTTGATCGTCCTTGCCGCTTTTCGCGACGTCAAAGCTCTTATCCCGCTGCTGGTTGTCATCGCAGGCGCGGTAGCGGGATCAATCGGCTTGATGAGCTGGCTGGGTATCAAATATTATGTAATCACAAGCGCGCTGCCGATCATCCTGATCGCTATCGCGGTTGCAGATACGATCCACATTCTGAGCGGCTATTTTTCGCGGCGGGCGGTTTCTCCAGAGACACCGGTCGATGACATTATCGTCGAAACCATGGTCGATCTGTGGCGCCCGCTCACTTTGACGACGCTCACCACGATGGCCGGGTTTCTCGGTATCGCGCTTGCCTCGATCATGCCGCCGCTCGCCTATTTTGGCTGGTTCGCGCTTATTGGGACGTTTCTCGCGTGGGGCTATTCGCTGCTCGTGCTGCCAGCGATCATGGCGCTGGTACGACCCAGCCCATCACCCATGATCGTGCATGGCCGGACCGGTTGGATCGCCAGTGTCCTCACCAAAGCAGCGGGGTATTGCGCCGCCCGCCCAGCCGTAGCGCTGGCTGGCGTTGCAATAATCATGTTGTGCGTGACACTTCCGGCGAGCGCGGTGAAGATCGATACCGACAGGATCCAGCTGTTCGGTTTGCACGAACCGATCCGTACCGCTGATGTCGCAATCAATGAGCGAATGGCAGGCACATCTTACCTCGATGTGGTGATCGAGACCGACGAAGCCGAAGGGCTGCTCTCAGCCGAGCGTGCTGCAAAGATCTCGGCGTTGCAGGACTTCATGACTGGTCTGCCAAACGTCAACAAAGCACGCGCGTTCACTGACGTGGTCTCAGAAATCAATCAGGTGATAGGCTCCCCGGGCCTTGTTCACGACGGCAGGCCTGCCAGCCGATCTCTTCCCGGCGATGACGACGCGCTGGCACAGCAATTGCTTTTGTATGAAGCGTCTGGCGATCCTGAAGATATCGCTGATGAGATCGACATGGAGTACCGCTACGCCTTGGTGCGCGGGTTCATGGATACACGCACCTACACAAGTCAGCGCCCCGCGGTCGAAGCGCTTGGCCGGTATCTCGAAACCGAGTTCAATGAAGAAGGCATGACCGGCGCGCTTAGCGGGCGTGTTAATGTCGATCACAACTGGATGAAGAGGCTTGGTGACAGCCACGTCCGCAGCGTCATTTTGTCGCTGGCGCTGGTGTTTCTAGTCGGTGCGCTGCTGTTCCGTTCGGCGGTGCTGGGCGTCCTGTCAGTCACGCCGGTGCTGTTTGCGATACTGAGCGTCTATGCCCTCATGGGTGCAGTCGGCATCTTTATCGAACCTAGTACTTCGATGTTTGCGGCGATCGCGATCGGGGTTGGCGTGGACTTCGCGGTCCATTTCATCGATCGCATCGACAAAGGCGTTAGCGAAGGTCTTTCGGTGCCTGAAGCGATTGCTAAGCGCTTTCCCACGTCCGCGCGGGCCTGCTTCATCAATGCCGCAGCGCTCGGACTGGGGTTCAGTGTGCTGATGTCGAGCGCGCTGCCGACAGTGATGCGGTTCGGCTTGCTGATTGCTGTGGCAGCAGCCGCCAGCTTTATCGCCGGGCTGGTATTGACTTGCGCGATCCTTGCGCTGATTCACCGTCGCGGCACAGCCACCCAGCCGCTGGTTGCGAGCCGGGCAGCGGTGAAAATCTCAGCCGTTGCACTTGCCGCACTGCTCTTGACGCCGGCTGCCCCGCTGACTGCTCAGAGCTCGCAATTGTCTGCCGATCAGATCGCCAAGAAGGTCTATGATCGCGCAGAAGGAGACCGGGTCGAACGTACCCTCGCCATGACCAAGACCACGCGCGGTGGATCGGTCCAGCGGCGTCAAGCGATGTCCTATCGCAGCGGAGGATCCGGCGAGCGGCGCTCGCTGATTGTCTATACCGGCCCGCGCTCGATCCGTGAGACGGCGTTCATGACTCACGATTCTGCACGGTCAGGCGGGGCCGATCGTCGCTGGCTCTATCTGCCGGCGCGAGGTTCCGCCATGCGCATCCCCGATGCGGAGCGCGGCAAATACTTCCTTGGTACCGGGTTCAGTTATGAAGACATCAAGTCCGAGCTGAAGTTTTCGCTCGATGATTACACCTTCGCGAAAGCCAGCGTGCCGCGCGGCGGCAGCCAATCCCATGTCGGGCTGAAGGCGACGCCGCGCAGCTCGGCAATTGCTCGCGAACTCGGATACGGGTCCGTTCACGCAGCGATCGATCCCACTTCTTGGATGCCGCGGGTCATCGTCTTCAACGACACAAAGGGCAAGCTTCTCAAGACCGTCACGGTCAGCAACGTCCGGCGCATCAGCGGGATCTGGACTGTCGGGGAGGTTGCTGTCGAACATCACCAGAAAGGGCATAAGACCGTCTTCGCTTACAGCAATGTTTCATACGGCAATGGGCCTGGCTTCAGCGAATTCCTTCCAGAAAACCTTAGCAAAGCGATCGACTGGTAAGCTGCCGTGCCTGCGCGACTTATCATCCCTGCGCTGGCGCTAAGCCAAGCGGCCTCGGCCGTGGCCGAAAGCGGAGCGGCGTTGGTCCCGGCAGAGCTTGAGGTCGAGCTTGAGGCGGTGACGGGCCTCGAAAACGATCTGTCCGATCTTGCTGAGCTGACTCTCAGACCGACTTGGGAAAATCCATCCGAAGACGGGCTTGATTACACTTTGTCGCTGCGGATGCGAGTGGCTGCGGCTGACGATTTCACTCCGGGAAGGCCCGACCGCACCGGCTATGCCTCGATCAGTCGTCCGGTCGCACTAGGGGATGCTGGGGAGATTGAACTGCGCGATGCCTATGTCGACTTTGAGCTCGGCGATCTCGACTTGCGTCTAGGAAAGCAGCAGATTGTATGGGGCAAGCTCTATGGCTTCAAGCTGCTGGATGTGGTCAATCCGCAGTCCTTTCGTCGTTTCATCCTCGATGAGTTCGATGAATCGCGCATTGGCCTGTGGACCATCAATGCGCGCGCGCCGCTGCCTGACATCGGGCTTGGCGACTGGACCGGGCAAGTCATCGTTTCGCCTGATACGACGGTTCATCGGCTCCCTAATCCGGGATCGACGTTTGATTTAACGGCGCCGCGCTTTCGATTTGGGCTTCGCCCTGAAGACCCTGTGCCTGATGCAATCCGGACCGAACGCCCCGACAACCCGATTGACGATGCGGTTTTCGGCGCAAGGCTCGCCGGGTTTGTGCGCGGGATCGACCTTTCCTTCGTAATGGTCTCGGGGCTCGATCCCCAGCCGCTCGGTCGGTTGGAGACCGAAGGGGACACGACAACTCTGGTGCGCTTCAACAAGCGCCGCACGTTGTTCGGGGCGAGCGCTGCCGGGAATGTCGGCCGGGTTGTGCTGCGTTTTGAAGCGGGTTTCACGCCAAACAGGAGCATTCAAACCCGCCTTGGAAACGGCGTCCTCAGCGACGCGCAAGCGGACCAACTTGGGATTGCCGTGGCCGCGGATTTTTCCGGACCGTTCGATACGTTCATGAGCTTTCAGGTCTTGCAGGACATGATCCTCACTGAGGTTGAAGGTAATGTCCGGCCAGATAATGACACCTTGATCAGCGCTTTCGTCAGACGATCCTTCATCGACGATAAACTGACCGCGAGTGTGCAATTGCTCGCAGCAGACGGCCTCACCAATTTCGTGTTGCGCCCCAGAGTCACTTACGAATTCGACGACACCACGCGCATCTCGCTCGGTGCGGACATCTTTAGCGGCAACAGCGATGAGATTTTCGGTCAATTCGCTGACCGCGACCAGATCACCCTTGGCATCATAAGGACATTTTGAAAATGAAGCATCTCCGATTGCGCGCATGCGGGACTAAGGTCCATCGCTCACTGAGTTATCTTGGCGCCGAGACTGCACCTGAATTCGCAGTCACTGCGCGGCGCGAGCGACCGACACAAGTTGGGCTGGCTAGCATCGCCGCTCTCGCTATGGTCGCTGCGGCTGGCGGATTATCTGTGCCTCCGCTTGCCGCTCAGCAACCGCAACAGCAGCAGGGCGCGGTGCCGACATATTACACGATCAACGGCCAGCCCGCGCCGATCGAGCTACAGCAATTGATGATGTTGCGGGGCTTTACTCCTGGCGACTACTACATCGATAAGTATGGCAATGTCGGGATGGTCGGTCAGCCGCCCATCATCAACCTAGATGGCGGCCCACCCCGCACGTCCGGGCCGCTTGTGATGCAGAACAATGGCTCGGCTAGCGCGCAGGCCCCTGCGCAGCCTGGTCAACCCGCGCAGCCGCCACAAGCGAGAGGCGCAGGCAATCCGCAGCTCGAAAACCAGATTATCGGGTCGCGGATCTACTGGGCGTTCAACTCCCGCCGCGGCCATGGCGGCGGCTCGGGCTATTATCACCTGTGCCCGGGTAACTACTTTCACCGCAGCGCGGAAAGCTCGTTCCGCGTGGGTGGCGATTACAATATAAGAACCGAAAGCTACAATGCGGGCGCTGCCGGCGCGGCTCACGCGTCGAATGCAGGCAATTGGAGAGTCGAGCAAACCCAGCAAGGCATGATGGTGCGGATGGTCGCAGGTGATGGCCAGACCTGGGAGTTTCTCTTGAGCAACGTTCAGAACGGGCGCTGGCGGCACGGCCAGACCAAATTCTTCGTCGAGCGAGGCAAGGCGTCCTGCTAGCACGAGAGCTCTGCCATGCGGCGAAGGAGCGGGCTGGCACCTTGTTCTGGTCTGCGCCGACAGACTTACGTTCGACTGTGCACGCGCGCCGCGTGTGACTTTGCCTTGCTGGGCATGCGTTCAAAAACGCGCTGCCAGTGCAGCCAGGATCGCGGTTACCGCCAGAGCAAGGACAATAAAGTCCCACATATCGAGCCGGTCATGCTCAACCCGGCGAACGTCTGCGCTAAAGCCTCTCGTCTCCAGCGCCGCAGTCATCGCGCCGCCGCGGCGCATGATGGTAAGCATCGCCGGGATGAAAAGGCTGGGCACGTTGCGCAGGAATTGAAGCGGTTTTCGCGCTGTCAGCTCTACCCCCTTGAGCCGCATCGAATCCATCACGTCTGCAAGATCGCTGATGCTCAGATAGATCAGCACAAAGGCATAGCCGACTACAAATGCAAAACTGTGTGGGAGGCCAATGCCGCGCAGCCCGCTGACCAGTTCATCGATCTCCATGGTTGAGAACAGCCCGACGCCGATGAGGATCGCCGCAACCCAGCCCAGCGACAGTCGCAGCCCAAACCTGAAATCGGCATCGAAGGCAAAATCGCTTCCCAGCATGGGGATCACGACCAGCGCCAGAATAGTGGGCGTGTGGATCAACAGCATCAGTGCAAGCCAATCAAGCGGCGCGCGCGCCGTGATGGCGATGGCAGCGCCAACGACCAGCGCGCCTAGCATCCATTCCCAGCTGGGCACCATATAGATCAGCGCAAGAAACAGGAAGAATACCAGCCATTTCACGCGCGGATCGCGATCGCGCCAGAAGCTCGGGCGCCCGGTATTGAGCACCGGCACCTTCATGATCCCAAATCCTCGCGTTTCGCGTATGCTTCGCCGGTGAAAGCGATAGGCGGCTCGAGATCAAGCGCCGCAAGTTCCGCCGACCGCGCTTTGGCGAAAGCATGTGATGGCGGACCAGCGTCAAGTAACCCGCCATCCTCGATCAACACAATGCGATGCGCCACCGAACTGAGCAGCATCAGATTATGATCTAGCACAATCGCGCTGCCGCCGCGCTGCGCATAATCTCGGATCATCTCGGTACAGTGAGCGCGTTCGGTTGGGTCCATCCCGATGGTAGCTTCGTCCAGCACCAGCACGTTTGCACCTCTGGCGAGCACCGCTGCGATCTGAGCCATGCGCGCTGAACCTGGTGGAAGCAGCCCGGGGTCTTGATCCAGCAGATCAGCAATGCCGAAGCGACTTGCCAGCTCGCGCACCCGTTCTGCGATCGCAGCCTGCCCTCCGGTCGAGCCGCGCAAGGCGAATGCAATCTCTGCCCGGACGGTGGGTTCGCTGAAGAAAGCGCTCGGCGTGTGCATCACCACTGCGATTCGGCCTGGGTTTCCGATTTCCTCGGCGCTGTGCCCATGGATCTCGATCGCGCCGGACTGTGGTTTGATCAACCCGCCCAGCAGCTTCGTAAGCGTCGTCTTGCCCGCTCCATTGCGCCCGGCAATGCCAAGCACTTCGCCGCGAGCAACGATAAGGTCTGCGCCCCGCCAGATTGTCGGCCCATCCTCATAAGCAAACTCGAGCATGCTCACTTTGATCATCGGGCCTTCGGTCGTCCTGCTCTTGCTCTGGAGTGGTGCGGTCGTCTTGGCTGCTTGATCGAACCCGATTTCGCCAAGCGCCTGCATGTCAGCAAGAACCTTCGAGCTGGGTCCAACCTTTACGAGGCGCCCCTCATCGAGCAGCGCGAGGCGATCGGACCATTGCGACTGTCGATGCGCATCGTTGTCGGCCATCACTACGGCACCGCCGCGCGCGGTCACGGCTTGGATGGTCTTTCGCAATACGTCGAGCCCTGTTGTATCAAGAACCGCGCCGACTTCATCCAGTATCAATAGCTTAGGACGTTCTGCGGTGGCTGCGGCGAGGGCGACCAGTAACTGCTGGTGATCTGGCAATTCCCAGATGTACTTTCGCGCCTGCACGTCATCGATTCCCAGCTCGGCGAGCGCTGCAAGCGCGCGCGCTTCGCTTTCGCTGCGCGATATTGCGAGATGGTCAAGCGATGCTTCGACCTCAGTTACACCGCGCGTGCGGGTCATCATTGCAGCCGGATTATCAGCAACATAACCGATATCGACCGCTTCGCCGTTCAGTTCGACAGTCCCGATCAACGAGCCGCCGGTCGCTCGCGGCGCGACATGAGCGAGCACCCGGCAAAGTGTCGATTTACCGCTTTGCGATGGCCCCATCAGTCCCAGAACTTCGCCTGCACGCAGGTCAATGCTGAGGCCGTCAAGGACCGGCTGCGAGCTTGATGGATAATAGAAGTAGAGGTCCTTGATCCATGCGATCGCATCGTTGCGTGGGACGAAATCGGACACCACCAGCGTTAGAGCTGCGCGCTCGACCGCGCTGCCTTTAGTTTCAAATCCGAGGAAGTGTTCAAACCGCCCCTGTAGCCGCGGCACGAGGAAAAAGGCGGGGATGGCGCCCCAGATGACGCCGTGCATGATCGTGTTGCCGATCGTGCTCTGGATCGCAATCCCTAGGCTCTCTTCGCCGAACAGCAGGAAGGATGAAGCTTCGATTGCAGCCTGAATGAAGGCGGAACTGAGCGCTGCGATCAAGATCACCAGTTTGCCCGGTGGCTGTTTGCCAAACATAAAGCTGGTCAGCGCAAACCCAACGAAATAGCCGACGAACCCGATCGGATCGTCGAGCTCATATCCTTCCATCATGTCGCGAATGAATTCGCCCAGAGCGACGCCAAGACCGATTGCCAGTCCGGGTCGGCCCGCTGGCAACAGAGCGATCAGCACTAACGGAATGAAGAATGGTTTGCTGTCGATATCGACTGGGATTTCGGGGATCGCTTCCAGCGGCAGCAACCCCAGAAAGAACAGCACCGCAGTGACCCCGACGATCATCACGAAGCGCGATGAAGCGAGCTCGCCAGTGCTTAGATTTTCATCGCCGGCGTCTGACTGGAGCGTCTTACTGTCCGACATCACGGGTCTTTACTCGTCGAAATATTCGATCGCGAATGTGATGGGGATGTCGACACTCGCCTGGTTGCGCGAAAAGCCCGCTGGCAAAGGATCAAGGTTTTTGACGAGGCCAGCCACCCGCTTAATCTCGCTGTCGAGCCGGCTATGCCCGGTTGACCTCACGATCTTCCAATCGACTACCCGCCCGCTGCGATTGATCGTTACGCGCAGCATACCGCGTCCTTCTTCTTCGCGGTCGAGCGAACTGCGCGGGTAGACGATCTGGCTGGTGTAGGCGCGGATCGAAACCTCGATGAAATTCTGGCTTATACGTGTGATCTGCGGCGACGGGGGTGGCGGCGGAGGAGGTGGTGGCGGCGCTGGAACAGCAGAAGGACCTGCGCCTGATCCTGAGCTGATGCGTCCGTCGCTTTCGGCTGACCCGGCGACCACTCTGGGCTCGGCTGGAGCAGCTGGCGGTGGGGCCTCCTCTGCGCGTTCGGCGACCACTGGGGCTTCTTCAGCCGTTGCCACTTCAGGAGGCGGCGCTTCAAGCCTGCGGGCCGGACCTCCCAGCGAGACGACCACGGCGTCCTCTTCGGCAGTTATCAGCACTTCGTCGCTTGCAGCGTAGCGCAGCGAGAATGCTGTGAGTGCGAGTGCCGCGAGGCCTATTCCAGCAACCCAATGCCATCTGCGCGGGATGGGCGGGCCTTGCGGCGCGATCGCGCTTGACCACTCGATGGCAGCGCTTCTCATCCTGCCACCTGCGCGCTGCCTACGGTTAGCAGCACGATGTAGGACGCTCCGCCGTTACGGATGTCTTCCATTACCGCGATGACCTCTTTAGCTTCTGAGCCGCTGTCCGGCTTGAGCTGGATCAGAGCATCGGGCTGATGCGTAAGGATACTGCGCACTTCGCGTTCGAGATCGCTGCGTTCGACGGGCCGATCATTGATTGCAATCTCACCGTCTTCACCGACGAGGATCACCAGATCCTGGATATCGCCGCGCATATCGCTGGTTGAGGCAGCTGGCTGGACGGGAAAGGGATCTTTAGGTTCGATCGATCCCGCAAGCATGAAGAAGACGAGCAGGATAAAGACCACATCGATCAGCGGAGTGATGTTGATCAACTCGCGTCTGCCTCTTTCCCGCGGTAGCCTCATGGGCCGTCTTCGCGTTCGGTGGCGAAGGAAACGGCAAAGGCCCCTGAATCGCGTGCCAGCTGGAACACATCGACCGCTTCCTGCATGGTCACGCCGTCGTCTGGCCGGACCAGGAAAGTTCTCCCAGGATCAATTTCGGTAATGCTCGCCACTTCGCGTGCGATGTCGTCCCTGCTCGCAGGTTCACCGTCATAGATTAACGTTTCAGCGTCCTTCACTTCGATGACGATCGCGGCCGTTGCATCCATCACGACTTCGCGATCCTGCGGGGTGTCAATCCCGATCAAACGAAAGCGAGCGAAGTTTGTCGTCAGCATGAAGAAAACCAGCAGAATGAAAACCACATCGATAAGTGGTGTAACATTAAGCAGGACGACATCACGGCGTTTTCGGCGCAGATGCATTACGCTGCAGCCGCTTTACTGGCGGCTCCCGCATCATAAAGCGGGATTGTGAAGACCTGCGTCGCCGCATCTTCCATCCGCTGCGCTTCGACATCGACCGATCGTTGCAGCCAGGTAAAGAACACTGCCGCTGGGATCGCTACCGAAAGGCCCGCTGCTGTAGTCAGCAGCGCTTCCCAGATACCGCCGGCAAGAACCGAAGGTTCGATCCGGTCGCCGACGCCTTCCATCTGCTGGAAAGCCTCGATCATGCCGAGCACCGTGCCGAGCAAGCCAAGCAAAGGCGCAATCGTTGCGATCAAGCTGAGAAGCGCAAGCCCGCGCTCCATTGCATCGAGTTGCGCTTGCGCCACCCGCGTGACTTCTTCCCGCACGATCTGATCGTCCATCTTGGGATCGGCTTTGCCGTGCACGGCTGCCGACATCACCCGCGCAACCGGGTTAGGCTTTTTCTCGATCATGTGGAGCGCATCCTTCCAGTGATCGACACGCAGTTTTTTGACCACGTCGCTAACGAACCCATTGCGTCCGACGCCGATCCGGAAGAACTGCACGAACTTCACGATCGCAATACCTAGCGCGAGGACCGCGAGAACCCCCAGAATGATAATGATTGGGCCGCCTGCATCAAAGAAGCGCTGCAATGGCGACAGGGTTGGGCTGGCTGGTTCGGCGGCGTGCACGGCGGTCGCTCCAGCGGCAACGCCAATCACAGCAAGGGTGCAGCGCAAGGAAGCGCAAACGCGTAGGCTCATTGTATCCCACCCAATAATCGACCGTTTCAAAGTCCGCCGACCGTAAGGCCTTAACGCGATACATTTGTGACATGAGACGAGGCTGGCCGGTGGCGACCTGAGGGATCACTGCAACCGCAGTGCCAGTGCGACTAGGGCTCGCTAATTGGATTTGCAGAGCTGGGCTATATCGAGCCTGTGTCGGGAGTGCCCCCACGCGACTTTGAAGGCGTCATCGGGCGGATTGGGGCCGCGTAAGGCTCGATTGACATTGAGCTTTGCGGATCGTGCAGCCAACGGTTGCAGGCAAGCCAGCGTTAGCCGGGCAGCTATCAAGCTTGCGCGGCGATCTTGTCAGCGCCGCTAGCGCCGTCTGCGATCAGCGCTGATCAAGCCATCGTGCCGCGCGTACGCCAAAGGTGATGAGGAAGGGCACAAGCAGGAAGCTCAACGCAACTTTGGCGAGCACCTGCCCGATCAGGAGGTTGGTAATGTCGAATTCGCCATAAAAGGCGAGAGTGACGAAGATGATCGAATCCATCGCCTGGCTGAGCGCCGACGCCACAGCGCCGCGGACCATCAGGCCGATGGTCGTGGTCTCGCCTTCGCCGCGCAGGCGGTCAAATATCCACACATTGAGCAGCAACGAAACGAGATAGGCCACCGGGCCAGAGGCAACCACGCGCCAGAACTGGCCGTGCACCATCTCGAAGGCTTCGATCGCTCCGGGTCGACCTTCGACCATTTCCGGCGAGACCGGCAGCGCCAACACTAGGCTCATGAGCAGGATCGACACGGCAAGTGGTAGAAAACCCCACCACACAATCTTGTTAGCCAACGCTTTGCCATACAATTGTGAAAGCGTGCTGGAGATCACGACGAGGAAGAGAAACGCGAAAATCCCGCTTTCGACCGCCAATTGCGTCGGCCACAACTGCACCTGCTTGTAAGCGAGCACACCGGCCAGCACTGTCATCCCGCCGTAGAGCAGAGTGAAAACAAAAAGGCCCAGCGGCATATTGATCGCGGCTGGTGAAGGCGGACTGGCGGCGGTGGCGTCGGAAAAGAGATCGGCTTTGGTCATCCCCACACGCGGTAATGCGCAGCCTTGCAAAAGGAAAGGCGCACGCGTCCACACTTGGGGAAGGGCTTTGCTGGTTGCGCTGCGAGCGCGAGACTGCCAACACAGGCAACGGTCCGGTCGCCAAGGCCTGGGCCGGGGGACATAGGGATCAAGTACGGTCGACCCCCTCGTATCAAAGGGTTCGAACTGGGGTCATACCACCGCTGTGAACGAATTTCTCGCGTCCGCCGGGTCCAGCTTGCTGGGTATCGTTGCCATTCTCGCTTTCGCTTTCGCTCTGTCTTCGGGCAAGCGGCGGATCAACCTAAGGGTGGTCGGCTCTGCCTTTGCACTGCAAGCCGCGATGGCTGTGCTGGTGCTGCGGACCCCTTTCGGGGTTGGCGCAATCGAAGGCCTTTCCAATGGAGTTATCGCGCTGCTCGACTATTCTAAAGTCGGCATCTCAGCGGTTTTCGGACCGATGGAAAGCAATCCTTTTGCCAACACATTCGTAATTGCGGCGCTTCCTGTGATTGTTTTCTTCGCTGCGATCGTCTCTATCCTCTATCACCTCGGCATCATGCAGCGTCTGGTGCGCTGGGTGGGCGGCGCGATCGGCTGGATAACCGGGATCAGCAAAGTAGAGGCCTTGGGCGCTGCTGCGAACATCTTCGTCGGCCAATCAGAAAGCCCGCTTGTGGTGCGTCCTTATCTAGCGGCACTTACCCCTTCGCGCCTATTCACGCTGATGAGTGTCGGCATGGCCGGCGTTGCGGGCACGATCTTGGCGGCGTATGCCAGCTTTATCGGCGATGAAGCGGTGCCTTTCTTGTTGGCCGCAGCGTTTATGTCCGCGCCCGGCGGCATTTTGATGGCAAAGATCATCATGCCGGATGAGCCTCCGCTGCCTGATCCGGACAGTGCCCGGCTTGAGCTGCCTGAAGCGCGCATATCCGCAGGCGGCCCGGCGGCGATCGTCGAAAGCGGAAAGCCTGATGAAGTCGAGATGGCCGAGACTTTTGAGGAAGGGCAGCGTCCGGCCAACATCATCGAAGCCGCCGCGCAAGGCACGCAAACCGGGGTCAAGCTGGCGGTTGCAGTGGGCGCGATGGTAATGGTGTTTGTGGCTTTGGTCGCACTTGCCAATGGGATGCTTGCTGGGCTCGGTTCTGGTCTGGTCGATTTTGCATCGTGGACCGGCCGCCCCTTCAGTCCTCCAACGGCGCTCTGGCTGAGTACAATCAGCTTTCAGGAATTGCTTGGGTATGTGTTTGCGCCCGTCATGTTCCTGATCGGCATATCAGATTGGCAGCAAGCCCAGATTGCAGGCGGACTGTTCGGGACGAAGATCGTACTTAACGAGTTTGTCGCATTTATCGATCTCGGCGCAATGACTGGCAGCGAACTTACCGAGCGGAGCAGAGCGATTGTGACTTTTGCTTTGTGCGGATTTGCCAATTTCTCGTCGATCGCAATCCAGATGGCTGTAACCGGTGGACTGGCGCCTAACCAGCGACCGGTGATTGCGCGGCTGGGACTGAAAGCGCTGGCCGCTGGAAGCCTTGCCAATCTGATGAGCGCGGCGCTCGCCAGCCTGTTTCTTCCACTGTAGGTGGCTGCCGCGTTACGGCTATTGGCAGCCAGCACCTGAGCGTAGTAAGCTCGGTGTTATGTCTAGTGTACCCTCCGCACCCGCCAAGTCTTCTCCCGTCAGCATTGCCAGCGTCTCGCTAGCCCAGCCACTTGCTGAAATCGCCGACGAACTTGGCTCGAGTTTTGCCGAATACGGCTTTGCGGTCGTGCGCGATCACGGCATCCCGCAGGAACTGATCGACCAGGCCGAGCGGGTCTCGCGCGAGTTCTTTGCGCTGCCTGATGCGGTGAAACGCGGCTATCGGATTGAGGGTGGCGGCGGTGCGCGCGGCTACACCCCGTTCGGCACGGAAAAGGCCAAGGACGCCAACGTGTTTGACCTGAAGGAGTTCTGGCATGTCGGGCGCAGCCTGCCGCCTGAACATTCGCTCAGTGAGTTTATGGCGCCGAATGTGTGGCCTGAAGAGATCGCCGATTTTCAAGGGACTTTCAGCGCACTTTATGATGCGTTCGAGAATGCCGGGCTGCGCGTCCTAGAGGCTATCGCTTTGCATCTCGAGTTGGACCAGGAGTTCTTCGCGCCGACCGTAACCGATGGCAATTCTGTGATGCGCTTGCTTCATTACCCGCCGCTCGGCCCAGATGCTCCCGAAGGGGCGATCAGAGCAGCTGCACATGGCGATATCAACACCATCACTTTGCTGTTGGGCGCGGAGGAAGCGGGGCTAGAATTGCTTACCAAGGCTGACGAATGGCATGCCGTTGAGGTGCCCGCGGGCGGGTTGGTGATCAATGTCGGCGATATGCTTGAGCGGTTGACTAATGGGCAGCTGCGCTCGACCACACACCGAGTGGTCAATCCGCGTGGGGAAGCCGCTTTGCGATCGCGTTATTCGATGCCGTTCTTTCTCCACTTTCGGCCCGATTACATGATCGAGCCATTGCCGAGCTGCATCAGTGACGGTGATCCCGCAGAGCCGCCAGCGCCAATCACTGCGCATGAGTTTCTCCTTGAAAGGCTACGCGAAATCAATCTGGCATGATTGCGAGCGCAGTTGTCAAGATTCGGACATATGAGTGTCATATTTGATGGGTGATTTTTACAGGCTCGATCTGGCGTGACTGAGCCTCGTTTGGTCGAGTGATTAAGAATCTCCCTCCTCGTTGCGTCAATGCAACACCAGAGCCTCGACCCTAAGGGTTCCCTAGGGCTTAAGCTGCAGCGCAACACGCCAGTTTTGCATCAGATGAGCGCTCTGGCTCCCGCTTTCACGAAACTGTCATAAAACGGTCGCTTTTCCGAAGTGGAAGGCGCCTATGGGGAGCCTCGCTCACACCTTCTCCATTGTGATCAGGGGCTCTGTACATGAAACTTAAGTATCTCTTGGCAGCGAGCGTGGTTAGCCTCTCTGCCGCCGCAACGATTGCCACACCGGCTGCTGCACAGCAGATTACGGCAGGCGTCGAAGGGACAGTCAGCGATGAAGCGGGCAACCGCCTTCCCGGCGCAACTGTTACCATCACCGACACCCGCACCGGTTCAAGCCGGACTTTGACGACCAGCTCCAGCGGTAGCTTTACTGCCAACGGTCTTGTCGCGGGCGGACCCTACACCATCACCGCAACAGCCAGCGGTTTTGAAGGGCAAACCATCGAAGGCCAGTCGCTCAGCGTCAGCGGCGGATTGCGCCTGACATTTAATCTCGCTGAAAGCGCTGATGAAGGCGTGATCGTCGTTACCGGCGCACGGGTTCAGGCATCCAGCGTTGCGGTTGGTCCTGGTACGTCGTTTGACCTTGAGACGATTGAGGGTTTTCCGACAATTTCGCGGAACATCGTCGACATCATCCGGATCGATCCGCGCGTCAGCCTTGATCGGAACGAAGAAGTGGACCGGATCAGCTGTCTGGGCGGCAACGACCGCTCAAACACGTTCACGGTCGACGGCATCGTCCAAACCGACGTGTTCGGCCTTAACGGCACGCCAACGGCATCGCGCAACACCTTCCCGATCCCGTTTGACACCATCCGTCAAACCTCGGTTGAATTCGCGCCGTTTGATGTTGAATATTCCGACTTTACCGGCTGCGCGATCAACGTGATTACGAAGTCAGGCAGCAACCGCTTCAGCGGCACCGCCTTCTTCACTTTCACGAGCGATGATCTTCGCGGCGACCAGGCCGGCGACGCCGGCGCTGAAGTGTCGCCTTTTGAAGATAAGCGTTGGGGCGTTACCTTAGGCGGTCCGATCATTCCTGATCGGCTGTTCTTCTACGCTGGCTATGAAGAAACCGATCTCGGTCGTCCGAACGATTTTGGTCCGACCGGCGGCGGTTTCCCGGTTGAAGCTGAGTTCGTGACGCAGGCCCAGTTCGACGAGTTCGAGCGGATCGCGCGCGATGTTTATGGCCAGGATGTGCTCGGCTATCCGCGAGTGCTTGATGAAACGAGCGTGCGCTACTTCGGCCGTATCGACGCCTATCTCAATGAAGATCACCGCCTCGAAGCGACCTATCAGCGGCTTGAAGAGCAGAAGGTCGAGCGCGACGCAGGCACTGACCAGATCACTGGCCTTGCGAGCTTCGAAGACGAAGGGACGACTTCAGACTATTATTCGCTTCGTTTGTATTCCGACTGGACGGACCGCATCTCGACTGAACTGCGCGTCTCGCGCGCGGAAGTGGCTGACCAACAAGGCCCATTCGGCTTTCAGGAAGCATCAGGCGAAAGCCCCACGGTTCGTCTTGCTGTCGGCGTACAGCCGGTCGCTGGCGAAACCTCTGAAAACGGCTTGCTGACCACCGGTCCCGGTATCTTCCGGTCAGCTAACGACCTGCGCACGAAGATCGATCAGGCCCGTTTCTTGATGAACATCGATGCCGATGAGCATCAAATCAAGTTGGGTGCTGAAATCAACGATCTCGAAGTGTTCAACCTGTTTGCGGTCAACGCGACCGGCACGATTTATTTCCGCAATCTTGAAGATTTCGAGAACGGCATCGTGGCAAGCGGCGCTTTCGCGAGCGTTTTTGGTAACGTGCCTGACAGCCTTGCCAGCGGTGCACTTGGCGGCGCACTGATCGATACGTCAAGCACAGGCGACATCAACGATGCTAGCGCCACCTTCAATCGCCAGATCTATTCGTTCTTCTTGCAAGACGAATGGCAGGCGACAGACCAGCTTAGCGTCACCGCTGGTGTCCGCGTTCAGCTATATGATGGCGAAGGCACTCCGCGTAACAACCCGCTGTTTGTCGAACGGTTCGGTTTCTCGAACGCGGTTCCCTTCAGCGCGCTTGATACTGTGATCCTTCCGCGCTTCGCGCTGACTTATGATCTGTTCAACGATGGGTTCTTCAAAGACACCAAGATCACGGGCGGTGTCGGCGTCTTCTCAGGCGGCGATCCGGTGGTGTTCTTCTCGAACGCGTTCTCCAACGATGGCTTCGCATCGGCAACCGGTGACACGTTCGATGCGCCATGCGCGGGCCTGCTTGATGGCAATGGCAATTTCAGTGTGCTGGACAACGGCCAGTTCACAGGCTTCCCCGATTGCGCCCGTCAGGCCGCGATCGACAGCGCAGCTGCTGGAGGCGACGACGTCCAGTCGACCGATCCGAATTTCGACATTCCCACAGTGGTGCGCGCGAATTTCGGGATCGAGACTTTCCTCGGTACTGACAGCGGGTTCTTCTCTGATTGGAACATGCGTCTCGATTACATCTATTCGCGGTTCAACGACACGCTCGCGATCAACGACCTGGTGCAGATCCCTGACCCGAGCGAAGGTCTGAACGGCTTTGCGGTCGACGGTCGTCCGATCATCGCTGCGATCGATCCGCTGAACGATGGCTGTAATGCGCAATTGGTGGGCACTGGCGGAATTCCGCCGACCTACACCAATGTCACTCCGGAATGCTTCGGTAGCCGGCTTGATGACTTCAACCAGCTGACCAACGGTCCGAGCTTTGAAAGCCATGTCGCATCGGTTGTGCTGTCGAAGCGCTTTAGTGAAGGTATCTTCACGGAAGGCGGTTCGGTTGATCTGAGCTTTGGCTATGCCTGGCAGGATTCGGAGAATACGCGGAACATTTTCGGCGCGACCGCTAACGGTAACTTCGAAGACACCGCAGCGTTCGATTTTCAGAATCCTGCTGTTTCGACTTCGAACTTCCAGACGCGGCATCGCTTCACTGCGACCTTCAACCTGATCGAAGAGTTCTTCGGCGATTACGATACGCAGCTGGCGATGTTCTTCTCAGCGCGCTCTGGCCGTCCCTTCAGCCTGACCTTCAGCGGCGATGGCTTCCAGGATTCCAGCTCAGGTGACCGTAACGCACTGCTTTACATCCCGACCGGGCCGAATGATCCGAACATCTCACCCGACTCGACAGCCACTGCGGACGAGATCTCTGATCTGGTCGATTTTATCGGAACGCTGAACTGCGACTTTACACCGGGCGAGACGATCGGTCGTAACACATGCGAAAACGATTGGGTTTTCGATATGGACCTGCGCTTCAGTCAGGAAATTCCTGGACCGGGCAGTCTCTTCGGCGTCGATGATCGCATCCAGCTTTTTGCCGATTTCGACAACTTCCTGAACTTCATCGACTCTGACTGGAACGTGTTCCGCAATCGCGATGACGAAGACGGTCTGGTCGATCTGATCGATACCGATGGGGTTGACTCGCAAGGTCGCTATATTTTCACGGACCTCAATCTCGATGCCGATGGCAACATCGACAATCAGGAACGCGTCGGGTTCACCAACTCGGTATGGCGGATCCAGCTTGGCGTGCGCTATTCCTTCTAAGCGCGCGGCACCTAAGAAATAACCTGGACGGCGGAGCCTTAGCGGGCTCCGCCGTTTGCTTTTTGAGGCACGGCAGCAGCGGCGCAACCTCGGGTTGACGGCAGTTAGAATCGCGCTCCGCTCAGGAACGTCCATCTCCCGTCTTTGCGATTTCTCCCGGTGGTTCGTCAGCCAAGCTGAGCAGCTCGAACGCTAGCGCTTCTTGGACTTTGCCGTCGAGTTCCATCCGCACGGCGCTTTCAAATGCAGCTGCTTGGTCGCCCAATTCCGGCTCGCCAAACATACCGGCGGTCCCAGCCAGCTTGTGTACCAGCTTGGCAAGCGCTTCGCGCGCATCTGCGTCGTCGCTGTCGCCATTAAGGATGCCATTGGCAAGAGCGGCCCGGACAGCTTCTATCGCCTCTTCCCGACGGGTGATCCAGCGCCGGATCAGTGCTGGCGAATGCGCTTTGGGATTGGCTTTCGGTCTCAGCGGGCTGCCATTGTGTTCGCGCGCTGCGTGCAGCAGATCGACGACTTCTGATTGGTCGGGACCTTGTTCATCAGCATCGCTCGGATCGAGCGTGTCTTGATCCGCTTCCGCTTCGATAATCCGCGTTGGCAACCATCTCTGGAGGACGCGTGCGAGATCGGCGAACACCAAAGGCTTAGCCAAGTGAGCTTGCATGCCTGCATCGCGCGCGGCGGCGATGTCTTCGGGGAAGGCATTGGCTGTAAGCGCTACTATCGGCAAAATGTCAGGCGTAATCCCTTCGGCTCGGATTGCGCGCGTGGCCGCGTACCCATCGCAGCCAGGCATTTGCATATCCATCAGCACTAGATCATATGGTGAGCCGCGCATGATGCTGTCGATCACCATCGAAATCGCTTCATTGCCATCATGCGCAATCGCCACACTTTGGCCGCAGCGTTCAAGCATTTCGCGCACCAGCATGCGGTTCACATCGTGATCTTCAGCGAGCAGGATGCGCGCATGATGCGGCAAGTCTTCCGGCGAAATCGGCTCTGGCGGCGGGAGCGGGCGCTGTTCGGGGCGGGCATGAATTGCAGGCAAGGTAAGCGTGAAGCGCGAACCTTCGCCAGGCTCACTTTCCACTGTGATTTTGCCACCAAGCAGGTCGGCCAATTGGCGACTTATCGATAGGCCAAGACCCGTTCCGCCGAAACGCCGCGCGGTGTCGCTTTCACCTTGAGTGAACGGTCGAAAAATGGTCTCCAAGCGGTTCGGACTTATGCCGATCCCGGTGTCGAGGACGTCAACCACGAACTCAGAGTCAACCAGGCGATAGGTAACCTTGATCCGCCCATGCTCGGTGAACTTGACTGCATTGCCGATCAGGTTGAGCACAATCTGGCGCAGGCGCAAGGCGTCAGTCATAATCCAGGGCTTACTTTGCGTTCCCTCCCTCGCTCGCTTGCCCGACGCACTTGCGATGTCGCTCTGGGCGGACTCGAATTGTAAGTCCACGCCCTTCTTCTCTGCGCTGGGACGGTGTAGCGCAGTGCATTCAGCTAAGGTCGCCTCGAGATCGACCGGCGCATTGTCGATCACTATCTGCCCCGCTTCGATCCGAGACAGATCCAGCACGTCGTTAAGCAGCATCATCATTGATCGGCCTGACTCCACAATCAGTTCCGTCTGGCGCCGTTGGTCGGGATCAAGCTCGCCTTGCAGCATCAATTCGGCAAACCCCAGTACCCCGTTCATAGGGGTCCGGATTTCATGGCTCATATTGGCAAGGAACTCGGACTTAGCGCGCGCGGCATTTTCGGCATGGCGGCGCGCGCGGGTCAACAGCAGTTCAAGCTCGACCCGTTCGGTCACATCACGAGCAGCAACCACAATCCCATCACGCTCACCATTGCGGCCATTCGTGACAATCGCGCATTCCGCTTCGATGAAGACCGGCGTTCCGTCCTCGCTGTCGCGGAACCGGCGGTAGGTAAAGCGTTCATTTTGCGATGCTCCGGACAGCAATTGTCGTTCGGCGCGCATGATCCGTTCGCGCGCATCTTCATGCATGTTGTCTGAAAAGCGGGCTCCGATGCAATGTGCAGGGGGCTCCCCCAATACATCGCGCACGGAGGGCGATGCATATGTGCAGATACCGTCCAGATCATAGTGCAGCACCGCATCTGATATGTTGTCCGCCAGAATATCGAGCTGTCGCTTGCCTGTTTCCAATTCCTGAACGATCCGGGCACGCCCCGCTAGAATTGCTGCGACTGGCAGTCCGGTCAAGAAGTTTGCCGCGACAAACCCTTGGATAAGATGGGTTTGCGCTGTCCTTGAACTGGTTGCTTCAGCAATCGGACCGAGCCCGCTCCAGGACATTCCGGTCGCAATAACTGCGACGCCCACAACAAACAACGCAGTTCCAAGCGAACCGAGGCGAAACGCATGCAAGAGAGTGATCGGTGGGATTAGGAATAAAAGAGGATAATGAGCGGCTTTGAAAACCAGAAAGACGCAGCCCAATCCGGCAGTGAGCATGATCGCCCGTTCCAACATTTCTGAGCTGGTCAGTGCGACCTGCTCACGCCTCGCGTCAAACAGCAGCAGCATAGCGGGCACGACCAGGATCATCCCCATGCTATCAGTGAGGAACCACGCGATTGCACCTTCCCAGATCGCTGCACTGTCGGGCCCCATCGCGATCGCTGCAAGCGACGCGGAAACGATCGGCCCGAGCAATGCTCCTGCCCATACGAACCGGGCAAGGTCAGCCAGCTGGGTCATGTCGGGAAATGCACCGCATGCGCGCCGAGTAATCCAGGTTACAAGCATGATGTTGACCAGATTGGCACTCGCAAACACAGCCGCGATTGGGACGGGTGTGCCAGCCTGCACGTTGGCCAAAACGCCCCCGAACCAAATCAGAACGTAAAACGGCAGTTCGTTCGGGAGCCGAACGCGCAACAGAAAAGCAACCGCGAATGCATCTGGCAACCACACGCTGGCAAGGATGTTGTCGAATCGTGAAATCGCCAGACAGGCGATGCCTAGGATAAGATAGCCAGCCCCGCCGAGCGCTCCGCCTAGCAAGCTGCGATGATCGAGCGCGCGGGCTGCGATCAACCCGGCATTTTGTGCTGCTTCATAATTGTGAGCGCGACCTAACATTCAATCCATCACGGTTATCCCGCGCATGGTATAGACAGTGGGACCGGGTTTCGGGCGTAATCGCACCCAAAATGGTTCAGATCGGAAGTGATACAAACTACAATGGATCAGCTGCGGAGCCGCTATCGTGTCACGCAAAAGCGCCGTCGCTGGCCGCTACTGGCTTTGATCCTCGCTCTCCATCTCGCAGTGCTGTATGGTCTCACGCGAGCGTTTGCTCCGGATTTCACCAATGCTGTAGAACGCGAAGTCGTCACTGCGATTGCCGTTACTGTCGCGCCGTCGCAGCCAGCAGCTCCGCCCGAACCAGACGAAGGTGCCGCCGGAGAGCCAGGCGAAGAGGCTGTACCGCAACCGGTCACCGCTCCTCCGCCCCGTTTGCCGCAGCCTAGTTCGCAACCGCTGCCGCGTGCATCCTCAACGGGAGCTGCCAGTCGCTCAGGCGCACGCGAAGAAGGCGTTGGTACTGGTGCGGCTGGATCCGGGCTTGGCACAGGTAGCGGAGCACAGGGCAGCGGGCAGGGCAACGGCGCGGTAACTAAGCCGGTGCATATCTCTGGCGGGATCGACAATGCAGGCGATTATCCGATCCCACCCGGAGGACGCAACGCGCGGCGTGGGACAGAAGTGATCGTGCGCGTGATTGTTGGCGTTGATGGTCGGGCAAGACAGTGTTCCGTTTATCGGCCCAGCCCTGACCCTGAAGCCGATACGATCACATGCCGCCTGGTCGAGCAAAGGCTGCGTTTCAGACCAGCGATTGATGCAGCGGGAAATCCTGTCTCCGCGCCGTTCTACTGGCGTCAGCGCTGGTTCTGAGACGTTATCGTTAACCGCCCAATAAGGCTGTTGTGCCAAAGCAGTCGTGATAGAGATGCAATTATGACCAGCTTCAGCAGTGATGTGCTCGTGCACCCAGTCATCCTGTGTGGGGGAAGCGGCACTCGGTTGTGGCCATTAAGCACAAGCGCAATTCCTAAACCGTTTCTGCCGTTGGTAGGCGAACAGACTCTCTTCCAAGAGACGCTTGCGCGGGTAACGCCAGACGCCGGATTTGCGACTCCAATTATTGTTGCCGGGCGCCAGCATCGTGCGTTAATCGAAACGCATTTTGCAGCGCACCTCGCACCTGCTGACTACAGCTTGATCGTCGAACCCGCCGCGCGCGGCACTGCGCCCGCGATTGCGCTGGCGGCTGCTATGCTCGATCCGTCGGCCATGATGCTGGTGTGCCCAAGCGATCACCATATCGCTGATCTCCCTGCCTTTCATGGTGCGGTCTCGGCAGCCTGTGCGTTGGCGCAGGAGGATCGTTTGGTGGCGTTCGGCATCGCGCCCGACCGTCCCGAAACTGGCTATGGCTACGTCCGACGAGGAGCTCCGCTCGCCGGTGGTTACGAGATTGCCGAGTTCGTCGAGAAGCCCGACCTCGCGCGGGCGAAGGCCTATCTTGGGAGCGGCGAATACAGCTGGAACGGGGGCATTTTTATGTTTCGCGCTGGTGTATTGCTGGCCGAGCTTCGTCGCCATCGACCTCAAATGATCGAACAGGTTGAGGCGGCGCTTTCCCAAAGCGTCCGTGAGGGTGCTGCAACTCTTCCAGCAGCGGAGCCCTTTTCCAAGATCGTAGGTGAGTCGATTGATCATGCGGTGATGGAAAACACCAAGCATGCGGCAATCGTACCGGTGGAGATGGGGTGGTCCGACATTGGGACTTGGGCAGCGTTGCACGATGCGCTGCCTTCGAACGGGGCGTTCCGTTCCGATACCGAAGGTAATCATGTTTCTGGGAACGCTGACCTCGTCGATTGTCGCGGTGTGTTTGCGCTGAGCGACGGGCCGCGCATTTCGGCTATCGGACTGGAGGATATCAGTATCGTTGTCCATGGCGCGGAAGTGCTGGTTACTACGCGCGACGGAGCGCAGCTTGTTGGACAATTGCCGGGTGCGCAGCAATCATGAACTCGTTCGATCATCGCCTGGCTCAGCGCGCGCAATTGTTAGAGCGCAGATTGGTCGAGAAAGTGTGGGGTCGCCACATTCTGCCACCGCCGTTTGTCGCTCCTCAAGACAGACCGATAGGCGAGATCTGGTTCGATCCGATCCCGCAATGCGACAGGCTGTTGATCAAGTATCTGTTCACGAGCGAAAAGCTGTCGGTTCAGGTCCATCCCAGTGATCGCACCGCGCAGATTGGCGAAGCTGGCAAGGAGGAATGCTGGCTGGTGCTGGATGCGGCGCCAGGCGCCCAGCTTGCGCTCGGTTTCTGCGATGAATTCAAGCCGCAACAGATTGCCGATGCGGCGCGAAATGGCACGATTGAGCAGATGCTCACTTGGCATGATGCTCGAGTGGGAGATGTGTTCTTTCTGCCGGGCGGCACCGTTCATGCGATCGGACCCGGCCTCGTCATGGTCGAGGTGCAGCAGCATAGCGATACTACGTTTCGCCTTTACGATTACGGTCGTCCGCGCGAGTTGCACTTGGAGCGCGCGCTGGCTGTGGCCAATTGCGGTCCGATGCATTCGCAGCATCACCAGACAGTAGGGAGCGTTAGTCAAACGCTTATTGAAGCGGAGCATTTCCGGTTAGACCGGGTTGTGAGGAGGCCCGATGCAGTCCTTGCTGCTGCCTATCCGGGCGGTGTGCTGGCGCTGCCCTTGGAAGGCGAAGTTATCGCGAAGACTGCAGGAGATCGGCCCTCGGTCCGCGCTAAGATCGGCGATTGCCTCTATTCGCCGAGCTTCGATCTGCTTGATTTCAGTGCAGCTGAGATCACCTTGCTAAGCTGGATGCGTTAAAGCGCTGGCACGTATCGCTCAGCCGCCAGAGCAGCGATCACTTAGCTGGAGCGCCGACGCCAGCGTCGGCACCACTCTCAGCCTGCGGGGTCTGGGCGCCTGTTGCGGGGAAGTGCTCAGCCAGCAATTCAGCAATTTCCGTGCGGCCATAAGGCTTGCGCAGCATGCCTAGAGCACCGAGCTGTTCGGTCTGCTGGTCAGACATTTCGGCATAGCCCGTTGCCAGCACAAACCGCACGCCTAGACGGGCAAGCTCACGCGTGACAGGTTCGCTCGACTCAACCCCGAGATTGAAATCCACTATCGCAAAGCTCGGGCGACGTTCAGCGATGCTGGCAAGCGCTGTGTCAACGCTGCTCGCGATCGTAACCAAGCGCACACCCAGTCGCTTTAGGTTCTCTTCGGTATCAAGCGCGATGATCATGCTGTCTTCAACCACCAAAACATGCTCAGGCATGTTCATGGAATGCTCGTTTCCCGGGACCACTGGGGCATCATCAAGCGGACGAGCCGCAGCGGTGAGTGAAGGGTGCTCCGAGGTGGAAACGAGATAGGACTTAGGGATCAGGAAATCAGCCTCTACCCCTGTCAGCTTATAGCGCAGCTCTGCTTCGCCTTTAAGCTCATAGGGGATCGAGCGTTCGATAATGGTCGAGCCGAAACCGCGTCTGGTCGGCGGTTTTACAGGAGGTCCGCCGCGTTCACGCCAGCTGATTTTGAGGTCCTCGAAGATCGTGCGTTCAAAGTGGACGTCAAGCTCGCCGGTGCTGTCGCACAGGCTCCCATACTTCGCTGAATTGGTCACCAATTCGTGTATGACTAAAGCCAGAGCAGTGTAGGCTTCAGGTTTGATCAGCACTTCATCGCCAGTGATCTTGAAGCGGTCGCGCTTTTCGTTGAGATACGCGGCCAGCTCCGTTTCAAACAGGTTCGATAGCGGGGCCGGTGACCAGTTTTGGCGGGTTATGTTGTCATGTGCGGAAGCGAGAGCCGAAATCCGCCCACCGATGATGGCGGCAAAACTGGCGACGCTCACGGCATCGTCCTGCGACTGTGCCACGAGGCTGCGGATAAGATTGAGGACGTTGCGAACGCGGTGATTAAGCTCTGCGATCAGCAATTCCTGCTTTTCCTGTGCCCGGGCCCGTTCTCGCGCTGCCTCATCTGTCATTCGCAAGACCACTTCGAGTAAAGTCACTCGCAGACTTTCAGCGATCTGAATCTCGTCGCTGGTCCAGTCTTCGCTGCGGCCTTCGACCGTTTGTTCCCACGCTGCAAAGCTGCCGCGTGGCTGCAATCGCTCTCCTGGTGGAGCGATCGCCTTGGTTGGATCGCCTGCCCACGTGACTTTCTGAACAAGCGGGCCACGCCACAACATCAGATAGTCGCGCGGCGAGCGCGAGATCGGGAGGATCAATGCACCGGCTGCAATATCAGCAAACGCTTCAGCTTCAGGGATCTGCTCGCTGAACTCGCACGTGGCGAAGATTCGACTGACCGGCGCTGCTCCGAGAGCAGGAGCGATCCTGCGAAAATGTGCCTGATCAGGCGCTGATCCCATCGCGCGATATTGGCCATCGATAAACACGGACATCCCGTCATGCGGGATCGCTTCGCGCAGCAGCTGGCCCAGCAAGGGCAGGCTGTCGACTAAAGCGGTGCCGCCAGCGAGCTCGATCATCAGGCGATCATGCAGCAGCTGTCCGCGGGCGCGCATCTGTTCGTTGCGGTCAATGAGGACGCGGTCGAGCATCAGCGAGAACATCTGGCCGAACACTTCAGCCACCGTGCGAAGCGAGCACGGCAAATGGTGCGGTTCGTAATTATGGCAAGAGATCATGCCCCACAATTTGCCTTGCCGCACGATCGGGATCGCCAGCGAAGCCTTTACGCCCATGTTTGCCATATATTTGACATGCATCAGCGAATGCGAGCGCAACACGCTTAAGGAAAGGTCGAGCGGCGCTCCGCTAAGGTCAAATTGAGGTTCGATCGGAACAGGTTCGGCTGCCATATCTGCGATCATTCGCATCCGGTTGCGGAGCATCAGCTCGCGCGCCTGCTGAGGGATATCGGCTTTGGGATAGCGCAGTCCGATATAAGGCTCGAGGTCTTTTCGGCGTGCCTCAGCGATCACTTCGCCGCTGTCATCGCGATGAAATTTATAGACCATCGCACGGTCGTACCCAAGCAAGTCCCGGGTCAGCGCCGCGGTCTTGGTGCACAGCTCGCCAAGATCGCGGAGCGGCTCAAGCTGCGAAAGGACCGGGCCAATCACGCCAAGGTGATCGACATAATCGGCTTCCGCGTGAGGTTCAAACTCCATCACTAGCCGATCATCTGACAAGAACAGAGCTACGTCCATCAACCCGCCATGCGTTGTGAGGCGAAGCCCGAACAATCGCTCGCTTTTGTCAGCGCCGCTCTCGTACAGCCTTTCAAGTGCAAGCCTTAAGCTGTCGATGGCGCGCGGAAGAAAGCAATCAGCAAGCCTGCTGCCAATCTCGGGCAGATCATCAAGATGGAGCAGGTCAGCGCAATTGACGGAACGATTCACAATCGCCCAATCGGCGTTAAGCGCGATCAAACCGCCAAAGTCCTGGACCGCCGCGATATGGTGAATCGGCTCCCGATCACATTGGGTTAGTTGCGATTCGGGCTGGAGAAAATTCATGCACCTGCCGCTGAGTGTGTCGAGAGATCATTGCATGATTTGGCGGCGGTCGGGTCAGGCGCCTCTGCCGATCTGGGAGCGACAAACTCTGTGAAATGATCGAACACCGCTAATGCGGCACGGCTAGCGGCTCGCACTTCCGCTTTGCTTGCAGGACGCTCGATCCGGCGGCGCAGCGTCTGCCAGAATTGAAGCATGGCCGGATCAGCCAGAAAGCTCGCCGGCCATTGGTCACGCCCTTCGTCTGAAGCGGCGCGGCGCAGCTCTTTCAGGATCGCTCGATTGCCAAGCGAAGAGCCTGCGAGCACCCAAGCGGCACCCAGCGCCTCAGCTGCTGCGGTATCAGCGATATCCGCCCCGCGGTCATGGTTGGGCCGACCTGCAAGCGTGAATGGGCCTGCGATCGCCGGCACTGCGGCACCTGCCTTGATGAGATCATCGGCAATCAAAGGGCTTTGCGCTGGTGGGCATAGAGCCGTCGGAGCATGCTTGCTCAGCCAAGCTTCGACCGGGGCGCGAGCTGCATATTGCAGCGTGAGAAAGCGCAGATAATCCTCGCGTGTAGTCCAGCCGCTCGCTTCGCGCATGGAATTGTCGAGCAAGTCATGCGCTGCCGCGGTCACTTCGCGCAAGGCAAACCTCAGATTGTCAGCGGCACCGAGCGCCGAATGGGTATTTGCTGTGTCAATAGTCTGCATGGTCTGGCCCAATTGCTGCAACATGCTCTGCGATCCTTGCTGGCAGTGTCAGACAAAATTGTCGCAAAAGCTGTAAGGCTTTCATGACACAGATGGGTCTTATTGGCAAACATAAGCGCTAACAGGCAATCTCGTAATTGCCCTTAACTCTGCTCTATTTTGAAAGTAATCGCTCGACCTGAAGCGGTGTTTGCAAGCAGTCCTCAGCTTTTTTCAAGCAGTCTTCCGCCATGCTGGCGTACCGCCCGCTCCAGGGTGCCGCGCAGAAAGCCGAGGATTGGAGGCAGGTTCATCTCGATAACAACCTGTTCGTCATGAACTTCGATCGCACCTGTAATCCGCTGACCAGCGGCGGTGATGGTCAGCCCCATCCTGTCTTCATCGAGCCAATCCGTTTTTACCGTGGCCATGCCGGGGGGAAAGTATCCGGCAATCTCATGCGCGTGTTTTTGCAGGCGGCGACGCACTTCTTCGCGGCCCAGTTGATGCGGAAGGGTGACGCGCACCAGCCCTACCGCGATTGCTTCGTTGGAGTGGCAGAGAAATCGGGAAGCGGAACACCGGTATCGGGCGAATTTGCCAAATCCTCCAGCATCTCATCGCCGCCATAGCGGTATTCAAGATAGCGTGACTTGACTGCCAGATCATCAAGCGCGCCTTCCGCCAAGCGCCTCGTCACGCGGTCAATCTCACCCGAGAGCTTGGTAAGGCTGGTGACGAGCCTGTCATCCGCCGTGCCGCCAGCGTGTTCTTCCCGGCGGAGGTGTTCGGGGATCTTGCGGTAATTGTCGATCGTCTCTGGGATGTACTCGCCGACCAGCTCGCGCACTTCGGCCATCGCGGGATGGCTTTCCTCCATGCTCTCGAGCTGTTGGCCTAAAGCGTCCAGCTGGCTGCCCATCTCATCTATGATCCCAGTGGCTTTTGCAGGCAAGGAACTACGCTGAGCTTCAAGCCATAGCTCAACTCTCCCAACCATTTGCTTTGGGTTGCCTTTCTTAAGTTCAGCGCGCTTTGGTATCTGAACCTTGCCCACTAAGCTGGCCGAAAGAATGGCCGCAAGGATGATCGCTCCGACAACGACCATCACTCCGGTAAAGCCTATCCCGTTCAGGATCATTCCAGCGATGGCCGTTGCTACGAAAATCGCGAGCACTGACCCTCCAAAGAACGCTGCTTTGTGCAGCAGATTATATCGCTTTATGCGGGCTGAACCTTTGCCAATACTGCCGCCATCCAAGCGATGCCTGCCACCGTTCTGGTTATCGGAGACCAGTCGCTTGGCTTCCGATAGAGCGCGGTCTGTATCTTGGCTCAAACCCACAGCTTAGCTTTCAAGCGCCAAAAGCGAAGGCTCGCTCGCCACTTTGGCTTGCGCCTGCGCCTGACCTTCGGCCCGCGCGATGTAACCCTTCGACTTTTCGACTTCGTCGGACAGCACATCAACTGTCTGTTTCATCGAATCGAGCGCGCGCACCTTGAACTCGTCAACCTCGTCCATTGTGTCGTAGATGTTCTGGAACGCACGCTGGAGCGTTTCAAGCGGGATAGTCGAAGAGGCGGCTTGCTCATGGATTTGCGCGGTCTGTTCGCGCAGCAGCGTGCTGGTCGAATCGATAATGTCGCTGGTCGTCTGGTTGAGGCTGGTGATCTGCTGCAGCACCAGTTTCTGGTTCGTCATCGCTTGCGCCACCGTGACTGCGGTGCGCAGGGCGCCGACGGTCGTGGTGCTGGCGCGGTCCACCCCTTTGACAAGCTCGACATTGTTTTTCTTGACGAGATCAAGCGCCAGATATCCCTGCACGCTCACAGCCATTTGCGTTAGGAGGTCCTGCGTGCGCTGGCGGACGTAGAATAGAGCACTTTCCCGGATCGCTTTCGCTTTTTCGGGGTCCGAACTGTCAAGCTCGAGCGCTTTGGCTTCGAGCCGCGCATCGAGCGTCTTGGCGATATGGATCATCTGCTCCAATTCGCCCATCGCTTCCCACAGCTTCTGGCGTTCAGTGTCGATCGCCGCATTATCGAGATGCAGTTCTTTCTTGCCTGAATCCAGCCGCTCAAGGATTGCCTGGATATGACCTTGCGCGCTGGTGTAGCTATCAAAATAGTTTTTAAGCTTGCTGCCGAACGGGATGATCCCGAACAGCTTGCGCGGGGAAAGCAGGTTGTTTTTCCGGCCCGGATCAAGGTCTTCGACTGTGCGGCGCAATTCTGCAAGATCGGTCCCGACGCTGCTTTCACCATCCATTGCCCGCACTGGACGATCGAGAAAGCGGTTTGACATGGCAGCGGCAGCGCGAATTTGTTCTTGCCCCATCCGCGTGATCTGATCGACTTTTTCGCCAAACGCAGGCGAATTCGCATCCTGCGAGACCAGATCAGTAACAAACGCATCGACTTTCACATCAAGCTTCGACTTCTGCTCGGTGGAAACCGGGACCAAGCCAGCGGCTTTTTCCGGAGCGACAACCGGAACCGGATCAGGCGGGGTTAGCTCGAAATCGGTCGCGGTCTTGGTCGCGGTCGCGATATTCACTTCAGGTGATGTTTCGGTGCTCATACCTTGCTGTCTCTTCCCTCATCGCGCGCATCTTTGGCCCGCGCGGCCCTGAATGCAGTTTAGCTTTGCCGTAAAGCTGTATTAGTGATCTAAAACACACCTTTCAAGCTGCCACCCAGACCAATAGCCGGTTCGAGTGCCGCGCGTCTATGGGGTGAGATCCGCTTGATTGATGAATCACATTGTTGGCGTTTGCGGGCAAGCCCGCGTAAAGCCGGTTTAGAGAGATATTAGCCAGACCGACCATGACCGAAACGACCACATCACCGCGCCCACCATCAAGCTCGGGCTATACTCCGGTCAATCCGGCGCAGGCTGCGAACGGAGAGGAAGCGGCGGAATCGCCTTATGCCAAGATGGCAAATGCGCTGCAGCGTTGGTGGCGGCAGGAAATCATTGGCGGGGTCGACCAAGCCGAAGTAATCGAAAAGCGCCGGGCCGAATGCGCGCTTTCCGAGCGTTACTTGTTCATGACCGCGATGAGTGCAGGGATTGCCGTCCTTGGCCTGTTGCTGTCCTCGCCTGCTGTGGTGATCGGCGCGATGCTGTTATCGCCGTTGATGGACCCGATCATGGGCTTGGGCTTTGCCTTAGCGATCGGCGATTATAATTGGCTAAAGCAATCCACCCGCAGCTTACTTTGGGGCAGCCTGCTGGCTATAGGGCTGACCGCAGCGCTGGTTTATCTCTCGCCGATCCAGACTATTACCCCTGAGATTGCCGCGCGCACGAGGCCCAATCTGTTCGATCTTTTCGTGGCGTTGTTTTCGGCGCTTGCCGGCGCGTATGCGATGATCCGCGGGCGCGAGGGCACGATTGTAGGCGTTGCGATTGCGACGGCCTTGATGCCGCCGCTAGCGGTAGTCGGGTTTGGCCTCGCGACACTTAACTGGACGGTCTTTTCAGGCGCGCTCCTGCTATACGTAACGAACCTACTTACGATTGCGCTCACCGCCTGGGCGATGGCGCGGCTTTACGGGTTTCGGACCAGTCTTTCCAAAGGCCAGACCCAAGCGCAGAATTTCGCGGTGATCGCCGTGTTCCTCGCGCTCGCTGTGCCGCTCGGGTTTTCGTTGCAGCAGATCGCTTGGGAAGCCAATGCCCAGCGTATCGTGCGTGATGAGATCAATGAGCGTTTTGTTGCAGGCTCTGAGATCTCGAGGCTCGATGTCGATTTCCGGGCAGAGCCGCTGGTGGTAAGCTCGACGATCTATACACCCAATTCTCAGCCTGAGGTCGAACCCGAAATCGAAGCGGCGTTAGCAGATCGTCTTGGCCAGCAAGTCGAGCTCACGCTTAATCAATTCCAGGTCGGAACCAGCGCCTCAGCGGCACAGCAAGCTCAGTTGTCGGCGGCGCGCGCCAGCGAAGAAGCCGCGGCCAATGCCCGTGCGAAAGACTTGGCGCAGCGGCTCGCTCTGGTCGCAGGCGTCCCGGAAAGCGATGTGGTGGTCGACCGGACACGGCGCCGCGCTATGGTCCGTGCCCTACGGCTCGAAGGGGCAACGCTTGCCGCTTACAAAGCGCTGGAAAAGCGGATTGCTGAAACGGAGCCTGACTGGACCATTGAATTGCTGCCACCAGCCGCTGCGCTTCCAAGCGAGATTGCGTTTGGCGAAGAAGGCCCGACGCTAGCCGGAACCAATGCGCTTAGCGTCATCGAATGGGCCGCAGCCCGGGTCGATGCGCCGATCGTACTCGCTGGCGATGCTGAAGATGGCGAAGCAGCCGCCGCGATCCTGAAGCAGCGCGGGGTCAAGGTCTCGTTACAGCCCGGCTTTGGTCCGCTGCGTGCGCAGTGGGGCGAGATCGGGGAATGAAGCGCGTCTGGCTTTAAAGGCCGTAGCTTAGGCCTGAGGCGGTTAAGCGGCCAGTTTCAGCGGAACGATTTCGCCAGCAAGATAGAGCTTTTTCGCTTTCGCACGGCTCAATTTGCCTGAGCTGGTACGCGGCAGGGTGCGCGGCGGAACCAGTTCTACAACGCAGCTCATACCGGTAACTGAACGGACTTTATCAGCGATCTGTTCGCGCAGACGTATGCGCTCGACAGGGTCTGATACGCGGCAGTGAACCAGCACAGCAGGGGCCTCTTCGCCGCCTTCAGTTTCCACTGCAAAAGCAGCGATATCGCCATGATTGAAGCCTGGCAGCTGCTCGACCGCCCATTCGATATCCTGCGGCCAATGGTTCTTGCCATTGATGATGATCATGTCCTTGGCGCGTCCGACAATGAACAGATAGCCTTGGGCCATGTAACCCATGTCGCCGGTGTCGAGCCAGCCATCAACCAGGCAATCGGCGGTTGCCTCTTCATTTCGGAAATAGGAATGCATGACGCTTGGGCCGCGACACCAGACTTTGCCGATCTGATGATCGCCTTTGGCATGGCCGTCTTCACCGCGGATTTCGACATCCATATCAGGCAGCGCTTTGCCGCAATTCACGATCGCGCGGTAACGGGCCGGGCGAGAAATGTCGCGCGGAGTGCCGGACAGACGTTCTTCTTCGACCAGTTCGACCCGGATGCCTTCGCCCGGAGGCATGACCGTGACTGCCAGCACCGCTTCGGCAAGGCCATAGGACGGTGTGAAACTGGCCGCTTTGAAGCCCGCATCAGCAAACGCATTGACGAAATTCTGCATAACGTCGGGGCGGATCATATCCGCGCCATTGCCCGCGATCCGCCAGCGCGACAGATCGAACCGCTCAGCTACATGACTTTGGCTGGAAATACGGCGCGCACAGATGTCGTAGCCAAAAGTTGGCGAATACGACAGCGTGTTGCCTTTGTTGGCGGTGATCATATCAAGCCAAGCGAGCGGGCGCCGGGCAAACGCATCAGGCTTAAGATAATCGGCTGAGACCTGATTGGCGATCAGTGACAGAAAGCAACCGACCAGTCCCATATCGTGATACCAAGGGAGCCAACTAACAACCCGGTCGTTGTTGCCCAGGTTCATCGTGGTCGAATGACCGTAAAGATTATGGAGCAGCGCTTCGTGCGTAACAGCCACTCCGGTCGGAAAGCGGGTCGAACCGCTCGAATATTGCAGGTAACAAATGTCCTTCGGCGAAGCTTCTGGAAGTTCGCATTCAGGCGCTTCGCGTGTGGCGAACTCCTGCCAGCTTTCGGCCGCGCAACCCTGACGAACAGCAGCCGCTTGCGCCATATCGGCAATGTCTTCAGGAAAGAGCAGGATCGACGGATCAGAGCTTTCAAGCTGGACGCTTAGCTGATCGATGAAATTGTCTTTGCCGCCAAACGTGGTCGGCAAGGGCAGCGGAACAGGCCACGCGCCGGCGTATATGCAGGCACAAAACAAGGCGGCAAAATCCGGCCCGGTCTGAGCGATAAGAGCTACGCGATCTTCGCGGGTGATCCCGGCAGCGACCAATCGCCGCGCCATCTTGAGCGCGTCGTCGCGCATCTCGGAAAACGGATATACGCGTTCAACTTTTCCACGCATATCGTGGAAATTGAGCCCCTTTTCAGAGCGCGCAGCGTAATCAATCGCGTCATTGAACGTGGCGAATTGGGCGCGAATGCGCGGCAAATCGCAATCGTTCGGCGTCGGCTGTAATGCGGCGTCGGTCATTTTCTCTAGCGATACCCGTGGTTTACGACACTTTGGCGAGTGCACTATCATCTTTGCACGGTTCAAGGCATAACCTTAAAGCCCGTCCAAATTTTTCCATTTGATAAGGACTGTGGCACGAATAAGGCGAAATGGTTTCACCGGACAGCAAATCGTCATCACCCGGTAGCGCAATAAGCCGACGTGGAAAGCGCGAAAGCAAGGCTCGCAAGACGCGTCCGCTCGATGAGACCGGGCTGCGCGATCTCGCGCTTTCCTATGCCGCGCGCTACGCCACCACCGGGGCCAAGCTCGAAGCGTATCTGAGGCGCAAGCTGCGCGAACGAGGCGCAGTCGAGGATGATGATGGCCGGACAGTGGAACTTGATGTAACCGGACTTGTCACTCGCCTGATTGAACTGGGTTATGTTGATGATGATGCCTATGCCCGGATGCGAAGCCGCGATCTGACAGCTCGCGGATATGGCCCCCGCCGGGTCGAACAGGCGCTGTGGGCGGCTGGGATCAAAGAGCAGGTGCGCGAGGATCATGCTCTGAGCGAAGCGGCTAGCCGCCGCGCTGCGATTGTGCTCGCCAAAAAACGCAGGTTTGGCCCATTTGGCGATCCGCGCGCGCCCGACGATGATCACAATGAGCTAAAGCCGACGCTCGATCAGGCCACTCGCGATAAACAGATTGCCGCGATGATCCGTGCAGGTCATGATTTTGAGCATGTGCGGTTCATCATGGATGCATCGCACCTGCAAGAGGTTGCCGACTGGCTCAGCGAGGCGGAAGCCGATGAAGCCAGCGGCGAGGAGGAGTTTGGCTGATGGTAAGATATGCGACCGCCGCATTCGGGCTGGTGGCGCTGGCTGCATGTTCGCCGGCGGAAAGCACTTCGGCCCTCGCGCAGGCTCCTGATGCGAGCGCGCCAGAGAAAGCAAGCGCGCCCGAGCGACACCCGACCTCGGGGCTTCAAATCATCGATGTCGCGATCGTCAGCGGCGATGAAAGGATTGTCTTCCGCAGCGAGCATGCCAACACCCCTGAAGCACAGGCGCGCGGGTTGATGTTCCGCACCGAGATGGCGGATGATGAAGGCATGCTGTTCCCAAGTGATGAGCCTGCGTTGCGCAGTTTCTGGATGAAGAACACGCCGATCAGCCTCGACATCATCTTTATCGGGGTCGATGGCCGGATCAACAATATCGAGACCGCTGTGCCCTATTCGCTGGAGTCAGTCCCTTCCGAAGGCCTGGCCAGCGCCGTATTTGAGATTCGCGGCGGTCTTGCATCTGAGCTCGGGATCAAGCCCGGTGACCGGGTGGAATATGCGCTCCCTGAATGAGCGCAAAGACGGGTTACCGAACACGAGATGCTCTCTTGAAGGCCTGCTGAATTGGCCTTACTCGCAGCAAAACATCCGGTTCTTAACAGCCCTATGACCCGAGACCGCGTATTATGCGTCCCTTATTAGCCCTGATGACTTTCGCCCCGGCGTTAACGCTTGCTGCGTGCGAGGAGGCGCCTGAGAAGGTGGCGGTGCCGCTCGATCAGGCCGACAGTGGAGATGCCACCGAAGAAGCGAGCGAAAGCGCCACTGAAGACGCGCAAGCCGCAGCCGAGTTGGCTCAAGAAGCCACTCCAATGTCCGAGCGAGTGGCTAAGCTAGGCTTGCTGAACAAGCGCAACAATGTTGCGGTCGATCTTGAATTGCGCCCTGGCGAAACGCTTGAAGAGGGTCCGGTAATCCTGACCTTAGCTGCATGCGAGCGCAGCGCCCCATGGGAGATGCCGCAGGAAACCGGTGCCTTCGTGCAGGTTGACGTGCTGGAACGCGGGCAATCCGATCACGCCCGCGTGTTTTCTGGTTGGCTGTTCAAAGAATCGCCGAGCCTTAATGTGGTTGAGCACCCGATTTACGATGTCTGGGTGAAGGATTGCGCGATGCGTTTTCCCGGCGATGAAGCCGCAGCCAGCTGAGGCGGTTGCCGCTCCGGCATTGCATAATCTGGTGCGGAAAAATGCTCGTAAGCTTGAGCGAGGCTTAAACGAGGGTTTCCGCGCGCTTGGCCGAGCGCCTTTAAATACATCGCTTGTGGCATCGAAATCGCGCCCATGCTCGCGAGATGATCGGTCATGAACTGGCAATCGAGCAGTCGAAAGCCCGCTTGACGCATGAGCGCAACCAGCCAAGCAAGCGCGACCTTGCTGGCATTGTCGGCTCGGCTGAACATGCTTTCGCCGCAAAACACCTGATCGAAAGCGACCCCGTAGAGCCCGCCAACCAATTGCGGCGGGGAGCGCTCGTCTGCATCGAGCGGCGCCAGCCAGCATTCCACCGAATGCGCATGACCAGCGCGGTGAAGCTGGCAATAGCTAAGCACGATCCGCTCGCTGATCCAGGTTTGCTCCTGACCTGGTCGCGGTGCCGCACAAGCGCGCACAACCCGTTCAAACGCCCGATCAAGCGTTACGACAAATCGGTCGCTGCGCAGGACCTTGCGCAAGCTTTTCGAGACATGCAACCCGGTAAGCGGGATGATCGCGCGGTCTCGCGGCTCAACCCAGAAGATATCCTGATCTTCGCGCTTGTCCGCCATCGGGAAGATGCCGCTGCGATAGGCAAGCAACAAAGTGTCGACCGGAATCAGGGCGCGCAGCGGAGAGTGCATGATCGCGCGCTAAGTAGCATGGCAAGCGGCTGTTACCAGCCAGCAATTGCGGCGAGCAGAGCGCGACGTTCGATACACGGGTTGCGTGTGCGCGTTCGCTCGGATAAACGGCGCGCCTTACCTATAGGGGTGTAGCTCAGTTGGTAGAGCATCGGTCTCCAAAACCGAGGGCCACGGGTTCGAATCCTGTCACCCCTGCCATTTCCTCTTTCATGCAAATCTCTCAAACTCGCCCGGACGTGGCAGTCGCCGCATATTGCCGCCGCCGTCGAGGTGAATGTTCTGTCCGTTGACGAAACGCGATTCGTCGCTCGCGAGCCACACGAGTGCGTTTGAGACATCCTGCGTTTCCGGCAGCGCGCCAAGCGGCGTTTCATATTCCAGCGATGCGCGCACGCCTGGCGTTGCCAGCAGCTCAGCAACCATCGGCGTATCCACCACCGTGGGGCTCACGATATTCACTCTGATCCCAAGATGGCCAAGCTCGCTCGCAGCGATCCTGCATGCATGATTGAGCCCTGCTTTGGCCCCGGCATAGGCCGCATACCCTTCGGCGATGAGCGTAGCGGTGAGCGATGACATCGTCACCAGCGAGCCGCCCTTTGGCATGGCCTGCGCCATGTGTTGCAGAAAATAGAGCCCGGCGGTGAATTGCACTGCGACCATCTTTTCCACCCGTTCAGGCTCTTGCTCGATAACGCCGAAGCGATCTTCGTATCCTGCGCAATTGACTGCGACATCGATCGCGCCATCGAACACCTTGATCGCTTCATCGCGCAGTGACTGGCCTGCCTCCCAGTCGGTGAGATCGCATTGGAAGGCATGAGCACCAAGTTCGCTCGCTGCTGCGCTGAGCTTTGCTTCATCGCGCGCAGCAATTAGTACGTCCGCGCCCTCAGCGATAAATGCGCGGGCGGCATCTTTGCCAAGTCCGCTGCTGCCTCCAACAATAACGGCTTTCTTGCCTGCTAGTCTGCTCATGTTCGCTCCTCGCTTGCCATCCTCACTGTGCAAGGGGTGCGAAGTCGCTGCGGCAGGCGCAACGCTCACTTTTGTTGGAAAGGCCTCGGTGCGCGCCAAAACCGCCTAAGCTTTGTGCAAATACGTATTTCTGCGCGAGGCCCAGGCTGAGACACATTGACGCATAAATCCAATCCGGACGCGATAGCTATGGATTAACTGAGACTGACAGCGACGCTCAGGTTGACGCCAGATGGCCCGTGCAAAATGATCGTCGAGTAGTTGAGATAAGTAACATAGGAGAACGCTGATGACCCAAGCCACCATTCGCAGTTCGCGTCCTGACCAATGGAGCAGTCCGCGCCCGTATTCGGATCCATCCTTGCGCGCGCTCGCCTATGGCAAGATCCGCCCGATGCATGAGCCGAGCTGGCTGGAAAAGCTGCTTGGTCGAGGCTGAAATGATCGCCGAGTGCAGGTAAGCACCTCACTTCATTTGAAAAAAAGCGCGCTCTGCCAGATGGCCGGGCGCGCTTTTTTAGTTCAGCAAACGGGTTGCCAGACGAAAGCTGTGTAAGCTGTAAACCTAGTATTCCAAGCGTTCTTCGCCGCTTTCTGCATAATGATCTTCGCCAGCGCTCTTGTCGCCTTTCGCAAGCTTGAACACCACGCCCGAGAGCAGCAGCAGCGCAAGCAAATTTGGTATTGTCATCAAGGCATTCGAGATGCCGCCCAGGCGCCAGATTGTATCAAGCGGTGCGAACGAGCCAAAGTAGATTGCGACACACCAGATCACGCGCCAGATTAAGTGCAGCACTTTCTCGCCGCCTTCGGTGGCGCCGGGAATACGGTCATAAAGGAAGGTAATCGCCCGTTCGCCGTAATAGGACCACGTCAGAAGTGTCGTGAACACGAATAGAATAAGCACAATACTGGCCACTAAAGCTCCAAGCGGAATACCGAAGACTTCCATTGGAAAGACCGAGGCGAAGGCAGTGGATGTGGTGGCAAAGCCTGCCATACGCTCAGGACCGAGATCCGATGTCCAAACGGTGTTGACCATCGTCTGCGTGCCATCAGCACCCGTAAGCGCGAATTGCCCTTGGACAGTCAAGATTACCAAAGCCGTCATCGTGCATACAATAACCGTGTCAATGAAAGTGCCGAGCATGGCAAAGCGACCTTGACTTGCCGGATCGTCACTTTGCGCGACCGCATGTGCAATCGGTGTCGAACCTTGGCCCGCTTCATTCGAAAAGAGCCCACGCTCAACGCCAGCTCTTATCGCTATGATAAATGATGCCCCGACAAATCCGCCAGCCGCCGCAGTTGACGAAAATGCGCTTTTGAAGATCAAAGCAAACGTTGCCGGAATGGCCGACGCGTTGAGCAAAAGTGCGATCAGGGCCATGACGATGTATGTGATGGCCATAAACGGGATCACGCTTTCGGCGACGCGTCCGATCGACTTTATGCCGCCGATAATTACAATGAAAACTGCCAGCGCCACGATTACCCCCGCAACCCGTTCGCTCATCCCGAAAAGCTCATTAAAGCTATCGGCGACTGCGTTGGCCTGAATGCCGTTGCCGGTAATCAGTGCAGAAAACAGCGTTGCTAAACAGAAAACAACTGCAAGCCATGCCCACTTGGGTCCGAGCCCCAGGACGATGTAGCTCATCGGGCCGCCGCGATAGGTGCCTTCGGAAGTCCGCTCACGATAGCGGATGGCGAGCGAGCCTTCGGCAAAGGCGAGTGCCATCCCAATGATTGCTGTGACCCACATCCAGAAGATTGCACCTGGACCGCCAATCGCGATCGCACCGGCAACGCCGGCGAGGTTGCCCGTGCCGACTTGTCCGGATAGCGCAGTAGAGAGCGCAGCAAATGGCGAGATTTCGCCGGAACCTTCGCCCTTGCGTCCTCTGAAAAGCCCTGCAAATGCACTTCCCAGTTTCCTGATCGGATAAAACCGAAGACCAATCATAATGTAGAGACCGGCACCCAGCAGGATCACCACCATTGGCGGGACCGGGATAATCGTAGTCTTCTCCCATGTGCCAGACCAAATTATGTTCGATATGTTCTCAATCGTACCGATCATATCTATCGAACCTGCCGCTTCGCTCGCGCCTGTATCCGTGGCTGCCATTATGCGAAAATCCCCTGTCTGCTGGCCCAGCGCGGCACTGATCGCAGCGCGCTGATTATGGAAAATGGCACGCTAAAGCGGCACATCAGGGATGGCTAGTGCCGAATGACAACGCGCGGACAAGTGTTACATGGATGCGACGTTTTGTGCGTGAGTGCGTTGTTTTGCGCGCAAGAGCGTGTTGCAATGTCAATGCAAGCATACCGAGTACTTGCATTCATCGGCGCTGCCGCGTATTTCCCTCGCAACCCGACATTGGTAGTGTTTCAAAAGCCCCTCCGGCGATCTTGTCCCGGACGGCGATGAGACCTACCTCGATGTCGTCTCAGAATTCGCCGCGCGGCTGTCCTGCCGTGGGCCCAAACAGAAGGCTCGCCCCGATGGCCGAGGAAAAGAAACGCAAGACCTCTGTTGCGCAGTTCGTCAATGAGGTGCGAACAGAAACCAGCAAGGTCGTTTGGCCGACCCGTGAAGAAACGATTCGCACAGCGATTTTCGTGTTCATCATGATGGTTATTTTGTCGCTGTTCTTTCTGGGCGTAGACACAGCCTTTAGCGCATTCGTCAAATTCCTGCTTTCGCTCGCTTGAGCGCAGCTGCCACATCGCACCGATCTACGATTTAAGGACCCTCCATGGCTCGCTGGTACATCATCCACGCATATTCGGGCTTCGAAAACAAAGTGAAGGAAGCCATCCTGTCAGAGGCCGAGCGGCTTGGCCTGTCTGAAGGGGTCGAGGAAGTCGAAGTGCCGACCGAGACTGTGACCGAAGTCAAGCGCGGCAAGAAAGTTCAGGTCGAGCGCAAGTTCATGCCGGGTTATGTGCTGGCTAAGCTGAAGATGACGGATGACGTTTATCACTTGGTCAAAAACACCCCTAAAGTGACGGGGTTTCTGGGGTCAGGCAACAAGCCTCAACCGATCAGCGAAAAAGAGGCCGCGCGCTATTTCGGAGGGGTTGAAGAAGCCAAAGCCGCGCCAAAGCAGGACATCCATGTCGATTACGAGATCGGCGATCAGGTCAAAGTACTCGACGGCCCGTTCGCAAGCTTCAACGGCGTGGTGGAAGAGCTCGATTTCGACAAGGCAAAGGTCAAGGTCAGCGTCTCTATCTTTGGTCGTGCGACCCCGGTCGAGCTCGATTTTGAGCAGGTCGAACTGGTCAAGTAGGCTGCTTTTCTAACCCGTAGCTTTAAAGCGCGTCCGGCATAAGGCGCCCTTCTTTGTGGCCGCGTACGCTTGGCCTGCGGCGGTGATCGGCGGGTTTGCCCTAGCCAATGCGCTTGTATGCTGGTCGGCGAATCGGTTGCGACCGAACATAGCCCGCAGCAAGGAGAGCGATAATGAGCGTTTCAACAGCCGACTGGATGCGCCGCGCGACGTTCGCGATGGCGGCGCTGGCGCTGGCCCTTGCGGCGTGGCCGTATCTTGGCCCAGCAAGAGCCGCGGCCACGGACACAGCGCCACCCGATGCAGCGTTCGGAACCATCACCGCCGAGCGGATCAATATCGTCGATCCTGATGGCACGATGCGGATGGCTTTGACCAATCAGGCCCGCCCGCCCGAGCTGATCTATCGCGGTAAAATCTATCCCGAACGCAGCATCGATGGGCTAACGGGTATCGTGTTCTACGAAGATGATGGCGATGAAACAGGCGGCATTGGCGTTGCGCGCCTTGGCGACCAGCGCCAGACCATGTTCATTTTCGATTACACCCATCAGCTGACCGATGGGATCGGGATCCTCAAACAGGAAAAGCTGGATGGCAGCGGATGGCGATCGGGCCTGTTTGTGCGAGATCGCCGCCCGTTCAAACCCGGCGCGATTGAAAACAGTCAGGGCGTGGAGCGCATATGGCTCTCCAACGAGGACAAGACGGCCTCTCTTGTCCTCTCGGACCCCGAAGGACGACCGCGCATCCGCATCGCTGTCGATGCGCAAGGGGAGCCGGTGATCGAAATACTCGACGAACAGGGCCGACGCGCCTTCTCCGCGCTCGATTGAGCCGTCTCAAGCCGGGATGGCAGAGCGCTACACCGGCCAGAACGGTTGTCCATTCATCGCCTGATAGAACAAGGCGGCGGTGAGCGCGGTCTGTGCGGCGGCCGCAATTGTGACCGTCAGAACCGGGCGCCAGCTCAAACGGTCAGCCACCCAGCCGATGAGTGGGAGCGTCTGCATCATATGTAGCCCGACAAAGTGCGAGGGCCGCAGATCGCCATATTCTCTCGACCAGCCGAAGAACGGGATCGTCGCGCCCCCTCCTTCGAGCGGCGCGCCCACGTACCGTCCGCTGCTCGACATCTGAAATCCGAACACAACCGCTACAGCAAAGCTCAAGCTAAGCCCGAGGATCGCGCCTAACCAAAGCCCGCGCCCCGAGCGTTCGCCTTTGCGCCAAATCTGCACCGCAAGCGCCAGCGCGACTGCCACCAAGAAAAAGGCGCCGACCCCCATCAGGCCATACATGATCGCTTCAAACGGGGTGTCATAGTTGAAATGCGAGCGCTTCGCTTGAGCGGCCTGCCAACCCACCCAGACGTATTCAAGCAATAAGGAGCCGGCGGCAAGATAGCTGAAGAGCAGCAAGCTTGGTCCGTTTCTGATCTCACGCGGGACCATTTGGAAGAGCACCGCGAGCGTCAGGAAATGCAGGCTAAGCGAGAGATTGAACTTCTGCGGCTTGGTCCAGACAGACGCGCTGTCGAGCATGCGCGGATCAAGTAGCCAAGCCGGCAAAAAGAGCAGAAAATTAGCGAACATAAACAGCGCGAGCGCCAGATGCAGCCGCGTAACGTGGTCGTTATCGAGCGCTTTGGTAAGCGCACTCCAGTCACGTGCTTGCGACGCCGCCGGGATTGCCCCGCTCATGCGGTCGCCTCGCTAGGGCTTATCTCTAGGTCGCGCTCGCCTTGGAAATAGCCTGCTCGCATCAGCAGAAAAAGCGCAAGGCCGATCGGACCGAACATGAAGGTCAACAACAAGATAGGCGCTTGGATCAGACGGTTGATGCCAACTTTGTCAGCTTCAACAGCGATCCAGCCTCCGATAAACAGATCAAACGCAAGGTAATGCACCCATCCAGCGAGCAGCATCTCGCGCGTGCCGAGCAGTGTAGCGACCTGATCAAGCGAGGAATAGCCGCCGCCTTCCACAGTGAAGAAGTGGGTCATCGCTAGCCCTGCATAAAGCAGCGACAGGCCAAGCGGGATCACGAAGCGTGGGATTGCAGTAAGCCAAGACCAACGGCGTGGCAGGAAAACGAGGATCAGCCAGCCGAGCATGGCGGCTTGCCCAGCCCAGCCAAACCATTGGTCAGGTGTCGGACCTGATGCGGGCACCGCGATACCTCTCTGTAATCGAACGCCTTGTTTGCCGTGCGATGTAAGTGAGAACCAACGAGGTGTCTAGTTTATATAACACACCTCGTGATCGAGCGCGCTTGGATGATATCGAGCAACGCAGTACAATTCCGAAGCCGGTTCTATAAACCGCACCGTGGCCGCGCAAAGTTTGGGGGGCACTGATGGCCTGCCAGAGCGTTGGCTTGGCAACTAAGGAGATTGCGTAATGCCCTCTGCGCCGACTGCTAACCTCATCAATGCCGCTGTCCTGTGCGTGATGCCTGTATGGGCGTACCTTGCGTCGAGTGATCCTTCGCTGACCGCTTTGATCCCGGCTGCCTTTGGTGTAGCGCTGTTGATCTGTCAGCCCGGCGTCAAGGCTGAAAACAAAGTAATCGCGCACATTGCGGTGCTGCTGACGCTGGTGGTGTTCGTCGCGCTGTTTATGCCGCTAAATGGAGCTATTGGTCGCGGTGATCCACTTGCGATCGGGCGCGTGGCTTTGATGTTGGTGACCAGTCTTGTGGCGCTCGTCGCGTTCATTCAGAGCTTCATAGCTGCTCGCAAAGCCCGCCAAGCCGCTCAGGAGTGATCCGGTTTAACTTGCAATGCGTGTGAAGCTAGCTATGTGGCTCGCTTCCTCAGTGACAACTCAGGAAATTCCGTGCGGAAGGCTCACACGTTGAGCTGTTTGACCGCTCACCATGACCTGGGCGCGAAAATGCCTAAGGAACAGTGCGATAGGAGTACGGCCAATGGCCAAGAAAATTGAAGGTTATATCAAGTTGCAGGTGCCTGCTGGCACTGCCAATCCATCTCCGCCAATCGGCCCTGCACTGGGTCAGCGCGGGGTCAATATCATGGAATTCTGCAAGGCCTTTAACGCCGCCACGCAGGACCTTGAAAAGAACGCGCCGATCCCGACCACGATCACGGTCTATGCTGATCGCTCGTTCACTTTCACCACCAAAACGCCTCCGGCGAGCTTTTATCTCAAGAAAGCTGCTAAGCTGAAATCCGGATCGAAAGAGCCCGGCAAGGTGTCCGCAGGTACGATCAAGCAAAGCCAGGTCAAGGAAATCGCTGAGGCCAAGATGAAAGACCTCAACGCGAACGATATCGATATGGCGATGCGCATCATCGAAGGCTCTGCCCGTTCGATGGGCCTTGAAGTGGTGGAGGGCTGATCCGATGGCGACGATGACGAAAAAGCAAAAAGCTCTGGCCGAACTCGACCGCGAAAAGCTCTACACAGTCGATGAAGCGATTGCTGTGCTGCGCGAGCATAAAGCCAAGTTTGACGAAACCGTTGAACTCTCCCTCAATCTCGGGGTTGATCCGCGACACGCTGACCAGATGGTGCGCGGTATGGTCTCGCTGCCATCCGGCACAGGCAAGCAGGTTAAGGTCGCGGTGTTCGCTAAAGGCGACAACGCTGAAAAGGCAGCCGCTGCAGGCGCAGACAAAGTCGGCGCAGAAGATCTGATGGAAGACATGCAGGCTGGCAATCTTGATTATGACCGCGTGATCGCGACCCCTGATATGATGGGCGTAGTCGGGCGTCTGGGTAAGCTGCTTGGTCCCAAAGGCCTGATGCCGAACCCTAAGCTTGGCACAGTCACTCCCAATGTCGAACAGGCGGTCAAGGATGCCAAAGGCGGCCAGGTTGAATTCCGGGTCGAGAAAATGGGCATTATCCATTCCGGCATCGGCAAGCTTTCATTTTCGGACGATGATCTCAAAGCGAACTTTAAAGCGCTGACCGACGCGATCGTTAAAGCGAAGCCGTCCGGCGCGAAGGGCAAGTATGTCAAGAAGGTGTCGCTGACTTCGACGATGGGCCCTGGCCTCAAGATCGACATGGCAGAAGTAGAAGGCGCGTAATCTGCTAGCGATGGGTGCGCACTCACGCTCACCCATCGCATAGTTCAGGCAAGCGGGCCCCTCGCTGCGGGTGCTGGCCAAGCGCCTGCCTCGCAGCGTTTTGAACTGTGGCTCGATCAGAAAGCCTTTAAAAACCGGGTTTAGGTGATGCTGCGAGCTCGGATATCCGCGCTCTAAAGCAGCGACATGTTAGCGTTTACTGGCTCGGTCGAGCAGCGAAGCGGTAGTGCAAATAGGACGCGTAACTCTTTCGTGCTTCCGGACGAACAGGCCATGAGGCTCGACCGATGCCCGATCGGTTCGCAGTGCTTGGCTTGAATTCATTCGCGGAGACCACATGTCTACTATGAACCCCACAAAGTTCGCTGCTTTCAAAGGAGCGATCCCGCTTGATGGAGATACGATGTTCGACCCTAAGTGGTTCGTGCTGAGCTTTTCGCTGGGCGCGTTTGGCCTGATCCTGAATTACGATTTGCAGCTTGGCATTGCCGCGGGCACGTTGTTGGGCCTGGCGGGTCTCTTGTATCTGTGGATGTGGCTTAGATTTGCTCCTGGCCCTGATGAACCCAAGTCCGAGCGCGGCGCGATGGTCGAACGCTTTCAGCTGCTGGCCCGCAATCGGCGAAAGGCGCGTCAGAAAGAGCTAAGCGCGCAAAGCCGCTCTGAGACGCCCTAGGCTCCCTGTTTGGTCAGCGATTGCCTTGGCGCTGCTAACGCAGGCATCGAACACCTCGCGCGCGAACAGCAATGCCCGATTAGTTAAGGTGGGGCGCAAAAGAACAAAACTTGAGCATTCAACACTGTTTGTTCCAAACATCGCTTTATGCGCGCCGTCGCCTTCGGTGAAATCGAAATAGTCATAGCGTTCTTCAGCGAACAGCCGTTCCAACGCCACCATCTGGAGCACTGTTCCAGGCGAAAACCTCGCCCAGTCGGGGTGATAGCCCAGATGGGCATAGACCAGTGTTGTCCCGGTGATTGGGAGCGCAAGATAAGCGATGGGCGTGCTCCTGATCTTGAGAAGGAAGCAGCGGAGACGGTCATTCGCGGCGGCATTGTGCATTTCCTGCCGGGCTTCGGGGCTATCCGGCAGGCCAGCGTCAAGCAGGCGCGCCTGATAGGTTAGCTGCGAGAGCGGCAAGGCTGCCGCAAAAAAGCGCTCGAGCTCGGCTGAGCTGCGATATTCGCTGACTTCGTATGCTCCGCCAGCTTTGTCGGCGAGCCTTTTGGCCTTGCGCCGAAGCGTTGAGCGGGTCTTGCCTGAATAACGCGCAAAATAGTCGTCATAACTTTGTCCAGCCATCGCGATGTAATGGCGGCGATAATTCTGCTGCCCGCCCATCAGATGCTGGGGGAAATGCGCGCTCAGAGCCGAGACTGCCGTAAGCGGCGCAGAAAGCACCCTGATACCATCGCGGCCAGGCAGAGGTGGCGCCGCGCAGGCAGGATCGCCATGGAGAATGCCTTCAAGGTCAAAACTCCATGTTGATAGCTGGCGGGGGATCGCTGCCAGTCGGCGAGAGCCAAGCGTGAACTCGATGGCGGTTGATTGTGCAGCACTCATCAGCCGCTCACAGCGCGCCATAGAGGGTGTTCGAAATCAGCTGTTCAGCATAGCGCTGCGCTGTTCGTACTGGATGCGCAGGAAGCAGCCTTGCTGGCTCAGCCGAACCAGTTGGTAAAGGCTTGGGCGGATTGTCGGTATAGCCGCATGAAGTGATCCCTTCGAGCTCAGCGAGCGTGCGGCACAATCCTTCAAAGCGGCGCTCGACAATCCGGTTAAGCGCGCGCGTGCGGCGATTGATCAGCTCGAATGAATGGCTGACCAGCGTGAAGCTTGCGCGTTGCTGAGCGCTGGCATGCCGCAGCGCGGCTCGCATCTCGGCAAGCGAAAGCGCTGTGATCTGCGCATGCCGCTGCCCGCTCCTAAAACTGCCGATGCTGCCAACGGGAACCTCGATTACGCCGCAATGATGCACCGGTTCACACGCTCCCGGGCCAAGGCTGATCCGGCTCGCTCCATGCGGAAGCGCTGGGCAATGGCTGGTGTCATGAGTGAGGCCAAGCTTAGCTAACGCGCGCAGTGTGTCATCATTGGCGCCATAATTGCCAGCGCGAAACGCCGTGGGAGCGGGCGCGCCAGCGGCAACGAGTGTATCGCGAGCATAATCAAGCAGTTGGCATTGCTCGTCGAAAGGGAACTCGAACAGGTTGATGCCGGTGCGGCGCGAGGTAAGCGGGTTGGCTTCGCCCGCCAAGGCCAGCCATTCCGTATGGCAGTGTAGCTGAATCTCTTGCCCGGCGGTAAGGATTGGCGCGATGATGTCTTCAATCGCCGCGATCCCCCACACCAGAGCTGGCATGGGATCGACAAAGAACACGCCGCGCTGGCCATAGCGGCTGAGAAGGTTCAATTGATGCGTAATCCCGGCCGGGCCATCCGGCGTCGTGCAAGCAATTGAGCGCGCGAAATTGTCCACGCGATCGGCTTCGCTCAAGTCTGTGACGAGACCCGAGGAATATTCTGTATCGATCGTAAGATAGACCGCTGTCATCGTCTGCCCGGGTTTAAAGCGCGAGAGTTAAGGCCGCGTTGTGCAGCTCTTCGCACCATGCAGGCGAAATCAGATCCCGCCGGGCGTGAAGTCATAGCCGTGCGTTGCCAGGCCATCGGTCAGGCTGTCGACGCAACTTGCAAGGTCGTCCTGCTCGGTTGAGCGGATCACGAAATTGGCGCCGACCCGGCCTTCACGAAAGAACGGATAAGAACCAATCTGGCAGTTTTCATGCGCGTTTTCGACTTCGCGCAACAGGCTTGCGACTTCGCTTTCAGCAACCCAGCACCCGACCGTTTCGGTTAAGAGCTGCGCGCCACCTTCAAGCTTGCCGGTGAGCGCATCGAGCATCCCGGCCGTGATGTGCGGGACCCCTGCCATCAGGATCACATTGCCGCGCCGGATCCCGGGCGCGCCTGACATCCGGTTCGGGATGAGTTCAGCGCCTTCAGGAACTCGTGCCATCCGCAAACGGCCTTCGTTGAGGCCGCCTTTGTCAGCGTAATAGCGTTCGAGCAGCGCGCGGGCTTCTTCATGGATGATAACCGGAACGCTCAACGCGCGGGCTACAGCATCGACGGTAATGTCATCATGTGTCGGGCCGATCCCGCCGGTCGTGAAGAGATAGTCATTCGCAGCTCTCAGCGCGTTGACGGCTTCGACAATCCTCTCCTCAATGTCCGGCACTACGCGGACTTCGGCGAGCCTTATACCTTGCACCTGAAGCCATTTGGCGATCTGCGCGATGTTCTTGTCGGGCGTGCGGCCTGACAGGATTTCATCGCCGATAATGACGAGTCCAGCAGTCCAGATCTTTTGAGGTGAGTTAGGCGAGTTCATGCGCGGTGGGTTAGGGCACTCGCACGACGGCCTCAAGCGGGACTTTACTCGTAATGAAGCGCAAATGGCGCGGTTTGCGAAGCGTGTGTGTTGGGTGAGGCTATTCTGCCGCTTCGAGTTGCTCCGCTTCACCTTTAGCCGCAGCCGTCTCGGCCTGGCTGAATGTCAGCAGACCATCTGCGACAGGATCGGTTTTCATCTGCTTGCGATCAATCAAATAATCCTGATTGAGCCGCCATGGGAAGTTTACCGCGTTGCGCGGCATGATGTGTTTTGCGCGCTGGATATAGCCGCTCGAAAAATCGAACACGTCGTCTTCTTCGATCGCTGCTTCAGCGGCTTCACTCAGCACTGGAGTGGCAAGATCAGCGCCGACTGAGCGCATGTGATTAAGCACTCGGCAGATATAATCGGAATTGATGTCTGCGCGCAGGGTCCAGCTGGCATTGAGATAACCGAACACCACGGCAAGGTTCGGCAGGTTCGAGAACATGCAGCCTTTATAGTAAAACCGCTTCGCGAAATCGACCGGCTCTCCGTTCAGGCTGATTGCGATCTTGCCAGCGACTGCCATTTTTAGGCCGGTTGCGGTGACGATGATATCGGCTTCGAGCAACTCGCCCGATGTGAGCCGCACGCCGCTTGGTTCGAACGCCGCAATGTTACCGGTTACAATCTCGGCCTTGCCTGACTTCATCGCGGTGAAAAGATCATCATCCGGCACCAGGCACAGACGTTGCTCCCACGGATTGTAGGGCGGTGTGAAGCTCGCTTGATCATAGTCAGCACCAAGCAAGTCTTTGATCTTCTTTGTAAGTGTGCTCTTCACCTTTTCCGGCTTGTCGCGCGCCATCTTAAAGCTGATGTCTTGCATCTTGATGTTCTTGAAGCGCGTGATCTTGTAAGCCAGTCCGTCAGGCAGGATCGCTCGCAAAGCGTTTGCGACGCGGTCTTTTGCGGGACGGGCAAACATCCAGGTGGGAGTGCGCTGAAGCATCGTCACCTTAGCGGCTTTGTCGCTCATCGCCGGGACAATCGTGACCGCCGTTGCGCCAGAGCCAATCACGACGATTTTCTTGCCCGTATAATCAAGATCGTCAGGCCAGAATTGCGGGTGAAGCACGTCGCCTTCAAATTCAGAGAAATCGAACCCAGCATCGTGTGGATTGTCGTAATCGTAATAGCCTGATCCCAGGTACAGGAAATTGGCGGTAATGTGGCTGCGCGAACCATCAGCGTGGTCGAGCTCAATGTGCCAACGTGCTTCCTCTTCGCGGAAGTCAGCCGAGATCACCTTTTGGCCGAACCGGATATGCTCGCGGATCCCCCGCTCGTCGGTAATCTTGTGCAGATATTCGAGGATCGCCGGAGCATCGGCGATGCTCTTTTCGTGCCGCCACGGCTCGAATTCGAAGCCGAGCGTATGCATGTCGCTGTCCGAGCGAATTCCGGGATAACGGAACAGGTCCCAAGTCCCGCCAAGATTTTCGCGCCTTTCGATGATCGCGTAAGAATGGCCAGGCGCTTTCATCTCCATATGCGCCGCCATGCCGATCCCGGAAATACCGGCACCGACGATCAGCACGTCGAAATCGGGCGGTGTTGCGAGCATCGCATCCTCTCTGTTTTTGTTGACATCAATGTAAACACACCATGTCGATAAAAGCGAGTCCGATATGCAATTTGCAACTGACTTCGTTAAGCTGACCAGCTAGGCGGCGGCGCTATGAACTTCGATTTGAAATTGGCCGCTAGCCTGACCGTATTGGCGCTGAATGCTCCGCTGATGGCGCAAGAAAACGCTTCCGAAGACGTTGAAACGGAAACCGAAAGCGACATTATCGTGACCGGGGAAGGGCTCGAGCCGCCGCTTTCCAATGGAGCATATGCCGTCACCGAAATCGGGCGCGAGACGATTGTCACAAGTGCATCGGGCCGGATCGAAGATGTGCTTGAGAACATTGCGGGCTTTCAGCAGTTTCGCCGCTCGGACAGCCGTTCAGCAAACCCTTCTGCGCAAGGTGTGACGCTGCGCGCGCTTGGCGGCAATGCTACGAGCCGCGCGCTTGTCTTGCTTGACGGCGTGCCATTGGCAGATCCGTTTTTCGGGTTCATTCCGCTGAGCGCGATTGCGCCGGAAAGCCTGGGGCTAATCCGGGTTACACGCGGCGGTGGCTCCGGACCGTTCGGTGCCGGCGCATTGGCTGGTACGATCGAGCTTGAAAGCGCTGGGCCTGGTACGCTTAGCCCGGTCGCGGCCAGTGTGCTGGTTAACGATCGCGAAGAGACCGAAGCCAGCGCATCGCTTGCTCAAGACCTTGGTGGTGGGTTTGCTGTCGTCAGCGGGCGCTGGGATCGGGGACAAGGCTTTTTCACTACGCCGGAAGCGCAGCGTGTGCCGGCGAGCGCAAGGGCGGCGTTCGACAATTGGCAGGTAGGGCTTCGGGCGGTCGCACCAATTTCCGAAACCACCGAGCTGCAAGCGCGCGTCAGTGTGTTTGACGACAACCGCACACTCCGCTTCGACGGTGCAAACTCAAGTCACGAAGGCCAGGACGCAAGCCTGCGTGTGATTGGTCGGGGCGAGTGGGAATTCGATGCGCTGGCCTATGTTCAGGCGCGCAATTTCTCCAATGTCGTGATCAGCTCAACCCAGTTCACCCGCGTGCTCGATCAGCGCAACACCCCATCAACCGGGCTTGGCGGAAAGCTGGAAGTGCGTCCGCCGATTGCCGAAGCGCATAATGTCCGCATTGGCGTAGATTATCGCCGGGCCGATGGTGAATTGCAGGAAGAGGCCTTCAGCGCCTTTACCGGCGCTTTGCGCGAGCGTCGCCGAGCGGGCGGGGTAAACAGCAATCTTGGCCTGTTTATCGAAGACGATTGGCAGATTGGCCCGCTGTTGCTGACCGGGGGTGTGCGAGCCGATTACACCGCGATTGAGGACGGCTTCTTCCGAGCGGTAGATGCTAGTGGTCAATTGGTGAGCGAAACACTCAGCGATGATCGTTCCGATTGGAGCCTGAGTTGGCGGGCAGGCGCGCTATTCTATGCATCAAGGCGGCTCGAACTGCGCGCTTCGGCGTATACCGGGCTGAGGCTTCCGACCTTGAACGAGCTCTACCGCCCGTTTGTGGTGTTCCCGGTCGTGACCCAGGCCAATGCCGGACTGGAGAACGAACGGCTTGAAGGGTTTGAGCTGGGGCTTGATTGGTTTCCAGCCCGCGACATCGAGTTTTCGCTCACTGCGTTCGATAACCGGGTGGAGAACGCGATCGCCAACGTCACGCTCGAACCCAATCTGCGCCAGCGCCAGAACTTGCCAGCGATCGAAGCGCAAGGTGTTGAAGCAAGTCTCGGCATCACGCTTGGCGAAGTGACCTTCGATGCGTCGCTTGCCTATACCGATGCGCAGATTGCAGGCGAAGGAAACTCGCTTGCACTGGACGGCAATCGACCGCCGCAAACTCCTGAATTCTCGGCTTCGGCGACGCTAGCGTGGCGGCCTGCGGATGGTTGGCGTTTGGCCGCGACGATGCGCCATATCAGCGCGCAGTTCGAAGACGATCAAGAGACCGACCGACTGGCTCCGGCAACAACGCTTGATCTGTTTGCTGAGGCACCGCTGACAGACGATCTCAAGCTGGTAGTGCGGGGAGAAAACGTGTTCGATGAAACGATCATTACCCGCAATGCCGGCGGTGCGATCGATCTGGGTGTTCCAGCAACGCTCTGGGTTGGGTTACGCCTGGGCTATTGATCAAAATGCCCGCGGCATATCGGCAACGCAGGCCCTTAGCGCGCGGGGTAATAAACCAAGTAGATCAGTTGTTTTTGCGCACCTATGCTGCGTTGCAACGCAATATGTTGCATTTTTGCTACTCTTCAACAAAAGCAGCCGTGAAACCTTGTGACGTAAGAATGCGCTGATAGTCTCCTCTTACCAAGACTAATAGGCCAAAAGGCCAGTCACGTTTGGGGAGAGAAAAAATGTCGCGCAAGCTTGCAGCCTATGCTGCAGGCCTCATGGCCTGCACGAGTTACACCGTTCCAGCTTTTGCTCAGGAGGCTCCAGCGCTCGAAGCGCCTGAGACCGATGACAGTGTGATCATCGTCACAGCGACGAGGCGCGCGCAGGACGTGCAGGACATTCCGCTTGCGGTGACCGCGATCTCCCCACAAGCGCTTGAAAACCAAGGCGTTGACAATATTCAGGAAGTGACATCGCTGGCGCCCAGCTTCACCAGCAGCCAAGCGCAAATCGCGTCAGGCTCTGTGGTGTTGCGGATCCGCGGAGTCGGGACAACTTCCAACAATATCGGATTTGAAAGCGCAGTCGGCATATTCATCGATGGAGCGTATCAATCGCGGCCCGGCGTCGCGCTTAGCGAATTTGTTGATATTGAACGGGTCGAAGTGCTGCGCGGCCCGCAAGGCACTCTGTTTGGCCGCAACACGTCAGCGGGTGCACTCAACATCACGACTGTTCGGCCTGATGTCACTGAATTCGAAGGTTTTGTAAACGCAGGCTATGCCAATTTCGATGAGATCAGCGTTCAGGGCGCGGTCAATGTACCGATCGTTGAAGACACGCTGGCGCTTCGCCTGACTGGAGCTTACCGTGAGCGGGATGGGTTTCTCGATGTCGTCGATGGCAACGGCACAGTTATTGATGATACCAATGATGTCGATCAGTACCTCATCCGCGCGCAGCTTGGATGGGACACAGAAAGCGGTCTGCGCGGCCGGCTTATCGCTGATTATTCGAAAAGCACGTCGAGTTGCTGCGGCGCGATCGAGCTGTTTGAAACGCCGCTCGTCGGGGCGGGCCTGTTTGCTGCAGTAGGTCTGCCTGCGAATGGCGGAAACGGACAGCCCAGCGTCGCTACAAACCGGTTCGACAATGCAGGGTTCGAAGAAGCGCTGAATAACCGCGTGGTCGCAGCCAATTTCGCGCCGATTGCGGATATCGACAATTATGGAATCACCGGGGAGATTGAGTTTCCGCTATCCGATAGCACTGATGTCATCTTCATTGGTTCGTATCGCAAGTTTGCATCAAATGAGACCTACGATTCCGACTTCACTGCGCTCGACGTTTTCGATGTTGACCTGATTGATCTCGAGCTTGAAACCTTCACCGCTGAACTGCGCATCCAAGGCGAAGCGTTTGGCGGTCGGTTGGACTGGATGATTGGCGGCTTTTACTCTGACGAGACGATCGATCAATCGACCACCTTTGCGCTTGGCGCGGATTACGATGAGCAGGTCGGTGCGCTTTTCGCTGGTGCAACCGGCGGTGCGAGCCTCAATCCGCTGTCACCGCTGTTCCTGGGCGCAACCCCGCTTGAAGGCATTACAGGACTTGATCCCAACGGTATCTCCAGCACCAATCGCTTCCAGCAGGATGCGCAAAGCTATTCGGTGTTCACGCATAACGTGTTCGAAATTACCGACGGGCTCGACTTCACCATTGGCGGGCGCTATTCCTGGGAGGAAAAGGAAGGCGGTTTCACTCAAACCGCTAACAACAATGCTGTGTGTCCAACGCTGCTGAATGAAGTTGTTGGAGGAAGCGTGCCTGGCCCGCTGGTTCCAACAGCCATTGTGCTGGGTTGTTTCGGGTTTACCGCCCCTGCTGATCTGCCGTTTGCCACCGTGCCTGATTTTGCACCTCTCCTGGTTCGTACCTTTCAGGACGAATTCAGCGATGAAGAACTGATCTGGACAGTAAGGCTCGGCTATGAATTCGCAGCCCCCATCAACATCTATGCAAGCTTCACACATGGCTACAAGGCCGGCGGGATCAACCTTGATACCACCGCAGCTGTTGGGGGAGCTGATCCGACATTCCTCTCTGAAGAGGTCGATGCTTATGAGATCGGCTTCAAGAGCCGCCTGATTGATGATGCGCTCACGCTCAATGTCGCAGCGTTCATCGAACAATTTTCCGATTTTCAGGTGCTTGAATTCACCGGCACTGCCTTTGCCACCTTTAATGTGCCGAAGGCTGAAACGAGCGGGATCGAAATCGAAAGCGCATGGCGTGTAAGCGATGAACTGACAATCAATGCGTCTGCAACGATCATTGATGCGAAATACCCTGATGATTGCGCAGGAGACGTAACCGCGGTTCAAGTCGTCTCGCTATGCGGAAACACGCTTACAAATGCAGCGGATGTGGTTGCGATAATGGGTGCGAACTATGAACAGCCCCTCGGCAATGGCATGGAGTTCTTCGCTGCAGGGCAGATCCGGATGGAAGGTGATCAGCGCACCTCAACTCAAGCGATTGTCCCGCCTAGCGCAGCGGACATTGCCGCGGCAGGCAGTTTGGAAGCGGCGGTGGATGCAGCGCCGTTGATCGTGGCCGACGTTCAGGATGGTAAGACCTTCATCAATTTGCGCGCGGGACTGCGGTTTGGGGACGGTGCTTATTCGATTGAGGGTTTCGTCAACAATCTGACCGATCAGGTGGTGCGCGGCGTTACTTTCAACACCACTTTGCGTGGCACCGGCGCGGCGAATTCGCGCTCTGCTTTCTCGCTCCAGCCCCGCACTTATGGCGTGGTGCTTCGCGCGCGGTTCTGATCTGATCTCACCAAGCCAACAAAAAGGGACGGCTCGGATCCTCCAAGCTGTCCCTTTTTTGTGCTGCGCCGAGGCTTACATGCTGCGGGCGATCAGCATCTTCATGATCTCGTTTGAGCCGCCATAGATGCGTGCAATGCGCGTGTCGCGATACATCCGGGCGATCGGGTAATCATTGATGTAGCCAGCGCCGCCATGGAACTGCAGGCACTTGTCGACCACTTCGCTTTGCAACTCGGTCACCCAGTACTTCGCCATGCTCGCGGTCGGCACGTCGAGCTTGCCGTCAAGCAGTTTCGCGATGCAATCATTCACGAACACCCGGGCCGCAGTGCCGCGCGCTTTGAGGTCAGCAAGGACAAACTGGGTGTTCTGGAAATCCCAGATTGTCTTGCCGAAGGCCTTGCGTTGTTTGACGTATTCAACAGTGACTTCGAGCGCCTTTTCGATGCCTGTCATCGCGCCCATTGCAATCACCAGCCGTTCTTGCGGCAGTTCGCCCATCAGCTGGTAGAAGCCTTTGCCTTCGACACCGCCCAGCACATTGTCGCCGGGGATAAAAACGTCGTCGAAGAACAGCTCAGAGGTATCCTGTGCATCGAGCCCGACCTTGTCGAGCTTCTTGCCGCGCGCGAAGCCTTCTGCGCCTTCGGTCTCAAGCAGCATCAACGAAATACCTTTAGCGCCTTCGTTGGGGTCGGTCTTGGCAACGACAATCATAAAGTCAGCGGTCTGACCGTTGGAGATCCAGGTTTTCGAACCATTAAGCCGGTACCCGTTGCCGTCCTTCAGCGCAGTCGTTGTGATGCTCTGGAGGTCGGAGCCTGCATCAGGTTCGCTCATCGCGATCGCGCTGACCAATTCGCCGGTGACAAGCTTAGGCAGGTATTTCTGCTTTTGCTCTTCCGTACCGTGGCGCACGAGATAAGGCAGGATGATGGTGTTGTGGAGGCTTGCGGCAAACCCTTCGACCCCATGCTTGGCCTGCTGGTCGATCACCACCATGTCGTGCCGGAAATCGCCGCCATGCCCGCCATATTCAGCCGGCACTGATACGCCGAGCAGGCCCGCCTCGCCCGCTTCATGCCAGAACGCGCGCTCGACCTGGCCGTCTTCACGCCATTTTTCGATGCGCTTTTGCGGTGCCTTGTCCTGATAGAATTTGCCCACGGCATCGGCGAAGATCGCGATTTCTTCGTCTTCCATGAAAGCTGGTTGCGGAACGTCGATGACCGGCATCTTACTTCCCCTTCCAATTCGGCGCGCGCTTTTCGGCAAAGGCTGCAGCGCCTTCGCGTGCGTCTTCAGAAACGAACACAGGTGCAATCAGCTTGCCCTGATTTGTGTAGCGATCCTCCATCGCCCAGCCGCGCGATTCTTTCAGGACTTGCTTTGACACGCGCACCGCGAGCGGACCGTTTGCAGCGACTTTGGCGGCAAGTTCCATCGCGGTATCCAGCGCCGGACCTTCGGTTACGGTGTTGATGAGGCCTAGGTCATAGGCCCGCTGCGCATCGATAAAGTCACCTGTCAGCGCCAATTCCATCGCAATCCGTTCAGGTATCTGGTCAGGCAGCATCATCACTCCGCCAGCGGCTGCAACGAGGCCGCGCTTGGCTTCAGGAATGCCGAACTTCGCACCAGCATTGGCGACCACGAGATCGCACGCAATCATCAATTCGAGCCCGCCAGCAAGGGCATAGCCTTCTACCGCCGCGATCAGCGGCTTTGCCGGAGGAGCTTGTACAACGCCGCCGAACCCGCGTCCTTCGACGCTGGGGCTCTCGCCGCGAAGGAAGCCCTTTAGGTCCATGCCGGAGCAGAACGTGCCGCCAGCGCCGGTCAGGATACCAACGCGCAGATCATCCTCGGCGTCGAGCCGGTCCATCGCAGCAGCGATCCCTTCAGCCGCCGCTTTGGTCATCGCGTTCTTCGCTTCGGGGCGGTTAATCGTAACAATCAGAACATTGCCATCGACTTCGGTCAGCACTTGTGGTGCTTCAGCTTCGCTCACGGCGCCTTCTCCCAATTAGCATTTTGAATAGAAACTGAGTTGTTGTGCGTGTGGTGCAGGGGGCTTACGAATACGTCAACCGCAATATCGCTAATTCGAGAGAGGATTCCCTTATGGCTGAGGCTTATATCATCGATGCTGTGCGAACCCCGCGCGGGATCGGCAAACAAGGTAAAGGCGCGCTGGCAGAACAGCACCCGCAGCATTTGGCAGCGACAGTCCTTAAAGCCATCAAAGAACGCAACAATCTCGACACCAGCACAGTTGATGATGTGATCTGGTCGGTTTCAACTCAGGACGGCATGCAAGCCGGTGACCTGGGACGCATGGCGGCGCTTGATGCAGGTTATGACATCACCTCGAGCGGTACGACGCTTGATCGTTTTTGCGGCGGCGGGATTACGAGCGTCAGCCTGGCAGCCGCGCAAGTGATGAGCGGGATGGAGGATTGCATTGTCGCAGGCGGCACCGAGATGATGAGCCTTACCGGTGCAATGACTAAGGAAAAGATGCAGGCCGGGATCAAGCCGCCGATGATGGGCAGCTATAATGAACGCTTGCAAGCCGTTCACCCGCAAAGCCACCAAGGCATCTGCGGCGATGCGATTGCTTCGATGGAAGGCTTTACCAGAGAAGAACTCGACCAGGTTGGCTATCGCTCGCAGCAGCGCGCGGCCGAAGCGATTTCCGAAGGCAGGTTCGACAAGTCGGTCGTGCCAGTTGTCACGGACGATGGCAGCGTCGTGCTCGACCGTGAAGAATATCCGCGACCGCAGACGACGAAAGAGGCTCTGGCTGAGCTTGAGCCCGCTTTCACAAAGATCGCTGATGTTCCACTAGATGCGCAAGGCACGACCTTTCGCGGGCTGATCAATCAGAAATACCCCGATCTCAAGATCGAGCATTTCCATCATGCGGGCAATTCCTCTGGCGTTGTCGACGGCGCTGCCGCGGTGCTGGTGTGCTCAAAGGATTATGCCGAAAAGCACGGCCTCAAACCGCGAGCGCGCATCGTGCAGACCGCCAATATGGGCGATGATCCGACGCTGATGCTAAATGCGCCGGTGCCGGCGGCGAAGAAAGTGCTCGAAAAGGCGGGAATGACCCTTGAAGATATCGATCTGTTCGAAATCAACGAGGCGTTTGCCGTGGTTGCGGCAAAATTCGTGCGCGATCTTGAGCTCGATTGGGACAAGGTCAATGTCAACGGCGGCTCGATCGCATTAGGCCACCCGATCGGCGCGACCGGATCGATCCTTATCGGCACGATAATAGACGAACTCGAACGGCGCGAGCTTAAGACCGGGCTTGTGACCATGTGTGCAGCTGGCGGGATGGCGCCTGCGATCATCGTAGAGCGCGTAGACGATTTCGTTGACTAAGGTCTGAGACATGGTTGCTGACAACACGCCCGTCATCATCGGGGTCGGGCAGTATTCTGAGCGGGTCGGCGAACCCGCTTACGAAGCGTTGAGCTATATGGACTTGGCAGGACGCGCGTTAGCAACAGCGATTGCCGATAGCGCTGCGAGCGCGCCAGTGGCCGACACAATCGACACGCTTGCCGCGATCCGTGCATTCGAGATGTCGCGCCCTGACCGCACGCCGCCTTTCGGCGCCGCGAACAATGTCCCGCGGGCTATTGCAGGGCGAGTGGGCGCCAATCCGGAACGCGCAATCCTGACGACGACCGGTGGTCAGACCAACCAGCAATTGGTGGGTGAATTCGCTTCCGCGATTGCCGCCGGGGAAAGCCAGTGCGCGGTTATCGTTGGCTCGGAAGCGATTTCGACTGTGCTTGCGCTATCAGCCAAAGGCGAAACACCAGACTGGTCAGAAGACGTTGAGGGCGCGTTTGAAGATCAGGGCTTTGGCGTTGAAGAGCTGATGGAACCTGCACTGTTTGCACATGGCGCAACCGGCGCAATCCCGCTTTATGCGCTGGCTGAAAATGCACGGCGGGCAAAGCTGGGCAAGAACCTTGAGGAATATCGGCGCGATATCGGGGAATTGTTTGCTCCCTTTACTAAGGTCGCTGCAGCCAATCCTCACGCCGCCGCGCCGGTGGAACGCAGGGCGGAAGAGCTTGCGAAGGTGACAGAGCGCAATCGGATTGTTGCTGAGCCTTACACCCGCATGACTGTCGCACGCGATCAGGTCAATCAGGCGGCCGCCATCATCATCGCCAGCGCTGGCACTGCGCGCGCTCTGGGTGTGCCCGAAGCGAAATGGGTCCACATCCACGCAGTGAGCGCTGCGACTGAGCTTAAGCTGTCAGAACGGCCTGACCTTGCAGCCTGCCCGGCGTCGCTGGCGAGCGTTAAAACCGCGCTCGAACGGGCTGACAAGAGCATGGCTGATATGCGCTATCTCGACTTCTATTCCTGCTTTGCGATACCGGTATTTAACCAAATCGACCATTTTGGTCTCGACGTCGATGATCCGCGCGGGCTTACGCTGACTGGCGGTTTGCCCTTCTTTGGCGGAGCGGGAAACAATTACTCGGCTCATGCGATCTGCGAAGCCGTTGCAAGGGTGCGACAGGACCATGGGGCCTTTGCGTTGGTGGGTGCGAATGGCGGTTGGATGAGCAAATATGCGACCGGGATCTATTCCGCCGTTCCTGCAGACTGGTCCGATAATGATCGGTTTGCCAAGTTACCGAAGGCTGAGGATGCGGTGCCTTTAGCGCGTGAGCCAAGCGAGAGCGCAACGGTTGAAAGCTACACCATCAATCACGCCAAATCGGGCAGCGTCGCGGTTTTTATCGGCCGCAATTCGGACGGCGAGCGGGTGTGCGGCAATGCTGATCTTGCCGATGAGCGGACGCAGGCACTGTTTGAAGGCGGCGAACCGTTCGGCGCGCAATTGCGGCTTGTTCAATATGAGCACGGGCGCACGATCGGCCGCGTTGCGTAAGAAGCAGGCAGCAGCTGCAATATAGCTAGGCGCTCGCTGGCGGTTGCTCAAGTTGCGGGCAGTGCGTTTGAGAGCGCATCCATGCCGGAGCAATCCGGGATTGCAGAATCGCGAGTAATCGGCTATTTAGTTTCAACCGTAACCAGTTTGTCATCTGTTCTGTCTCCCTCGACAGCAGGCCGGCACCAGCAAAGGTACCCCCGTCATGAACGTTCAATCTGTTTCGCATTCCGGCGATCTGTTCGACAATCCAGCAGGGCTCGACGGGTTCGAGTTTGTCGAATTCTGTGCTCCTGAACGGGGCTTGCTTGAGCCGGTGTTTGAGACGATGGGCTTCACCCGGGTGGCTAAGCACCGCTCCAAAGATGTCGATCTATGGCGTCAGGGCGGGATTAACCTGGTGGTCAATTATGAGCCGCACAGCGCCGCGTGGTACTTCGCCCGTGAGCATGGTCCGTCCGCCTGCGGGATGGCGTTCCGTGTGCGCGATGCAGCCAAGGCGTATCAGCATCTGCTGGAACAAGGAGCGGAGCCGGTAGCGAATGATCCGGGCCCGATGGAGCTGCGCATTCCGGCGATCCGGGGGATTGGCGGCGCGATCTTGTATCTGGTCGATCGCTATGCCGATGCGGCAGGCGGCGGCCTCACCATCTACGATATCGATTTCGAATATCTGCCGGGTGTTGATCCTTACCCTGAAGGGGCAGGCTTCCACACCATCGATCACTTGACCCACAATGTTTACAAAGGCCGCATGGCCTATTGGGCCGAATATTATGAAAGCCTTTTCAATTTCAAAGAGATCCGCTTCTTTGACATCAAAGGTGAATATACCGGGCTGACTTCGAAAGCGTTGACTGCGCCTGATGGCAAAATCCGTATCCCGCTCAATGAAGAAGGCGAAAGCGGCAAAGGCCAGATCGAGGAGTTTCTGAGACATTATAACGGGGAAGGCATTCAGCATATCGCGCTTATCTGTGATGATCTGCCAGCGTGCTGGGATCGGCTGAAAGCGCTCGGTGTGCCGTTCATGACCGCGCCACCTGCAACCTATTACGAGATGCTCGACGAACGCCTTCCCGGCCATGGTGAAGACGGTGACGCACTGAAGGCGCGTGGGCTCCTGCTCGATGGAACCACTGAGGGTGGACAGCCGCGTCTGCTGTTGCAAATCTTCGCAGAGGCGCAAGTCGGCCCGGTGTTTTTCGAGTTCATTCAGCGCAAAGGCGATGATGGCTTTGGCGAAGGCAATTTCAAAGCGCTGTTTGAAAGTATGGAGCGCGATCAGATCCGGCGCGGAGCGCTCGAAGTGGACGAAGCGCCCGCTGAGTGAGCGCCGGTTTCGCTTGGGATGACTGACATCATAAGGAGTAAGCGATGACTGAAGCCAAAGAGTGCGGTGAAACAGCCGCCGCTGACGCTCCGTCAGACCGCTCGGCGAGGCATCCGGTGCAACTGGGCGGCGTCCACCACGTGGCCTATCGCTGCAAGGACGCAAAAGAAACGGTCGAATGGTACGATCGCGTGCTCGGCATGCCTTACACAACTGCCTTTGCTGAAGATCATGTGCCGTCGACCGGGGCATATGATCCTTACATGCATGTCTTTCTCGATGCCGGGAATGGCAACATTCTGGCATTTTTTGAACTGCCCAATCAGCCCGACATGGGCGGCGATCCCAACACCCCGCAATGGGTCCAGCACCTTGCGTTTAAGGTCGCTGATGAAGCCGCGTTGCTGGCTGCTAAGGTCCATATCGAAGGCTTGGGGATCGATGTGCTTGGCCCGACGCATCATGGCATTTTCAAGTCGATCTACTTCTTCGACCCAAATGGCCACAGGATCGAACTTGCGACTGATATCGGAACCGACGAGCAATATTCCGAACTTACTCGTGTAGCGCCCTTGATGCTTGAGGAATGGTCTAAGACTAAGACTGCGCCGCGCCATGCCGACTGGCTGCATGAGATTGCCCGTAGCGAGCACGCCAAAGCGCAAGACTGAGCGGGGCGGCTTAAAATTCGCCTGCAATCCCCGCTCGAAGGGCGGTGGAATTGCCCCCGGCATAGGTAACTCCAGCTGTAACCGCGACGTCGCCTTGGAGCCGGTGCATCAGCCCGAGTGACACGCCGACTTCGCCGCGATAGGTCGCGACATTGCTGGCGTAGCTGGTCTTGCCCGTAGCGCTGGGGAAATGCGGATTGGCTTGCGCGGCGATCGCTGCGATCCCGCGCTGCGCATCGCGATCAATCGTATCGGTAAGATCGAACAGAGTGCTGACTTGCCCTTCGACGCTGCTGACGCGGCCGGCTAGCGTTCCGAACTGCGCATCAGTGACTTGCGCGAGCGCGTTCATCGAGACCCGGACATTGTCAACCGAGGCAGCAGTGGCAACGCTCTGGCGGCCAAGCACGCCATTGGCATCGACCGTGACCGCATCGACCGGGCCAACTTGAGCAGCAGTGCTGGCATCGATGTCGCCAATCCGCACCGAAGAGCCGGTTCCGCCTAATGCCACTTCGCGCGCAGCAGAAGTGGTCGCACCATCGCCCACAGCGGTTGAGCGGTTGAAGCTGGCGGTTGCTTCACTTCCTATTGCGGTGGCCAAATCTCCACTGGCATCGGCGCTGCGACCAATTGCAGTCGCTGCGGCACCACTTGCCGAAGCAGCTGCACCGACTGAAGTCGCGACATTCTGGCTCGCGGCAGAGGCGTTACCGATCGCGGTCGCACTCCCGCCGCTCGCATTGGCTTGCCGACCCACTGCGGTCGAAGTCGAAGCACTTGCGCTAGCGCCATTGCCGAACGCGCTCGCTGCCGTCCCTGCTGCCCCAGCACCAAAGCCCACAGCAGTCGCATCGCCGCCGCTCGCTCTAGTGCCGATGCCAAAAGCCGTAGCATTCACTCCGGTGCCTAATGCGCCTGCACCAATCGCAATCGCCCCTGCCTGATCGGCCAGAGTGTCCACTCCAAGGGCTATAGCGCCTTTTCCACTCGCACGCGCGCCGATCACGCCTTCGTCGTCTCCGTCGCTGCCAATCGCGATGCTGTCCAGCCCGCTCGCTTGCGCAACCGCGCCGATTGCCACGGCATCTACCGCTGTGGCTGCCGCCTGCGCGCCGATGGCTGTGGCAAAGATCCGATTAGCCACACTGTCGGCTCCCACAGCGGTTGAATCGGCTCCGCTTGCGATTGCGCCGTCAATCCCGGGGTCGTTGCCATCACCGCCGAGCGCAACCGCTCCGGTTGCTGTTGCTTGCGAGTTCCAGCCCACTGCCAACGCACCCGATCCATCGCTCAACGCATTCTGGCCTAATGCGCTTGCGCCTTGATGGCTTGCTTGTGCACCCTGACCCAAAGCGCTCGATTCAAGCCCGCTCGATGTGGCATCTTGCCCAACTGCGGTGGAATTCTCACCATTCGCGATCGACAGGCGCCCCAGCGAAGTCGAGCGGTCTCCCGCTGCGTTTGCCGCGCTGCCAAAGGCTGTGGCGTAACTC
>JBCCJD010000009.1:0-81731 GCA_039027955.1 Pseudomonadota bacterium
GAGGCGCCTGCGCGATCGGTACATTCCAAGCGCGAGGATCGAGCTTTCTTGTATTGGCGATCAAGCCGTCCACTTCGGGCATTGCGGCCAGTTCGTCACGCTCGATATCGGCGGCGCAGCCAGTCACCAGCAGCCGGGCGTCGGGGCGAGCACGACGGGCTTTGCGGATCGCTTGCCGGGTCTGACGGACTGCTTCCGATGTGACCGCGCACGAATTGATAACCACGACGTCGCCTGCATCAGCCAACATAGCTTTCATCCGCTCGCTTTCAGCGATGTTGAGCCTGCAGCCCAAAGAGATGACATCAGGCTCGCTCACGCGTAGTCGTCCCATTCGAATGAGCCGCGAAAGGCTTCAGCAGCAGGGCCGCTCATCCGGATTGAGCTTCCTTCAGACCACTCGATTGTCAGATCGCCGCCTGGCAGAGTTACCGTTACAGGGCTAGTCGTGAGCCCTTTGCGGATGGCGGCAACCGCGCTCGCGCACGCTCCCGTGCCGCACGCTCGGGTCAAGCCTGCTCCGCGCTCCCACACATGCAACCGAAGGTGGTTGTCACCGGAGGCACTGGCAACATTCACATTAACCCGCTCAGGAAATAGCGGATCGTGCTCGATCTGAGGACCGATCTCAGCCAGGTTGACCCCATCTGCATGATCGACAAAAAACACAACATGCGGGTTGCCGACATTGACCGCAACGGGGTTTTCCAGCTCGCCCCAACCAACTGGCAGGGCAGCGGTGTCCATCGCATAGGCTAAAGGGATAGCCGTCCAGTCGAAGCGGGGAACCCCCATATCGACAACGGCCCCATCTTCACCTGGAGAAACATGTATCACGCCGCCCCGTGTCTCCACCTCGGCGGTTTCGCCGTGGAGCAGCGCAATGGCTCGTGCCGCGTTGCCGCAGGCTTCCACTTCGCCGCCATCAGGATTGAATATTCGCATCTTGAAAGCGTGATGAGCGCTCTGTTCAAGCGCAATCACTTGATCGCAACCTATTCCTTCGCGGCGATCAGCTAACGCTTGAGCGGCGTTTGACGTCATCTCCGGGAGAGCCTCTCGCCGCCCGTCGAGCACGACAAAATCATTGCCCAAGCCATGCATCTTTATGAAAGGAATGCGCATCAGAGGCGTGCCTCTATGCGGGCGTGCCTGATGCGTCTAGCCCTGCAATGACAAACGTGGCGCGAGGCGTGATCAGTCGACGGTGCCGAGGCGGGTCAAAGGTTAGCGCTTCGTCGCCAGTCGGGCACATGCTCTTCGGCGCTGCCTGTTTGCTTTGCGCGGGCAGGTTTCAACTCAGGATTCGGCTTAGCCGTAGCTATCCGTCCGGAAAGGCGCAGTCGTTCGCGCACTTGCGCGGCGGTTTCTGGCTTGCCGTAAAGATAGCCTTGCCCCTTCAAGCGACCCATCGTGCGCAGCGAGCGCAGGATCTCTTCGTCTTCGATCCCTTCGGCGGTTATCGGCATGTCGAGCCCACGCCCTAAGGAAACAATGGCATCAACCACTTTGGAATTGGCGCCCGGTTCGCGCAACTCGCTGATAAAGCTGCGGTCGATTTTTAGCCGATCAAACGGCAATGTGCGCAGTTGCTCTAGGCTGGAATAGCCAGTGCCGAAGTCATCAAGGCTGATCTGGACACCTTGGTTGCGCAACGACGTGATCATCGAATGCACCATGCCGATGTTGTCGTGCAGGCAGCTTTCAGTGATCTCGATTTCTAGTCGCTGAGCTGGGAAATTGTGCGCGACCAGCATCTTCAAGAGCTTCTGCGCAAACCACGGATCGCGCAATTGCACCGGCGAGATATTGATCGAGAGATTAAGTGTCTCATCCCATTCGCGCGCATCGTCGAAAGCTTGCGCCATCAACTGATCGGACAGTTCAGTAATAAGGCCGATCTCTTCGGCGATCGGGATAAACAGCTCTGGGCTGACTACGCCAAGTTGCGGTGAATGCCAGCGCGCCAGCATTTCGAATCCGACCAGATCGCCTGTCTCAAGATCGATTTGCTGCTCATAATAAGGAACAAACTCGTTTTCGTTCAGCCCGCGCCGGATGCCGATTTCCAGTTCATTGCGAAACCGCAATTCGTTTTCCATCGTCGGCTCGAACCAGAAATATCGGTTCTTTCCTTCTTTCTTGGCGTGATACATCGCGATGTCGGCGCGGTGCATCAACGCCCCAGCATCGTTTGACAGCGGGTTGAAGGCCTGCACATCCTGATCAGTCGTCACCCCGATCGAGACCGTCACATCGAGCGTTATCTGCGCCAATTTGAACGGCGTTGCGACATGTTCAAACACTCTGATCACAAGATCGTCGATACGCTCACGCTTAGACGGATCGAACGGCACGACGAATGCAAATTCATCTCCGCCCAGCCGTGCGAGCGGCGCATCTTGCGGCAGCAGATCGCGCAACCGGCGGGCTAACTCGACCATCAGTTGATCGCCCACCGTATGCCCACGCATGTCGTTGATCTGTTTGAAATTATCGACGTCCAGCATGATGTAAGCGATGTTTTGATCACGCTGTTTCGCGATAGCCTGCGTGGTCTCGGTAGCGACACTCATACTGCGCCGATTGAGACAGCCAGTGAGCGGATCAAGCTCAGCCAGTTGACGAGCCTGCTCTTCGGCGCGTTTGCGTTCGCCGATCTCATGCATAAGCTGACGATAGCGACGCCAGCCAAAGATGATCAGTGCAATGTTAAGCAGCAACGCATTTGCAAGCAGCTTGTCGGGGCCATCGCCGCCCGAAAAGATCGCATGAATAACGCTTGGGACAACCGTTCCCCCGGTTGCCACAAACAGAAAGATCGCAGCGGTCGCGATCCCTAAGGCAATCAGATCGCGCTCTGCACTGCCATATTGTTTGCTCGCTTGTTCGCTTGCCACCTGATCTCACCTCAATGCGCCAAGCGCACCCCCTTGAGCTGTTGCTCTGTGCCTGAGGTAGAAAGCTGTCATAAATATCGGGTTAACTGCGCTGTAGCACGCTCCACCTCGCGCATGAGGTTTCGCGCTCACGGCGGTGTGTTCGGCAAGGGGTGACAGGCGCGGTCTCCTTTGGTTAGGCGAACCACGCATTCGCATCATCATTTGCAAGGAGATCTCGATGGCTGCCCAGCGCCCCAATTACTGGCTGATGAAATCCGAACCCTTCAAATACAGCTGGGATGATCTTGTGGCCGAAGAGGAAGGCGTGTGGGATGGAGTGCGCAACCATACCGCGAAGCTCAATCTGCGGGCGATGGAAGTTGGCGATGAAGCCTTCTTTTACCACTCGCGAGAAGGGCTCGAGATCGTGGGAATTGCGACCGTGACTGTCGCCGGGATCCTCGATCCAACTGACGAGACCGGCAAGTGGGCAGCGGTGAAGATCAAGCCCAAGACCCGGTTTGACCACCCCGTCACGTTGAAAGCGATCAAAGCCGAGCCGCGGCTTGCCGATTGCGAGCTTGTGCGGCTCTCGCGGCTGTCGGTCGCTAAGATCAAGCCTGAGGAATGGGATTTGATTTGCGAGATGGCGCAGGGTTGAGCGCACCCGTCATGCTCGTTGCGAGCGCAGTGCGCTGACCGTCGCGCCGCTGGCTGCAAGCTGCTCGATGTCGATCTTGAGATGGATCAGCCGAAGGCCGCCGTGCGTCTGCGCTTCACTCAACGCGAGCGCGAATTCCTCGGTCGTCTCGGCGCGGGCTGACCACGCCCCATAGGCCGCGCCAAGTGCGGCAAAGTCAGGATTGGCAAGCTCGGTTGACGAGACACGCCCGGGATATTCGCGTTCCTGGTGCATGCGGATCGTGCCATAGGCGCTGTTATCCACCACCAGCACCAACAGCTTTACGCCGAATTGCTGGGCGGTCGCCAGTTCCTGACCGTTCATCAGGAAATCCCCATCACCCGAGACCGCGACCACTTCGCGTTTGGGATAGCGCAACGCCGCCGCAATTGCTGCCGGCACGCCGTAACCCATCGCGCCAGCGGTCGGAGCGAGTTGGCTCGGATATCCGGCATAGCGCCAATAGCGGTGCCACCAGCCCGCAAAATTGCCTGCCCCGTTGCAAATGATCGCATCACGTGGGAGCGCCTCGCGCATAGCGCATACACATGCCGCAAGGTCCAGCGCCGGGGCGGGTTCAGCAGGATGGTAACTCGACCATTCCTGCCACTCGCGATGAGCCTCAGGGCCAGCATCAAATGGGATGATCGTGTGGTCTTCCCACAGCGCTGCGGCTTCAGCAAATTCATCCACTGCCGATGCAAGCGCCAGCTCGGTGCGATAGACCCGGCCAAGCTCACTCGGATCAGGATGAACGTGAATTAGCATCTGCTCGGGATGCTCAGGCACCGGCACTGAATACCCATCGGTGGTCGCTTCGCCTAAGCGCGCACCAACAGCCAGCACCACATCCGCGTTCTGGACACGCTCAATGAGCTTGGGGTTCGGGCCATAGCCAAGGTTGCCAGCATAGACCGGCGATGTTGGAGCGATCGCATCCTGACGCCGGAACGCAGTTGCCACCGGTAGTCCGATACTTTCCGCAAAGCTCTGAAAATGCTCGCGTGCCTTGGCATTCCAGCCCGCTCCGCCAATGATCGCAACCGGGCTCGCAGCATCAGCCAGCAGCGCGAACATCGCCTGCATGGCATCCGGGCAAACCGCTTGAGCCGGCCGCGTGACGAGGGGGCGGGGCGGCACGCTCGCCGCGACATTCTCGCTCAGCATATCCTCGGGAAGAGCCAGCACGACCGGGCCGGGCCGCCCGCTGATCGCGACCGAGAAGGCCCGCGCCACATATTCTGGGATGCGTGAGGCATCATCAATCCGTGCGGCCCACTTGCAGATCGGACCAAAGAATGCTGCGAAATCGACTTCCTGAAACCCTTCGCGGTCGCGCATTGCCCGTGCAACATCGCCCACAAACAGGATCATGGGCTGCGAATCCTGCTGTGCGACATGCACACCGATGCTGGCATTAGTAGCCCCGGGCCCGCGCGTGACGAAAGCAATTCCTGGCCGCTGCGTCATCGCCCCATCGGCACATGCCATGAACGCGGCGCCACCTTCCTGCCGACAGGTTATGGCTGCGATCGTGTCGTGCTCATGCAGCGCGTCAAGGACCGGCAGGAAACTCTCGCCCGGCACCGTGAAAATCCGTTCAACGCTTTGCTCTTGCAAGCATTCCACTAGCAATTGAGCTGCGCTGCGAGCCTGTCCGATCACGTCGTCTCTCCCTCTCCGCAAGCGCGCGTAGCGGGCCGCAACATGGTAAGCAACGCAGCTAACTGTCCCGTCCTGCAACAGCGCGTTAAGCTGCCATGGCGAGAAGTTAAGAAAGTCTTAAAGTCTTGCTTATGACGGAAGTGATCCTTTCTCGAGATGCGCTGGATAAACTGGCCGCGTACAGTTCCGCTTCTCAAGCAGAGCGGTTCTCTCCCGGTCGACGTTCGCTTGTGCTCACCGATGAGCGTGCGAACCACCCGTTCCGCGCCAGTCTGCCGCCAAATGTGCGTCAGGACCTGCATGAAATCCCTGCCGAAAAGCTCTGGCGGCTGACCAAAGAAGACGTCCGCGGCGTGGCGAGCACCTATGTCGCAGCGACGGCTGCGATCCTCGCCTTTATTCTCTGAGGAATAGCTGACCAAATTACTGCGCCGGTTCCTTAGCGGCAGCTTCGTTTTCAAGCTGCGCTGCTCGTTCGGCCTTGTACAGCGCATAGCCGAGCCAGGCTGAGACAACGCTCATCGCGGCAGCCAGCAGCAATTGTTCCGTCACGGGAACACCCACCAGCGTAAGGCCAACGGCAAGGATCGAACCCACCACCATTGCGAGCGAATTCACGATATTGTTGGCGGCGATTGTACGCGCGGCGGCATCGTTTTCGCAGCGCGTGGTCAAGAATGCATAAAGCGGGACGACGAAAAACCCTCCGGCAGTCGCAATCCCAAGCAGCATGAGCGACAGTGGGATCGCAAGCGGTTCGAGGATCCAGGCTTGCACCGCCAGCAATTCGCTCCCGTCGCTGGAAGGCCAGGCTCGGCACACGAGGTAAAAGCCAATGATAAAGACGCCCATCACCACGACCGAGATCGGAGAATAGCGCGCGGAAACCTCGCCTTTGAGAAGCGCGTTGATCCCAATCGAGCCAATCGCGATCCCGATCGAAAAGATCACAAGGAAGAGGCTTGCGACTTCCTTGCTCGCGAGCAGCTGGTTCTTGGCCAGCGGAGGGAACTGAATGAAGAGCACAGCGCCAATCGTCCAGAAAAAGCTGATCGCGAGGATCGCGCACCAGATCTCGCGATTGTGCCGGGTTTCCATCACCAGCCGGTAACTCATCACGATCTGATCAGCGAGCGCTACCGGGACATAGCCAAGCCAACGCGCTGGCGCACTTTTCGTCTTCGCCGCGAACGGCTCAAGCAGCGGAAAGTGCATTTCGTAATCGCTTTGCGGCGGCGCATCCGGCACCCAGCGGCTTACTCCGTAGCCGATCAGCGCTGTCACAACGATCAGCACCATCGCGACTTCAACCGCGATGAACCCCGCCAGGATCGTGCCGGTCAGGATCGCGATATAGGTTCCCGCTTCGATCAGCCCGGTGCCTGGCAGCACTTCGTCTTGCCTGAGGTGCTGTGGCAGGATCGCGTACTTGATGGGGGCGAGAAAGGTCGATTGGGCGGCAGCCAGGAACACGACGAACAACAGCAACGGGATCGCGAGGGTATGCACCGCGATGCCTTGCCACGCGAGAAACAGCCCAAACGCGCCGAGCGAAGCCCAGCCGATCTCGAACAGTTTGACCCGCCGGATGATCAGCGCCTTATCGTTGGTGTCTGCAAGCTGCCCGGCCAGCGCTGACAGCAGCACGAACGGCAATATGAAAATGCCGGTTGCAAGCCCGCTGAAGACTGCCTCTTGCTGCTCGTCATTGTAGACCGTGTAGACCACAAACAGCACCAATGCGGTCTTGTAGAGGTTATCATTGAAGGCGTTGAAGAACTGCGTCACCATCAGCGGCAGGAAGCGCTTGCGTCGCATTAAGTGCGTCGAAGTAGTCATGAAAGCCTGATCAAGCCGCTATCCCTGCGCACCGACATAGCGATGAGCGCGCCGTTCACAAGCCTGTCGCGATGGGTTTTGCCGGACCACATCACACGCTAGAGCGGCGCGATTATGCTGACGCTGCCTAATATCCTGACCTTGAGCCGCATTCTGGCGGTGCCGCTGCTGGGCTTCTTTTTGTGGTGGCCGGACTGGCGGCTGGGTTATGGCATGGCATTCATCCTTTATGGTTTGATCGCGCTCACCGACTATCTCGATGGCTATCTTGCCCGGGCGCAAGGCACCGTCTCAAAGCTTGGCATCTTCCTTGATCCGATTGCTGACAAGATCATGGTTGCCGCGGTAATCCTGATCCTGACTGCGCAAGGGTATCTGCGCGGGCCCTATGTTGGGGATTTTCATGTGGTGGCCGGCGGGATCATCCTTATTCGCGAGATTGCCGTGTCGGGTCTCAGAGAGTTTCTGGGCGGTATTCAGATTTCAGTGCCGGTTTCAAAACTGGCGAAGTGGAAAACGACCTTTCAGCTGATCAGCCTTGCAGCGCTGATTCTCGGCGGAGCGCTGCATGGTCAGCCGTGTCAGGCGCTCGGCGATGAATGCAAGACGATTGCGGAAAGCTGGGTGCATCTGATTGGCCTTACGACCTTGTGGCTCGCTGCTGTGCTGACTTGCATCACTGGATGGGATTATCTGCGAGTGGGCCTCAAACATATGGAATAGGCTGCCTGACCTGCTCGCACGGCACGAACGCTGCCGAGAGTGATTCCAAACTCCACTCGTCGACAGAAATGCACGGTTGGAACACATGGAACACAGTCTTGGCGTAAAAATCCAATCGATCAGAGACGCGGGTTTTAATCGATTTTTTCGATCAAAGAAGGGTGTCGCGCGAGCCATTGTGCAAGCCTATCGCGCCAAGTCCCAGTAGGAAATCGCCAGCCGCGTTGAGCCTCCAATGCGCCGCTTCGAAAGCGCATCGGCAAAGCAGGTTAATCCTCGTGACAGCACAGGCCATGCGCGATAGTCTTCTGTCCACAGGAAGTGTTCGATCAGGGGGCGTTCCATCATGTCATCAGCCAATCTCATCGCGCCAAGCGCGCAGCGTTCGCTCTTCGCGCTCCTGACTGTCTTACTTGCGCTCGCGATCATACTGCCGGGGGCACAGGCGCAGGATGAACCTGAAGGTGGTCCGGTTATCGAGGAGAGTGAAGAAGGGTCCGGGGTCATAGCCGAGATCAGTCGAATCGAAGGCCCGGTTGTTGTGATGGACCGGGCCAGGACATCGAAACGATATGAATTCGACATCGATCTCGACCTCGTTTCTGATGAACCCATTGAAGTCGAAGTTTACACGCAAGTCGGGGAAAGCGGGTCGGGCGTCGCGCGCGCACGGCCTGGGATCGATTTCGTTGGCCAAACCGCCAAGGTCGTCCGGTTTGAGCCAGGCGAGATACGAAAGAGGACCTCGATCGAAATTCTTCCAGGGCCGGGGTCCGAAATCCGCGAAGGTCAGCCTGCACGTGAATTTGGTATCACAGTGGTCCCTCGCAACATGGAGACCAGCGAGCAGGTCGATCGCCAGATAGCAGCGCAAAGTACGTATGTTTCCGTGGTCCGGTATGCGAACAGCATCATTCGGGCCAATCGACCAGCTGTCGGCGAAGTCGAAGACGACGTGAGGGCCGTGGTTGAAGAGGGCGACGCTGGAGAGCGCCAAACGCTTAACTTCAAGTTGGACTTGGACAGTCCGGCATTGGATGACGTCAATATCGTGATCGATACTTTCGAAGACAGCACAGCTGTTGAAGGTCTTGATTATGATCTTCCCCAGAAGACACTCACTATCGAAGAAGGCCAGACCGAGGTTAATTTGCCAGTGGTGATCATTGGGGATGACTCAGATGAAAGCAGAGAATCTCTAAATCTGGTGTTGAACATCGATCCAACCACAGATGCCAGAGTGCGGTTTCCGCAAGGCGCGCTGGACGCTATTATTGAAATCGTCATCAAAGATGATGATCCGGGTACTTTTGAGGTTGATGATATTGTCGCAGGGGAAGCGGAAGGCAGCGCGCAATTGCGCCTGACGCTGCCTAAAAAGCTTGACTACGATCCTGAAGCCGGAGCTGTCACCGCGCTTCTGCAATATCGCGGCGGCACAGCAGGGCTGGGGCCGGACTTCACTTTGCCTGCCAATATTGCGGTGTTTGAAGGCAATAGCGCCGCACTTGAAATCGGGATCGTCGATGACGCGATCGAAGAAGCAATCGAAAGCGCTGAGTTGGAAGTGATCTTGACGCAAAGCGGCAAAGAGCTCGCTAAGGCGCAATCGAAGCTGACCATCTTTGATGATGATAATCTCAAGCTCACGTTCAAAGGAGACCTCACGGTCGAGGGACTGGGGATGCGGGCTGACGCCTCAGCGACTTTCAAAGAGCTTCAAAAGACACCGACTGGCTATACCGCGACGTTCGAACCGGGAAGCGGTACCGTCAAACTTACTGGCGAAGCCGCGATCATGTCGGGTGGGTTCACGCTCTTTGTGGACGAACTGCGCCTGGACCGCGCAGGTAATCTTGAATGGCTCGTCTTGCGTATGAGCGGTTGGCCGCGTCTCAGTATCGAGCCTGCCCATCCTTTTCCCATGGGTTTTGGGTCGGCTCGTAATCTGGAGCCGGGGGAACTTGTCGAATTGCCGCCATTTGACCAGATGAAATGGACCGTCAATTACGGCAACTTCGAAAAGTTCGCGCGGGAAGGCGGCTCGCAGACATTCCGGGCGCAATACAGCACGACCCAACCCAATGCGCGGGAAAATTCGAGCATCGAAATCAACCTGCCGGTGCCAGTTGATGCCATAAAGCCCAGCAAGTGATGGTGAGCGATTGCTTAGGCAAGGCGCTTAGCCAGCTTTGAGTTCTTCAGCGAGCAGCTTGAAATCGGCTTCGCGCGGCGAGTTCTTGCGCCATACCAGCGAGATTTCACGTTTGGCGGTCTCGCTTTCAACGGGGCGCGCAACCACTTGGGTACCGTTCAGGATCCCCGCATCGATCGCCATTTCAGGCAGCAGCGTCAGGCCGAGATCGTGATCCACCATTTGCACCAGAGTATGCAGGCTGGTCCCGATCATGCTGGCGCTTCCGCGTAACTCGGACCGATTGCACGCCGCGAGCGCATGATCGCGCAGGCAATGTCCGTCTTCAAGCAACAGCAAGCGGCCCTGATCGATCATCTCAGGCGGAACCATCGCTGGCGGATCGCGCGGATCGTCTTTCGGAAAGGCGACAAACAGCCGGTCATCAGCGATATGTGCGTGAGCGACTTCACCGGTATCGAACGGCAGCGCCAGCAGCACGCAGTCAACGCGCCCGCGCTGGAGCGATTCGATCGCGTCCTGGGTTGGCTCTTCGCGCAGCATCAACTTTAGATCAGGCCGTTCGCGGCCCAGTCGAGGCAGAAACCGCGGGAGCATAAACGGCGCGATTGTCGGAATGACGCTCATCCGCACCAGTCCTGACAGCGGTTTGCCTGCGGCTTGGACGAGATCCGAGAGCTCTTCGGCCTCGCGCAGCAGATCGCGCGCTTTAGCCACGACCTGCTCGCCCAGCGCTGTAAAGCGCACCACGCGGCGCGAGCGTTCAACCAGCACGACGCCGAGCAGCGATTCCAGCTCACGAATGCCGGCGGACAGCGTCGATTGCGACACGAACGTCGAATCCGCCGCGCGCCCGAAATGCGCGTGTTCGTGCAGTGCGACGAGATATTGCAGCTGCTTGATGGTGGGAAGATACGTGCTCACGTCGCGTGCATCACTCAGCGGCCAGCGCTTCTTCCATGCTCGCTTGCATTTCGTCGATATGCGTCATCGCTAGCTTTCCGTTCTGGACCGCAAAGGCGAGCTTGCCTTCGACCAGTTCGAGCGCATCGCGGCCGAACACTTCGTAGCGCCAGCCTTTGAGGACTTTAAGATCACGCACGCCTGCGGCGAGCGCTTCCATCTCTTCAGCCCGGGTCAACAGGCGAGCCGCGCAATCGATCTCGCGCGCGCGGATCTTGAGCAGGAGTTTAAGCAGGTCAGCGACGAGCGCACCTTCTTTGCCTAAAGGCGCGCCGCGTTTCATCTTTTCCGGCATTTCCGCTTTCGGAAGGGGGTCGGCCTCGGCGATGACTTTCATAAGCCGCTTGCCTATATCGTTGTCTTTCCAGGCGCTTGAAAGGCCGCGGACCTTGGCAAGATCGCTTTGCTGCTTCGGCGGGTGCGAGGCGATGTCTGCCAGCGTTTCATCGCGCATAATCCGCCCACGCGGGATGTTCTTGTGCTGCGCTTCGCCTTCACGCCAGCCAGCCAGCGCCTTCAGCCGGCCCAGAACCTGCGGGTTGCGGCCAGGCGACCGAATGCGCTTCCAGGCGGTGTCGGGATCGATCAGGTAATTGTTCGGATCAGCGAGCTTTTCCATCTCGGCATCGAGCCACGCGCCGCGGCCGGTTTTGATGAGCTTTTTAAGTATGCGCGGGAAAATCTTTGACAGATGGGTAACATCGCCGATCGCATATTCGATCTGGCGTTCGGTAAGCGGGCGGCGCGACCAATCGGTAAAGCGTGCGCCTTTATCGATCTGGATGCCGAGCCAAGTGTCGACCAGATTGGCATAGCCGATCTGTTCGGACTGGCTGATCGCCATCATCGCGACTTGCGTATCGAAAATCGGCGTGGGCGTCTTGCCGGTCATATTGACAATGATTTCAACGTCTTGGCCGCCTGCATGGAAGACTTTCAAGACCTCTTCATTGTCTGTCAGCAGGTCAAGCAGCGGCTTGAGGTCAAGCCCGTCTGCAAGCGGATCGATTGCGGCGGCTTCTTCGCTATTGGCGATCTGGACGAGGCATAGCTCAGGCCAATAGGTGTTTTCGCGCATGAACTCGGTGTCGACCGCGACAAAGTCGGATTGCGCAAGGCGCGCGCACAGATCGGCTAAAGCATCGCTGGTGGTGATCAGATCGTGGATTTTCATTATGTCTTCATCGGTTTAGGCGGAGTGCCGCCTTCGGGCTGAAATCGCCCCGGGGGAGAGTGTGCCGCTAACGCTGCACGAATCTGCCGCGCGCCATAGAGCGTTACCGCGCAAATGGAAATGAGTTTAGAGCTTAGCGCGAAGTGCCCACAGCTTGGACGCACATAAGAAACTATTTGTTTGAAGATTGTTCCGGTTGAGGATCGACCTGTTCGGTCCGGGTGACCGTGCGCTCAGTAAGCTTTCCGTCCGCGTTGTAGACTTCAACCACTGTCTGATCTTGTGGTTGAGCTTTTGGCTTACCATAATTTTCGCCCGGTGAGACTGCCCAAGCAAAGGTGCCAAAACCCAGTATCATCAGCGGGGCGCTGATAAAGAGATTAAAGCGGAGCGCGCGAAACCGGAGCTTCACCAGTAGCGCGCCAGCTCCATCAAGCGTGCGCCACAAGACCTGTTCAGCCTTGTCTGCGCTGATTTTCACGTAAAGATCATCGCCGTCTCGCTTGCAGTCTGGATCAGGGGCCTGGCCGGGAACAGGTGTGCTGTGAGGATTGAAAACGCGGCCAAGATCATCCGTCTTCAAGGCTGCAAGAAACTCCTGTTGCTGCTTTAGCATCTCCTCGATCTTGCTGAGACGCTGATCGATCGGATCAGAGGCGCCCTCCGTGCCCGGGCTGTCCGCTGGTCCGCTGTGTTTAGAAGAGACCAATACCCTGTCGAATTCGTCCTCGGTTATCTCATTGGGTGGCTTATTTTCGGCGTCACCGAAATAATTCTCAATCCTGTAGTGGATCAGCTTTTGCCCAGGTTTGCGCATCTGCCAGATCGATCGGACATCCTGGATTGATCCCGCCGGCAATTCCCAGTCTTCGGTCAAATGATTAAGCTGCATGCGGATAGCCAGAAGCTCATTTCGCCGCGCCTTAGGCGAGACCCCGATAAGCCGATCCAGAAGACCGCCAAAGCCGAATTTGCGCTTTGCATCACTTTCCTGTTCGAACTCGAGCAGGCAGCTTTCAGGATCGGCCATGGACTTGAAGCTGATCGGATCGTGGGTCAGCACGTTAAAAGCCTTGCGCATCAACAAGGCTATGCCGACGAAACCGACAATTGCACCAGCGACAGCGGCAATCAAACGCCACGGGTCAGGCGTGGCGGCCAGTAAGCCAAATTTGGACAGCGAAGAACCGGTGAATATCAGCGCGGCGGCGCCGATCAGGCCGCCAACAATCCACTTAGCCGTATCGCGCAAGGATTGCGATGCGCTTGCCATATTGGTTTGGATTTCAGCGTCCTTATCGGACATGATTGCCCCCCTGATGACCCCTGATTGAAACGCGCGCTGGTCTGTGGCGCGTCTGCCTCACACTTGTCTTGTAGCATATTTCATCGATTGATGCTGAGGAGCCTTACTTGCCCCGCACCGCAAGATCGCTATGAGCGCGCCCATGCATCAATATCGCTCGCATACTTGCGCTCAGCTCACCTCCGACAATGTCGGTGAAACCGTCCGTTTGTCAGGCTGGATTCACCGCAAACGCGATCACGGCGGGGTCCTGTTCGTCGACCTGCGCGATCATTTCGGGATTACGCAATTGGTTGCCGATGAGGATTCGCCCGCGCTTGCCGTGCTCGATGCGCTGCGGGTTGAAAGCGTGGTGACGATCGATGGCGAAGTGAAAGCGCGGTCAGCCGAGACCGTGAACGACAATCTCGCGACCGGCGCGATCGAAGTGTTTGCGCGCGCCGTTACCGTTCAAAGCGAAGCGGCCGAACTGCCCATGCCGGTTGCAGGCGAGCAGGACTATCCTGAAGAAATCCGCCTCAAATACCGCTTTCTCGATCTGCGGCGCGAAACCATGCACCGCAATATCGTGCTTCGCAGCCAAGTGATCGCCTCGCTCAGACAGCGCATGACAGAGCAAGGCTTTACCGAGTTTCAGACCCCGATCCTCACGGCATCAAGCCCCGAAGGCGCGCGTGATTTTCTCGTCCCGAGCCGGCTTCACCAAGGCCAGTTTTACGCGCTCCCGCAGGCCCCGCAAATGTTCAAGCAGATGCTGATGGTGTCAGGCTTCGACCGGTATTTTCAGATTGCGCCGTGCTTTCGCGATGAAGACTTGCGGGCTGACCGCAGCCTCGAATTTTATCAGCTCGATTTCGAAATGAGCTTTGTTACGCAAGAGGATGTGTTCCAAGCGCTTGAACCCGTGCTGGCAGGGACGTTTGAGGAATTTGCGGGCGGCAAAACGGTCACGCCATCCGGCAGCTTCCCGCGTATCCCTTATGCCGAGGCGATGCTGAAATACGGGACGGATAAGCCTGATTTGCGCAATCCGCTGATCATTTCAGATGTGACCAGCCATTTCACCCAAAGCGGGTTTGGCCTGTTTGAAAAGATCGTCGGCTCAGGCGGAGTGGTGCGGGTAATCCCGGCACCGCGCACTGCGGATAAGAGCCGCAAGTTCTTCGATGACATGAACAATTGGGCACGCGGCGAAGGCTTTGCAGGGCTCGGCTATGTCACTCGCAAAGGCGGCGAATTTGGTGGGCCGATTGCCAAGAACCACGGTCCTGAACGTATGGCTGAGCTTTACGATGAGCTTGGCCTTGGCGCGGATGACGGGTTGTTCTTTGCCGCCGGTAAACAGGCTGAAGCGGCGAAGCTTGCCGGGGCTGCGCGCTCGCAGATCGGGGAGCAGCTCGATTTGCTTGAACGCGATTGCTTCAAGTTCTGCTGGATCGTCGATTTTCCGATGTTTCAGTATGACGAAGAGGCGAAGAAAGTCGACTTTTCGCACAATCCGTTTTCCATGCCGCAAGGCGAGATGGAAGCGCTTGAGACGATGGACCCGCTCGATATCAAAGCGTGGCAATACGATATTGTATGCAACGGCTATGAGTTGTCGTCAGGCGCAATCCGGAACCATCGACCCGATATCATGTACAAGGCTTTCGAGCTGGCAGGCTATGACAAAGAGACGGTCGACCGCGAGTTTTCCGGCATGATCGAAGCGTTCAAACTGGGCGCGCCGCCGCATGGCGGCTCAGCGCCGGGGATTGATCGGATCGTGATGCTGCTGGCAGGCGAAGAGGCGATCCGCGAAGTGATCGCCTTCCCGATGAACCAGCGGGGCGAAGATCTCATGATGGGGGCACCAAGCGCGCCTCAGCCAGCGCAGCTGCGCGAATTGCATGTGCGGGTGGTCGAGCCGCCGAAACAGGCAGCAAAACCGGCGGGCTAAGTCAGAAAAATCCGGTCGGGGCGCTTCCTAGGCGAGCGCCCCGGACCGAGCATTTTTGAAGCAGGGCAGGTTACTGTGCTTCGGGTGCAGCTGCGGCTGCGTCATCCGGTAAACCGCCGAGCTGATAGACCACCTTGCTGTAGGCATCGAGATACGCGAGCACGATCACCTGGCCGATTTCGGTGTTCTGATAGCCGCTCGCTCCAGCAGCGCCGAACCCGCCGAACAGACCGCCGACCCCGCCGCCACCGCGGAAGCGCAGATCCTTCTTGCGAGCATAGCCTTCGACCAGCGCCTCTTCGACGGTCGTGCGAGCATTGACGACGGAAAGCGTGACGTTAGCCTCTTTCTTGCGGACATTGATGCCGCCTACGAGGCCACCGATAGTCCCGCCGAACAGGCCGCCAATGGCAGCGCCAATGCCGCCGCCGCCGCTATTGCTGTTCGTGGTCACGATATCGGGCTGCAGGAAGTAATCCGCCGCTTTCACTTGGCCGCGGCCGAGATTCGAGCCTTCCTGCAATTCCCCTTGATCAGCCAGCGCGCGTTCCATCGCACGGCTGCGCATCGAACGCCCGCGATTGACCAGCGTGAAACAGCCGGACCGCTGGACGAAGATCTTGATGATGGCTTCGGGGCTGCCGAGGCTGAGCTGGCGCCACCATTGATTGTCCGGCTCGACAATCGCGACAGTACCCAGATTGCGGTTGCATTGCGGAATTTCTGCGGTTCCGCGTTCCTGATCCTTGCGACCGGATGAGCGGTCTTGCGCGGCAGCCGATGTGGCACAGAGAGACATAACGGCGGCGGCTGCCACCAAAGCTGATTTCAACATCTAAGGGTTCCCCCAAATACGATCTGCGGTGGCTTCGCTTGTTACGAATACCCTCCAAGAGCGCGACCTTGTATCAGCTTGTAACACGGCGATTTCGCAGTTGCATTGTAAAATTCAGACCATTGTGGACAGCAGGGGCAGGGGAGCTGATAGAGGTAAGAGGCGGCTCTGGCTGGCTGAGCGCTGTCTGCACTATTCACTGGCGATACACGGGGCTTCGGCAAGACCCTCAAACGCGTCTAAGACACAGTCAGGGCAAGACATTTGAGGGGCACTATCATGCGATGGACAGCGCGAGTGAGCGGTTGGAACAGGCTTTTGGCCGGAGCGCTCGGCCTTGCAGCGATTGCTGCTGTGCCAACGAGCGGCGCTCAAGCCGAGGCGCTCCAAGTGAGAGGAGTGTACCCCGCTGGGATCGATCTGCCTGGCGAGATCGAAGTGATTGCGACGGAAGGCTTTGGCGGCGATGCAGGGCCCGATGCGCTACTCGCGCTCACTGATGTGCTGGGCGCAGTGGTGATCGAAGGGCAGAGCTACTTTCGCCTCGTCCCGGCCATCGCGGCGAGACAGGGCCAGGTTATCATTCTGGGGCAAGCTGGCGAGCCGGTGCAGGTTGCTGACCCCAACACCCCTGATGCAGTGCTGCGCGGCTCGGTGCGCAGCGATGTGCGTGAACAGCGAATCGAGCCCCGGATTCGCGAAGACTGCCTTGAGCGCGATGCCAACAACAAATGTATCAAGCGCGGTGAGCGGCGGATCCCGTGTTGGGAGATGGCCGCGCGGCTTGATCCTCGCATTCTCTTAGTCAGCGCGGATGGACGCCAGCTCTATTCGCGCAAAGGCACGCTGAGCAATGCGGTGCGCTATTGCCGCGATGATGCGACTATTCCGGCTGCGATCGATCTGATCGATGCTCTGGTGGAAGACCTCGCGGCTGAGATCAGGTACGATCTGGCGCCAGCAGAACGGGTCGATGCCGTCCGTATAATGGAAAGCCGCAAGGATCTAAGGCGCGATGATCGCACGGCGTTTCGCGCGACCGTCAAGCAAACCGATCGCGATCCGGTGGGCGCATGTGAGGGTTTCCGCTCTTTCGAAGCAGACAACCCGGCGCAGCTGTCCGTGCTGTTCAATATCGGGCTGTGTTATGAAGCTGAAGGCGAGCTGGGGCGCGCGGCTGATTATTATGAGCAGGTGCTGGCGCTTGATCCGGGCCGCGATTATCCAACGCAAGGGCTTGCGCGGATAGCGGGTAAGCTGCGGGCGGAGATCCAGCTGACTGCACGGGCGAAAGCGCAAGCGCTGGCTGATGCCGCGACGCCGTAACCAATAGCGGGGGGAGACGAAACGGGGATTATGGAGACGACACGCCGACAGACGTTGTTCGCAAGCTTAGCGGCAGCTGGCGGCTTGAGCGCGATGAGCCAGCCGCTTTCCGGCTGCGCTGCCAGCGACGACGCGTCATCTTCGTGCCTTACCCAACTGCCGGTGCTGGGCGCGATCCACAGCAATCACCGCGATAGCGAGGCATATTCGCTTGAAGTGCTGGCGCGCGCGATCCGCCGCGCGGAGCCTGATCTGGTACTCACCGAAATACCCCCGTCGCGCCTTGTCGAAGCCAAGCGCAGTTTTGCTGAGACCGGCGCTGTGACGGAAGCGCGCACGAAAGTCTTTCCTGAACTGACCGATGTCGTGTTTCCGCTCTCACAAGAGCTGGGTTTCGAGATTGTGGCCTGCGCCGGGTGGAGCCAGGAGATCGCTGATAACCGACGCGCAGCGCTTAAAGCGATCGAGAATGATCCGGCGCGGGCGAAGGAATGGGCTGCCTATCGTCTGGCGCGGGCGGAATACCAGCGAACCATCACGAAAGCGCGGCGCGATGATCCGCGCTTCATCCATACCCGCGACTATGATGTGCTCGTCCAGCGCGCGCAGACGCCTTACCAGATCTATTTCGATCGCGATCTTGGCCCCGGCGGCTGGACGCAGATCAATGCCGCGCATACCGGCCTGATCGATGCCGCACTCGATACAATCAGCGGGCGCGGCCAACACGCGCTGATCGTGTTCGGCGCTTGGCACAAATACATGATCGAGCGCGCGCTTAGCCTGCGCAGCGATATCAGCCTGCGCGATCCTTTGCCGCTGTTTGCCTGACCGCGCGCAACACCCCGCCCTGCGCCCCGCACCACGCACGGCCGCGCCCGCGTTCCGCGGTTGATGGGAGAATCAGTGCCCCCTCTTGCGCTCCTCGCAAGCGATCAGTAGGGCCTCTCCTCAAGACCACCCCCAAGGAAATAAGAGGGACAATATGAGCGATACTGCCGACCGCGTGCAGAAAATTGTTGTCGAGCATCTTGGCGTCGAAGGCGACAAGGTGACACAGGATGCCAGCTTCATTGACGATCTGGGAGCTGACAGCCTTGATATCGTCGAATTGGTGATGGCGTTCGAAGAAGAGTTCGGCGTCGAAATTCCGGACGATGCGGCTGAGAAGATCTCGACGGTCGGCGATGCCACCAAGTATATTGAGGACAATAAGGGCTGATCCTGCCCAGCTGAACCCGCCTTTGCGGCGGGCGGCTATCTGACAGGCCCGAGCCCTGATCCGGGGAGCGGGCCTGTGGCTTTTCTGGAGAGAGCAATGCGGCGTGTGGTTGTAACCGGCCTTGGCCTTGTCACCCCTTTAGGCGGCGATGTCGAGACGAGTTGGCGTAACCTGATTGCGGGCGAAAGTGGGGCAGGGCCGATCACCCGCTTCGACACTGAAGGGCAAAAGTGCACGATCGCGTGCGAGGTCAAGCCGAAAGACCATGCCTGGGGGTTCGATGCTGACAAGCGCGTCGATGGCAAGATCCAGCGTCAGGTCGATCCGTTTATTGTCTACGGGATTGATGCAGCGGGTCAGGCGCTTGAGCACGCTGGTCTCACCGAGATGAGCGAAGAAGAAAAGATCCGCACCGGCTGCTCGATCGGGGCCGGGATCGGCGGTCTGCCGGGTATCGAATATGAAAGCGTCAACCTGCATGAGCGCGGGCCGGGCCGGGTCAGCCCGCACTTTGTTCATGGCCGTCTGATCAATCTTGTGACGGGGCAGGTTCAGATCAAATACGGCTTCATGGGGCCAAACCACGCGGTCGTGACGGCCTGTTCAACCGGGGCGCATTCGATCGGCGATGCCGCGCGGATGATCGCCGCCGACGATGCCGATGTGATGCTTGCAGGCGGAGCGGAAAGCACGGTCAATCCGCTCGGCATTGCCGGTTTTGCGCAAGCGCGCGCGCTCAACACCAGCTTCAACGATCGTCCAACCGAAGCGAGCCGCCCCTATGACAAAGACCGCGAAGGCTTTGTCATGGGCGAAGGTGCTGGTGTGGTTGTGCTGGAGGAATATGAGCGCGCAAAGGCACGCGGGGCAAATATCTACGCGGAAGTCACCGGCTATGGCCTGTCTGGCGATGCCTATCACGTCACTGCGCCGCATCCTGAAGGCAAAGGCGCAGAGCTTGCAATGCGCATGGCGCTCAAGAAGGCGGGGCTTGGCCCGGGCGATATCGATTATGTGAATGCGCATGGCACCTCGACCATGGCCGACACAATCGAACTTGCCGCGGTCAAGCGCGTGCTGGGCGAGGATTTGGGCGGGGCTTCGATGAGCTCGACCAAAAGCGCGATTGGACACTTGCTGGGCGGTGCCGGTGCGGTCGAAGCGGTGTTCTGCATCCTTGCGATGCGCGATGGTGTGGTGCCGCCCACGCTTAACCTTCATAATCCCGATGAAGGTACAGAAGGGATCGACCTAGTGCCGTTGACGGCTAAGAAGCGCGACGTGCGCGCAGTGCTTAACAACAGCTTCGGCTTTGGCGGCACGAACGCCTCGCTGATCATGCAAAGGGTCGAGGGTTAAACCCATGAAACGGCTCGGCTGCATTGTCGGGCTTCTTCTGCTGCTCGTTGGAGGCGGCGCGCTGGTCTTCGGGGCGCAGGCGCTCGGCAGCGCGACCGTCAAGCAGGAAGCGAGTTTCATCATCCCCGCGGGCGCATCGCTTACGCAAGTCGCGAAAGACCTTGAGGCGCAGCAGCATGTCGTTTCGGCTGACGGGTTCATCTGGCGCGCGCGGCTGTTCGGGTCGAGCGAACCGATCAAAGCCGGCGAATACACGCTGGCTCCCGGGATGACCCAAGGCGAAATGCTTGCAGCGTTTCAGGCCGGCGATGTCGTGAGGCGGTTCATTACCATCCCTGAAGGCATGCCTTCCGTGCTGGTCTGGCAGCGCTTGATGGAAGAGGACCTGCTCAGCGGTGAAATCGACGTTCCGCTCGAAGGTTCGATCCTGCCTGACACCTACGCGTTTGAGCGCGGTCAGGAACGCGCTGAGCTGGTAGAAAAGATGCAAAGCGCGATGGACACCTATCTCGCAGAAGCCTGGACAGCGCGTCAGGAAAACGCGGTGGTCGAGACAATGCGCGAAGCGGTCACGCTTGCGTCGATTGTTGAAAAGGAAACCGGCAAGGCTTCTGAACGGCGGATGATTGCCGGGCTGTATTCAAACCGTCTGCGCACCGGCATGATGCTTCAGGCCGATCCCACGATTATCTATCCGATCACTCAAGGCAAACCGCTTGGGCGGCGCATCCGTCAATCCGAAATCGCTGCCGTCAATGGCTATAACACCTATACAAGGGTTGGCCTGCCTGAAGGGCCGATCACCAATCCGGGACGCGAGAGCATCGCTGCGGTGCTCGACCCGGCCGAGACCGATGTGCTGTTCATGGTCGCTGATGGGACCGGCGGGCACGAATTCAACGAGACCAATGAAGGTCATAACGAAGCGGTTGAGCGGTGGTATCAGCTACGCCGTGAGCGCGGCGAGATGTAATCCGGCGATGAGCGGACGTCCGTTTATCCTCACTGCAGCCCTTCCGCCTGATGTTCAGGGTTGGGCTGAAGGTCTGCGCCGGGCGCATTATCCGCCCGAACGCAATCACTTGCACGCGCATGTGACTTTGTTCCATTCTTTTGCGCCATCATTGCTTGATGAGCTTGTCACCTTTGTTCCGCGGGTCACGGCTGAGTTTGCGCCGGTTGAAGCGGACATTACCGGGCTGATGGACTTAGGCACAGGCACTGCGATTGCGCTTCAAAGCGAGCCACTGCTGGCGCTGCGCGAGCTTATTGCAGAGCATTTCCACGGCAGCCTGACCGCGCAAGACCTTCATGAGCCGCGTCCGCATATCACGATCCAGAACAAGGTGACAAAGCGCGAAGCACGCGCGCTGCAGGCGCAATTGGCGCATAGGATTGAGCCACGCCGGTTTGCTTTTCCCGCGCTTGAATTGCACCTTTATCAGGGCGGCCCGTGGGAGCTGGTCAAGCGTCAGACGTTTCGCGGGCGCGAGCGACTGTGAGATGCGCTACAAATGGTTGACCGCTTGGCCCTTGCGCCTTAAGTGCGCCGCTCGCTGATTACGCGGGCGATCCCTTCATGGGCAGCGCGCAGCGTCGTGGCGGAGTAGCTCAGGTGGTTAGAGCAGCGGAATCATAATCCGCGTGTCGGGGGTTCGAGTCCCTCCTCCGCTACCAATTTTCAAGCGCTTAGCGGATCGCCCAAAACATCTTTTACACTTGGCTGTAAAAGATGCTGCGATTGGGGGTCGGATTTTGCGGTGAGCGAGATGAAAGCAGCCACTCGGCCTCCGCCCCAATTTCTGACACTGGCAATACAACTGACCTTGCGAGAGCTGGTGCATTGCGACGTTTGACGGGATTTGGAAGCTGCTACCAAAATTCTGGCGAGCCGTGAGCCTGCTCTGCGCAGGATCAACCATAGAGCTTTGCGCTCACCACCCACTTGGCGGTCGTGTTTTTGAACTCAAAGACATAGGCGAAACGGCGCTGAGTGCCGTCTTCAAGGGTCGATACGCCGCTCGCCGCGCCAGCGCGACCGTGAGCAATGGCGTGTTCTACAACAATGGCGGTCGGGATCGTTTGTTCGTTAAGTCTTGGCAGAATGGCGGATGCGCCTTGAAGCAATTTACTCCCCGGCATTTCAAAAACCAAGTCATCTACGATGGAGTCAGGGTCGAAGGCTACGGTTTCAAACGCTATAGCCATAGACTGGACAAAGGCATTCTTTGGTGAGTTGCCGCAATCGCGACTGCCCGTGATATCTACCACCGATTATCTCTCCAGCCTTATGCTTCGAGGATGGCTTCAAAGCCGCCGTAGATCATACGCTTCCCGTCAAAGGGCATTTCTCCCATCATGCCGCCTTCACCGTCCATCTCAGCCATTACCTTCGGCATCGCGGCGTTGCGGGTCTCTCTATCGGGCCAGGTGATCCAAGAAAAAACGATCGTCTCGTTGTCCGTCGCCAGCACGGCACGATGGAAATCCGTTAACTTGCCCTTTGGCACATCGTCGCCCCAGCATTCGACCAGTCCGGTCGCGCCATGCTTCCTGAAGACTGCCGCTGCCTGTTGCGCGTGCTCCCGGTAGGCGTCTTTTTTGGCTGTCGGCACTGCGATCACGGTTCCATCAATGTACATGTTCATGCCTCCCTTTCGGTTGCGACCGCCCATGCCACGCGTGGAGAGCGACTCGATTACATAATATTGAATTAGATAGTTCAAAATAGCAACTAGTATTGTCAAGTGAAGAAGCTATATCCATCCGATGGCGAGGAAAAAGCCCTACGACGACGGTTGCGCAACCGCTCATGCACTCGAGCTCGTCGGCGAACGCTGGGCGTTGTTGATAGTGCGCGAGCTTATTCCGGGACCCAAGAGATTCAGTGATCTTAAGGCGGGGCTTGTTGGGATAAGTACCAATATCCTAACCACCCGGCTGACCGAACTGGAGGCGGCGCATATTCTGGTCCGGCGCCAGCTCCCCCCGCCCGCAGCTTCGCAAGTCTATGAGCTGACCGAATGGGGAGCGGACCTTGAGCCGCTCATCAAGGACTTAGGGCGCTGGGCGGCGCGATCACCCAGTCTTCCCGAAGGCAAACCGATGAGCGCCGCATCAGTGATGCTCTCCTTCCGGACGATGTTCTCGCCCGCATCTGCGCGCGACGCTGAGATGTCACTTTCGCTCGTACTTGATGGCGTCCCTCATAGAGCGACGATTGAGAACGGAGCGCTGGTAATCGAGGTCGGCGAGATCGCCCAAGCTGATGTTGAAGTTACAGGAGATTCCAATACCTTGGCCGCTATAGTCTATGGCGATCTCTTGCTTGAGGATGCCGAAGAGAATGGACTTGCGATCACTGGAGACCGGAAACTGTTTCAGCGCTTCGTCGGACTTTTCCCATTGCCGGAGCGGGCACCAAGCTCTGCGAAAGGGTAATCCAGTACCGTCCACCATAGGTTGGAAATTCAAGAAAGGATTTGAGACCAGCTTCCCAGGCTAACCCTTCCTCCAAGCACGCAAGTCGGCACCGTAATTGACCAGTGCCTCGAGTGCTTCGCTGACACGTTTCGACCGGGTCTTGTCGGTCTTTGCTGACAAAACATGCTGGGCGAGCATGCGCTTTTTGCCGGGGGTGATGGCGTCCCACGCGTTGCTTGCCTCGGTCCGGCGCTTAAGAGCGAGTTCGAGAGCTTCGGGCAAATCAACATGATCTTGATCGGCTATCTTGAAGCGCATTTCGACCGTATCACCGAGACCAACACCCGCTTGCTTAAGCACATTTGGCGCGACGATCACATAGTTGCGGCCATCTCCTGTCGGCATGAAAGCATTAGCAATGGGGATGTCTGCAATCTCTCCCTCGACACGAAGCCGAGGGTACTCATCAAAGGGCAGCTCTGATTGCAAATGATCGGGCAGCATTAAGACGTTGTACCAAATGACGCGCTTTACCCCGACGCCAAAGCGCTCGATTTGGGCTTCAAACTCGTAGGGGTAGATCAGTGACAACTAGGCGGCCTGTGCCAGAGGCGTGCCGATATAGTTCTCCCGCTTCTCCAGGAAGCGTTGCAGACCTTCGAGATCCTTGCGGTGCATTTCGCGTGTCCAGCGGGTGATCCCGATCAAGCGCTGCATCAGATGGAAAGGCGGGGTCACATCATTTCGGAATGAAAGCAGCACGCGCGTTGTCTCTTCTCCCATCTCAACAAGGTAGAACGACAAGCTCGGCACGTGAGGTGGTCCTTTGCTTTCGAGCGTAAAAGTGACCTCCCGGATTGGTGAAAGGTGCGCAACACTCTGATGCCCAAAGCGGTTTCCCTTCTTATCGAAGAACACGGTTTGCGCGCCCACTTCGCCGTCGTCACCAGCAACCTTGCAGTCTGATCCCGTTTCACTTGGCCAAGCCGACCATTGCATGAGGTTACGCTGGAAGCGGATCGCATCATGGACTGATGAAGCGTTGGCTTCGATGTCGATTGTCTCAACATATTCGACAACACGCGGCGTGCACAGAACGGCGATCACAAGACCGATGAAAGCGCCGCCGAGAAGACCAAAAACAAGCATGACACCTCCTATGATTGATGTTCATACTATTTGATAATCAAACTACTTGTCAACTCCCACTAAGTCCGGCAGGATCAATTGATGGGATCAGATAGTGACATGAATGAGGGCGCCCCGTTCGACGAGTACGGGTTGGTCAGTGCAAGCCGCCGGCTCCATGCCGCCATTGATCAACTGGACGAGACGGCAGCAAGAGCGATTAGTGTCAGCCGAAACGATCTGCGGTGCATCAACCTGCTTGAGAACGGACCAAGGTCACCAAGTGAACTTGCTGAAGCGCTAGGGCTTACTCGCGGGAGTATGACGACGCTTCTAGATCGCTTGGAGACAAGAGACTATGTCGAGCGTGTCGCTCATCCCACTGACAGACGCGGGCTCCTGATCAAGCTCAAGCCAAAGGTGTTTCGGGAATTGGCGAGTGTTTACAAGCCGGTCGGAAGCTCTCTGGTCGCGCTGGCGAACGAGTATGGCAGCGCAGTGACTGAGGTGCTTGCTCAGCAACTTGAAACGATTGCAGAACGATATGAGCACGCAGCAAAGCGAAATGACCGTAAAGGGTGAGGGTATGCTAGCTACCACGTGCTCACATATTGGGTTTTGCTGGAGCGGTTGCCTATTTGAGTGGGGCAGAGGCCACAGCATCTCTTAGCTGGTTCGACCAACCGTAAGGCGATGGCCTACTCTCACTGAAAGGGATTGCATTTGCCAGTACTGGCCAGTACAGATGCGTCTGGGAGGGCTAGATTGGAACCAAGTATCGATGCCCTCAATATCACAAAAATCCTTCAAGCTTCTCGAAGGTCTTGCCGAGAACAACGAGCGGGAATGGTTTAAGGCGCGCAAGGATGAGTTTGACGAGCACTTGCTCACTCCCTTCGCTGAGATCATCGAAAACCTGAGCGGTCGGTTAGACGCAGAAGGGCTGACCTTTTCTGGCGGGCGCGACACGATGTTCCGGATGCAGCGGGACACGCGCTTTTCCAAAGACAAATCGCCTTACAAAACTAGCGTCTCTGGAATGCTCACGCCTTCCGGCACCAAAGCCGAGAACCAGGGCTGCGTGTATTTGCATTTGTCGCCGTTCGAAAGCTTTGCTGCTTTTGGTCGCTACAACCTTGATGCAAAGGCGCTTGGGCCAATTCGCGACAAGATCATCGAGCGTTCGGACCGCTTTGGTGAGATCATGGCGCAGCTTAAGGAAGACGGGCACGACCTGATGCGTGAGATGAGCCTAAGCTCAATGCCGCGCGGCTTTGCTGAGCACGCCGATCACGAACATGCCGCTGAACTGAAGCTCAAATCCATGATGGTGCGAATGGAACTGCCGCGAGATTTCTGGCTCCATGGCGAGGTGGTGCCAGCGGTGGCGCACGCAACCGGCGAGTGCTTTAATTTCATCCAATTTGTCGCAGACTGATCGGCGCACATGGCAGACGCTAAGGGCATCAAAACGGAGAACTTCGAGAAGGTCGAGGTTGCCTCAGCTGATGAGCTGCGCGGGTTCCTCTTGGAAAACCACGCTCAGGAACCGAGCGTCTGGCTCGTTACCTACAAGAAGATACAACCAGACAAATATGTCTCTACCGGCGAGGTGCTCGATGAGCTTTTAGCCTTCGGGTGGGTCGATGGTATTCGTCGCAAGCTTGATGACGAGCGGACGATGCAATTGATCGGTCCGCGCCGATCACAACACTGGTCGAAGACTTACAAGGATCGGGCCGCGAAGCTGGAAGAAGAAGGGCGAATGCATGACGCCGGACGAGCGGCTATTGCCCGATCAAAGAAAGAAGGTCTGTGGGATTTCTTGAACGATGTGGACGCGCTCATCAAACCCGATGACCTGGTTGAAGAACTCCAACGCAAGCCGCCGGCGCTAGAGGTATTTGATGCGTTTGGGCCAGCGGTTCAGCGCTTTGCTCTACGGGAAGTCAAGCTCGCCAAGACCCCTGAAACCCGGGCTAAGCGCATTGATGATATCAGCACGCGCGCTCAGAATGGGCAAAAGCCGAAAGGGACTTAAGCGCGCAGCCCTACTGCTGCGATGGAAACTCTGACGCGACGCTCGCCGTTCTTTGAGCTTCCCCATAATCCCAACCCCCGCCAAGGCTCCGATAGGCGGCAACTGTCGTTTGCAGAACTTGCCCATCGGCGATCGCAAGATTGGTCTTAGCCGCGTTCAGGGCCGTTTGCGCACGCAGGAGAACGATAAGACTGTCCAGGCCTTCGCGATATCGCATTTCTGAAAGCGCAAAAACACGCTCCCGGTCTTCAACAACGCTCTTCAAAAACTCGCGTTCGCGAAGCGTGTAGACATAAACGCTGAGCGCTTCGTCAACATCCCTGAAAGCGCCCAGCACAGCGGCTCGATAGAGCGCCCGCGCTTCAGCGGCGCCGGCTTTGGCTTCGCGGACCTCCGCGCGGTTGCGACCTCCGTTAAAGATCGGCCAATTGAGTGCGCCGCCAACTGACCATTGCTGCGATCCGCTGTCGAACAGAGTGTCAAGCGAAAGCGAGGTAAACCCAAACAGCCCGGAAAGGCTGAAGCTTGGATAGAGATCGGCAATTTCCGCGCCGATATCAGCCGTCTCCGCGGCGAGGCGGCGCTCAGCCAAACGCACATCGGGACGCCGCCTGAGGAGATCGCTCGATAAACCCGCAGGGATGGACGCGGCGATTGGATTGAGTTCGCCTTGGACCAGCATCTGCTCAATAGTTTGATCGGGTGTTTGCCCCGTGAGCGCTGCTATCGCTGCGTTTCGTGAGCGGATAAGCGCTTGAAGCGGCGGAATGGCGGCCTCCAGAGCTCTGCGCTCCGCACGTGCCCGGCTGACGTCAAACTCCGGCACCAACCCTTCGCTGAGAAGCATGTTGGTGAGCTCCTCGGTCTTTTGAGCGGTCGCCAGGTTCTCTCTGGCAATATCGAGCTGAGCCTGAGCCGCGCGTAGGTCAGCGTAAGACTGAACGGTGTCAGAAATGATCGCGACGAGTATGCCGCGATAGTCTTCTTCGGCTACTTGCACACGCGCGCTCGCGGCTTCGACGCGGCGGCGAACACGGCCAAACAGATCAATCTCCCAGCTTGCTTGCCCGGCTGCGTCGAAGAGCTTTTGCGCTTCACCGAAGGCAATCGGCAATGCGTTGCCGGGTCCTTGGCTTCCGCCACCGCCTTGCGACAACTGACCAAGATCAAAGGCGTTTTCGCTTTGGCGCAGCCGATTTGCGCCAGAACGCGCCGATAGGGAAGGGAGGCCAGCGGATTTGACCGAGCCGCGGAACGCGCGCGATTGATCGATCCGAGCCAGGGCGGCTTCGATATCTGGATTGTTTGTGATCGCCTTGTCGACCAGCCCCGTGAGAACCGGGTCTTTGAACTGGTTCCACCAGTCCGAGCGAAGCTCGGTGCCTGCCAGCTCAGGCGCATCCGGAAGCGTTGTAACGGACGAGGGCGTCGCTAGCTCGGGCCGCTGATAGTCGGGACCCATTGCGCAGGCTGATGTTACGGCTGCGAGGGAAAGGGCAAGGATACGTTTCATGCAGGTTTACTCCGCGCACCAAAGGGAAGGCTCGGGATGAACTTGGCATAGGGATTTGCGCGCTTGGGACTCTCGGCATCGGCCTCCGCGTCCGGATCAGAGATCTTGAACATGAGCGCATAAATGACCGGCGTCATACCAAGCGAGACAAGCGGCGTGCCAAGCAGAAGGCCGAAAGCGATTGAGCTTGCAAAGCCGTAGAAGAGGACATCCTGGAAGATGATCAGGGGGAGAAGGCCAGCGATGGTCGTCAGCGTTGCCATCACCACCGGGCGGAACCGCCGACGACACGCTTTGACTACCGCCTCAAATCGAGCTTCGCGCGGATCATAGTCGTCGGGAAGGCTCTCAGCATCGTCTCCTTCCCGCTGTTCGACTGCATTGATCTCAATGTCGCAGCGATCCACCAACACAATCGAGTTGTTCACGATGATCCCGATAAGGCCATAAAGGCTCAGGATCGCCATAAACCCAAAGGTGGAGCCCATGATCAGCAGCCCCGCGAAAGCACCGGTGAACACGAAAGGCAAAGCGAGAATGATCACCAGCGGGCGCTTGTAGTCGCCGAACTGAGCGATCAGCATGAAGAATATGAGGCCGAAGACGAGCGGCATAATCGCTGCAAGCGCCTCATTGGTCTGCACCGATTCTTCAAGGATACCGGCGATTTTCACTTCATGGCCGGGCGCAAGATCTGCGTTGATCCGATCAAGCTCAGGCTGGATGATCGGGACGAGATCTTCGGGGCTCTTGGTTAAGTGCCGGCCTTCGATCGTGACGGTTCGCACCAGGTCTTCGCGTTGGATAAAGCCCCATTGGCTATCCATCTCGACCTCGGCGACCTGTCCAAGTGGAACCGAGGAGCCGTTTTGCGAATAGACTGCTACGGTACGCAGCCGATCAATGCTGGAGCGCTCTTCTTCGCGGGCGCGCAGCATGATCGGATACATCTCGTCACCATCACGGTACATACTCACCATCTCTCCATCGAGATGACGGGTGAGCGAGGAGGAAATGTCCGCTGATGTCACACCAGCAACCCGCGCAGCCTGTTGGTCGACATCGAGCGCCAAGTCGGTCTCTTGACCGCGCCAGTCCGACCAAACCTCAATCATGCCGTCAATGTTAGCCATCGCTGTGGCGACTTCTTCGGCCTTGGCGTTGATGTAATCGGCATCCGGACCGACCACTTGCAGCTGAATGACCGCTGGGTCTTCAGGCCCTAAGAACATGCGGGTGACCCGCGTGTTCATATCGGAATAGCTCGATGAGAACTTCTCCCTGAGCCTCGGAACGATGGCTTCAGCGCTCGCGAGATCAACCGTGTTGATCACGAAGAAGCCCTTGTTGGGCGCCGGATCGACCGGCGTTAGCGACAAGACAAATCGCGGTCCGCCAAAGCCAACATAAGAGACAAAGTTCTGAATCTCGGGGAAGGCTTCTTTGTCAGCGACAATCTCCGCCATCTCTCGGACCCGCTCATCGGTGGCTTGGCTCGAGACGCCAGCTGGCAGCTCGACATAGACAAGGACCTGCGGGTTGTCGTTGTCGGGGAAGAAGAGCTGCGGGATTTGGCTCTGCAAGAACCCGCCGAACATGAAGAGCACGACCATGGCGCCGACATACTTCCAGCGATTCTTGAGGATCCGGCGTAGGCCGCGCTCATAAAAGTCAGTGAGGCGGTTGAAGATTTGCGCCACCTTCCGGTCCTCATCGGGATCGCGCACTTCGCCATCGGGGCCAGCTTCGGGCACTTTCAGGAAGTTGTGGCAGAGCGTCGTCGTGATAGTCATCGCGAAGATCCATGAGATGCTCAGCGTTATGATGATAACCAGGCTTATCGTGCGGGTGTATTCGGTGCTGTCCGTGTTCGCGATGAGCAGGGGCAGGAACACCGCCATGGTTGTCATCGAAGATGACAGAAGCGGGAAGGCGAGCTCTTTACTCGTTTGCTTAAGAGCCTCCATCCGATCACCGACCTCAAGGACGCGGCGCTTAAAGTCCTCTGCGATGACAATGCCGTTATCGACCAGCAGACCCAGAGAGATGATGATTGTAGCCAAGCTCATCCGCTGAAGCGGGATTTGGAACAGTCCCATAACGGCAAAGCTTGCAAGGATTACTGCCGGCACAATCGCGCCAACGACAAGCCCTGTGCGCACTCCAAGAAAAAGAATGACAATAGCCAAGAGGATGATGAGCGATTGAAGGATGTTGAAGCTGACCCCGTAGACGGCCGCTTCGACCTTAGGCGCTTCATAAGTGACGAGGTCATAGCCAAGGCCGACCGGATAGGTCGCAGCGATCGCATCCATGCGCTCTGTGGCAGCGTCGGAATATGAGAGAACGCTCAGCCCATCTTCCATCGACACGGCAAGCACGATGGCCTCTTGGCCATTGTAGTATGCAACCGGCCCGGGAGGGTCTTGGTAACCGTGGGAGACTTCGGCAACGTCTGCGACCCGCAGCATTGTGCCATCATTCGCGATGATCATGGTTGATCGAACATCGTCGATCGATTGGAAATTTCCGCTGGGGCGAACGGCCATGGAGGTCGCACCGATATCGATGGTGCCAGCCGGTTGTATGATGTTTTCCGTTCTAAGCGCGGCAGCGATTTGTTCTGGCGAGATACCCAACTGGGCCAGCTCAGCGTTGGAATATTCGAGCATCATGCGCTGCTCGCGCACGCCCAGAATATCAACGCGCTTCGTGCCCGGAACGGTGAGAAGCTGGTCTCTGGTGTGCTGAGCAAAGTCGGCGAGCTCTGCGTTTGAATAGTCCTTACCAAAGAGCGCGATCGACATCACGGCGATATCGCCAAAGTCGTCATTCACAACCGGTGTGCTGGCACCTTCAGGCAACCCAGCGCTGGCCCGTTGAACAGTCTCAGCCAGATCGCCAAACGTCTCTTCAAGATCTTCGGTCTGCCAGGTGAACTCGGGTGTGATAATCGAAAAGCCATCGATCGACGTGGATTTGACCTCCTTCACATACTCCAAGCCAACGATCGCTTCTTCGAGCGGCTTGGTGATGAGGAGCTCCACCTGTTCGGCTGAAAGCCCAGGATAAGAAGTGGTCACGGTGGCTGCTCGAATGGTAAGCTTCGGGTCCTCGCGAGCAGGCAGGTTGAAATAGCTGAAGGCTCCAAAGAGCATCAGGATAGCGAAAAGGAAGAACAGCAGCGGCTGCTGCTTGAGCGCAGCTAGGGAGAGGTTCATGGGTTGAATTGCTCCGCTAGCGCGTTGGCAATTCTGACGATTTCACCATCGCGCAGAAGTCCTACACCGCGAGTGACGATGCGATCTCCGGGCTTCAGCCCGCGGATTATGACGATGCCGCTATCGGACAGAGCGCCAAGCGAGACCCGTCTCGCTTTGAGGCTCTCGTCGTCTTTATTGACCACCATCACAGTACCGCTCTGAGCTTCGCCAGCGCGAACGGCCGTCATTGGGATGACGATTGAGTTTTCACCGCTAGAGGTTGCGAGGATTTCTCCGCGCGAGCCGGCGACAAGTCCATTCGAGCGAGCGGCTGAGATCGCGAGGACCACTTCGAAGACACCGCCAGTTCCGGCCGCCGTATCAGCGTCGGTGACGCGAGCAGCAAGCTCGCGGCCATCATCGTCGATAAAGGTGAACTCACGGCCAACCGAGAATTTCGACCGATCTCGTTCGGGTACAAAGATAACGGCCTCTAGACCTGCACTAAGGCTGTTCACCTCAAGGATCGCTTCGCCGGGAAGGACGACCTCTGCGGGTTCGCGGCGGCGAGCCGTCACTTCGCCGGAGAACGGTGCGATAATCCGTGTGTCTGCGACCGTGTCGATAGCTCGGCCGCTGTCCGCCTTGAGGGCTGCGACCCGAGCCCGAGTGGTCTCCATGACCCGGCGAGCCGCATCAATCGAGGATTGAGAGACCGCTCCGGTGCCCTCAAGACGTTTCTTACGATCAAAATCGAGTTTGGCTTCTTGGAAGCTTGCTTCGGCTTCGCGCAGAGCGGCTGTGGCCGCTCGCGAAGCCAGTTGCTGCTGGCGTGCATTCAAGGATGCGAGAACCTGACCGCGCCGAAACCGATCGCCGATCTCAAAGTTGATGCGTTCAACCGCGCCGCCGACCTCAAATGACAGAGACGCCCGCTGATCACCGCGCAGTGTTGCGGGGTAGCGGCTCGTCGCCCCGACCTCGCTTTCGCCGACAACGATGGTCTCAACAAGCCGAGGGGGAGGGGTCTCTTGAGCTGCACCTGAGCAGGCTGCAAGAACGACGGCAGAGGCCGCGCAAAGGAGCGTGTTACGTAGCATTTAGAAAGGCCGATCTGGTTTGAGAGAGGGAACAGTGAGAGTAATTATCGAAGCTTAGGGCTTGCGCCGCATGAAGAGAGTACTCATAAGTACTGCACTAGTTCCCAGAGCGTTTCCGAATTTTACCTCGCTGCCTGCGACTCTCTCTCTAGCGAAGGCCAAAGGCTCTAAAGAATGATCTTTGGCGCGATGTCTTTGCCCTCTACGGCAACATTTGCGTCGAAACGGGAAGGCTGCATTCACCCCCCTGATTGTCGTCTCTTCACCCTTTGAAATGACGGCACCTGCCGACTTGCCTGACCAGCCTATTTGCATCCCAATCACTGAGCTGAGTACGTAAAGGTATCCAATCGATGCGTCAGAAGCTACTTTCGTGCCTCCTGCAACTAAATCTTCGCCGCATGAGCTGCCGACCGTGAGGCTGTGCGTTCTCTTTACAAAGTCAGGGAACCTCGCTTTTAGGAACAAACAGGTTGTTGCGTGCGTTGCAAAGGTCCTCTGAAAACTCAGTGCGTCGCGGCTCCGAGCAGGGTCTCTGTCCTACTTCGCATCGCGTTGTTGGGATGTTGAATGTCGGAACTCAAGAAAACCGAAGCCGCTGATAATGATACCAAGGACCGTCTGCTTGCTGCGGCAAAAGACCTTTTTTTCTCAAAAGATTTCAACTCTGTCACCACAGACATGATCGCTCATGCGGGTTCGATGTCCAAGTCGACCATTTACAAGTTTTACCGATCGAAGGATGATCTTTTTGCGGCCGTCATTAACGCAGAATCGGAGCGGTTTGGAGCTGATGCCCTGGAGTCGTTTGAGACCTACAACGACTTCAGGATGAGCCTTCAGACCTATGGAGAAAACCTGCTTGAGTTCATATCGTTGCCGAGCTCATGTCGATTTGAGCGAATGATGATGTGTCATGCGGACGAACACACTGACACGGTCCGCCTGTTCTTCGACAACGCTTATCTAGCCGCTGAAGAGAGAGTGACTGAGCTTATCGAGTTGGCGAAGAAGTCCGGCCATATTGAGACGAAGTTTGATTCAAGACGGCTTGCCGACTTTTTGCTTTCGATGTGGAGGGGTAGGGAGCACGTTGCTCGTCAGTACGCGCTTGATCAATCCCCGCGTTCGCAGATCGCATTTCACGTTGGCGAGTGCATCGAAGTCCTGTTTGGGCCTGATGAGGCTAAATCGTAAAATACCTGATTAGTCTGTCTGGATAACGACACTCGAACCCATCCTAGTTTGACGAAAAAGAGGACTTTTTTCGTCTTTCGACCCACATTCTCCTAAGCAAGTCATCCTTTATCATCACCTGATGATAGATCACGGCGGCGACGTGCAGGGTAACCAATGCGATTATCACCCATCCCCCCGCGCTGTGCAGCGCCTTTGCGATCCCCTCCGCTTGAGTTGAGAGCTTACCACCGGTCGAAAGGATGCCAGTCACAGGCTGAGCAAAGAACATGAGATAGAACGTTACATGGACAAGCCGCGCAGCGAGCTTCTGGTATCCTGGCGCTCTTGGAGTGTGGGGCAACCATCCGCGGCGCAAACGAACGACAAGTCTGATTAGTCCCAGAATAAGGATCGCGAAGCCGCCGAGGCTATGAAGACCATAAACATGCTCGAGCGCCGGATCGGTTTTATCGAGCCAATCGCGCCATTGCATTGTCGCGAATTGAGCCATGAAGAGGAGCGCCATGACCCAATGGAGCGCGATGTCCAAACGACCATACCGATTGGGGTTTGTCATCACGCCGCTTTTTCGAAGAGGTGACGATTGGTCGCAGCCCAGCGGTTAACCGATTCCTCAATCGTGCGTGGCGGCCCGAAGACTTGGGTCTGGCGGGTCACATCAGCGATGTATTGTCCCGTTGAGACATACTCCATCGCCTTGATGTTGTCTTTCATTGTGGAGTTGAAGAGCCCCATAATGCCAAAGAGCACGCTGGTCACCAGCGCGGGCGGTCGTTCGGCGGTGATGTGATATCCAAGCGCGCGCGAGAGGCACCGAGCAATCTCAACGATGTTGGTCGGAGCCTGCATTCCAAGATCAATACGCTCGCCTTCGATGCCTTGCACACGCGTAGCCAGCGCCAAACACCGAGCAACGTCCTCGGTTAGGATCGTGGTTGCTGGCGCTTCCAAGTCAGCCGGCATGGAAAGCTTGCCCTTTTTAAGGCTTGCCTCGTTCATCCCCAAAAGCGTATCGAGAAAGCCGCCAGGGCGAAGAGCGACCCATTCAAGGCCGGATGCCTCCAAGACAGCTTCGGTTCGCGCCTTCTGATGAAAATGCGGCACCGATACCGCTTTGTCGGCCGTAAGGATGCTTGTGAATACAAAGCGGCCCACTCTGGCAGCTTTGGCCGCTTCAATCAGATTTCGGTTTCCGACATCATCCACGCTCTCAAGAGAGTCGCCTTTTTGTCGGCGGCTATAGCCATAGGCAGTTGTGACCAACGCGTCGAACGGCCCTGAAAGCTGGTCCAGCGCCAGCTTTAGGCTGCTGGGATCTTTAAGATCGCCTTTGTGAAGGATCACTCCGCGATCCTTGAGGGATTGGGCCTTTTGAGGTGCGCGCACCAGCGCATGGACTTCATCGCCTAACTTCAAAAGCTCAGTGACGACTTGACCACCCATAAGCCCCGTGGCTCCAACGACAAACACTTTCATGATACACCTCCTGATATTCAATGACCTGAATAAAATCAGTCAACCAGCAGAAAGTCAATCTCTTGAATAAATTTGAGCCGCCGTTTAAACTCCGCGTATGGCTACGAAGACGGATCACCAGATTGGGCTAGGCCTGGCCCTCGTTGAGGCGTTTGAAGAATTTGGGCCGCTTTATCGCTCGCATGTTGGTTCGCTTCTTCCAGAAGGCGTGAGCGATGCTCGGTTAAGGGCCCTGGCGGCTTTGGCTGCAAATGGCGATATGACGTTGAGTGAGCTGCGCCGGCATATTGGCGGATCAGCTCAGAATACCACCGGCCTTGTCGATTCCATGGAAGCCGAAGGGCTTGTTGCTCGGCAGGCTCACCCCAAAGACCGTCGCAAAACGATCATTCAGCTTTCGCCGAACTCGCGGCGGCAGATCATGGAACAGCGCGCTGAGCACCGCCTGCATGTGGCAGAGGTATTTGGCAATCTCTCACAGGCAGAGCAGCAGACGCTCACGACGTGCCTTAAGAAGCTTATTGAGGCGATGCGCTGAGTTTGGCTTGGGCAAATCACTTTTGTCCGATCCCAGAAAGAGCTCTTGCTTTGTCTAAGACTTAGGTCTGGCTCTGGGCCGGAAGCGGTCAGTCCGCTTTGCGCAAACGGGCGCGCGAAAGCAGATCTTCTACCGACAACCCGAGTGCTGACTTAGGTCTGCCCACTAAATCAGTACAGGTTTGCGGAGTAATCTCTCTCAAGGCCTTGCTGTAATACATCGGCCTCTGGTGGGTATGCAGAGCCAAGGGACTTTGCCAAAGTCGCTTCTTTGTTGAGGCGAAGATGGCCGAGCAAGATGTTCGAGCCCTTTAGCGCAGGTTTAGGCAACAGCCATATCTTCGAAGACTGCAAAGCCTTGCTTTTGCGACTTGAAATTTCGTTCAACGCGACCTGCATCGCAATTTTGGGGGCCTTACCATCCACAGCGAGGACGTTCTTGACGGGGTGGGTGGAGGGGCGTGCGTTTCCTGAGAATTTCAGGATTTGACGGTTGCCCGGTTCCAGCAGCAGTCCGGCGACCTTCGGTTGGGCAAGCATGTTGTTGAAACTGTCGGCCTTGAGATTGCCTGGTCGGTCAGCGATCCAGAATTCATCGCCGCTTGATCTGACCAGCAAACCGGGGGGATCGCCTTTGGGGCTCACATCTACCCGGCCTTTATCATCCATCGTGACGAGCGCGAGAAACCGAACAGAGCTTAAGAGATCGCATCCTTCATCGGTGAGCGCTTCGTGCTCTGCTACCTTCCAGAAATCGGAGCGGATCAACGCTTTCGCGCAATGGATGAAACATTCTTCGACGCGGACTTCCCAGTAATCTCTGGTGCATTTCGCTACCGTCCCGTTGATCCGCAGGGTTTCCCCGATTTGGGGCACAAGAAGCAATGACCCGAAGCCCGAGCCCGCTTCGATATTGAGATCCTCATCAAGCGAATCCCGCGGCACCCGAATGCTCGTGCGATCGGCGTCGATGAAGCCGGGCGCGCCGCCAGCTATTGACGCTCGCAAACCAAACGAACCACCCACACCAAGCATCGCCAATGGTGAGAACGCGATCCATTTCAGCGCGCCCTCATCCAGATGATCGATCACCTTCAGATCGATTGTCGCAGGCCGCTCGCCAATTTGCGCTTCAAGCTCATCGACAGACGCAACTGTATAGTCTTGGGCCAACGTGACACTTCCAGAGCCTAGTTAAAATTTGTAGGCAGCCGTTCCCAATACCTGCAAGCCAGCGCCGAAGTTGCAGCCGGTCGCATTGAGGCATCGCGCAACATAACGTTTATCGAACAGGTTGGAGGCGTTCACTGCAAATCTCCAGTCTGGAGTGTCATAGCTAACGATTGCATCAACGAGAAAGGCGTCCTCTCCGAAGATAACCTCCGGATTGAATGGTCCGGGCAGACTGCCTGCGCTGCTGCTGGTGTAGCGGGCGCCTGCACCAATTCCGAAACCTGCCAGCGGGCCGCCTTGAATGTTATAGGTCGCGAAGACCGACCCTTTGTGTTCTGGCGTAACGGGCAACTCAGCACCGATTTCACCGGGGAAGTTCTCGCTCTCAGTTACCTCGCTGTCCGTGTAGCTGTAGGAGGCGTTGATCGAAAACTGGTCGTTGATGCGTGCCACGGCCTCAAATTCAAAGCCTGTCAGCTCAACCTCACTTGCCTGCGTGCCAAACGCGGGAATGATTGAGGCTGATCCGGTGGCAACAACGTTGCTTTGCTGGATGTGGAACACCGAGGCAGTCGCAAAGATGTCGACGCCGCCGGGCAAGGTTCGCCCGTCATACTTGACGCCAATTTCATATTGGTCGCCGCGGCTTGCCTCAAAGGCTTCACCCGTCACGGAATCGGCGCCAAGAACCGGTTCGAAAGAACGAGAATAAGAGATATAAGGCGCGAGCCCGATATCGCTTTCATATGTCAAGCCCGTCCGCCAGCTGAACTCGTTCTCGTCGCTATCTGTTCCGGCTGCCCGGTCGCGAATGTTCACGACGTCGTAGCGCAAGCCAAGCGTGAGGTAGAGGTTATCGAGGCCGATCTGGTTTTGAGCATAAAAACCTGTCTGGCGCAGTCGCTGATCGTTAAACACCGACGGCGCCGGATCAGCTGGTTGAGGAACCGGCAAATAGACCGGATTGAAAATGTCAATTGTCGGCGGGTCGAAGAAGAAGCCGAAACTTGCATCATTGCTGACAGTGCGGAAATCGACCCCTGCAAGGAGCTTGTGCTCCAGACGCCCGGTCGCAAACTCCGCGTCGAGACGACCATCAGCAGTAAAGGCCTCAACGTCTTCAAAAAAAGTGAAATTCGAGCGTGTGATCGTGTTGAAGAAGCTGGGATCGCTGGGATCGGTTGTGTTGGTGAATGACCCAGCAGTCGGCGTTACGCTTTGCGGAGTGTCCTCGTTATAATCGTTGTAGCGCACGTTAAGATCAATGAGCAGGCCGGGTTGGAATTCGTGCGTCAGGCGAGCGCCAATTGCGTACTGATCGCGCTCATAAAGGTTGTCAGGATCACCGAGGTTGGCGCTGCGCGGCAGCTCACCATTCGGATTGGGGTCAATCGTGCCAGCAGCGGGCAGGAATCCATTCGTATCGCCTCTGATCTCGTCATACTGATAATAACCATTCAGTCTCAGCGTCGTATCAATGCCCAATTCGATATCGACGACTGGCGCGATCAGGAAACGCTCTGCATTAACAAAATCGCGTTCGGCCCCGCGATCCCGGTAAAGTGCGGTGACGCGGCCATTAACGCCTTCAGAAATTGCTCCCGTCAGAGTCCCAGCGAACTCCGCAAAATCGTCAGTTCCAATTCGGACACGGAGTTCGCCGTCAAGTTGGTCTTCTGGCTGACGAGAGGTCTGGTTGTAGATCCCGCCTGGAGGCGCGTTGCCATAGAGGGAAGACACCGGACCTTTCAGAATTTCCAACGATTCGAAGGCATAGAGATCAACGCCCGTCGACGCGATGGTGGTGGTCGAAGGTGCCACCAGCCCGTCAATGTATTGGCGCGGTACAAAGCCGCGAACGGTTAGAAAATCAAAGCGCAGGTCCGGGCCAAAATTCTCTCCCGAGACACCAGCGACATAGCGTACCGCTTGTTGAGCATCGACAAAGTTGAGCAAGTCGAACTGGTCGCGGTTGACGACCGAGATCGTTTGCGGCGTCCGGATCAGCGGGATGTTGGTTTTGTTGGCGGAGAAGCCGGTATTAGGCACATAACCCGGGGCCGTGACGATGATAAGATTGCCTTCCTCGATTGTCTCGACCGTATCAGCGGCTCGAATCTCGGTCTCTTCCTCATCGTTGGCTGCTACACTTTCAGCCTCCGCCTGTTGGGCGAGTGCCGCACCACTGCATAAAGCAGCAGAAGCCAGAAAGGTCGTTATACGAAAGGCATTGGCGTGTGCGGTCATTGTAAACCTCCAAAGCTCAATGATGAACTAGATATCTCACGACAACTTGTAAATGCTTTTGCGACACACTCTCAATAATGGTAACGGATAGATCTTCTCGACGAACCTCTCGACAATTGGGGCACGAATGCAGCACGGCTTGCCAATGGATAAACGAATGCGCTGGCGAGTCTTGGTGGTTGTCGGATTGCTCTACACAGCGCAGTTTATCCCGTTTTCTTTCGCCAACATGGCTTTGCCGATTATCCTTCGCCGAGAAGGGTTTTCAGCGACGGATATTGGCTTAATCCAGCTCGCCTCGCTCCCTTACATTTTCAAGTTTCTCTGGGCGCCTTTGATCGACCGGTTTCAGCTGGGGCGGCAGCGCTACAAGTCCTGGATACTCGCTTTATCGATCATCCATGTGCTGGGGATTTGCGCGCTTGCCTTCACAGACCCAATCGGAAACGCTGTCCCGCTGTTCATCGCTCTTGCGGTAGCCGGACTTGCTGTCAGTACCCAAGACGTCGCCGTTGACGCCTTTGTTATTTCCACGATGCGCGCAGAAGAGCGAACCATGGGCAGCACGTTTCAAAATGTTGGCCTTTATGCCGGTGCGATCGTCGGTGGGTTCGGGTTTCTTTACCTATACGACTATATCGGATGGACGGCGGCGCTGCTGATACAAGCGGGCTTGTTTGTACTACCTTTGTTCACGTTGTTTTTGGTTCCGGAGCCTGAAAGACCCGCCGAAGCGCCCAAAGTGGACTGGACCAGCGCATTTCGCTTTTTCACTCAGGAGCGGATGATCGGTTGGCTGGCGGTACTCGCCGTCATGCGCTTGCCGTTAGTGCTCACATTGATCCCCATGCGGCTAATGATGGTCGATCAGGGCATGAGTTTGCAGGAAATCGCTGTGTGGTTCGGCCTGATAGCAATGTGCGCAGGCGGCGGAGCTGCATCCATTTTCGGGCCGCTTCTGCGAAAGCTCCCCCAGAAAAATGCGCTCCTGTTTGTTGGCTTACTCAATATCCCGTTCCTGCTCGCCATCACTACAATCGCAGCGTTGTTCCCGTCTGAGATACGCTATGCGATCGTGATCGTTTGGGTAGCAATAGCGATCACCGATGTTGTCATGTTTCGCGCGGCGATGGATCGTACTCGGATTGAGGTTCCGGGCTTCGACTTCTCCGCGCAAATCGCCGTCTATCTGCTGATCCCCGGCCTACTTGATCCAGTCGTAGGATATGTGATCGACACCCAGGGATATCTGCCGACGTTTTTTGCCGCGATACCGCTTGCTCTCATCCCGCTGGCAATCGTGTACGGTTTGTTTGCAAGGCTTCCAAAAACGACGATGAAGGGTGAGCAGTCGGTCAACTCAATCTCTTGAGCTTTGTCCGCTTTTCGCCCTACGTTCAGTCACAATGTCACGGCTTGGACGGGGCCGTAAGGCGCCTGTTGGCTTTAGTCAGATTGAATTTTAGAAGCCGACATTCCGCTCACGACCCAATTTCGGACAATCGCAGGTTGTGGCGCGGCTCCTAAGACCTGCCATTTGTCAGGTCGAACTTGCGAGCGTTCTGCCATTGCTTCTCAGCTTCGACATTTTGTCCCGCTGCTCCGATGGCCTTCTGGGCGTAAGTCGCTGCATGTTTAGCGTGCCCGAGCGCATGAGCGGTCGCCGCAGCATGTCCGGCAGAGCGAGCCGCAGCTACGGCTTCAGGTTTCTTGGTGTTGCGCGCAGCCTTGTGAGCGGCAAAAGCGGCCTTTCTAGCGTCCGACATCGCCAATTCACCGTCCCGCCACATTCTGGCAGCCTCTATTGCGTTGCGGGGCCGGAAATCGTCCGGTTCCTCTAGTTCGAAGAAAGACAGCACCCGCTCAGCACACTCAGCGGCCCATGTCGTGCAATCGAGATGATGTCGCGTTGGCATTGTCCGTTAATGTCCGAATTCGTGCGGGCTTGGAACCAAAAGCCGACAGTCCGCAAACACCTCAATTCGGTCGTGAGCCAACGGCGCGATGGGGGCCGGAAGCTGAACGTCTGCCTCTAGTAGCTTACGCCTAAGCAGCGGACTGTCGGCTTTCGACCCTTTTCCGACCTTTAGCGCCTATTTCACTTTGAGCTTCGATTGCGCCACTTGCGTGGTGAAAGCCCGAATTGCCGTCGGAACACTTTGGCAAACTGGGCCGGATTGGCATAGCCCAGCTTTTGCGCGATTGAGATGACGCTGTCCCCTTCGTCCCGCTCAAGCATGTTGGCTGCGTGCTCTAACTTTCCTTTGATCGCAAATTGGTGAGGGCTGATGCCAGTGGCAGCTTTGAACCGCCGGGAAAAGTGGTGCCGACTGATCCCGACAAGCTGAGCCATTTCATCGACCGCAACATGACGATCAAGATTGGCGTCTAGATGCGCGTGAAGTCTTGTCACTGCGTCTTTTGAAAGCGGCGTGACTTCGTCTTCCGCATCTTCAGAGGCACACTCAAATGGATCGTCCAGCAGTTGATGGGCAATCATGTGGGCCGCGTGCAACAGGGTTGAATCGCCGATCTTGCCCGCTCTCGTGTAGCCGACATCCATCATCGTCGCTTCAACCAGTGGATCTCTGAACAAGCGCGTGAACACCTCCTTCTTTAGCTTTTCAGGCCAGTGCTGCCCAAAGCTCTCGCTCACTGAGCTGACCGCGATACCGACGGTAATCACGGTCATTTCGGGCCAATGGGCAGTGCCCGAAGCGTTCGGCGGCGCGACCCCAATATCCCCAGGACCGACCTCCATATCCAGGTCTTGAAGGCTGGTCTTTTGGCGCAAGCGACCACCGCCGGTCATGACCAGCGATACAAAAAGCGCGGGCACTTTGCGCACTATCGCGGATTGAGGCGGATAATTCGCACGATAGACCATCGCCTGAAGATCGGACGTGACGTGCACGTGCTCCGCTTCGCACCCGGCGTCGCATAGACGTTGTCGCACCAAGGTTTCTGGTATCAAAGCCATCGGAACCTAAGCGTAATGATAATTACTCGCAAAAAAAGCCCAAATGCACCCTGTTTGCGCACAAACGGAGTGGAATGACGCACTTGGCAGATGCTCAAAGCCGATCTCGGCGCTCGGTATGATCAACGAGCCCGGGATGGGGAAGTTAAAGATGAAGACATCAAGTGCATGCCGCTCTTTGTTTGCGTTTAGAGCCACCTTGTTGCTCTCCTCGATGTCGAGCGCGCATTGGGCCTTGGCGCAGGCCTCTGAAGAAGAGGTGAGATTAGGCCAGGATGCCGAGCTTCTGGTCCTGGGTGAGAGGGTCATTAGGACGGAGCAGGAGACCTCGGCAGGCATGACCATAATTCGAGGTGAGGCCGCGAGCCAGGCAAACCAAAGAGACATCGATGATGTGATTGACGGCCTCGCTAACGTTTTGGCGAATGAGGGTTTCAAACCGCCTTCGATCCGCGGCGTCGACGGCCTTGGCGGGGACCGTCCCGCGATCACCGCGGGCGCGCAGCCGCGTGTGCCGCTGGTGGTCGACGACTTGGCAACGCCTTCGGGGGAAGCATCAGGCATCAATCAATCGAGCACTTGGGATCTAAGAGCGGTCGAGGTGGCGCGCGGGCCGCAGCCTACCAGTACGGGGCGCAATGCAATTGGCGGGGCGATCAGAGTTTACACGAATGATCCTTCTTATGACCACGCCTTTTCGGTGCGTGCGCGCGGCGCTGATCAACCCGATTTGGGAGTGGACGCGGTGGTCAATCTCCCGCTTATTGATGACCAATTGGCGCTGAGGCTTGTTACCGAATTTTCGAGCGGCGAAAGCTATATCGACAATAATCCCAATCCATTGCCCGCAGGCTTTGACCCCAATGACGAAGAGATACTTCGTCTGCGCGGCAAAGTCCTTATCGAACCTGAAGGCGCGCCGGGGCTGCGTGTTTTGCTGTCAGGAAACTACAGCGAGCTTAGCGGACCAACTGAAGGTTTCTTCAACGGTGACATTGATGACCTTTCGGTCGCGCCGCCCTTTTTCGTTACCTCTACGTTCGAAGAGGTGGAGCAGTGGAACTACACACTTCGCACAGACTATGCGTTGAGCGAGAGCGCCACGCTGGTAGCACGTGTGTCCCAACTCGAAAATCGACTGGAATTTGTCGATACGGGCGAAACTTTCATGGGCTTCTCACTGGGCACGTCCCGATTTGACAAAGACTTTTTCGAAGCCGAAGCCTTTGTGCGGTTTGAGGATGTAGGACCAGTTTCGACGGCCGTCTTGGGGATCATCTACGCCCAAGAAGACGAAATTGGTCTTGGAACAAGCGCCCTTCTTGCCTTCGATCTCACCGGGGAAATCGAAAATCTTGGGGTCTATGGCGAAGTCGAAGTCGCCCTCGATAGCATCGCACCTGGGCTTTTCGTACTAGCAGGCGGTCGATTTGAAAACGATCAGCGCACGCGCACAACGAACAGTCCATTCGGCCTGGTAGGCACTGGTGACTTCGAAGAAGGCGTGTTTCTCCCCAAACTTGGTCTGCGTTTCGAAGCGAACGATCAAATTGCCCTGGGTTACACCTATTCCGAAGGCTTTCGTGGAGGCGGGCTAGACGTCGATCTGTCCGCTCCGTTCACAGGCAATGCCTTTTCGGCGGTCGAGTTTACCGGCGAGCGGTTAAAGCAGCATGAGATTTACATTCGCGGCGCGAATCTAGGCGAAATCATCGACATTGAGGCGGCCGCTTTCTTCTACACCTTCAAAGACGCCCATGTCTCGGGCTCCGCCATCTATCCCGAGAGCGGAGAAGGAGCCTTGGGAAACATCCCCGAGGCGGAAGGGTATGGCGTTGAACTTTCAGTCAGTGTCCGACCGGTCGAGGGGTTTGAGCTGTTCGGCTCCTTGGGACTTTTGGACACCGAGATCACCGAGGTGACAACGGCGCAAGCCGCCTTTCTTGGTTCCGAATTGCCTCGCGCTCCCGGAGCGACTGGCGCAGTAGGATTGCGTGTCGACACAGGTTTCGGTCTCGACTTCACAGGACAAGTTCGCTTTGTCGGCGATCATCTCTCCGCGCTCAGTCAGCCAAGGCTCGGCAGCTACGAAGTGGTCGACATCACCGCCGGTTACGCCATGGTTCTGGGTGATGAGACACGTCTGAGGCTGGATGCGTATATCGATAATCTGTTTGATAAAAGATACCAGACCTTCACCGAAATCAGCGCGCTGGGCGCGTTGGGGCAAGCTGGACAGCCATTCACCATCGGCGCCGCTGTGACGGTGGATTTCTGATGAGCACCAAAGCCGATAATCTGCCGACCAAGAGCCCCATGCGTTGGCGCATCCTGTTCGTTGTGGGCGCGCTTTACGCAGCGCAGTTCATTCCGCTCTTCTTCGCGATTATGGCTTTGCCCATAATCCTGCGCCTGGAGGGGCATTCGGCGACCACAATTGGTCTCGTCCAACTCGCAACCATCCCTTATCTGATCAAGTTTCTGTGGGCACCCTTGATCGACAAATATCGTTTGGGAGCCAATCGCTACAAATCGTGGATCGTCCTTCTCTCTGCGCTTCACATCGCGAGTGTTGGGGTGCTTTCGCTTACGGATCCGGGGGGCAATCTGCTGCCGGTTGTGGTCGCCTTGGCCATGGCTGTCTTGGCGATCAGCACTCAGGATGTAGCCGTCGACGCTTTGGTCATCTCCCTGCTAAGGCCTTCGGAACGGTCTATGGGAAGCACCCTGCAAAACGCAGGCGCTCACGGCGGTGCCGTGGTCGGCGGCTTCGGCTTTCTCTACATTTATGACACAATCGGTTGGACAGCCGCTCTTCTCATCCAGGCTGTGGTCTTTGTCATACCGCTCTTCAGCCTGCTCTTTGTTGACGAGCCCCCGCGCTTGCGGGGCGCGCCTCCGGTCACGATGCGCGGCGCCTGGAAGTTCTTCACCCAGCCAAAAATCGGGAAATGGTTGGCTGTCCTTGCAACCATGCGCCTCCCGATCCTGATTACGATGCTCCCCATCAGGCTCATGATGGTTGATCAGGGCATGACGACCCAAGAGATCGCCGTATGGTTCGGATTGTTTGCGATGTCGGCCGGCGGCGGAGCGACGGTGCTCTTTGGGGCCTTATTGCGTAACCTCCCACGCGTTCAGGCGATCTATGTCGTTGGGCTGTTGAACATACCTGTGTTGCTGCTTGTTGCGTTCATAGCCGCATCGGTTCCAAGCGAAATTCGATACGCGCTTGTGATAGCATGGGCAGCACTCGCGATGACCGACGTTGTGATGTTTCGCGGTGCCATGGACAAAGTGCGCCCCGAAATCCCTGGCTTCGATTTCTCGGTCCAGATCGCGATCTATTTCCTTCTGCCAGGCTTCCTTGATCCGCTCACCGGCTACGCGATGGATACTGTGGGTAGCCTTCCGGTATTCATAATCGCGATCCCTCTGGCGCTTTTGCCGCTTGGCATCTTGTATTTCTCGATCGCCACCCTGCGCAATTCAGCGCAGGGTCTGGATGGAGAGCGCGCCGTCTCAACCGGCCATATGCAGGCGGAACGACCACTGGAAGTGATGCAAATGTGCGAAGAGAAATTTGGCCCCTTGGGTATCGATTGCACATGGCCAAAGTCCGATTTCCTGCACATGGAATCGATGGGCTGCATCGTCGAGATGAAACGCGTCGAAGGCGCGCTCGACGTGAAGATCGACACGCCCACTGAAAACTATCTCATTTTCATCCGCGAAGAGGTCATTGATTTTCTCGAAGAGTTTTATCCTGACGAGTTTCAGACCATGCGCTGGACGGGCGGCTTCAAGGCTGGCGAGATGCCGTCCAATTTCCGTGTTCTTCGCGCTGTGCGCCGGCAGAAAATCCATCCCGGCCTCATAAGAGTGACGCTTCAAGGCATCGATGTTGAAGCCATGATTAAAGATGGCATCCACATTCGCATCATGATGCCCGAGCAGCGGGAGCGTGAGCCGGTTTGGCCGATCGTAAACGAAAGCGGCATGAATGTCTGGCCTAAGGGCGATGATACGCTGCATTCGCGGTGGGTCACGGTTCGCAATGTTCGCTTGGACGAGCGCGAAATCGATGTCGATATCGCCCATCATGACGGCGGCCTCATATCAGACTGGGCCGCACTGGAAGGCGATGATCAGAAAGTCGGCGTGATGGGGCCCGCGGGTGATCCGGGGCTAGATGAAACGAAGAATGTCATTCTGGCCGCCGATGCGACAGGCCTTCCTGCAATTGCTCGCCTCATAGAAAGCGTAGAAGGTCGGGTAACTGGGCATGTGTTTTGTGCGGCGCCTAGCCAGGAGGTTCTTGAGGATTACCTTCCAAAGTCTAGAATGATTGTTGAGGCGATTGACCCGGCTGAGTTCTCCCGCCTTGTCGCCGAAAGGATTAAGTCCTGCACCAAAGACCCGGTCAGTTACGGTTGGTTTGGGGGTGAGTTCGAAGCGGCTCAGGCCGTGCGCAGCGTGTTCAAGAAGACTTTTGGGTTGAACAAGCACACGCAAATGAGCCTGGCATTTTGGAGAGAAGGCATGCCAGGTCATGAATCAAGGGCCGTCTGATGAGCTGCGGTTAATGTCCGCCTCTACCCCTAGTTTTGTTGATTGAGCCTTGGTCATAACTGGGCCGTAAGGCGACTGTCTGCTTCCAATCCAAAAATCCAGCGAAGCCGACATTCCGCTTACAAACCAAATTGTGGGCACCGGGCTGCCCATTGTTGGGCTTTATCAAACTCTCCAAGACACCTTTTCCGTTCGTGCTATTCACAATACTGTCAGCAAGACATGTTTCCATGGATTCGGCGTGCGAAAGCTGTCCACGTCTCAGCATGTTTTGCACAAAAACTAAGGGGGATCAGTATGGTCGAAAGAGTTTGGGCCAGGGCCGACGAGGCTGTTAGTTCGAAGAGCGTCGCGGTCCTATTCTTGGTCTTAGGCTGCGGCGTTGCCTTGACCCTTGCGATCATGGTTTCAAGTTCACCGGGACGTGCTCAATCGCCGATCATGCTAGGCGGGATTTGCGCCCGAGCCGATGTTGTCCCGGATCAAGCTTGTGGATGTTTGGTCGACCGGCTGCTTGTAAGCGGTGTGCGCTCCAGAACGGTACGTGCTCTAGTCGAAGGGCAGCGCGCCGACATACCAGTAAATGCTCTCGATCTGTTCGATGACTTCAGTGCCAAGTGTATCGAGAACCCGCGCTATGCCGATCAGCAAGCGGGCAATCAGAGCCTGCCTCCTCCCGGGGAGCCGCTGCGCGCGGGTCTCTCCAAAAAGGTCGGGAGCGCATATCACATGTGCACCAGGACGCTTTCAATTGTCGGCCAGCAATGCGGCTGCATGGTTAACCGCGCGAGCGATGCAGGGATTTCGAACAATCGCCAGGTCCGCATGTTCGCAGGGGGGGCAGACAATGCAACACCTCAGCAAGTTGCGACCTTTGAAGGCATTGTGCGCAGCTGTTCAGGATACAACCTGCGCGTTAGCAGAGGTTCTGGCAACACGGCCGTCCCAGCCAACTCGCAGGCGGCCGCATCAACGCGCGCCGGGATTGAGCCCTTCGGCTACCGTTCGAACAAAAGACCTCGGCTGCAATCTCCTGGACCGGGCGGCATCTCGCGTACGCCGCACCGCGATTTCACCATAGAAAATGACCAGAGCGAATATGCGCTTGCCTCGCTTGCTGAACTCACAACGCAGGAATGGGCCGCGATGCAAGGCGCGTTGCGCGATTGTGGCACGTCTCTATGCGACAAGGCTCTTCAAGTGCTGCGCCCTACCGATTTCGTGATGGTAAACCTCATAATGGGTGAGGCCGCTTCGGAAGGCTATGCGCTGCTAACCCCGCTCGATGTCGGTAACGCCTGTACGCGCGAGGGGTGCATCTGGCTGATTATGGAGAAGGTTGGCGGACAGTGGAAATCGCGAATGGAAGGAGTTGGCTACAGTTCCTATTTGGGCTTGCGCGGCGAATATAGTGGCGTTGCCGAGTTGCATCTTTCCCGCCGCTCCAATGGACCGGCTTATCACTCGGTCGTCTTTGGCGGAGGAGTGGATAAGTATCAGTTGTATGCCTCCCGCAGCGAACGCGACGCGCAAATCGAAAGCATGAACAACGCTCTAGGGCGGATCCGATCAGGGCAAGCGCAGTCGGCAGCACCGGTAACTCCTGCTGTGTCTGCTTCAGGCCCGCGTCCACAGCCTCCTGTCATCCAAGCCCCGGCCAGCGCGCGTCAGGCACTCACGCGCTTTACCGATCCGTTCTGGGGTCCGAACATTCCCGATGGCCTGCACCCCAAATTTCGGTACCGAGCATCCGACGAGTTCTCACCGCTTGGTTTCTTTGCCCCGGATAAGCTGTCGATCAAGCCTTTCCTCGACCAGTTGAATGGCTGCCCACCGGAAAACCCAGGCTGCCGCCCTGGCGATTCCCAACCGAGCGATTTCGTAGTCGCCCCGGTAGACCTCAACCAAGATGCACGCCCGGAGATACTTGTTCTCCCGCGTAGAGGCGGCAGTGGCTGCGCAAGCCGCGGTTGCTTCTGGGGAGTGCTTTACGTTCCGCCCGCCGACATGGTCAGCGCGACCAATACCTGGCCACTGGCGAAGGGCTTTGGCTTTAGCGCCTCTTTGACAGTGACCTCACAGTTTAATGGGCATGCCGTGTTGTTTGAGCAGCCTGACTTTAACGGGCCAGCCTGGTTCTATATGACTGAGGGTGGCGGCCAGTTTTACGAGCGCGTCGAGGAATAACACGGACCTATTTCGCGGGAGATCAGCGTACGAAGGCCACCGGCTAGATGGCAATTGTTGCTGACCTGTCGGATCTATCTCCAGTCTCACTAACTGTAGACCACGGGCTTAAGCGCGGGTCAGAAGTTAACCTCTGCTGTTACAAAGAACCTGCGCGGATCGCCGAAAAAGCCGGTTAGCGTGCCTTCCTGGCCCAGCGTTGCAGTGAACGGCGTACCCGGAGGTGTGCCGCCTGTGACGAAGTTATAGCCAGCCACGATGTATTCTTGGTCGAACAGGTTTTTGACGTGCCCGCCGATCGAGAAGAGCCCGTTGTCTGACGTGTAGACAATGCTGAAATCGACCAGTTCGAACGCTTCTTGATCAAGGAAGGGGTTAGGGGCTTCAAACTGGCTTGCTTCGCTGCGGAAAGAGACAAGCCCGATGAAATCGACAATGCCATCGGCTGCCGGGACGCCGAGATTGAACCCCATGTGCCCGGTAATGTCTGGCGTATTTTGAAACACGCGCTGATCCGCTACGTCGACGCCGAAAGCATCGATAAACTCATTGAACTGCGCATCGAGATAGCCCAGCGACCAATTGACGCTGAATGTGCTGCCTTGACCAAGGAAGTCCTTGCCGACCAGCGCGTTGCCTTCGAATTCGAAGCCATTGATATCGGCACTCGCGGCGTTCGAGGTAATCCCGATGAAATTGTCGTTGACCTCGTCGCCATCGGAATCAAACCCGACTGAGCCCGGGATCTGGACGTTGTCATACTGACCAAGGAAGCCGGCCATGCTGATATTCAGCCGGTTGTCGAGCAGCGAGGCTTTCCAGCCGAGTTCAAAACTATCAACCGTCTCAGGGGCAAAGCGGAGAAATTCGAACTGATCATCAAAATCGATGTCGCCATCGCCATCAAGATCCGGTGCGGCTGTGGTTTGCCCGCGCGGGTCGAAGCCGCCGCCTTTAAACCCTTGGGAATACGTGAAATAGATATTTTGGTCCGGCGTCGGCTGCCAGCTGATCGACGCGCGCGGATTGAAATCCTTGAATGTTTCGCTGCCTTCGAAATCGCTTGTCACGCCGATGGAAACTGCTGTGCTGTCAGGATCGAATATATCGGAAAAGCCGCCAAGAAAACTGGTGCGCAAAACCTGGCTGGTGCGTTTGTCATTGGTGTAGCGCCCACCCAAAGAGATGCTGACCGTGTCGGTCAGATCGTATGTGAAGTCGCCGAACACGGACCAGGTCTCAGTGTTCACATCACCCAGTGTCTGCGCAACGAAGCCAGGCGCAGTGGTGAACAATGCCACGTCAAACGCGGTGAAGGCATTGGCGTTGAGATAATAGGCGCCGAAAACGCCTGAGAGCCGTTCGCCTTCATACAGCAATTGCAGTTCCTGGCTGAACTGATCGTTCTCATAGACCGCAGGGACGTCGAGATCAGCGGATGGAAGACTGTCAAAGTCAATCGGGGTGGTCGACGTGTCTTCGCGATAGCCGGTGATCGATTTCACGGTGAGCGTATCGGTTAGCTCAATCGCGATGTTAAGCGCGCCGCCAAAGGCTTCGACTTCCTGATCGACGATATCAAGACCAGCTCTGGTATCGAACACGTCATCAAGCACCGGCGTTTCGGTCAACAGGCTTTCAATCAGACGGCTGCCTTGCCGCGCTTCGCTGTTGTCTTTCACATAATCGCCAGACAGCCGCACGAAGACAGGGCCGCTGTCGAATTCCAAGGTCCCGCGCGCGGCCCAGATATCCTTGTTGTAGTTTTCGGCACCGGTGATGACGTTCTCGCCAAATCCGCCGCGCGACAGACGAGCTCCGCTGGCACCGATCTTCAAAGTGTCAGTCAGCGGGGTCGATGCCGTCAGGATAAGATCGGCTTGATCGAATGAGCCATAAGTGCCGCGTGCGCTGAAGCTGGTCTCGTCAGGCAATTCAGCGGTCACATATTTGATCGCACCGCCAATCGTGTTGCGGCCATACAGAGTGCCTTGCGGGCCCCGCAGCACTTCGATCCGCTCGACATTGTAGATATCGAGCACCGCTGCCTGTGGCCGGTTCAAGTAGACATCATCGATGTAGAGACCGACACCTGCTTCAAATCCGGCGACCGGGTCCTGCTGGCCAACGCCGCGAATGAACGCTGTCAGCGTGGTATTCGTGCCGCGGCTCACTTCGAGCGTGATGTTTGGCACTTGCTGACCGATTTGCGTGAGGTCCTGAATGCCCTGTTTCTCAAGGGTCTCACCGGCGAGCGCGGTGACGGAAATCGGAACGTCGATCAGGCGCTCTTCGCGTCGCCGTGCGGTCACTACGATCACGTTGCCGTCATTGGCTTCCTCATCAGCGATCTCGGCTGCGGACTGAGCATCAGGCGTTTCTTGCGCGACGGCAGGGCTTGCCAGCACCGCAAGGCCCGCAACGCCAGCCAGATACCATGCGTGGTTCGTCAGTGTGTGATTAATCATGGGGTGCCTCCCTCTCCCAAATATCTCTTTTGTGAGCTTCAATATTGAAAGTTGAACCAACTTTCAAGTTTATCCCTTGCTTGACCTGTGGAGCCGCCCTAATTCAAAGGCTGAAGAGGGGTGGTTGATGGACCCGAACAAAGCTAGCCAGACCAAAGTCGGATCGGGCTCACGCGCGCTCGACAAGACCCCGCGCACCGAACGCGGACGTCGGACCTTGCGCAAACTGCTTGATGCGTCCGCGATCGAGTTTGGCGAGAAGGGCTTTCACGAAGCGTCGGTGAGTTCGATCACGCAGCGCGCCGGTGTGGCGCTCGGTACATTCTACACCTATTTCGAGAGCAAGGAGGCGCTGTTCCAGGCGCTGGTGCTCGACATGAGCGATAACGTGAAATCGAGCGCGCGTTCGGCATTGTCGAGAGAGATGGGCGCGCTGGAAATCGAACAGGCGGCGCTTGCCGCGTTCCTCCATTTCGCACGCGAACACAAAGAGGTTTACCGGATCATCGATGAAGCCGAATTCGTCGACCCGGCGAGCTATCGGCGCCATTATGAAACCATTGCTTCGCGCATTCGATCACGCCTTGATACAGGCAGTGAGAACGGCGAGTTGCGCGGCGATCTCGGTGAGCTCGAAGCATGGGCCATTATGGGAATGAATGTGTTTGTCGGTCTGCGCTACATTGTGTGGGACGATGGCACTGAGCATTCGCCTGAATTCGTTGCGCAAGCAGTCAACCGCTTACTTGCCGACGGGATCAGAGCCGATAGCGATTAACGCAGAGTGTTAGAGTGGCACTCGCTGGTACCGGCGCTACATCTCCCGGTAATCAGGATGACCGCTTGCGATGATTTCGAGGATCGGAAGCGGAAAATCAGGATTGGGTTCAGCGCCCGGCTGATCCTCCAGCGGAACCCGCCAATCCATGACATAGCGGCGGCGTGCGATGCGCCATTCCTGCCCGTCGTCGACTCTGCGCTGCTCGAACAGGTCTAGATACCGTCCGCCATATAGGTTGCCTGACCACGTGCCGTCGTCTTGCCGCCTGATCCCGGTTGCCATGCCATAACATTCCACTTGAGCGAGCGCAGGCTCTTCGAACCGGATCGAAGGCGCTGAGAGCATGTGCCAGCGACGCTGGCTAGCGCGCTCGATTTCCATGACAACCGGCAGGAACTCGCTAGCGGGTCCTTTGAAAAATCCATAATTGACGTTTGCCTCGGGCCAGAAGCAGGTCGCTTGTCCCGCATCATCAAGCCAGTCGAGCGTGCGCGAATAGCGTTGCAGCACATCTGCGATCGCTTGCTTGGCTAGCAATTCTTCCAGTCGAGGGTCACCGCTCATCGGGTTCGTCTTTCTCAAATCAGTGTTTGTGCGGCGCTCCTTGCGAACCGGCGCACCCATCGAAACTGCGCATTTCAGGCCTCGTGAATGTCCCGTAGACAGCTCATCAAAGAAACGCGCGATTTAGAGAGGGTGGAGGGCCTGGATGAGCGAACCGGAACACAGCGGCGCGACGGCTGCTAGCGTCAACCTGTTTGACCCCGAAGTCCAGCGCTGCCCTTACGATGCCTACCAACAGCTGCGCGACGAGGCTCCGATCCACCATATCCCCGGCACGCAAATGTATGTGATCAGCCGCTATGATCATGTCCGCGAAGTGCTGACCAATCCCACGCGCTTTCCCAGCACAGCCAAAAGCGAAGTGATGCGCGCAAGCCCGGTCGATGCTGAACGCGGCAAGAAGATCGCGGAGCGTTTTCTTGAAAAAGGCTGGCTGCCTGCTCCCACGTTGGCAGGGCGTGATGATCCTGAACACAAGCAGATGCGCGCGATGTTCAATCAGGCATTCAAACCCTCCAAGATCAAGCAGATCGACCCGCAAGTCGAACGCCTCGCTTACGAGCTCATCGATGGGTTTATCGAGGATGGCCAGTGCGACTGGGTCAAGCAGTTCTGCATCCCGCTGCCGCTGTTCATCATCGGTGAGCAGATGGGCGCGAAACGCGAGGATATGTGGCAGATCAAGCGCTGGACCGATGCTTTCTTCCATCGTATTTCGCTGATGCTGCCGGAAGATCAGCACTTGGAAATGGTCGACCGCGAGATCGAAGCGCAACACTATTTCCAGCCGATCTTCGAGCATTTGCGCAAGAACCCTGACGACAGCCTGATCAGCGTTCTGGTCAACACGATTATCGAAGAGTGGGGGCGTCCGCTTAACGACAACGAGCTTCACGCTGAAATGATGGCCGATACGTTCGTTGGCGGCAGCGAAACGACCACCAATGCGCTCGCGGCAGGGATGAAGCTGCTGATCGAGCACAAGGATGTCTGGCACACGCTCAAACGTGATCCCGACAAATACATGAAGACCTTCGTCGAAGAGGTTCTGCGGCTTGAAAGCCCGGTTCAAAGCCTCATGCGCTTTGTGCACGAAGATGTCGAACTCGGTGGCGTGACGCTTCCGGCAGGGGCGGTCCTCAATGTCCGCTATGGGGCAGCGAACCGCGATGAACGCGCCTTCGAATGCCCAGAAAAGCTGGACCTCGAGCGCCCGCGGGCCGCTGCGCATCTGGCGTTCGGGTCAGGGACGCATCATTGCCTCGGCGCGCCGCTAGCGAGGCGCGAACTGATCTGGGGGTTTACTGCGGTGGTCGAGCGGTTCGAGGATATGTGGTTTGCCGAGGGCAAGAACGATTTCAGCTACCATCCGCATTTCCTTCTGCGTAGTCTCAAACAGCTGCAGATCGAATTTACGCCGCGTTGAAGCTCTTTGCCCGCGGCGGGTGTTCAAAGCCGACTTCCGATCCGATCTGGAGAGACAGCGCTGCTTGTAGAGCGCGGGTACTGCTTATGGTGATCCGCGATGGCTGTGGGTCGGGCCAATTCTCGATCAGGCAACAGACTGGCTAACGCTACGTAACCCGGGCGTTTCCGGGACTTACCGCGCGTCAGGGAGACTTCGTTAAGCAGTTTAAGGCCTCCTTTACCGTTCGGTCCAAAATGGACATGGTTAATAGTCTTTCAATTGTAATAAAAGTTGTAAAATCTCAGCATTCCTGCGGCTTTCCGCCGTGACGCTTACGTTTCGATAACCATTGCTTCGTATCGGCCCTGAGTATGTATACGGGGCCAATCTATCGTCTGACGTTCGCCGCGTTTGGTGCAGGGTTGTTAACCATAGCCGCGCCTGCGCTCGCGGATGGCGTTAGTGCAGGTACGCTGATCGAGAATACTGCGACAGCGACCTATGACGGCGCGCAAGGCTCGCAAACGATCGATTCCAACACCGTTACCCTGCGGGTCGATGAGCTGCTCGATGTCACCGTAACATCGCTCGACCCCGGGCCACTGACTGCAACCCCAGGCGAAGCGGTGCTCACGTTCGAGCTGATTAATCAGGGCAATGGACCTGAAGCGTTCACTTTGACGGCGAACCCTGCTGTTGCAGGCAACGATTTCGAGACGACGGTCGAAAGCATCGCGCTCGATGCCAATGACAATGGCACCTACGATCCAGGCGTCGATCAAATCCTCCCCGCACCGCAAACCACTGCGGCGCTGGCGGCGGATGAGAGCGTCACCGTGTTCGTGATCGTGACCGTGCCTGACGATGCGGCTGACACTCAAGAAAGCGATGTCGAGCTTACAGCAGAAGCGGTGACCGGTACGGGCGCGCTGGGAACCGTGTTTGCAGGCCAAGGCGTCGATGGCAGCGATGCCGTGGTCGGAACCACAGGCGCGGATGCCAGCGCAATTGGTTCGCTAGTAGCCGGGATCACCACCGTCGAGCTGACTAAGTCGGCAATAATTACCGATCCTTTCGGCGGTACCAGCGCAGTGCCGGGCGCAGTCGTCACTTTCACCATTACCGCTGCTGTCAATGGAAGCGGGTCAGTCGATGGTCTCACCGTCACTGACGCTATTCCCGACGGCACCACTTACGCCGCTGGCACGCTTGCGCTGGAGGGCGCGGGTCTGACCGATGCCAGCGATGCCGATGCCGGCCAGGCCTCTGACGCCGATGGGATCACCGTCGCACTCGGCACAGTCGCAGGCGGCACCAGCCAAGCCATCACTTTCAACGTCACAATCGATTGACCGAATTGAACACCCAAGGGACCAAGACCATGACCACTCTGACTAAGATCGTCGCCGCTTCGCTCATTGCCGCAATGCCGCTCGCGCCGCTGGCTGCGCAAGAAGCGCCTTCTACCGCAGCTCAAGCGGAGCCGAAGGTTCGCCTGCAAAGCGACGTCAAAGCCTTCAAGCAAGTAACCGATGCCAGCGGGAATGAGACCAACGAACTGGTCGAACCGACCATCTTTACACCTGGCACGCGGCTCAGCTTTGGTCTGAGCTACGACAATCAAGGCCAATTGCCGGCGACCAATGTCACCGCGACCAATCCGCTTTCTGAAGCGGTCCGGTTAGCGCCTGATGCCGATCCGGCGCTGATCGTTTCCGTCGATGGCGGCGAGAGCTTCGGCACGCTCGCGAGCCTTTCCATCACCACCGAAACAGGGGCCACCCGCCCTGCGACCCATGCCGATGTGACGCATGTCCGCTGGACCATTGCGAGCATCGCGCCGGGGGAAAGCGGACGGGTCGCCTTTCCAGTGATCATTCGCTGACCAGCGAACGATAGCCGCCAAGTCCCGGGGGCGGGCGTTTTGACACGGGGCACACGCAGAGGACCACTAATATGAAACGTACCAAGCAATTGCTGGGGACGGTGAGCGCGGGAGCGCTGATTGTCATGACCAGCGCGCCTGCTCTGGCCGAAGGGACCAGCGCGGGCACCAGTATCGTCAACGAAGTAGACGTGTTCTACGACGTAGGCGGTGTCACGCAAACCGTTGTCGAAGCGAGCGACACATTCACGGTCGATCGCCGGATCAATGTCGATGTCGAGTTTACCGGCACGTCTTCGACGCAAGTCAATCCGGGCGAAGAGAACGTTGTGCTCGCCTTCGATGTGACGAACCTGTCGAACGATACGATCGATCTGGGCCTCGAAGCGCTGCTTAATGGCGGGACCGGGGCGGATGCCGATATCGATGACGAGAACTTCGAGTACTACATCGACGTCAACGATGACGGCCAGCTCGATAGCGGCGATACGCTGATCACTACCGACATCCTCGATGACGTGGCAGAAGATGCGACCATCGCGGTGCTTGTGGTGACGGATATCGGCCTTGGCGCGACCAATGGCGAGACCTTCGACGTTGTTCTTACTGCCAATGCGCTGGAAGATGACGGCAGCGAAATCGAAGCGACCACTGGTGCAAACACCACCGGTATCGACACCGTTCTCGCAGATGGTGCCGGGACGACCGATTCAGCCAACCAAGGCGACTTTTCCGATATCGGCACATACGTCGTTGCTGGCGCTGTGGTGAGCGTTTCGAAAACGAGCCGGATCATCAGCGATCCTGTCAACGGCACGACTAACCCGAAGGCCATTCCTGGCGCTACGGTTGAGTATTGCATCACAGTCGCAAACGCTTCGGGCGCAGCGACTGCGACCAATGTGAACGTGGTCGATGATCTTCCGGGCGATGTGACTTTCGTGTCGGGCTCAATCCGCTTGAATGGCGATGCAGCCTGCACCGGCGGTACTGTCGGCGCGGATACGCTCTATGACGTGAATGGGGGTACAAACGGGGGCGGCGAAATCGACGCCACTCTCAACAACCTCGCGGCAACCGAAACGCTGTCGCTCTATTTCAACGTCACGATTGACTAACTGACCTTTTGGTCATGCGTGTTGCCCCCTCTCTGAGGCTGGTGGCAGTGGCACTCTTTGCAGTGCTGCTGCCATTAGTGCTGCTTGGAGAGGGGGTTCGTGCGCAGGATGGAAATTCCAACCAAACCACTCAAATCCTGAGGACTATCACCAATATCGCTGAAGCGACGTGGGAGTTTGGCGGCATTACGGCGGAAACCCAATCCAATGAAGTCAGCTTTGATGTGACTTTGCCGCCGCCTGAAATCCGCACTCTGCGCCCGGCCTTCGGCGCAGGCGAGGAGCTCAATTTCCTGTCGCCTCAATGCAATGTCAGCGGTCAGTCGCCCGCTAATGCTGCGCCGCAACCCAGCGCTCCTGCAAGTTCGAACATTCGCCCGGCGCAAAGCACGAATGTCGAGCAGACCGCCGTTATCAGAGCTGGGCAGACTTTGCTGTTCGAAATCACAGCTCTTGCGGGGAATACCGACTCTCAGGTGATCGATACGCTCGATATCGTGATCACCACTTCGAGCGGTGATCGCGAAACCGAAACCGTGTTCGAGACCAGTGAAAACAGCGGCATATTCGTCGGCCAGATTGCCACTGCGCGCATCCCGCCGAGCCCAGCCGAAGGCGATTGCCGCTTGAGCCTGGGTGATGGCGATATGATCACCATCACTGCATTCCCGCCGGGCGGAGATGAGCTGATCATCACCGCCGATGTCGAAGTGCTGGCTGACCCGTTCGGCGTCGTGTTCGACAGCGAGACCGGCGAAGCGATCAATGGCGCGCGTGTCACTTTGATTGATGATGCGACCGGCCTGCCTGCCACGGTGTTTGCGGAAGACGGCGTTACCGCTTGGCCTTCGAGCGTTGTCTCAGGCGAGCCAGTGACGGATGGGGCAGGGCGGGTTACGATCCTTGGCGATGGCGAATTCTGGTTTCCGCTGACGGCGCTGGGCCGTTACAGGCTCGAAATCGAACCGCCTGAGCCGTATGCGGCGCCTTCGATTGTATCGCCAGCTGACTTGGCTCGGATCACCCGGGCCGATGGCCGGCCTTTCGTCATACGCGACGCTTCATTCGGTGCAGCGTTTGAACTGACTAGCCCGATCCCGGTTCAGGTTGACATTCCGCTGGACCGTCCAAGCCTTGCGATCACGCTCGACAAGACGGCATCACGCGATCGGGCAGTGCCGGGCGATGTGGTGTTCTATGCGATCACCGCAACCAATACCGATCCGGCCCGGATTAAGCGTAACGTGATTGTAGAGGATGTCCCCGCGAGCGATTTGCGTTTCCGGCCAGATACCGTGCGCGTGAACGGGGCTGAAGCGCCTGATGCTATAACCTTTACGCCTGATGGGCGTTCTTTGACGATCGCGCTGGGCGATCTCGAAGGCGGCGAGAGTGCCCGGATAACCTATGCCATGTCTGTCCGGCCTGATGCTGCCCCCGGCCGCGCGCTGAACGATGCAAGCGCAACCGATTCGCTTGGCCGCATTGTCCGCGCCAGCGCGGCACTCGATATCGAGCGCGAAACGATTGCGGACCGGCTGACGATTATTGGCCGGGTGACCGCAGGGCCTTGCTCGCTGCGCGATGAACTGCGTCCCGGCATTCCCGGGGTGCGGGTGATGCTGGAAGACGGCAGCTACGCGATCACCGACAAGGACGGGCGGTATCACTTCGAAGGCGTTGTGCCCGGCACTCATGTCGTCGCGGCATCGCCCATGACGCTGCCGCAAGGCGCTGAGTTTATTGATTGCCACCGGTCTACCCGCAGCGCTGGGAGCGCCACTTCGCGGTTCGTATTAGGGCAAGGTGGGCAGTTGGTCGTTGTCGATTTCCACGCGACCGTGCCTGAAGGTGCGCTCGCTGCGGCAGCTTCACAAGCCGAAACCCGGCCTGACGGAGCGGGTGCGCGCGCGATCAACGCGATTGCGACGGGCAACACCTTTGCGTCAGAGCTTGGCGATGAAATCGTGGCAGCAGGCGTACCGCAGACAACCGCTGAAGCGGCAACTGGAGCGATCACTGGGGCACCTGTCAGCGCGGAGGAGAGCAATTGGCTTGCTTTAGGCGATGGGCCGGATGGATTCCTCAGTCCGGCTGAAGATGCCAATCCGCGCGCGCCCGCCATCAAAGTGGCGATCCGCCATCGCCGCGGTCAGAAAGTCAATCTGCGGGTTGATGGCAAGCCGGTTGATCAGCTCGCGTTCGATGGCACGCAAACGCCGCAAAAGGGCAAATTCGCTGTCAGCACCTGGCGCGGGGTCCCGCTTGCTGACGAGCGCACTGTACTTGAAGCTGACATCATTAATTCATTCGGCGAAATCAGCCGTACGCTGACGCGCGAGGTCTTCTTCACGAAGACCCCGACTAAGGTCGAATTGGTCCCAGAACTCTCTAACCTCGTCGCCGACGGACGGACCCGCCCGGTGGTCGCGATCCGCGTGCTTGACCGCAATAATCGCCCTTTACGCGAAGGGATCTCGGGCAATTTCCAGCTCAACGCGCCGTATGAAAGCGCTGAGCAGCTCGATCGCCAGCAGCTCAACCAGCTCACCGGACTTGGCGCGAGCTCTGCGCGCTGGGTGGTTGAAGGCAGCGATGGGATCGCGCGGATCGAGCTGGCCCCGACCATGGTCAGCGGATCACTGCGGCTCGATTTTGACTTCGACGATGGCCAGATCACGCGCCAGCAGCAGCTTGAGGCGTGGATTGAACCGGGCGATATTGAATGGACGATCGTCGGTCTTGCCGAAGGCACGATCGGAGCAAAATCTGTCGCGGACAATATGGAGCGGGCCGGGCGGTTCGACAGCGATCTGGGCGAAGACGCGCGCGTGGCGCTTTATGCCAAGGGCCGCGTGCTCGGCAAATATCTGCTTACGCTGGCCTATGACAGCGCTAAGCAGCGCGAAGACCAGCGCGTGCTCGGGACGCTCGATCCACAGGCTTACTATACGGTGTTTGCCGATGGCTCTTCGCGCCGGTTCGATGCTGCCAGCCGCGAAAAGCTCTATGTCCGGATCGAAACGGCGACGTTCTATGCGCTCTACGGCGATTTCGAGACCGCATTCGATCAGACCCGGTTAGCGCGCTACAATCGCACTGCGACAGGCGTCAAAGGTGAAGCGCGGTTCGGCGAGTTCCAGACGCAAGCGTTTGCCGCAGAAGTCTCGACCCGGCTTCAGCGTGAGGAGATTCAAGGGCAGGGTATCACAGGGCCTTATCAGCTCAGCAGTCAGCGGGTGCTCGCCAATAGCGAACAAGTAACGCTGCAAGTGCGCGACCGTTTTCGTTCCGAGCTGATCGTGTCCGAACGTCAGCTTACCCGCTTTATCGATTATGATCTCGACCTTCTGTCAGGCACGATCAGCTTTGCTGAGCCGATTCTGAGCCGCGATGCCAATCTCAATCCGCAATTCATCATCGTCGAATATGAAGTGGACGGACAGGGCCAGAGCGAGCTTAACGCAGGCCTTCGGACTGAGTGGACCAGCGATGATGGTGCCGTGCGCATCGGTGCTAGCGCGATCACTGATAAAGGCGATGGTTCGCGCACGACAATCGGCGCACTCGATCTCGAAGCGCAAGTCTCGGACAGCACGCAGATCCGTGCCGAGTTCGGTCTGAGCAGGCGCGATGAAGCGAATGCCACTGGCTGGCTGGTCGAAGCGCAGCACCAGACCGGCACGCTCGATGTGCTCGCTTATGCCAGTGAGCTTGATGCCGATTATGGCGTCGGCCAGCAGAACGGAGTGGAGCTTGGCCGTCGGAAATTCGGGGTCGATGCGCGCGTGCTGCTTAACGAGAATCTGAGCCTGCTGGGCAGCGTGTGGCAGGATGACAGCCTGGCTGACAGTTCGCGCCGCCGTGCTGCGCAAGCGCAATTGGCGCTCACTCGGCAAACCACGGACCTGCGCCTTGGCCTCACACACTTCAACGACCGGCTTGCGGATGGCACAACCAACACCTCTACCGTGGTCGAAGCGGGAGTCACTCAGCGCCTGTTTGATAACAAGCTGGAATTAAGCGCGAATTCTGCGATCGCGCTCGATCAGGCGGAAAGCGTGGACCTCCCGGCGCGTCACCAGCTTGGGGTGCGCTATGCGCTGACGCGCGATGTCCGACTGGTGGCAAGTTACGAACTCGCCGATGGCGAGAACATCGAAACGCGTCAAATGCGTGGCGGAGTTGAAGTGACGCCGTGGCAAGGCGGGCGGATCATCACTAAGCTGGGCGACGAGACCATCGGCGAATTCGGCAATCGCTCCTTCGCAGCGTTCGGCCTGTCGCAAACCCTGCAAGTCACAAACACGCTTACGCTCGATGCAAGCGTCGATGGCAACCGGACGCTAGGCAGCGCACCTGATGTCAGCGATCTGGTCAATCCTTTGCAGCCGGCGGCAAGTGGTGGACAGCTCACCGGCGGACTTCGCTTTGAAGATTTTACCGCGCTGACGTTCGGTGCGGCTTGGCGCAAGGATCGCTGGAGCATTACCGGGCGCGGGGAATATCGCGATGGCGAACAGGCTGACCGCGCAGGCGTGACGTTTGGCGCGATCCGCCAGCTCGGCGAAGGCAGCCTGGTCGGCTCTGCTGCAACCTGGACCAGGGCTAAGACAACCGGCGGGGCGACCACGGAAATCTTCGATGCAAGCCTCGCGTTTGCGCACCGCCCTGATGCGTCCGAAGTCGCGATGCTGGGCAAGCTTGAATACCGCAGCGATCTTGTAAGCGATGCGGTTGCCGGTGAAGTGGGAGCCGCCGGGCGCACTGCGCTGATCGTTGATGGTGATGCCGTATCGCGGCGCTTGGTGGGCAGCTGGTCAAGCAATTGGTCGCCGCGCGATTGGGACGAAGACGAGTTCGGGATCGAACATCAGACCCGGCGCGATGAATATACGCTGTTCCTGGGTGCCCGCTACAATTTCGATCAATTCGAAGGGACCGAATTTTCAGGCACGACGTTGCTCGCTGGCCTTGATGCGCGGCTTGGACTTGGGGAACGGATCGAGATCGGTGCAAGCGGCACCGTGCGGACCAATCTCGAAGATGATGTGACAAGCTTTGCCTATGGCCCGACGATCGGCTTTGTCCCGGTAGACGGCATGCTGCTCACGCTGGGCTACAATGTCGACGGTTTTCGCGACGGCGATTTTGCTGAAGCGCGCAACACCGATAAAGGCGTGTTTGCCGCGATCCGCATGAAGTTCGACGTTAATACGTTCGAAGCTCTTGGCTTGGGGCTTGGCCAATGATTGCGCTTGTCCGCCATCTCCGCGCTGCAATCGCGCTTGTGTTAGCGGCGGCTGTGTTGCTGGCACCGCAAACCGTGTATGCACAGGCAGCCGAGATCGATTGGGAAGATGCAGGCGTCTCAAGCCTCACGCCGTTTCCCACCGGCACCAGCGTTAATGGGTCCGACGGGACCACTGCCACTGTCGACTGGTCAGTAAGTGTGAACGGTTCCGGCAGCTTCGTGCCAGCCTTTGGCGGGGAATTCGTAAGCTATTTCAGCGGCACAGTCGGCGGTAATGCCTCGCCACTGATCGCGAGCTTTAACAACGCAACCTACGATCCGCTTGATCGGGTCACAGTGACGATCACCCTCAGCCGCTCGGTTAGCAACCTGCGGTTCGCGCTGTCGGACATTGATACAGCCGATACCACCGGAACCAATTTCCGCGACGCTGTCGAAGTGCTCTACGATGATGATCTCACCGGCGGCTTTTCCAACGCTGCTAACACGGCGGCATTCTGGAGTACCGGATCAGCGGTTACTCGCACTAATGACGGCGTGCTTAATGGCTGGCGAGGGACTGCCGGTTCCGCAACGGCCGCGGTTGACGGCAATATCGACTTCGATTTCGGCGCGCAGCAGGTTCGCCGGGTACGGATCAGCTATATCAGCTACACCGATCCCACTCCGGGCCGAAACCCGACCAACCAGTTCCTCTCGATCTCCGATTTTACCTTTCTTGAGCAGACCGCGGACCTGTCGCTGACGAAGCAATTGCTTGGCTCGCCTCCGGGAAATGGGGGAAGCGCGACGTGGCAACTGACTGTAACCAACGATGCGGCCTCGGAAATCGGTGCGAACGGCATTGTGGTGCGCGACACATTCCCTGCCGGTTTCACTTTCGATAGCGCCAGCGGAGACGGGTCATTCGATGATGCAAGCGGTGAATGGAGTGTCGGCACGCTCGCTCCAGGAGAAAGCGCCAGCATCAATATCGCAGGTCTGGTTTCGGCAAGCGCGGGAAGCACCGTCACCAACACTGCCGAGATTATCGCAAGCAGCGCGCCTGATCCCGATTCAACGGTCAACAATGGCGTGACCAGCGAAGATGATTTTGCAAGCTCAAGCTACACCGTTGCCGCGGATCCGCCAAGCAATCCGCCACTCCTGCCATGCCCGGTAGGCGAAATCCTGTTCGATTGGCAAAGTGTCAACTGGCCGGGGGGCAGCCTAAGCAATTCCTATCAATTGGGCAGCTTCGGGACGATCGCGTTCGATATTGTGACGAACGGCACATTCGTCTCGCGCGGCTCGTTTGGCGGAGCGGTACCGCGTTTAACCACAGCGGTTTCAGGCGGGCTTACTCCGGCTGAACTTTCGCTGGCTTACAACAAGAACAACACCAACACTTCGCAGCAGGCGGTCACGACCGTAACTTTGCCGCGCGTGTTCACCGGCGCGCAGTTCTCGGTGTTCGATATCGACCGGTCGAACACATTCCAGGACCGCGTTACCGTCTATGGCCTTCTTAACGGTGTGCGTGTCAACGCTGTGCTTACCTCGGGCCCATCTAACACCGTCAGCGGCCCGTCGATTATCGGTACCTCGGGCGCGACGGATACAACCGCTAACGGCACCGGGGTGTTCACTTTCCTTGACCCGATCGACACAATCATCATCGAATACGGCAATGGCCCAGGCGCGCCGAGCAACCCCACCAATCAGAGCATTGCGATCCATGATTTCACGTTCTGTGTGCCGACGGCTCCGGTGATCGGCGTGAGCAAAGTAAGCTCGGTGATCTCCGATCCGGTCAACGAGATGAGTAATCCCAAAGCAATTCCGGGCGCCCTGATCGAATATCTGATCACGGTGACCAATAGCGGATCGGGTGCGACTGATGCTGATAGCGTAGTGGTGTGGGACGATGGCCCGGCTGATGCGAAATTCTGTCTGCTTCAGCAAAGCGGTGGGCCGGTGACTTTCACTGATCCCGGCAGCAATTCAGGCCTTTCCTATAGCTTTGCAAACCTCGGATCGAGCGCGGATGACCTTGAGTTTTCGAACAATGACGGCGCGAGTTTTGGATACACACCAAGCGCTGATAGCGATGGCTGCGACAGCGCCATAACCGATTTCAGGGTCCGCCCGAGCGGTTCTTTGGCCCCAGGCGGGGATTTTACCCTGAGAGTGCGCTACATCGTCGAATAGCGCCTGTTAGCCGCTCGGCTGCAGGCCAGTCACCCCAGCAAGCGACTAGTTCCAATGGAGTAAACCCGCCAATTTTGACTGGTTTTCCGCAGCGTTTCGCTCTGCTAGCTCATGGGTTATGAATGATCTGATCAACCAGACCCGTAGCGCGGTTGCTGCCGCGCGGACCTATTGCGAAGCCGCGCGCTCGCAGCTCTCTTCTCAGCTTGGCGTCGATGGCGTGCTCGATCCCGCTGCGCTTATGCGCGAACAACATGCGGTGCACGGCTTTGCCTGGATCGCGTCGACTGTAGCCGCGCTCGAAGCGACAGCTGACTGGGCTGCGCGAGGGCAGGCGGTAGGGCGATTTGGCCGGGTTGAAGAACTGGTTTTGCAGATCGGCACGGCTGAATATTGCGCTCAATTGGCTACTGGCGTGCCGATGAGCGCAATCGAAATCGTTCGCCCGCACGCGCTCGGGGCGAGCGCCGCTGCACAAGTCTTTGCAGCAGACCCGGCAGTAAGCGCGCTGCTTCAGCATGGTTCGACCACACAAGCGCGGGCTGAACTCGCTGCCCTGCTAAGCGAAGGCGCACGGCCTGACGAAGCGCTGGGCGATGAGACGCTCGATCTGATCCGTGATCAGTTTCGCAGCTTTACCGAACACAAGATCACGCCGCATGCGCATGGCTGGCATCTCGCCGATGACCTGATCCCCGATGCGGTCATTGCCGAGATGGCTGAGCTTGGTGTGTTCGGCATTTGCATCGACGAGCGTTTTGGCGGGCTTGGGCTCGGCAAACTGGCGATGTCGGTGGTGTCGGAGGAGTTGTCGCGCGGCTGGATCTGCGCCGGTTCGCTCGGCACCCGCTCGGAAATCGCTGGTGAGTTGATCGGCGAAAACGGCACGGAAGCTCAGAAAATCAAGTTCTTGCCTGGAATTGCGTCAGGAGCCATTCTTCCCACAGCGGTATTTACTGAGCCTGACACCGGATCCGATCTTGCAGGGGTCAAGACACGGGCCCGCTATGAAGCTGGCAGCTGGAAGGTGACTGGCGCTAAGACCTGGATCACGCATGCGGCGCGGACCGATCTCATGACTATGCTGGTGCGGACTGAGCCTGATCAGCCGGGCTATCGCGGTCTGTCGATGCTGCTTTCCGAAAAGACGCGGGGTAGTGAGACTGATCCGTTTCCCGATAGCGGGATTGATGGCAGCGAGATCGAGGTGCTCGGCTATCGCGGTATGAAGGAATATGCGCTTGGCTTTGATGGCTTTACAGTGGCAAGCGATGCGCTGCTGGGCGAGGCTAAAGGGCAAGGCTTCAAGCAATTGATGCGCACTTTTGAAGGCGCCCGGATCCAGACTGCCGCACGCGCTATTGGGGTTGCCTGGAATGCGTTTGACTTGGCGCTCGATTATGCGGAGGGCCGCAAGCAATTCGGGGAGAAGCTGACGGTGTTCCCGCGCGTCGCTGACAAGCTTGCGCTGATGGCGTGCGAGATCGTGATGAGCCGCGAACTCACCTATTTTGCAGCGCGCCAAAAGGATCGCGGCACACGCTGCGATATCGAAGCTGGGATGGCAAAACTGCTCGCCGCGCGGACCGCCTGGAGCGCAGCGGACAATGCCGTGCAGATCCATGGCGGCAATGGCTATGCGCTTGAGTATCCGATCAGCCGGGTGCTGTGCGATGCAAGGATTCTCAACATCTTCGAAGGCGCCGCCGAGATTCAGGCGCAGGTGATCGGGCGGGGTCTGCTAAGCGCGCAAGCGCAGCGCGCTGCTGCCTAGGCAAAGCCCCGATTGACGCAAGGTTTCGGGTCGTTATGGCGCCCGGCCATGAGCAGCGTTGACCTATCACCCCCGCCGACCTTGGATACGCTGTTTCAAGCGGGCCGGGTCGCGCTGTTTCTCGATTTCGATGGCACTTTGGTCGAACTGGCCCCCGGTCCCGATGCGATCACACCGCTCCCTGATTTGGGCATGCGACTGGAGATGTTAGCAGAGCGAGTTGGCGGAGCGCTTGCGCTGGTCAGCGGGCGTGCGGTGGACGATATTGCGCGTCATATCGGGCCGCTCAAAGTCGCTGCAGCGGGCTCGCACGGATCGGACATCCGTCTCCGCGATGGCACATCGCTAGGCAAAGCGCCTACAGGATTGCCTCCGGAAATCGAGCGGGAACTGCGCGAATTCGCAGCGTCTAACGGGCTTGATTACGAGCACAAGCCGCATGGCGGCGCGCTGCATTACCGATCTGCGCCGGAGCGCGAAGAGGAGGCGAAGGAGTTCGCTGCAGTACTTGCTGATGAACATGGCTGGGCAGTTCAGCATGGCAAATGCGTGGTTGAGCTGGTCGCAGGCCATGCCACTAAAGGCACTGCGGTGGATACGTTTATGGGTGAGCGGCGCTTTGCGGGCGCACAGCCGATTTTTGTCGGCGACGACCTTACCGATGAAGCGGGCTTCGCGGCGTGCGCGCAGCTTGGCGGTATCGGTATTGTGGTAGGCGACCGGGCTCCGACACGCGCGAGCTATCGTTTGGAAGATGTTGCTTCCGTCCATCGCTGGCTAGGCCTATAGCGCGCGAGGCATGAGCATCGCTGAGACGTCCCAGACCGCCGCAAGCCGTTGCAACCTTGAGCTGTGGCCGATTGGCAATTGCCAGGTTTCAGGCTTGATTGATGGAAGCGGTGCGCTGGTGTGGGGCTGCGTGCCGCGGGTCGATGGCGATCCTGTGTTTTGTTCGCTGCTTAACAACGGGGCGCGCGACGCCGGGATCTGGTGCTTTGAGCTTGAAGGGCAAGCCTCCAGCAAGCAAAGCTATATCCGCAATACGCCGCATCTGGTGACGACGCTCACCGCGCATGATGGCAGTGCTGTTGAAATCCTTGATTTCTGTCCGCGCTATGAGCGTTCCGGCAGGATGTATCGGCCCGTTGCCTATCTCAGGATCGTGCGCCCGATTGCCGGAACTCCGCGGATCCGGGTCGTGCTTAAGCCGACTAAGGATTACGGTGCTGAAGTCGCTGAGACCACGAACGGCACGAACCACATTCGCTATCTCGTGGGGCCGCAGGCGCTGCGTCTGTCAACCGATGCCTCGGTTGGCTATATCCTTGAAGGCCATACCTTTCGGATTGAAAGCGATCTGCACTTTCACTTAGGGCCGGATGAGCCATTTGTCGGCAATGTCGGCGATGAAGTGCGCGCGATGGAACAGCGCAGCCGGGCCTATTGGCAAAGCTGGGTGCGGATGCTGGCGGTGCCGCTCGAATGGCAAAGCGAAGTGATCCGCTGCGCCATCACCTTGAAGCTGTGCCAGCATGAGGAAACCGGGGCGATTGTCGCAGCGCTCACAACGTCGATCCCCGAAGCGGCGCATTCAGAGCGAAACTGGGACTATCGTTACTGCTGGATCCGCGATTCCTACTACACCGTGCAAGCGCTCAATCGGTTAGGCGCGCTTGATGTGATGGAGAAGTATCTCGCCTATCTGCGCAACATCGTCGACAGCGCGCATGGCGGACAGATCCAGCCGCTTTACTCCGTGATGGGAATGAGCGAACTTGAAGAAACCACCGCGGCGCATCTCGCAGGCTATAGGGCGATGGGCCCGGTGCGGGTTGGCAATGCGGCATACACTCAAATCCAGCATGATTGTTACGGCCAGATCGTGCTCCCCAGCGTGCAGGGTTTTTTCGACACGCGCCTGATGCGCCCGGCCGATGAATACGATTTTGAAAACCTCGAACAGGTCGGCAAGATGGCTTGGGCGATGCATGACCAGCCCGATGCGGGGCTCTGGGAGTTTCGCACAAGGCAGGAAGTGCACACCTATTCGGCGGTGATGAGCTGGGCTGCGTGCGATCGTCTGGCCAATGTCGCAGAGCATATCGGGAAAGCGGACCGCGCCGCGCTCTGGCGCGAAAGGGCTGACGCGATTGCCGCAACGGTTGAACAGAAGGCTTGGAAGGAAAACGGGAAGGGCGGGCATTACGGCGCGAGTTTCGAGAGCGACTATCTCGATGCAAGCTTGCTCCAGATGGTCGAGCTTCGGTTCCTTGCGCCTGACAATGAGCGTTTCCAGCAAACCTTTGCAGCGGTTGAAGAGCACTTGCGACGCGGCAATCATATGCTGCGCTATGATGCGGAAGATGATTTCGGTGCGCCTGAAACCGCCTTTAACGTGTGCACTTTCTGGCTGATCGAAGCGCTGCATCTTGCAGGGCGCAGCGAAGAGGCGCGCAGCCTGTTTGAGACCATGCTGAGCCACACCACTCGTTCAGGCCTTTTGAGCGAAGACCTCGATTACGACACCGGCGAATTGTGGGGCAATTTCCCTCAGACTTATTCACTGGTAGGGGTGATTAATTGCGCCGGCCTGTTGTCCAAATCGTGGAGCGAAGTGCGATAGTGCGAGAATGTCCCGCCTAGTTGTCATCTCGAACCGGGTGGCTGTGCCGAAAGCGCGCGGGGTTGCAGGTGCGCAGGGCGGGTTGGCCGGAGCGCTTAATGCAGCGCTAAAGGATCGCGGCGGGCTGTGGTTTGGTTGGTCAGGCGCAGAGACAGACGAAGCCCGCGACACCGTTCACCTCCAGCGCAATGACGGTGTAACCACGGCGACACTCGATCTCACCACCCGTGAAGTTGACGAGTACTACAACGGCTATGCCAACTCGACGCTATGGCCGCTGTTCCACTATCGGATCGATCTGGCAGAGTTCGAACAGCGCACCGGCCAAGGCTATGAGCGCGTGAATGAGCGGTTCGCTGAAAGCGTTTCCACGCTGATTGAGCCTGACGACCTGATCTGGGTACACGATTACCATCTCATTCCGCTTGGCCAACGTCTGCGTGAGCGTGGGCTTAAAAACCGGATCGGGTTTTTCCTGCATATCCCTTGGCCGCCTACCCGATTGCTGACCTCGCTGCCGTTTCACGAGCGGCTCGTGCAGACCATGCTCGATTATGATGTGATCGGTTTTCAGACCGAGGAATGGTTGTCGAGTTTCGTGCATTATTGCGAGACCGAACTCGGCGCTCAAGTGAACTCGCAGACAGGCGAGATTGCCCATGAAGGGCGCACGGTCATAGCGCGGGCCTATCCGATCGGGATCGATTGGGAGCATTTTCAAGCGCAAGGCGAAAGCGCTGATGCGCAAGCTGCAGAAAAACAGCTTCTTGCCTCAACCCGGCATCGGACCGGGATGATCGGCGTTGATCGGCTTGACTATTCTAAAGGTCTGCCTGAACGGATTGACGGGATTGGGCGATTTTTTGATGAAAACCCGGAGCGCACACGCGATCTCGTGTTCATCCAGATCGCTCCGCCCAGCCGCGAAGATGTCGACAGCTATCAGCAGATCAGAGCGCTGCTTGAGCAAAAGACCGGACAGATCAACGGTGCCCGTTCCGAAGTTGACATTGTCCCGATCCGCTATGTGAATCGCGGCTATAGTCACGCAGAGCTGTTCGGCTTTTTCCGTGCTGCCAAGATCGGTCTTGTTACTCCGTTGCGCGATGGAATGAACCTGGTGGCGAAGGAATATGTTGCCGCGCAAGACCCGGATGATCCAGGCGTATTGATCCTGTCAGAGTTTGCCGGTGCAGCGCAGCAGCTGGGGTGTGAGGGACAAGGCGCAGTGCTGGTCAATCCGCATAGTCCCGATGCAGTGGCACACGCGATCAAGGCGGCGCTCGATATGCCGCTCGATGAACGCAAAGCTCGACATCAAGCGATGCTGTCGACGGTGCGCGACGACACGGTGCAGCGCTGGACGTTCAGGTTTTGCAGCGATCTAGCCGCGCATTAAGCGCGCGGCTTATGTGCGGGCGTGATCAGATCAAGCGCTTTTGCGGAGGCGACGCGAGCGGAGCAGCCTGACCTGAGGTTTGCGCCAGCCACGTTTTGAGATCGGTATGCTGCGGGCGTTGCGCTCGTTTAGCAAGGAGCCGCGCAACGCGGCTTTTAAGGCCGCTTTCATCGAAGGGCTTGCGGATGTAGTCTTGCGCTCCGGCATAAATCGCCTGCGCTTCGTCATCGAGCCCAGTCATCGCCGTGAACATTATGACGGGCAGATCATAGAATTGCGGTGAGCCGCGCAATTGCCGCAGCATCGTTACTCCAGACATGCCAGGCATGTCCTGATCGAGTAGCAGGATATCGGGTCTGCGCTGCTTTAGCAGTTTGAGCGCCTCTTCCGCACTGGTGACCCAGCCACAGGCGTGGCCTGCATCGATTAAAACTTCGCTGGCGAGTTCTGCGACCAGTTCATCATCGTCAGCGATCAGAATGTAAGCCATGGTGGAAGCGTCTTTCGCGTTGCAGCGGGTCTGGCATGGTTACTCGCGCGCTTACCAAGGGGACCTGTGGCTCCGGCTCCGGATCATTCCCTACGTCCTAAAACCGGACTCGGCACGGCGGCGCATTGCGTGTTGCCGGGGGCGCCTGCGGCTGTCAGGTGTGCGCGTGATGATTCGAACCGCTCAAACCGATCCGTTCATACCGACCGATGGCATCCACAATCTGCGCGATTATGGCGGGTTCAGCGCGGCCGATGGCGGCCAAGTGCGAAGTGGGCTGCTGTTCCGTTCAGGCCAGCATATCGAAGCGAGCGAACCTGATCTGGCAGCGATCAAGGCGCTTGATCTGCGCACCGTTATCGATCTGCGCGGAACCAGTGAGCGAACCCGGTTTCCCTGCCGACGGCCTGATGGGTTTGCCGCTGACGTGCTCGCTTATGATGGTGAGACCAGCAATTCACCTCCTCACGAAGGGGGCAGCGCTCCGGTCAAGATGACTGCAGAAAAAGCGCGCGAACGCATGCTCGCAGTCTACACGAGAATGCCGGTCAATCCTGCCATGGTCGACATGTTCAGCCGTTACTTTGCAGCATTGACCGAGCGCGAAGGCGCAAGCCTGGTGCATTGCTTTGCAGGTAAAGACCGCACCGGCGTCGCAGTCAGCCTGCTGCTTTACGTGCTGGGCGTGCATCAGGATGACATAATGGCTGAGTTCTTGCGTACGAACGACGCTCCGACGCGACAAGTGCTCGAACGCCAGTCATTGCCGCGCATGGAGCAACATTACGGCACGATCGAGCCACAAGCGCTCGACAATCTGATGGGCGTGAGAGAGGAATATCTCGCGACATACTGGGCCGAAGTCACTCAACAAGCGGGCTCGATTGACGCTTATCTGGCGCAAACTTTAGGTGTGGATCACACAAGCAAAGCTCGTCTGCGAGAACGCTTCATCGGCTAAGGCTAGGCGTGACAAGCGCAGGAATGGCTCCCATATCCAGCCGCACCAACGCGGATTAGACAAGAGATAATTTATGCCAACCCATCACACAAAAATGCTGATCATCGGCTCAGGCCCTGCTGGATACAGCGCTGCTATCTATGCCGCTCGCGCGATGCTCGAGCCGATTGTCGTCCAGGGCTTGCAGCCGGGCGGACAGCTTACGATTACGACTGATGTGGAGAACTATCCTGGCTTTCGCGATGTGGTGCAGGGCCCCTGGCTGATGGAAGAGATGCAAGCCCAAGCCGAGCATGTCGGAACGCGCATGATGTGGGACACGATTGTGTCGGTGGATCTGGAAAACGGATCGCCTTTCCGCGCAGTTGGGGACAGCGGCGATGAGTATATCGGCGACACGCTGGTGATTGCGACAGGCGCACAAGCGAAGTGGCTCGGGGTTCCAGGCGAGCAGGAATTGGGCGGAAAAGGCGTTTCGGCCTGCGCAACATGCGATGGGTTTTTCTACCGGGGCAAGAAAGTCGCGGTGATCGGCGGTGGCAATACCGCGGTTGAAGAGGCGCTTTACCTCACCAACCATTCCGACGACGTGACGCTCATCCATCGCCGTGACGAGCTGCGTGCGGAGAAAATCCTCCAACAACGTCTGTTCAAATCAGACAAGACCAACGTGCTGTGGAACAAGGTGGTCGAAAGTTTCGAAGCGGGCACCGACGGTGCGCTTGGTCATCTCGTGCTGAAAGACACTCAGACCGGTGAAACATCAACCCTTGAAGTGGATGGCGCATTTGTTGCGATCGGGCACGCGCCTGCAACCGAATTGTTCAAAGGCCAGCTGGCGATGGACGATGCAGGCTATCTCGATGTTGAGCCTGGTACGCCTAAGACCGCGATCCCCGGAGTTTTCGCGGCAGGCGATGTGACTGACCATGTCTATCGCCAGGCGGTGACGGCAGCCGGGATGGGGTGCATGGCTGCGCTGGATGGTGAGCGGTTTCTTGCAACGCTAGGCGATGCGTCAGCTGAGCCGCAGACCGAGGCGGCAGAGTAAGCAGCAACGCTAGCTGATCTGCAACAGGTTATCGCCTTGTAGCTCAGTGCCTGCGCCAAACACGGTCGAGGCCGCGCTGAAAATCAGCGCGATCAGCACAATGCTCGACAACAAGAACAGCACAAAGCGGACCATAACCCGATTAGCGGTGACTTGCACGAGGCTGTGCGCCACTCTAAGCCCGGTGTAGATCCAGCCGAGCAGCGCGTTCATGCCGTCACCTTGGCCGAGGATCGCAAGCACAATCGCCACTGCATAAAAGACGGTAGGTGCTTCGTGCAGATGGTTGTAATTATGCGCTTTCCATTGGACTTCGGGTGGAAGCGTCTGGTCTAATGCTGCTCCGGTTGAGCCAACTAGTTTTTGAGCATCGATATTGGCTTTCTGCATCGCCGGGATGCGAGTTGCGTACATCCAGGCCCAGATGATCATCGTCCAGATCATCAGCGCAACTGCCGGTTGTAGAATATCCATGCCCATAAGAATGATCTGCTCTCTCATTGTGACGAAGCCTAGCTCGGAAGCGCGGAAGGATCAGCGAAGACAGTGGCAATGACTGCGCGCACGCCCAGAATAATGAGGGCAACCGTGCCTGCCAGAAACAGCGCAAATCGAACGGGCACCGTATTGACGAGGATTTGCCAGAGGGAGTGGATGATCCGCAGCCCGACATAGACCCAGGCGAGCAGAATATCGGTTGCACCAGGGCCCATGATCGTAAGGATCAGTACCGCTGCGTAGAATAGGGTAGGTTGCTCGTGTAGATGGGTGTGGTTGTGAGCCGGCCAATTGGCGCGGTCTGGGAGCACGCCTTCAAGGTCATTGCCGCGCACTCCGGTCTTGCGCGGCAGCACACTTTTATCTTCGACTTTGGCGACTGCCCCAAAGCGCGCTGGGACGATCCATAGCAAGATGATGAGCGTCCACACCACCAGCACCGCGGCAGGTGCAAGGATTTGGGCTTGCATACCGAATGATCCCCTCTCTTGCGTAAGTCCTGCGAGAGCCGAAGACGATTGTCAATTGCAACTGAGTGCAATGGCTTTAGCGCGGCGCTTTGAGCACGTGCAGCTGAAAATAGCCAAGTTTGCCGCGCTGGCTTGAATGCAAGAGCCCGCGCGCAGCCGCGATCCTGGCGGCGGCCTCCGGCAGCGCGCTGCGGGTGGAGACATGGAACTTGGCGAGCCAGGCATGCAGCATGCTTTCAAGCGGGCCAGGCAAACCGGTGAGGTCGCCAAAATCGACCACGTGCAATTCGCCGCCGGGCGCCAGCACTGATGCGGCTTGATCAAGCGCGCTTTCCCAATCGGGGATCATCGACAGCGAATAGGATAGCACGACCCGCTCGAATGCTGCTTCGCCGAGGATTTCTGCGGGATCGAACCCGCACGCGTCGCCTTCCGCCAGGACTACGTCATCGCCGAGCGCTTTGGCCGCGCTCTTGAGCATTTCTTCAGAGATATCGAGCCCATAGAGCCGCGTTCCGCGCCAGCGTTGGCGGATTTTGACAAGATTGCGCCCGGTGCCGCACGCGACTTCAAGCACGCCCATTCCCGGTCGCGCATTCAAACCTTCGATGAGTGTATCGCGGCCGAACAGGTAGTATTTGCGTGTGAGATCATAGATGTGCCGCTGGCCCTTATAGACCTGATCCATCAGCGCGGCATGGCCCGCGCGGCTTGATGCAGCGGCAGCCATCAAGCGAGCTCGTACAGATGCACGCCGCCATAGATCGAAGAGCGATCGTGCGCTGTCAAATCGGCCGATTGCTCTTCAAGATAAGTCCATTTTGCAAGGATCGCGTCATCCAGGCGGCCCGGGAGCAGGCTTGGTTCGGCTGCGGTACGAAACAGCACGCGCGCACCGGGTCTGGCCGCTTGTGTGATGCGGCTCCAGAGCTCATCGAGCTGCACATCGCTCATCCAGTCTTGCGCATCGAGCAACACGTAACGATCAAGGCTCGCTTCGGCTTGCTCGCCAATCCAGTGCACCATATTGGCGCGGCGAACATCGAGCCGATCGATCCGCTCGCGCATGGTGTCCCAGTTTTCGCGCTGGAGATAAGGTGGCAACGGCGCGCCTTCCGCCCGGCTGTAGCCGCGTCCGAAGGCTTGCCAAGCGAAGTAATTGTCTTTCACTTCGAAGTCGCAGGCGAGTTTTTCCAAGCGGCGGCGCAGCACATCGGCCATGCGCTCATCGCCGGCAAGCTCATCAAACTGTGCAGGCGGAATGCCGAGACCAAACAAGGATGCAGGTTGGTCGGTAAGCCAGCGAATAAACTTCTTGTCGAAGACGGGCGCGAGCTCGCTTTCAAACGCTTCGCGTTGCTCTTCGAGAGTCTGTGCTTCGAGCACTTTGCCAAGATCGATCTTGTAGAGCTTAGCAAACAGATGCGCGAGACCGATAAAATTGCCTAACAGGCCGCGTTTATACAGACCCTTAGTGAAATAGGTTATGCGCTTGCGCCCCTTGATATCGCGCTTTTCCCAATACTTGCGGCTCGCTTCATCAAGATGCGGCGCGATCATATCCTTATAGACCGCTTTGTTTTCCTTGTGATCGGCATGCGCGAAGAAGCGATGGAAGCGCTCGTAATTGGGCAAATGCTTAATCGCGGTGATCTTAAGCTGTCCAAGCGCCACGTGGGCGCGATTGAGATCGACCGCGGTAACCTGCGCGGGACTGGCAGTGAGATAGCTTAGCGCGTTGCAGCTGCCGCTAGCGATGCACATCACGCGGCTCTCAGGCTCAATCGCTAAGCCTTCCATATCGACCACCGGATCTTCCCAGATCTGGGCGTATACTAGTCCGTTGAACGCGAGCGCAAAAGCCCGATCCAGCAGCTTGTCGCTGACTTTTGCATCTTTGCGGACCACTGCATCTTCGATGATCCGTTTCGCCTGAGCTGCCATGTGTCTCTCTAGCCTGTAGTGTTAAAGGTTTGTCATATTAGCACTCAATGTCGCCCGTGTGACGGTTTCCACAGTTAGCCGGGCAAATAATCCGAACCGGCGCGAAGCGTTTCAGCGAAGCGGTGCGGGTCAGCGTTGCCGCCTGTCAGCATTATCACCGTTTCAGGATCGATTGCGACTTTGCCCGCGAGGGCCGCTGCGAGTGCTGCTGCGCCGCCTGACTCAAGCACCATGCGCAGGTTTGCAAAGGCCCAGCGCTGCGCCGCGCTTACTTCTTCATCGCTCACTGTAATGCCGGGCTCCACGCGGTCTTTAAGAAGCTCCAGATTAAGCGGCTTGGTCGCGGTCGGCTGAAGCGCATCGCAGATCGTCGGGGGTGCATTGGGGCCTGCGTGCACGATCTCGCCGGTTGCCAGCGCTTGGCCGACCATGTCCCAGCCTTCGGGCTCGACCAGATGAATGGCCGTCTCGGGGCAGGCGAGCGACAGACCCGCGGCAAGGCCCCCACCACCGCAGCAGGTAACTATTCGGCTTGGCTGACGGCGCAGCTGTGCTGTGATTTCGATCCCTGCGGTCCCTTGGCCTTCAATTACGTGTGGATCGCCGAAAGCGTGGACAAGCCTGCCACCGCGCTCTGCAATAAGCTTTGCAGCGACTTCATCGCGATCTTCGCCGGGGCGCTCGTAGAGCACGATTTCAGCGCCCAGCGCGCGGGTGTTAGCAAGTTTTACCTTCGGGGCATCGCGCGGCATCACGACGGTCGCTTTGATGCCTAACCGCTGCGCTGCCCAAGCGATCCCTTGTGCGTGATTGCCACTTGAAACGGCTACCACTTGATCGCTTTCGACGTTTTCAAGCGCCCAGTACGCTCCTCTGATCTTGAACGCGCCGATTGGTTGGAGGTTTTCCGCTTTGACCCAGCACGGCGTCGCGTTGATCTCGACCGGGAGAAGCGGCGTAGGGCTGAGCGGGATTTCCTGAAGCGACTGAAACGCCAGCATGATCCCATCGGCGGTGGGCTTTGTCGCGGTGTCTTGGATCATTTGTCCGCTTTAGCGCATTAGCTTAGGGATCGCGCAAGATTCGATTTTGAAAGGGTGCACACATGGCGAAGGTGTTGGTGATTGGAGCCGGCGGAGTGAGCTCAGTTTGCGTCCACAAAATGGCACAATTACCTGATGTCTTTAGCGATATTCACCTTGCCAGTCGGACTAAGGCGAAATGCGATGCGATCGCGGCGAGCGTCAAAGCGCGCAGCGGCCTTACGATTCCTACCTATGAGATCGACGCTGAAGAGGTTCCTGCGATGGTCAATCTCATCAGGCAGGTAAGGCCGAGCCTCGTCGTCAATCTGGCGCTGCCTTATCAGGACCTGCCGATCATGGATGCGTGCCTAGAAGCGGGTGTCCATTATCTCGATACGGCTAATTATGAGCCCAAGGACGAGGCCAAGTTCGAGTACAAATGGCAATGGGCCTATCATGATCGCTTCAAGGAAGCTGGCCTGATGGCGCTGCTCGGCTCTGGCTTTGATCCAGGCGTCACAAGCGTGTTTACGATGTGGCTCAAGAAGCACAAGCTGAAGACCATCCGCCAACTCGATATCTTGGATTGCAATGGCGGCGACCATGGGCAGGCCTTCGCGACGAACTTTAATCCCGAAATCAACATTCGCGAAGTGACCGCGCCGGCGCGACATTGGGAAAGCGGCGAATGGGTCGAGACCCCGGCGATGCAGATTTCAACCCCGTTCGAGTTTGAAGCTGTGGGCACCCGGCAAGCTTATCTGATGTATCACGAGGAACTTGAGAGCCTCGCCAAGTTCAACCCCGAGATTGAGCGCGCGCGGTTCTGGATGACCTTTGGTGATCAGTATATCAAACACCTCACCGTGCTCCAGAATGTCGGCATGACGAGCATTGAGCCGGTGCGCTACCAGGGCCAAGACATCATCCCGTTGCAATTCCTCGCGGCAGTTCTGCCTAAGCCCGAGACGTTAGGCAAGACGACCACAGGCAACACCAATATCGGCGTCATCGCGACCGGCGAAGTGCTGGATGGGAGCGGCGAGAAAACATTCTACATCAACAATATCTGCAGCCATGAGGCCGCTTACGAAGAGACCGGCAACCAGGCGGTCAGCTACACCACGGGCGTGCCCGCAATGATCGGTTCAGCGATGATGGTTTCGGGCCAATGGAGCGGTGAGGGCGTCTTCAACATGGAAGAAATGGACCCCGATCCGTTTATGGACATGCTGAACCAGCACGGCCTGCCTTGGCAGGTGAAAGAGCTGGATGGGCCGGTTGAATTTTGATGCAACGTGATTTCGGCGGCACCGTTTTGGAGACCGTCACTGGCAACATTGTCAGCATGGAATTCGACGCGATCGTAAACGCAGCCAATTCCTCGCTGCTGGGGGGGGTGGGGTTGATGGTGCAATTCACAGAGCAGCCGGCCCTGATCTGGTGCACGAATGCCGCCTTCTTGGCGGGTGCAAGACTGGTCAGGCGAAGGTTACCGGCGGGTATCAATTGCCGGCCAAGCATATCATCCACACGGTCGGCCCAGTATGGCGCGGCGGCGCAGTGGGTGAGCCTGACCTGCTAGCCTCGTGCTATCGTGAATCTCTGGCACGCGCTCAGGAAATTGGCGCAAAGACCCTTGGAGTTCCGGCGATTTCGACGGGGATCTATGGTTACCCTATCGGTGATGCGGCGAGGGTGGCGGTGTCGACTATCGGCGCTTATTTGGCTGAACATCCCGAGAGTTTCGAGCAGATCGCGCTCGTGTGCTTCGATGAACAGGCGCGCGCCGCGTTCGATAACGCATTGGAAGAAATGTAATGCAAACCCAAGCCGGTGATCCGGGCGCCTTCGCCCGGTTTGATTTATCCCGTGTAGACACGCCAGCGTTTGTGGTTGATGCAGCAAAGCTGCGCGCCAATTGCCAAATCCTTGCCGATATTCGCGATCGCGCTGCAGCTGGCGGGGCGAGCATCAAGGTGTTCACTGCGTTAAAGGCGTTTTCAATGTGGTCGACTGCGCCGATCCTGGGCGAATACCTTGACGGCGTCTCGACCAGCGGATTGTGGGAAGCGCGGCTCGCGAGCGAGTTCTATGATGGCGAGATTGCGACCTATTCCGCAGCGTATAAACCGAACGAACTCGAAGAGATTTGTCGGCTGTCGGACCATGTGATCTTCAACTCACCGGGCCAGGTGAAGCGCGCCGCGTTGATCCTCGATCACGCTGCGACCACAGGGGGTGATGTCTCGGTAGGCCTGAGGATCAACCCCATGATCGCCACCGGCGAAGTGCCGAAATACGATCCAAGCGCGTCCGGTTCGCGGCTCGGCTTTCCGCTCGACCAGCTGACTGATGAGCATATGGAAGGCGTGGAAGGCATCCATTTTCACAATCTGTGCGAACAGACCTTTGCCCCGCTTCAGCAGACCTGGGACCGCGTGTTCGATGCGATTGAACCCTATTTCGGTCAGCTCAAATGGATCAATATGGGCGGCGGGCACCATATCACCCGCGCTGATTATGAGCGTGAGGAACTGGTCGAGCTTCTGAAAGATGCTGCTGCTGACACGGGGGCTGAGATCATCCTGGAACCCGGCGAAGCCGTGGCGCTTGATGCAGGTATTCTGGTCGGTACCCTACTCGATACGATGTTCAATGACGGGCCGCTTGGGATCACCGATATCTCAGCCACGTGTCACATGCCTGATGTGCTCGAAGCACCCTATCGACCGGCCATGCTGGGAGAATTGACCGATGAAGCGCAGATCGCGATCCGCCTTGGCGGCCCGTCCTGCCTTGCAGGCGATGTGATCGGAGAATATCGCTTGCCAGTGCCAGCCGAGCCAGGCGCGCGCTTCGCGCTCCTTGATCAGGCGCATTATTCGATGGTCAAGACCAACACCTTCAATGGGGTGCAGCTGCCAAGCCTGTGGCTGTGGGATAGCGAAACCGATGCGCTCGAATGCGTCAAGCGTTTTGAGTACGAGGATTTCAGGGACCGGCTCAGCTGACCCCACTAGAGCCCTTTGCGACCGAACCCTGAAAACGCGCGATGCGCGACCAGCCGGTCATGTGGGGTAATGGTGCGGGTGTCGTTATCCGCTTTATCGGGAGGCGTTCCATCAGGAGCAGGGGAGGCGTCATCTGGCTTGAGCGGGCGCCCGCGCTCTGTCTGATTGATCGCTAAGGCAAGCTTTGCAAGTGATGCGAATTGTGCCGCAGCTTCCTCGACCCGCGCGCGGTCAGATTGCGGATTCATCGCCCCGCTTTCGAACAGATTTCCGCTTTCAACCGCGACAGTGACGCTTGCATCGCTGAACAGCGCGCGCACTGCATCGCCGTGAAAAGCGCGTTCGATTTCAAGCAAGTGCTCGACGAAGCTTGGATGAACAATCACCCGCGCTTCGACTTGATCGTCGGAATAGGTGTCGAATACGTCTTCGAATGCAGGGTGGACCTGGTCGACGAAGTCAAGCTGGTGGCCATCAAACGTGACGCTGTCCTTGCGCCCGCCAAGCCCGAACCATTTCTTGTGCTTGCCAGCGCGTTGCAAAAGCGTGGTGGAATGGAACCTTCGTCCGAATTCGATGCTGATAATCGCGCCGCGAAAGACTGTCACCCAACGACGGTTTTTACCGCTGCCCCGGCGTTCTTCGAGATGAGCTTCGTAGAGTACGAAGGCATGTCCTTCGAGCGCGCCGGACCATTTGTCTTCGAATTCTGAACGGTCACAGCTTGGAACTAAGCCATAGGTCTTGCAGGCTTCGTATTCGGCTGCCGGGGTGACATCGTGCTGGTAATGGATGCCGAGACTGCGCGCGATCGCGGAATTGATCCCGATCTTGATGGTCTTCTTGGCGGCGTTGATCGGCAGGTAGCCCCACCAGCTTACGCCCATAACCCCGCCTGCAGACAGGTAGATCTTGAAATCGCCGAGCCAGCCAGGGCCAAACCATAGCAGCGCTAAAGCCGGGAGCAGGGCGCAAGCACCGAGTGTCCAGCGCCAATAGGCCTTTTCCTTGGCTTGCTGGCGCATATCGGTCTGCTCGGCGAGCCAAGAGCCGAGCTCGCCTGCCATCAGCGCTTGCACATCTGCTTGCATTACCGCGACCGCCCCTTTCGCGTTTTCCGGTGGGTTCCTTTAACCATTTGCAGCTAATATAGACCAGTCCGGTAAAGGAGGGGTGCACATGGGATTTGCGTTTTGGATTGTCGTTGCCGCAGCGGTTTTATCGCTTGGCTTTGTCATCGGCCTCTACAATCAGCTGGTTGGTCTTCGGCAGAACGTCCGTCAAGGCGTCGCTGATATCGACGCCCAGTTGCGCCAGCGCCATGATCTCATTCCCAATCTGGTCGAGACCGTCAAAGGCTATGCCGGGCATGAAGCATCGACATTGGAAGCGGTGACTGAAGCGCGCAGCCTTGCGACCAAAGGCAACCCGTCTTCGCGCAACGAACAGAACTTGAAGATCGCGCTCGATAATCTGCTCGCGCTGGGTGAAGCTTATCCCGATCTTAAGGCGAGCGCGAATTTTCAGGAATTGCAGCGCGAACTCGCCAATGTGGAAGATAAACTTGCGGCTGCGCGGCGGGCACTCAATGCGGCTGTGGCGCGCTTCAACACCGCACGCGAAGCGTTTCCGGCGGTTATGTTTGCTGGATTGTTTGGATTTCAGGAAGCCGATTTCAACCGGCTCGACGATAGCGAGCGCGGCACAGTCGATCAGGCTCCTGCGATCGCCTTCTAAATTGTGTGGCCGAAAGCAATTCGCACACAATTGCGCGGAACTTTTTGTCGAGGACACCATTTCTGATTGCGAAAGCGCGCATTGGCCTTATATGCGCGCCTTCGCTGCCCCAAGGGACAATGCTTTACCGCAAGGCAGCCCAACCATTCGTGGTCAGAAACTAAACCTTCTGGGGGTCCCTTGAGTTGCACACCTTTCCTGACGCTCGGTCTGTAGTTCGCGCAATC
>JBCCJD010000010.1:0-80363 GCA_039027955.1 Pseudomonadota bacterium
CCAGATGACGTACCCATGATGGACGACACCGCTCATGAGCCATCATCGGGAAGCGCCGCCAAACCCACAATAGAGGACATCAGCAAGACCAGCGCGGTCGAAGGGGCGTATTGGCGCGAGAATGTCCGCTTGCTGGTTACGTTGATGTCGATCTGGTTTGTGTGCTCGTTCGGAGCCGGGATCCTGTTTCGCGATGTGCTCGATCAGTTCAGCCTCGGCGGATATCCGCTGGGCTTCTGGTTCGCGCAGCAAGGCTCGATCTACATCTTCATCGCGCTGATCTTCTTCTACGTCGTTCGTATGAAGCAGATCGAACGCAAATACGATCTCGACGATTGAAGGGGCTGGACCAATGGAAACGCAAACCCTGATCTACATCTTCGTCGGATTGAGCTTCGCGCTCTATATCGGCATCGCGATCTGGTCGCGGGCGGGCTCGACGAAAGAGTTTTATGTCGCAGGCGGCGGGGTCAATCCGGTCGTCAACGGAATGGCCACCGCGGCTGACTGGATGAGCGCGGCGAGCTTCCTTTCGATGGCGGGTATCCTCGCTTTCGCGGGCTATGACGGCTCGGTCTACTTGATGGGATGGACCGGCGGCTATGTCATGCTCGCGCTGCTGCTCGCGCCCTATTTACGCAAATTCGGACAATTCACCGTGCCCGATTTCATCGGCACCCGATATTATTCGAAAACCGCGCGCGTGGTGGCGGTGATCTGCCTGATCTTCATCAGCTTCACCTATATCGCCGGGCAGATGCGCGGCGTGGGGATTGTCTTCTCGCAGTTCCTTCAGGTTGAGATCACCATGGGTGTGATTATCGGAATGGGGATCGTCTTCATCTACGCCGTGCTGGGCGGAATGAAGGGCATCACCTACACGCAGGTTGCACAATATTGCGTGCTGATCTTTGCCTATATGGTGCCGGCGTTCTTTCTGAGCTTTTACTTGACCGACAACCCGATCCCGCAGCTGGGACTGGGGTCGCAGTTGAACGATGGCTCAGGCACCTATGTGCTTGAGAGGCTCGACAACGTCCTCGTTCAGCTGGGCTTTAACGCTTACACAGACGGCTCTAAGAGCACGATCGACGTGTTCTGCATCACGTTGGCGCTGATGGTGGGCACAGCTGGCCTGCCGCATGTGATCGTGCGCTTCTTCACTGTGCCTAAAGCCTCGGACGCGCGTAAGTCGGCTGGCTGGGCGCTGGTGTTCATCGCCGCGCTTTACACCATTGCACCGGCAGTGGGCGCATTCGGCATGTACAACCTCATCAACAAGGTTGACGATGTCGAATACGCACAGGTCGAAGGCTTCTTCACTGAATGGGAGGACGCAGGGCTCTACGCCTGGCAGGACAAGAACGGCGACGGCGTGATGCAATATCGCCCGGGCGCCGCCTTCGAAGGCAAGCCTGAGTTCACCGGCGAGCGTGGCCCATCGGGTGAGCGGGTGATTTCCAACACCCCTAACCCCGAAAGCGCCAACGAGGTCTATGTCGACCGCGATACGCTGGTGCTCGCTAATCCGCAGATTGCCAATCTGCCGCCTTGGGTGATTGCGCTGATGGCGGCAGGCGGTCTGGCGGCAGCGCTGTCAACGGCAGCGGGTCTGCTGCTTGTGATCTCAGCTTCGGTCAGCCATGATCTGCTGAAGAGAACCTTCACGCCGAACATCTCGGCCAAAGGTGAGCTTCTTGCAGCGCGGTTAGCGGCTACGGCAGCGATCTGTGTCGCGGGCTATCTCGGGATCTATCCGCCTGGATGGGTCGCGCAAGTGGTGGCCTTTGCCTTCGGGCTCGCCGCATCGAGCCTGTTCCCGGCGATCTTCATGGGCATCTTCTTTAAGTCGATGAACAAGGAAGGCGCGATTGCCGGCATGGTCTCAGGGCTGGTCTTCACCTTCAGCTACATCGCGTATTTCAAGCTGGCGAACCCAGCCGCGAATGTGGCGGAGAACTGGCTCTTTGGGATCTCGCCTGAAGGGATCGGAGTGATCGGCATGGTGATCAACTTTGCCGTCGCGATTGCAGTGGCGAGCGTAACCAGAGGCACTCCGCTTGAAATCCGCCAGCTGGTGGACGCAATCCGGGTGCCGCGCGGTGCAGGAGAAGCGCACGCGCATTAACCTGTACAGACCGATCTGACCTCTCCCGGGTCGGTCACGCTTGGGGCGGTGCCGCAATGGCGCTGCCCCTTTCGGTTTGAAGTGCGGCGGGCTGTGCTTGATGGCAAACTTGCACATTTGCCGATTTAGCGTAGCCTGCGCGCTCGGAGAGGAATGGGATCATGATGCTCGGTGCAGCCTTGGCGGCTGCTGCGATACTTATGGCCTTGCTGTTCTGGCTCGCGGCGTGGCGCGACCGGGTCGGAAACACGCGGCTGAAGCGCTATTCCGGGCTGATCTACGGCCTTAGCCTAGCGGTCTATTGCACGAGTTGGACTTTCTTCGGCGGGGTCGGGACAGCGGCAAGCGCGGGGCTTGACTATCTGCCGATCTATCTCGGACCGATCCTGGTCTTCACGCTTGGCTTTGGACTGGTGCGCCGGATCCTCGCGCAAGCCAAAGCGCAGCATTCCACCTCGATCGCAGACTTTCTCTCGGCCCGATACGGCAAGAGTGCACGCGTCGCAGCGCTGGTGACGATCATCGCCACGCTCGGCTCGCTGCCTTATATGGCGCTGCAACTTCGCTCCGTCGCGACTTCGCTGGTGACGCTTGATCCTGCATTGTCCAATCAAGTCGCAAGCGATGAAGTGGTGCTTATCGTGACCGGGATCATGGCGCTCTTCGCGATCCTGTTCGGCTCAAGCCGAGGCGACCGCGCCGGTGACAATGCCGGGCTCGTGCTGACGATCGCAGCCGAGGCAGTCGTAAAGCTTGTCGCGCTGATCGCAGTCGCGGTGCTTGCACTGGTGGTTCTCCTCCAGGCGGACGGGCCGCTGACAACCCCGGTTTTCTCACCCAAACAAGTCGATGCCCGGTTCGCTGTGCTCACTGTGATCGCCGCCTGCGCAGCGCTGTGCTTACCGCGCCAGTTTCATATGACCTTTGTCGAAGCGCCGGGAGAAACGCCGAGCTCTTCGATGCGCTGGGTGTTCCCGGCCTATCTGCTGCTAACCGCGCTGGTGATCATCCCGATCGTCCTTGCAGGTCTGGCAGTGCTGCCTGCCGGTACAAATCCCGATACGATTGTGATGGCGCTCCCGCTCGCAACAGGCAATGAAGCGCTGGCATTGCTGGTGTTTATCGGCGGCTTTGCCGCTTCGACCGGAATGATAGTCATTGCAAGCGTCGCGCTGTCCACCATGATCACGAACGATCTGATCGCACCGCTAGCGTTCCGCCGCGCATTGAAAGGCGCAGGCGACCGCACACAATTCGCTAATCGCTTGCTGGCTGTGCGGCGGCTTGTGATAGGTGCGCTGCTGTTCTTTGCTTACCTGTTCTATCTCGGGTTCGGATCGCTTACCAATCTTGCGGGCTTCGGCACGCTCGCCTTCGCCGCAGCGGCCCAGTTTGCCCCAGGTTTAGTGCTCGGCATGATCAGCCGGGCCGGTAACAAGACGGGGATGCTGGCAGGACTGCTTAGCGGGTTTGCTCTATGGCTGGCGCTGCTGATTGTCCCTGCCGCAACCGGCATATCGGCCCCGATATCAGTGCATTCCGATCCGCTCGTATCCGGCGTCCTGCTGAGCCTTAGTGCCAATTGCGCAGCCTATTGGCTTGGCTCTGCGCTGACCCGGCCTACTCTGCTCGACGCAGCGCAAGCTGCCACTTTTGTCGGCACACCGACACCGGGCGCATCGCTTGGCCAAGTTACCAACAAAAGGGTCGCTGATATCCGCTTGCTGCTGGCACAGTTTGTCGGGCGGGACCGTGCTGACCTTGCATTAAGTGCGATGCCGCGCCGCTACCGAGATGGCGATTCGGCGGATAACGCGGTGCTCGAAATGGCCGAGCGCACCATTTCGGGAGTGATCGGGAGTTCCTCTTCGCGGATGCTGATCTCGTCGTGGGCCGGCGGCAATCCAGTCCCACTGCCCGAAGTCGTCGCGATGTTCGATGAAACAAACAAGCGGCTCTCGTTCAGCGGGGAACTTCTGCAGATCGCGATTGAGAATATCGATCAAGGCGTCGCGGTGGTCGATGTCGAGATGAACCTCGTGGCATGGAACAGGCGTTATCAGGAACTGTTCGACTTACCGGATGAACTCGCGGCTGTTGGCACTCCGATTGCCGAGTTGATCCGCTTCAATCTGCACAAAAGCGCGCTGCCGGAACATGACATAGCTCAACAGGTTCAACGCCGGCTCGCTCATATGCGCGCCGGTCGCGAGCATCGCCTGGAAAGCGAACAGCACGATGGGCGGATTATGCGGATTGTCGGATCACCTGCTCCAGGCGGCGGCTATGTCACATCGTACACCGACATCACCGCTGATCGCCGGGCAGAGCAAGCGCTTGAACAAAAGGTCGCACAGCGCACGCAGCAATTGAGCGAAGCCAACGCTGCTTTGGCGCAAGCAACCCGGTCCAAGACCCGCTTTCTGGCTGCGGCCAGCCACGATCTGATCCAACCCTTGAATGCGGCGCGACTGTTCGCATCCGCTTTAGGCGAGGAAGTGTCAAAAGATACCGCTCTCAAAGCTCTGGTAAGCGATCTCGACGGTTCAATTGCGTCAGCGGACCGCCTGATCCGCACTCTGCTCGATATCTCGAAGCTCGACAGCGGAGGGATCAAGCCCAAGCTCGAAGCGGTCGCGCTCGATCATGTGTTCGAGGAAATCGAGCGCGAGTTTGCGGTTCAGGCGCAAGCCAAAGGCATCAGTCTGCGCCGAGTGCGCACGAGCGCCTGGGTCAAGACTGATCGAACTCTTCTGACGAGTGTGCTGCGCAACCTGGTCAGCAATGCGATCCGCTACACTGAGGAAGGCGGCGTGTTGCTTGGCGTACGGCGAAGCGCTGGCGATACTCTTTTGGTGTGTGTGCATGATACCGGGAGAGGCATTGCGCCGCATGATATTGACCGCATCTTTGATGAGTTCCAGCGCGGCCCATCGACTGACCGCGAAGGCCTTGGCCTTGGTCTTGCGATTGTCCGGCGAACCACTGCACTGCTCGGGGTGCATGTCGAGACCAACTCGATCCTTGGGAAAGGAAGCCGCTTCGCGCTCGATATGTCAGTCCTGCGCTGGGATGCACCGGTTGCGATTGAAACGTCTCCACGTCCGCTGCGTGCCGTTCGCGAAGCGCACGTTCTAGTGGTCGATAACGATCCAGGCGCGCTCGCTGCGACATCAGCCTTACTTGAGAAGTGGGGTTTGAAGCCAATTTGCGCAGCCAGTCTCGACAGCGCGCGGGAGGCTTGCCCGGCCCCGCCTGAACTGGTCATCATGGATTATCGGCTCGATGGCGCTGAGCGCGGGGACAGCGTCTATGGCGAGCTTTGTTTGCAATGGAGCGCGCATCCGCCTGCCATTCTGCTGACAGCCGAGGAAAGCGCAGAAACCGAATTGGCAGCGCTGGCGATGGATGCCAAGCGGCTGCTCAAACCGTCATCACCCGGTGCTTTGCGCGCTTTGATTGCCAATTGCCTGTCGCACGGCTCCGCGCCGGAGGCGACAAGGTCAGATCACTCAGTGACTGAGTCCGCAATTGGCTGATCGACATCGAGCTTGCTTGCAAGCAGCACTGCTTGAGTGCGGTTTGAAACGCCCAGTTTACGAAAGATCGCGGTGATATGCGCTTTCACGGTGGCTTCGCTAATGTCGAGTTCGTAAGCGATCTGCTTGTTCAAGAGACCTTGCCGGATCGAAGCCAGAATACGCCGCTGCGCCGGAGTGAGACTGGCCATTCTTGCAAGATCATCGTCTTCAGCAACCTCATTTGGCGGAAACCACGGATCGCCTTCGCGCACAGCAGTAAGCGCATCGCGCATGGCTTCAAGGCTCGCTGATTTGGGAATGAACGCCGCGGCTCCCAGTTGTCTGGCGGCAGCGAACACGCGCGGCTCTTCGCTCGCGGAAACGACTGCGATCGGGAGCGCGGGATAGTCCTGGCGCAGATCCATCAGCACGCTCAGCCCACTTGAATCCTCCATATGGAGATCAAGCAGCAGTGCTTCTGCACCGCCTTCAAGCTGCGACCGCGCGGCACCAGCAGAGTTTGCCTCAACCACTTCAGCTTCAACCCACACTTTGCTGACAGCATGGCTAAGCGCAGTGCGAAACAGGGGATGATCATCCGCAATGATAATCCGTTCAGTCATCGCATTAGCAGCCAGCTCATCGGTTCTGGCGCCCTTCGATCAGTCGCTCGACCAACGAGGGATCCGCAAGAGTCGATGTGTCACCGAGCGAGCCATATTCGTTTTCGGCGACTTTTCGCAGGATCCGTCGCATGATCTTGCCAGAGCGCGTCTTAGGCAGGCCATCTGTAAACTGGATATGGTCAGGCGTTGCAATCGGGCCAATCTCTTGCCGGACCCAAGCTCGCAGCTCCTTGTAGAGCTCATCTGAGCCTTCTTCGCCTGCGTTAAGTGTCACGTAGCAATATATGCCTTGGCCTTTGATCTCGTGCGGATAACCAACCACCGCAGCCTCCGCGACTTTGGCATGAAGTACCAACGCGCTTTCAACTTCGGCTGTGCCCATCCGATGCCCTGAGACGTTGATCACATCGTCGACCCGGCCGGTAATCCAATAGTACCCGTCCTCATCCCGCTTGCAGCCGTCACCGGTGAAGTACTTCGCTGTGTAAGTCGAAAAATAAGTCTGCTCAAACCGGGCATGATCGCCATAGACACTGCGCGCCTGTCCGGGCCAGCTATGCGTGATGCAGAGATTGCCTTCGCTAGCGCTGTCTAAAACGTTGCCATCATTGTCCACCAGTTGCGGGCGAATACCGAAGAACGGCAAACCGGCACTGCCCGGCTTCATGTCATGTGCCGCTGGCAGGGTGGTGATCATCACGCCGCCCGTTTCGGTCTGCCACCAGGTGTCGACAATCGGGCAGCGGCCATCGCCGACCACATCGAAGTACCAGCGCCAGGCTTCGGGATTGATCGGCTCACCGACGCTGCCGAGCAGCCGCAAAGAAGAGCGGTCGCGGCTGGTTACGAAATCATCGCCTTCGCGCATCAGCGCGCGGATTGCGGTGGGAGCGGTGTAGAGGATGTTGACCTGATGCTTATCAACCACATCCCAAAAGCGCCCATGGTCGGGATAATTGGGGACGCCTTCGAACACGACGCCGGTTGCCCCGTTTATAAGCGGACCATAGACGATATAGCTGTGCCCCGTCACCCAACCAATATCGGCGGTGCACCAATAAACTTCGCCCGGCTGATAATCGAACACATAATTAAAAGTGGTCGCCGTCCACACGCCATAGCCGCCGGTTGTATGCAGGACGCCTTTGGGCTTGCCGGTCGAGCCGGACGTGTAGAGGATAAACAACGGGTCTTCTGCTGCCATGACTTCGCACGGCACGTCTCCATCCGAAGCGATCTCGTGCAACCAATGATCGCGGCCTTCCGTCATAGCGATATCCGCGCCGGTATGCTTGACCACCAGCATAGCATCGAGCGGGGTCTCATGGTCGGGCTCGGCTAGTGCAGCATCGACATTGGCCTTTAGCGGAACCCGCTTGGAACCACGCAAGCCTTCATCAGCAGTGATGACAAAGCGACTGTCGCAATCCTCGATCCGGCCGGCCAGCGCTTCAGGCGAGAACCCGCCGAATACGACGGAATGGATTGCCCCGAGCCGTGCGCAAGCGAGCATCGCGGTGACACCTTCGATGATCATCGGCATGTAAATGGTAACGCGGTCGCCTTTCTTAACGCCGATGGTCTTTAAGGCGTTGGCCATCCGCAGCACTTCGCGGTGGAGGTCTCCATAGCTAAGCGTGCGGCCGGGGCTCGCTGGATCATCGGGCTCGAATATAAGCGCTGTCTGCTCGGCGCGGGTCGCCAGATGCCGGTCGACCGCGTTGTAGCAAAGGTTAAGCGAACCATCAGCGAACCATTCGATCTTCGCCGGGTCATATGACCAATCTCCGCCTTTTGCAGGCGAACTAAACCATTCAAGGCGCTCCGCCTGCTCCAGCCAAAAACTGTCAGGGTCCTCGACCGATCGATTGTACATCTCTTCGTATTGCTCAGCGACGCAGTGCGTAACGCGTTCGGCTTGCGGCCTTTGAACAGCTGCGGTCATGGCGAGTCTCCCTTTGGCTGGTGCCATCATACCGCGTCCTCTCTCCGCATCTCTCTCAGACAATGGTCGTAAGACTATCCGCTAGCTGGGCGAGGATGCAAGCATGCGGCAGATATCGAACCCATAAAGATGGGAGGGATAGCGATGTCGTATCTTGCCACGCGCCGGGGATTGCGCGCAGCGTTTCTGGTAGGCACTTGCCTATGTGCGACGCCTGCAATGGCGCAGTCTGACACCGTAGAGGATCGGCTTGAACGGCTGGAGCGGCTTGTCGAAGGGCTGATTGAACGTCTTGACGAGCAGCAAGGCGATGCCGCTGAACAGCAAACCGAAATAGCCGAGCAACAAGAGGAAATGCGCGAGCAAGCCGCTGCAGTGCTGGCAGCGACACGCGACCTCGAAGCGCGCCAGGCCGAACTCGCACAGCAGATATCCACGCCGCGCGAACCGGACGACAAGGGTTTTCAAGTCGGTAAGACGAAATTCGCTTACAATGGCTATGTTAAGCTTGATGCAATCAGCCAGCGGACCAGCGGCGGGCAATTGCCAAACAATTCCATCTTACGCGATTTCCTGATCCCGGTCGCCATTCCGGTAGGCGGTGAGGCCTCGGGTTTCGACACAGATTTCAGCGCGCGTCAGACACGCTTCTTGTTCAAGACCGAAACCGATGTCGGCACCGAGCACAAGCTGACCGGCCTTATCGAGCTTGATTTCAATGTCACTGAAGGCGGCAATGAACGGATCTCGAACAGCTTTGTGCCGCGCATCCGGCAAGCCATCATCAGTTATGACAACTGGACGTTTGGTCAAACCTGGTCGACCTTCCAGAATGTCGGCGCGCTGCCTGACAGTCTCGACTTCATCGGGGTGACGCCGGGCACGGTGTTTGACCGGCAGCCGATGATCCGGTGGACCAAAGGCGGCTTGCAGATTGCGGTCGAGCAGCCCGAGACGACCGTGACTAACAATCTTGGCGTTCGCGTTTTGGCTGGCGATGACCAACTCCCGGATGTTGTGGGTCGTTACAATTGGACAGGCGACTGGGGCTCGATCTCGGCCGCTGGCATCCTGCGCCAGCTGCACGTCTCGCGCGATGACCTTAACGGCGTTGACGATTCCGCACTTGCCTATGGGCTGAGCGTTTCAGGCAAGATCAATATCGGCGAGCGCGACGACTTCCGCTTTATGGCAACCGCGGGCGACGGCTTGGGTCGGTATATCGGGCTCAACATCGTCAACGATGCCGCCGTGACCGCAGACGGCCATCTCGACCCGATCTTCACTTATTCGGGCTTTGCCGCTTACCGGCATTTCTGGTCGGACCGGCTGCGCTCGACGATCGGCGGATCCTATTTCAAAGCAGACAATCCAGTGCTTTTGACGACTGATCAGGTGACTGACGAAAGCTGGAATGCGCTTGCCAACCTGATCTGGAGCCCGGTCGATCCGCTCGATATCGGAATCGAGCTGCTCTATGCCGAGCGCATTCTCGAAGACGGGCGGAGCGGGAACCTGCAACGCGTACAGATTTCCACGAAGTACAACTTCTGATCGGCAAGAGAAAAGGTGGCGGTGCTGTCAGTCGGACACGAACTCGTCTCCACCTGGCAGGGCTTGCCCTCCTCGCGCAGTAATTCAGACCATGAAGTTCTGCCGCTCAGCGAGGGAGGCTGAACGAGTAGTTTTTAGGCCTGTCGGTCGTTGTGATAGCGCTACGTATTAAAGGGATTGTAAGGCGAAGTTCAAAGCAATTGACCCTCTACATCCTCTGTTTTCGGGCTCACTAATTGGCTGTAGCCGGACACGTTCCCGCCCAAGAGAACTCGCCCATCATGGACGAGCCATGCATGAGCCATGAATTCTTTTTCCCGCGACCAAGCAGCGCCGATCTGGATCTCGGAAGTCAGACCATAGGCGCTGAGCCAGCTATGGCCTGCAAGCGCCTGAACGAGACAATCCGAGCGCCAGGCAACTCGCGCTGCGACCCTTGGGACAACATATTCTATACGCTTCGCGATCCGTTGTGCCGCCAACGGATCGACCGAGCCACGCCCTGGAAGCTCCTGGGCCGAGACAATTTGGTTGGGGTCGAGAATTCTTGAACGTTTCAATCGACGCAGCTGAGCACGGGCAATAGCAAGCCACAAGATTGCGCGCACGATATCGGCTGGAAGCGAAAAGAAGTTAGGCGGTCGTTGCATCCTGTTTTGTCGCAGACGCTGTTTCCTGGAAAGTGTTTGTCGTCTGGGATCTGATTTACCACAAGGACAGACTGGCAGATTGCTTCAAAAGAGCTGGCTGGGCCGGAATACCGCTCCAGTCGGTCGTTCTGCCCTACTTCGTGGTATTTAAATTGAGCGCAGGCTTTTCAGTAGCTATTCCCAACTCTGCTGTTGTTCTGGACTCGCGAGTGGAGCTATGAGCACAATCCGAGACCGCGGAGTTGGCTTGGCTAATGCCGAGATAACGAAGAGCCAAGATCTTCTTGAAGCGCTCGTGGACGATGAAATAGTCGTTCTGAGTCAAGAAGACGGTAAGTTTTATAGTCTGCGTGACACCGGTCGACGTGTTTGGGAATTGCTCGAAGCACCTTGTTCGTTCGAGCACATCATCTTTTCCATGCTTCAGGAATATGACGTTTCACCGGACGAATGTGAGTCGCAGATTGAGCAATTGGTCCTCCAATTGGAGGGCCGCTCGCTCGTGAAGCTATCTTCTGGGTGCGACAGGGAAGAGGTATCTCTTGGCCATGGGGCCCAGGACCTGTGACGGGTCAGCTTCCGCGCGCACAGAGCGCATGAATATCGACCCGGCCTATCTGAGTCATGATGAGACAAAGGGTTCAAACCGGCAATCACGAGTGAAGTCGCGATTGAACCATGATTTGCGCCTTGAGGTTAGGTGTTCAACCCGAACTTCTCTCTGATCGCAGCATGCTGTCGATGGCCGGACAGCCTTGCAACCCGCGCGTATGTGGCTGACCGAGTTTCCCTGATCGAAGATTGGCACGCCGTAATTGAGGCTGCGGAGAGACATAGGGTTGTGACACTCGTTTTTCTTGCGCTGAGGCAGCAGCAAGGAGTGCCAGCGGGTGTTCTGGCCGAACTGTCGAAGGCCACGAAGCAGAAGCGTCTAATCGGTCTTGCTCAGCTTGCAGAGCTTGGCAGGATCGGCCAGCTTCTGAGCCTCCACGCGATTCCATTTGCGGAGCTTAAGGGATTTTCCCTAGGTCAGCTTGCGTATGGCAAGACTGACGTAAAAGAGAGTGTCGACATTGACGTACTCGTTCCCAAGCGATCGGTATACGATGCGGTGGATGCTCTTTTTTCGAGTGGTTATTCGCTGTGTAGGACTGGGAGCAAGGCCTCCCCGCGACAAGTTCACGCTCTTGTCGATCTGAGAAAAGACGTTGCGCTGTGTCGAGGGTCGAACCTCAAGCTTGAGCTGCATTGGAGGCTCACATCGACTTCAGGACTGCTACCTGAAAGCATAGAACCCAGTGATTGGCGCGATGTAACGATCGGCAGAAACCTGACATTGCAAACTTTGGCGATGCCTGATCTGCTCGCATATCTTGCCGTTCATGGAGCCTTGCACAGCTGGTCACGCCTAAAGTGGCTTTCCGATTTCAATGCCTTGCTCAATCGAATGCAGCGAGAAGAATGGCAAGCGGCCATCGAGCGCGAGCAGCATCCTGGTGCGGGCGAAGCAATCCGATTGGCGCTCCAGCTCTGCGATTTAGTATTTGATTCTCGGCGACTGCAATCGATGAGAGGCCTGTCTTGTGATCCACAGCTCGTCTCACATTCGATCGCCGAAATGCAAAAACCCAGTGTTCGCGCGGGAACCACGACGAGAAAGAGAATGAAGCAGGTCATCAACAACTGGAAGGTTCATTCACGACTTTTTGAAAACAATTATGATCGGCTATCATTGACCAGAAATCACTTATACTGTGAGCGAGATTTAATGATGATCCCCTTGCCGCGTTCCTTTCGTTTTATGTACGCTATTTTGCGTTTGCCCCTGTGGTTCGCTGCGAGGCTCAAATTAGTATCGCCAAAAAAAATTGACCATGATACAAGCAATAAATGATGTACAGATGACCGAGATAGATGAAATCTTTACTCGCCACAGCAATTAGCTAATCTGCTGGCTAATACAGCAGGTTTTTAATCAAATCGGAACCAGCTAAGTAAGCGATTTGGACCGTGATCGACCCTTATCCCGCAATATCTGATCGATAACTGATGTTTTTACCATATGCTGGACATCTCGGAAGGTGCGGGGTCGCTTGCTCCGGCTCATTTTTCGAATTGCGACATTATTGCTTAGCAACTCCAATAATCTGAATACGGCCCGGGTTCCCAAAACTGTGGTCGCGAATTCCGGTCGATAAACGTTGTCGAAAAGCGCTTTGAATGCGTGTGCTCCCCTCAAGCGCTCCATGTTTGCGATGCTGCCTTCTAGGTGATCTTCGTTGGGATTCGTCAGGAGCGTAACGCTCTTAAGCTCGCCAACACTGGTGGACGCCAGACTTGACGGATCAGCGAAGAATTTCTGCATTCTGCCCATATTTCGGAATGGCTCCTTTTTGATGCTGCGCGTGTACCCGAACGCATCTTCCCAGAGCTTGGGGCCTTGCGGGCCAATATGACCGGAAACCGTCTCCTTGCCGTCCAAGACGGATGGGGAAACCATAAGCACATCATCTGCAAAGAACTGTAGACCCTCATCCGATAGCGCAGCGGCAATGGTTGATTTTCCAGCACCAGGTTCGCCGCAGAATGCATGGACCTTTGATTCATGCAGGACTGCGCTCGCGTGCAGCACAAGGAAACCGCGCTGATAGCAAAGCGCGCCCCACGCTGACCCGAGCAAGAACAGTGCAATCTCTGAGTCAGAAAGACCGTTGCGGGCATATCTTACGGATTTTCCTTCCGAAACCAGGATTCGCGCTCCATTTGGTGTGTCCAAGAGAAGCTGTCTCTCGCTTACCTGGTAGTTTGGTCCTCGGGTCCGTGCGTCAGATAACGACGTCGGCACATGCCCTTGGCCTATGCGAACATCTGGGCCCGTTGAACTCAGATAGGGCGCGACATATGGCCCGAGTTCGAGATCTGCCGAGATCGAGAACGGCGTCTGCCTAATTGTTCTTTCCTTCGACCCAGTGAATGAAGCGCGTGGTGGTAATCATTCGCCCCAGTCCGACCATAGCAATAATATAGTCCTTGTGATCCTTGCTGTCCAAAGGGGTCAGCTCGGGCCAGCTATCCAGCAATGCTCGGATTCTCGGGATGTTAAAACGCTGGCAAATATCGGGGTCATTGGCCGCTCGTTCGATCTCATCCCTGTACCGTTTCTTGTCGGCGGTAAACCTGGCATGCCAATCGGCGGCTTGGCGACCGCGATGTCGCTGATTAATGATCGATGATGGCAGTCGATTGGTCATAAGTCGCCGCACAAGTCGGCGCCGGACACCGCCGCCCATAAATTCTTCAGGAGGAATTGCCAGACAGAATTCAGTGATCCGCTTGCATCCAAGCGGGTCTCTCGGCTCAACCCCACAAAGATTGATGACCGAGTTTTCGATTAACGATCCTTCATCTCGCAAGCCGCCGAAGGACATGGATTGACGTAACTCGTCCGGACTCCCTACCCGGCCAAAGCCAGGTATAAATCCAAGCTTTTTAGCCCGTTCTGCCACCTGCATATCTTTGGCATATGCTGGGTTAATCGGAGTATGCCTTTCACAGCCATTTTGCGGCGACAGACTTCTCAGACGGGCGAGAAGTTTCGGCGTGGCACTGGGAAACATGGCTCGAAGTGCATAGCGCAAAAAGCGTCTGCTTAAGGGACCGGAATCCTCAAGGCTGCGAACCTCTCTTGCAAACTCTCGCCATCGGCCCGCTCGAAACAGTCTCGTCAATATCTCGGGATGGTTGAATGAAATGGTGCGATTTCCGCTCGCACCGTTGAGCAACACCTTGTGCCCATTTTGGCTGGCCAATTCAGCGATCCTGATGGACCAATGGTTGTTGTTCCAGGCAAATGGGGGCACCTCGGAATATCGGATCAACTCATCCAAACGGTAATCCAGAGGGAGACCTTCACAGGAGACAAACTTCACATCGAGCTGAGGGTACTCTGCGATCAAGTCCCTGACTGGCCCTGACTCGTCTCCCAAGCCTCGTCCACCATACACGCGCCCATCCCAGTCGCTGCTTGGTACATGCGTATAGCATTTAAGCCGCTCGTCACTTGGGCCGGCGCGGTCCTCGAGAGACTCCGCCGCGTAGATAGCAACCGTGGAGCTGTCTAAGCCTGAACTTAAGGAACACGCCGGGTCGGCATTGGAACGGGAATAGCTTTGAATTGCATCCCGGATCAAATGATCAAGCTTCTCAATGTAGCTGTCGCTGTTTGCAAAACAAACTTTCTCAATCTCGCTTACTTGGTAGAACTGGCGAATGCTGAAGTCTTGGCGACTTGCTGATAAGGTATAGCCACAGCGTAGTCGCTTTATTCCCTTGAAGTAGGTGCTCTCAGGATCTTCGTAATTCAGTATCAAGCTGTCGGCGATACGCTCCTCATCAAGCTCTCGAGGAATTGCGGGCAGAGCGAAAAGCCCTCTCGGGGCAGAGGCGATGGCAATTCGTGCCGCTGTGACGGAGAACACAAGGGGAGGGGCGTTGAAGGGCGCCCGCGCAGCGAAGAGGCTTTGATCGCTCTCATTGAAGGCCATAATCGCCCACTCGCCTTCCAACTTCGAGATGCACTCGCGACCCCAAGCATTCCAAGCCTTGCATGCAAGCTCGGCATCAGAAATCATCCTTCTGCCCGAGAATGCTAAACCAAGCGCGCGTTCGAGATCCTTTCGATACTGAAGCCGGCCAAGGAACAGGAATAGGCCTTGGTGCGTCCGAATTGGTTGCGATTCTGCCTGATCCTCCGAAACGACGATCTGCGACTGGGCCCAGCATCCGGCGCACGCACCGAGCACTATGTGTTGCCTTTTTCTAGGTCCATGGACTGCTAGTGCTGCACCCATACGTTTGGCGTCTTCAGTCGGCACGGGCACACCGAAGCGCTCAAATATCGCACCTATTGCCGCCATTACGATAGGATAGGATGTTTCGAGCGATTGTCAGTCGAAGAGTGGGATTTCAGCGACCGCGTTGCGGTCGGGCGATTGAAAAACCTGACCGACTGTGGTTTCTTGCAAAATACTAAGTGTGTTTGCGTTTATGTTTTCGACCATGCTGTCTTTGCGGGTCAGCGTGCGCAAAATTCTTGCCCAAGGAAACCTTTATGACGGACGGAACAAAGAGAGGTGATCAGCTGCCAAACGCCGAGGAAAAAGGCGAATGGTCCGTGCCCGTTTTGTCTGAAATCGGTGCGAGCTATGACGACATTGGCTTCGGCAACATGCCGCCGAATGGGGATGGCGGCGCCGGGACCGGTCCTGGAACATTCTTCGAGAGCTAAAGGTTTGAGCCTCGGGCGGCATTTGGGTCGCTGTGATTTGGCGCTCATGGATGTCGGCAGAAATCTCCTTATCGGAGTGTAACGCTGTTGAATGAACCTTTCTTTTGGAAGAAATCCAACCGCGGCGCATTTTCGATAGCTGAAAGCAACAAGGTTTCCGGGCATTGATCCGAAAATATCGTAGAGCGGATGACGGCATCCGTCACACTGATGCGGTCGAAGCAAACTGACTGAGCGGGGCTGTGCGATATTGGCAGGCCCTTATTATTATGGGCGACGATCGGTTCCGCCATCTCAATTTAACATCCGAAATGTTCCGCTTTATCCAGATGAAGTACATCCGCGATACGCAGCCGCTGCGGGAGTTGGAAGACCTGCTTCTCGATGCGCTCCTTCATCTCATCATCAAACGCCTAAGCTGCGCCGATGAAAACGTGCGGACCTGCAAGTTCGCTCACAAGTGACAGGGTGCGGCTGCTCTTCCCCGACAGTGTCCTCCGAGAACCAGCTTGATGCTCATTCGAACTGGATGTTCGTAAGACGCGAAGCTGCGAGCGTGCTCACTTTTTTGCGACTGGCGAGATCGAGTTTTGACCATTCCGCAATCTCTGTCAGTGTTCGTCCACATCCAAGGCAGACCTGCGCACTGTCCTGAAGCTGTTCGCTCAGTTTGCAAATTTTCTTGCACGGAGACTCATGGAGGTCTGCATCCGATGTGCTCATCGCCGTAGCCATAATCTGAGATCACTGCCGGGCAAGATCATTTCTCGATCAAGGCCAGTGCGTAGTGCTTCATCAAGACAGCGGAAACGGTGCGTGCGTTTGCCGCCATGGTATCAGTGCCCGGTACTTGGCAGAGCCTGTTATGACTGTTGATACCAGCTACAGCCGACGTCTCGTTTCTGGCCCAACTCCGCCTCGTCCAAACGAAAGATACTGGGAGTGACCACGGACATAGAGCTTTACCATCAAGCGTATCAGCTCGGGTGACGAGTTGAGATTGCCAAGCTGACCGGCCGGTTCACAACGGCTGAGCATCGTAGATCTTGCCGATCACGCGCCAATCCTGGCCGATGCACTTGCCTCGATATAGCCTGAGGCCGGGTTTGAGGGTTTCACACCCGAAGGCGAGGCCAACACGGTCAGCGGTTGTGCCTGGGACCCTCGATCCGGTGATGCAATCGATCCTAGTGGCGCGCCGAGCTACAATCATAAAAGCCTCGGCACGCCCGTGCGGTTCAATAAACGGGCTAGCTCCGTTTGCCGTCCGCGTCGCTCAGAGTTGCGAGCGCTAAAATCGATGTTGATAACTGAAGGTCACAGACCGTCCGGCAGATTGCTGTCGGCGACCTGCAAGGAAAGTCGCTTCACCCGGCAAGATCTGTGACGCATTTAATAGGTTAGTGACCTGCAAGCTTGCATCGCCGGTGCCGACAGCACCCCAGTTCACGACCGTGCTCACGCCAAGATCAACCTGCGTAAAGGCGTCCGCTGGAAAGGGATCGTTGCCGTCGATAAACGCAGCGTCACGGTCGCCGGTGAAAAAGATCTGCCCGAACAAGCGGGTGTCGCGGACCACTTCCCAAACGGGCCTGATCTGCAGCTTTACCGGCGGCACGTCCTGTGTGGTGATATTAGTAAAATTGTCATTGTTGGCTGTGTCCACTCGCCCTTCGATATAGGCGAGCGAACCTTCAATGCGGAAAGACTCCGTGACATTAGCTTGCGCAGTCAGTTCGAAGCCGTAGACTTCGCTTGGAGCCTGACCGCGATTGATGAGGCCAGTGGCCGGATCGACGCCTAGTGAGGTGTCGAAGTTGCCTTCCGAATAGTAGCCTGCAAGCCCGACCTGAAGATCGCCAAAACGCGCGCGGATCCCGACATCGTAGCTGTTAGAGGTGATTGGCTCGACGACACCTGAAGCATCGATCGCGACCCCTGGCGCGACCCTGTTGCCAAGAAAGCCGAGCGAAGGCAGCGTGAAGCCTTCTGAGTAACTCGCATAGACGTTCACGTCTTCAGTGATGTCAAGCACTGCGCCGACGTTAAAAGAGAAGTCGTCAGCTGAGCCCGAGCCACCCGGACGCTCTCCCGGTGGTTGGGAGAAGAAGAAGACGATGTCGTAGGGCCCGATGATTTCGTAGCTCGTGTCATCCCAGCGTACGCCGCCGTTCAGTGTCAGATTGTCGACAATCTCGAACGAGCCTTGCGCGAAAAGTCCGATACTCTCCAGTGTAAAGGGTGGGCGTTGGATATCCTGACGGACCGCATCAAAGAAGCCGGTTTCGTCGAAATCATCCTCGCTCGAGATCGGCAGCAGACTTGTGCTGTCGGCATAATTGTAATCGCCGCCGATTGTGATGGAGACCCTATCGCCAAATTCCCGGGTGTACTCGGTTCGAAGACCGTATTCCTCGATAACCGCGCCGGTTTGCCACAGGCCGGGCCATGCATCAGGAAAAACCCCGCCAGCGCTTTCTCGAAGGTCTCGAATGTCGCTGCCCGGATTGAGAAACTCGCTTTCGCTGTAATAGCCAAGGAGCGAAAAGTTGCCGCCGGCGAAATTGCTGTCGCGATAGGCAAGGCTCGCATAAAGGAAATTGTTGGTTGGCGGATTGGCATAGGTGAAGGGGAACGGCACCTCCTGTGCCGTGACAAAACCGTCGCCATCGGGATCAAGCAAAGCGAGTTCGAACTGCCGGTCGCTGGACTCCAGCTCAGTGTAGTTACCGATGGCTGTGAGCGTTCCAGTCGGCCCGATATCGATCTCAAGCTTGCCGAACAAAGTGTAGTCGTTGACGAAATTGCTTCGCCCGGTGAGCAAGTCGCCATCGGCGGTAAACTGGCCGTTGCGGTCTTCGTAACTGCCATAAACCAAGGCGCGAACGCCTTCGGTAATCTCGCCATTGATGGCAAGATTGCCTTTAATCGAGAAGCCGTCGCCATCGAACGCGTTATCGCTGGGGATAAAGGCCTGCACTTGTGTGCCCGCTTCAATTTGAAGGCCATCCTCGCCTGGATCGCGCGTGAAGAACTGAATGACGCCGCCTGAGGCGCCCGCGCCATAGAGCGCGGTCGGCCCGTAAATCACTTCTGTTCGGCCCAGCGTGAGCGGATCAAACTTGTCGAGAAAGCGGCTGAAATTGGTATTTGGCGCGATCGGCACCCCGTCGATGAGATAAAGCGGATTGCGTCCGCGCAAGGTCAGGGAAGCGGCAGAGCCTTCGGTAACGGGAGCACCAAGACCCGGTATGTTAAAGCCCAAAAGCTCCTGCACACTGGTCGTTCGCGCGTTAAAATCGTCCAGCACCTCGCCATCGAGCACAAGCGCGGCGCGGGGCAATTCGTTGATCTCGAGGTTCTGGCGCGCGGTTACAAGAATGACCGGCTCATCCGGGTCGTCAGCTTGCGTATCAGCGCCTTCTCCTGCCGCCGGTTGGGCCCACAAGGGCGTTGCAAACGTGGTTGCGAGCAAAGCGATCGAAAGTCGAGCGGCAAATGTGCCGGAATTACATTTCATATTGAAGATTCCCCAAGAACCGAGCTCGTTTTTGTTAATGTGACTCAGTCGCAAGAGCAAGAACTTCCGGCGTGCCTTCTATATCGCTCGCGATCAAGCGCGGAGCGAGGCCGCAAGATGATCGCTCAATGAAGCCAATGGGTCTGCGCATGGGCCCAAACCTGTTCTACGACAGCCGCACGGTCTCATGGCAGATGTCGATCCCTCGCTCGAACAGCAGGTCTTTGACGTTCTGCTAGCTCAGCGGACATCAAATATACAGCCCCACCACCTCACTCCGCAAAAGGTGCAGTTCGTCTGACAACACCGGCCAGAGAGACCGGCTGATTGATGCAGATGCTATCGATTGGGTCCTGAAAACCCGCATGTTCTCAATCGTTTGCTTGCACTCGCTCCAAAAAAGAGACCAGTGTGGCGGAGAGACAGGGATTCGAACCCTGGGTACTCGTGAGAGCACAACGGTTTTCGAGACCGCCCCGTTCGACCACTCCGGCACCTCTCCGCATATCTTGGTCGGCACGGTCGCTTAGCTGCAGAAACGCAAGTGTGGCTTGCGCGCCGCAACTTCGCAAACCCTGCGTCGAGTGGTGGTCAAGCCACTCAGCAAACGCTTTGGCGCATGCACCGCAAAGAGCGCGCCCGCTAGCGCAGAGTCGCAGCCTTGCCAAGGCCTGTTTGCCTAGAAAAGGCGGGCATATCTCGCCGCCTTCGAGGCACAATGCTTGTTTTGTTGGAGGAAGCGTCCATATTTCCGACTCATGGATCGCGCACAGTTCTTCTCGAGCCAAGCCGGACGCACCATCAATGCGCCGCGCCAAACCCGCACCCGTTTTGGCATTGGTGATGTCGTACGCCACCGGATGTTCGATTTCCGCGGGGTCGTCTTCGACATTGACCCGGTGTTCGCCAACAGCGAGGAATGGTACCAGTCGATCCCGGAAGACATCCGTCCGCCGCGTGATCAGCCGTTCTATCATTTGCTGGCTGAAAACGAAGACGAAAGCTATGTCGCTTATGTCAGTCAAGGCAATCTGCTGGCTGATGCTGATGGTGGCCCGGTCGATCATCCCACCGTCCCGCAATTGTTCGAGCGGTTCAAAGATGGCCGCTACCGGATGCGGCGCGCGCTGACGCACTGAACCGCGCTGATGTACTGAACGACGCTGACCTTCTAAACCGCGTCGCTGTGAAATCTCGAAAAAGTGTCGCTTTGCTAACTTCGCGCTAACCGGAGTGCTGGTATTACCAGCGCAATGGCTAGTCTTGCACGCTCGGCTCACGGCTCTTCGCAGCACCGACTTGGCTTGGCGCTCAGCCGGGAACTCGCTGCTGATGAAACGGTGATCTGGCAAGGAATGCAGCTTGCCCGGATCGAACCCAAGCTGTTTGCAATTTACCTGTTTGCAATTCCCTGGACCGCCTTTGCGCTGTTCTGGACAGCGATGGCCGTGGCGGGCGTATCGACCATGCAACAGGATGTCGGAGGCGGCCTTCTGGCATGGGCCTTCCCGCTTTTCGGAACACCGTTCATCGCGGTGGGGTGCGGTATGTTGTCGGTCCCGTTTCTGCCGCTGTGGGAGCGCGGTAAAGTTCTTTATGCGGTTACCAATCGCCGCGTGCTTAAAGTGCGGCTGGGCCGCGATCTCACCGTCAAATCGGTCCCTGCACGGCGTATCGGGCTCATCGAGCGCAACGAAGACCGGCTCGGTAGAGGGCAACTGAAACTGGCGGTCGCGATCGGCCGGGATAGCGACGGAGATCCGACGACCGAGCATTTCCAGCTCGGAATGGTGGCTGATGTGATGGCTGCGGATCAAGCGATTACGCAATTAAAGCAAAAGGTTGCAGTCTGACTTTCGCGCCTTGCGGTGAATTCCCGATCAGCAGCCAAGCTCAGCTCTTCAGCTTCCAGCCTGAGCGCAGCAGCGCATAGACCGCCAGCGCCAGCACGACATTGACTAACCCGATCGCGCCTGCGGCAAGCATAACATCGCCGCTTGTCCCGATGTCGCTACGGCCCAGAAACCCGTATCGAAAGCCCGAGATGACATAGAAGAACGGGTTTGCCCGGCTGATCGCCTGAAAGCTCGGCGCAAGATTATCGAGCACATAGAACGTGCCAGACAGCAGCGACAAAGGAGCAATGACGAAATTGGTAATCGCAGCGTTGTGATCGAACTTCTCCGCCCAAACCGACGTCGCCAAACCCATCAGCGCGAGCATCATCGCCCCCATGAACCCGAACCAGATTACGGCCCAAGGCTGCGCTATGGTGAGCGACACACTAGGCCATAACGCCATTGCAAGGCCGACCGTGCAGCCCACCGCGATCGCCCGCGTGATCGCCGCAAGCACGATCCCGCTCATCAATTCGCCTGGCGAGAGCGGCGGCATTAACAGATCGATGATCGTCCCTTGGATCTTGCCTGACAGGAGCGAAAACGAGGAATTGGCAAACGCGTTCTGCATCATCCCCATCACAATCAGGCCTGGAGCGACAAAGCTTGCAAACGGCACGCCTAGAACCTCGCGCCCTTCCCGGCCTAAAGCGACAGTAAAAATTACGAGAAATAACAATGTCGTAACAGCAGGTGCCCAGATTGTCTGGGTCTGCACCTTGAGAAACCGCCGCACCTCTTTCATATAGAGCGCGAAGATCCCAACGCGGTTCACCCCGGTGATGACCGGTTCGCCGCGAGGGGGAAATTTGGTCGGCATGGTCACAACTGGTTTGCTGTCTGTAGGCGCATTCGAAACCTGTGTTGCAGCGGTGTAACCAGGAGGCGTTGCAGATGCTTGATCGGTCATCCGCGCTGGCCTAGGAGCTTGGCCGAAGAGTGACAAGTTGTTGATCCAAGGCATTGCCGAATGGTGCTGCGCCTACTGGACCCCAAAGGATTGAATGAGGTTTTATGAGTTGGACTGACGAGCGCATCGCTACGCTCAAAAAGATGTGGGAAGGCGGCTCGACCGCGAGCCAGATTGCTGAAGAACTGGGCGGCGTCAGCCGCAACGCCGTGATTGGCAAAGCGCATCGGCTTGGGCTTAAATCGCGGCCTTCCCCGGTCAGAGCCAACGAGAAGAAGAAAGCGGCTAAGAAAGCGGCGGGCAAATCGGCTGGCGCGCCGAAGAAATCCGGGACGCCGGTAAGCGGAGCAAAGCCGGGAGCTAAAGCGCCTGCCACAAAGCCTCCTGTAAGTGCACCGGCCCAAACGTCGCAGCCTGCCGCCAATGGCGGAGCGAGCGCTGCGCCGAGCGATGTCCATGCCGGTCCATCGCAGCCTGTCCCCAACCCTTCGGCCGATCTGCCCAAAATCGTCTCGGTCGGACCGGGCGGGTTCCTGCGCCAAGGTCCAGGCGACCAGCAAGCGCCGATCCCGCCAGCGCCGCCGCGCCGTTTGGTGCCAGCCAAGCCGAGCCCCGAAATCGCTGATAAGACAAGCCTGCTCGATCTGTCGGATAAGGTTTGTCGCTGGCCAATGGGTCATCCGGGCGAACCTGATTTCCATTTCTGCGGCAAGCCGGTGAACCCGGGCTTTCCATATTGTGTCGAGCATTGCGGGCGGGCCTATCAGGCACAGCTCCCGCGCGGTGCGCGCCGGCCCCCTCCCCCGCTTCCGTTTGGCGGTCCGCGGGTCCGTTAACGCCGCCGCGATCCGCTGCGCTCGGGCGCTGAACGAGGCCTTCGGGAGCACGCTTAAGCTTTCGTAACTCCCCGTTCCTATTGCCGCTCGCGCACAGGAGGCGGGGATGGCGAGCGAACCCAAGAACACCAAGTATTGGCGCGTGATTGGCCGCAGGGTTGATCGCACGCTCAATCTTGCGCTTGGAGCGGTGCTGATGAGCGCATGAGCGTTGTTTGCCCTGTTTACTGCCATTGCCGCGCAATTCAGCCTCGCGACCCATTGGCCCGGGCTCGCAGTGGGAGCCGTGTTGATCCTTGGCGCGATGCGCTGTTTCCGGGCAAAGGGCGCAATTGTCGAAGAACCGGGCGATGAACCCGTAATCGGCGCTGCACCGCGCCAGCGTTCCTAGGCTGCCCCGGTCGGATCGCGCGCCGCACCACCTGACAACGCACCACCCGACAACGCACCACCCGACAACGCACCACCCGACAAACCGCCAACGCTTCATCGTGCGTACAGCACGGTTGGAACACATGGAACACCGTCTTAGGGTAAAAAACCAATCGATCACCAAAGCGCTGGGTGATCGATTTTTTCGATAAGTAAAGCGTCAACGCGGTGCTCCATTGCGCTCTTGTGCCCCGCCCCGCCCCCAGTAGGAAAGCCTGCATATCAGCCTTCTGTCCGCCACGCCGGTCCCACAGTCAGAAAGACACAAAATGCCGCTTACTCTCCACGCCGCTTTCGTCCCCAGCTGCCGCCAGATCTTTGGCGGCGTACGCGCGATCATCGACAAAGCCGAGGCCCATGCGCGCGAGCACGGCATCGCCGACAGTGACCTGTACAAAGCCAAACTGGCTGAAGACATGTGGCCGCTACCTTGGCATGTGCGGTCGTGCTGGGTGCAGACCAAGCTCGCGCTGGACCTCGTCCCGACCGGCGAGTTCTCGCCTGATTTCACTGACATTCCGGCAGACTGGGACGCGATGCGGGCCATGTCCGATGAAGCCATCGCTGCGCTTGATGCAGCCGACGTGGACGCACTCGAAGCCATCGCCGACAACGAAGTCTATTTCGTCATGGGCGCAAAACGCCTGATGCACTTTACCGTGAGCGATTTTCTGCTGAGCTTCTCGCAACCCAACTTCTATTTTCACGCGACAACTTTTTACGACATCTTGCGGATGAAGGGGGTACCGCTGGCGAAGCTTGACTACCTCCAGGCACCGCGCATCATCAGGAGCTAAAATGCGGCAGCAGATTTCTTGGCTAAGCCTTGGCACAGCGACAGCGCTGCTGTGCGGTGCCAGCCCTGCTCTGGCTGACCTTCCTGAACCCGTGCGCGCAATAATCGATGCTGCAATTGCAACCGGCGATGCTGACAAGGTTGCAACAGTGATCGAGCTTGCCAAGACGACCAATCCCGATGACGTTGATGAACTCGACGCGATCCTGGCAGATTTCGATGCTGATCAGGAAGCGCTCGCTGCAGCTAAGGCGGCCGAAGAAGAAGCGGCGATCCGCAATGGAGGGCTGTTCGACAATTGGACCGGCAAAGGGGAATTGGGCGGGTTCCGGGCGACCGGCAATGCCTCGAACTCCGGCATAACCGCAGCCCTTTCGCTGGAGCGCACAGGGATTGACTGGACACATAAACTCGACGCTCGTGCCGATTATCAGCGCAATAATGGAGTGACCTCGCGTGAGCAGTTCTTCGGATCGTATGAGCCGAACTACAGCTTGTCAGACCGGCTGTTTCTCTACGGACTTGCCCAATATGAGCGCGACCGGTTTCAGGGCTTTTCGGCCCGCTACGCCGTGTCAGGCGGGGTTGGGTACCAGATCATCGACAAAACCGACCTTAAGCTGTCAGCAAAAGTCGGCCCTGCCTACCGCGTGACTGAATTTGTCGATGGAGGCAGCGAAGACCGGATTGCCGGGCTTCTCGGGATCGATTTCGACTGGACGATCACTGATCGGTTAAAGCTCACGCATGACACCAATGCCGTGGCTGAGACCGGCGGCTCAGCCCAGCTCATTGTGGATGGCAGCAATACCAGCCTTAACTTTGTGACAGGTCTCAATGCGAAAATCAGCAACCGCGTGAGCGCAAGGGTGTCCTACGCACTCGAATATGACAGCAACCCCCCGGTCGGCGCTGTGCAGACCGATACGCTGAGCCGGGTGACGTTGATCTACGATTTCTGACGGCGTGCTTTTGCGGGCGGGCGCGCGCGCGGCTGTCTGCGACAGGCCCTTACAGCGATTCCCTGACCATCGCTTCGAAATCCTCAGCCGATACCGGGCGCGGGTTAGACCGGGCCGACAGATCGGTTTGCGCGTATTCGACGATGCCGGGAATATCGTCTTCTTCGATACCCATCGCTGTAAGCCCTGAAGGGATGCCGACTTGCGCGTTCATTGCTTCCACCGCTTCGGCCAAGTCACCGCCCGGCGCTAAGCCGATTGCCTCGCGCAAACGGACATATTTGTCTTCGCACGCCGGTTGATTGAACCGCAGCACCGCGGGCAGGAACACCGCGTTAAGCGTGCCATGATGCGGATTGAGGCGGCGGATGCGCCCTGTTGCATGGCTCATCGCGTGCACCGCGCCAAGCCCTTTGATGAAAGCCAGTGCGCCTTCGGTCGAGCACATCATCATGTGCCAGCGCGCATCCCGGTCCGAGCCGTCCTTCACGACCTTTGGCAGATATTGCCAGCCGCGCCACAGGCCATCGAGCGCAATCCCTTCAGCCGGCGGGTTGACGTTCGGCGTCAGAAAAGCCTCGATGCAATGGGTGATTGCATCCATTCCCGTGGCCGCCGTCATGGCCGCAGGCAGCCCCATTGTCAGCTCAGGATCGCAGATTGCTGCCTTCGGAATGAAGAGCGGGCTGGCAAAGGTCATCTTGCGTCCATCCTCAAGGATGATGACGAACCCGACCGAGACTTCGCTACCGGTTCCTGATGTGGTCGGAACTGCGATGACCGGAGCAACCGCTTTGATCAATTTGGCACCGCCTGTCAGCGGATCATATTGCGCTAAGGGTCCGCCGCTCCCCGCCAGCAGCGCGACCGCTTTGCCAAGGTCCATCGAAGAGCCGCCGCCTAGCGCGATGATGCCATCGCATGCGTCTGCGGTGTATTGCTCGAATGCGAGCTTTACCGCTTCTTCGGTGGGATTGCCCGGGGTGCCATCGAAAATCGAAGGGGCAAAGTCTGCGCCGAGCGCGGCAGTGACGGTATCGACCAGACCCGCTGCCACCAACCCTTTGTCCGTCGCGATAAAGGGCTTTGTGATCTGTGCCTTCTTCAACTCGCCAGGCAGCTTTTCCAAGGCACCGAAATCAAAGTGTGTGGTGGTGAGATAGGGAAGTGTAGCCATCGTACCAGCGAGTCCTCTCTTTCAATGCGCCCGCTTGTGACGCCGCAAGGGCTCGTTTGCAATCCTTGTAGGTAGCGCGCACAAGAGTGCTCAGCGACCGTCGAGCGCGCGGTCTCAGTCAAAGCTCTGAGCTTTCTTAGAGGCTCTGGATTCAGCGCACGCGCAAAGGCGAACCGATCGCTTGCCTCAGGTCATTAGGCAGGCTCTGGCGCGAGTTCGACTTCGCCCCAGGATGGGAATGGATCAGCTAGGTCCTCCCAAGCATCAGGGGTGAATGTGTCGCCTGCGATTATGCACGCATCGAGCGCTTGGGTGATCTGGGCTTCGTCCATTCCGATCCCGATAAAGACCAGTTCCTGTCGGCGATCGCCCCAGGTATGATCCCAATGCTTCATGACGAACTCTTCAAACGTGCCATCATCCGGCCAACGGTCCTGCGGCACAGCAGCCCACCACCGCCCTAACCGGCTGACGCTTTTCTGTGTGCCGGCGATCGCCATCTCGCCCAGATAATCAGGCCGCGTTGCGAGCCAGAAATGCCCTTTTGCGCGAATGACCTTGTCGAGATTATCGCTGGTCAAAAACTCATAGAACTTAGCCGGGTGAAACGGACGGCGAGCGCGGTAGACGAAGCTTTCAACGCCGTACTCCTCGCTTTCAGGCCGGTGGCTGGCAAAATCGTACAGCTCTTTCAGCCATAGCGGGTGCTGTTCGGCCTGCTCTTCGTCATAGAGCCCGGTACCAATAACACTGTCGAGATCGACCTTGCCGTGATCCGCTTCGATGATCTTGGCATCGCCGTTCAAGGACGCGACCACTTTCTTGACCATTGCAAGATGGGCCGGGCTAACATCGTTTGCTTTGTTGACGATCACCACATCAGCAAATTCGATCTGCTCGACCAGCAGACCGACAAGGCTGCGATCATCGCCTTCGCCCGCGGTCTCGCCGCGCGCGGAGAGCAGGTCCGTGCTCGAATAGTCTGCGAGAAGATTGACGGCGTCTACGACCGTAACCATCGTATCGAGCTGCGCTACGTCGCCTAGGCACTTCCCATACTCATCGCGGAAGGAGAAAGTTGCTGCGACCGGCAACGGCTCGGAAATTCCGGTGCTTTCGATAACTAGATAATCGAATTGACCGGCTTCGGCGAGCGTGCGCACCTCCTTGAGCAAATCATCGCGCAAAGTGCAGCAGATGCAGCCATTGGTCATTTCAACCAGCGTTTCTTCCGAGCGCGACAGGCTCGCTTCACCGCCGCGCACCAGATCAGCATCGATATTCACTTCCGACATGTCGTTGACGATCACCGCCACGCGCTTGCCTTCGCGGTTCGAAAGGATGTGATTAAGCAAAGTCGTTTTGCCGGCTCCAAGAAAGCCAGACAGAACGGTCACGGGAATACGTGAAGCCACCGTCATAATGTTATCCCAGTTTATATATGTTATAACATCACATTAATTGGATTCTTGAGGTTTGGCAAGTGAGAGTCAGTTGTTAACGAAAAAGCCGCCCGGATCGCTCCGAGCGGCTTTGTGTCGCCCTGCCCCGCTTTTGCAGGTGGCATGAGGCAGATTTAGTCTTTGAGGAAATCGGGCATGGCTGCCGGTGCATCACCGCCGCCATTGTCGCCGCCGCGATCCCCGCGATCACCTCTCGGCCCGCGCCCACGACCACCACGGCGCCGGTCACCGCCGCCTTTCTTCTCGCGCGGCTCACGCGGGGGCCGCGTGTCTTCGAGCTCTTCGCCGGTCTCCTGATCGACCACACGCATCGACAGGCGGACTTTGCCGCGATTGTCGATCTCAAGCACTTTGACTTTCACCTCGTCACCTTCAGCAACGACATCAGTGACTTTCTCAACCCGCTCGTTCTTCATTTCGGAGACGTGGACGAGACCGTCCTTGCCGCCCATGAAATTCACGAACGCGCCAAAATCGACGATGTTGACGACCTTGCCGGTGTAGATCTTGCCGACTTCGGCTTCTTCGACGATGCCTTCGATCCACTTCTTCGCGGCTTCGATTTCTTCAAGGTTCGAAGAGCTGATCTTGATCGTGCCTTCATCGTCAATATCGACCTTAGCGCCGGTCTCGGCGACGATTTCGCGGATGACCTTGCCGCCTGTGCCGATCACATCGCGGATCTTCTCCTTAGCGATTTGCATCGTCTCGATGCGCGGGGCATGCTTGGAGACTTCAGTGCGGGCACCCGTCAGCGCCTTAGCCATTTCGCCGAGGATATGCGCGCGGCCTTCCTTCGCCTGAGCAAGCGCAGTGCGCATGATTTCCTCAGTGATCCCGGCGACTTTGATGTCCATCTGGAGGCTGGTGATGCCTTCTTCGGACCCGGCCACCTTGAAGTCCATGTCGCCCAGGTGATCTTCATCACCCAGGATGTCGGACAGGACCGTAAAGTCGTTGCCTTCAAGGATCAGGCCCATCGCGATGCCGGAGACCGGACGCGTAAGCGGAACGCCTGCATCCATCATCGAAAGCGCGCCGCCGCACACGGTCGCCATCGAAGACGAGCCGTTCGATTCGGTGATGTCCGACAGCACGCGGATCGTATACGGGAAGTCCTCGACAGTCGGCATGACGGGGTTAAGCGCGCGATAGGCGAGCTTGCCGTGGCCGATCTCACGCCGCCCGGTAAAGCCGAACCGGCCCACTTCGCCGACCGAATAGGGCGGGAAGTTATAGTGCAGCATGAAGTTGTTGTAGCTGAGGCCTTCGAGCCCATCGATCATCTGCTCTGCATCCTTGGTGCCAAGCGTGGTAGTGCAGATCGCCTGGGTTTCACCGCGCGTGAACAGCGCAGAGCCATGCGTGCGCGGCAGCAAGCCGACCATCGCTTCGATCGGACGCACTTCATCGACCTTACGCCCGTCAATCCGTTGACCGTCCGCCAGGATCGCTTTGCGCACGATATCGCTTTCGAGCTTTTTGACGAGCTTCAGCGTGCCGAGATACTCAGCCGGATCGCTTTCAGCGAGCTCGGAATAGTGCTCCCGGGCCTTTTCGCGCGCAGCATTGACGGCATCCTGACGCGCAGACTTGTCGGTGATCTTGTAAGCGGCAGCCAAGTCAGCGCCGATGACGCCGCGCAGCTCTTCAAGCTTAGCAGTCTTATCATCGACCGGGTCAAGCTCCCACGGATCGTTGGCCGCCTGTTCAGCGAGGTCAATGATCGCGCCGATGACTTTCTTCGATTCCTCATGCGCGAACATGACAGCGCCGAGCATTTCGTCTTCGGTCAGTTCCTTCGCTTCGGATTCGACCATCATCACAGCGTTCTGAGTCGCTGCGACAACCAGATCGAGCCGGCCTTCGTCGAAGATAGTGCCAAGGCTCGGGTTGAGCACATATTCGCCATCGACAAAGCCGACACGCGCAGCTCCGATCGGACCCATGAAGGGAACGCCCGAAATGGTCAGCGCAGCAGACGCCGCGATCATCGCAACGATATCGGGCTCGGTCTCACCATCATAGCTGAGGACCTGCGCGATGACGTTGATTTCGTTGTAGAAGCCTTCCGGGAAAAGCGGACGCACCGGACGGTCGATCAGACGGCTGGTGAGCGTTTCCTTTTCCGTCGCGCGGCCTTCGCGCTTGAAAAAGCCGCCCGGGATCCGCCCGGCAGCGGAGAACTTTTCCTGATAGTGGACAGTGAGCGGGAAGAAGTCCTGGCCTTCCTTGACGCTTTTGGCGGCGGTTACCGCGCACAGCACTACGGTCTCACCATAAGTGGCCAGCACTGCGCCATCGGCTTGACGGGCAATACGGCCGGTTTCCAGAGTGAGGGTCTTTCCGCCCCACTCCAGCGATACGGTTTTCGTGTCGAACATGAATATTCCTTTTGACCCGCACGGCCTTATTGCGCGCGCGGGGCCTACTATTCCGGGTAAGCCGTCCCGGTCCGGTGTGGGGCGTGGTTTACGAAAGCCCCAAGGCTAGGCCGCCGAATTGCAGCCTGTGCCCCTATTCTCCCTGTCGTCACCCCGGCGAAGGCCGGGGTCCAGGGCATTCTAGCTTCGCGCTTGCCGCGCGAGATCCCGGCCTTCGCCGGGATGACCCAAACGTAAACGGCCCGCCAATGGCGGGCCGAACTCATTGGGTCACTTACGCAGACCCAGCTTCTGGATCAGTGCGTTGTAACGCTCCACATCCTTTTTCTTAAGGTATGCAAGCAGGTTGCGCCGCTTGTTGACCATCATCAAAAGGCCCCGGCGCGAATGGTTGTCCTTGTGGTTGTCCTTGAAGTGCTCGGTAAGGTTTTTGATGCGTTCGGTCAGGATCGCAACCTGCACTTCGGGCGAACCGGTGTCGCCCTTGGCTTGGGCGTTGTCTTTGATAATCTCTTGTTTGCGTTCGGCGGTAACCGACATGTCTTTTCTCTCTTACTCAGCGACATCGGGTAGATTGAAGCCCCTGACGACCTTCGCCGTCCCATCCGATATCTCTACTAACGCGACCGGAACACTATCGAACATCGCGCAATAGAGCCCGGATGCTTGGGGCAATCCAGACACGACCCGGCCCGCTCTGACCGCCTGCGCGTCTGTCTGGGAGAGGGGGAGAGCCGGGATGTCGTCCAGCCCCGCCTCAAGCGGCAGGAGGAGGTCTTCGAAGGCCGCGCCATTAGCTTGTTTGTGCAGTTTGTCCAGCGAAATCGCTTGGATCTCGCTGAAGGGCCCGGCCTTTGTGCGACGAAGATAAGTAACATGCCCGCAGGTTCCAAGAGCGCGGGCGATATCGCGGGCAAGGCTGCGGATATAGGTGCCTTTGGAGACGTGGGCGGTGAGAGTGATTTCTTCCACTTTATGGTCACCCCGGCGAAGGCCGGGGCCCAGCGAGCACTGCGCCGCGCTCCGTGGCTCTGGATCCCGGCCTGCGCCGGGATGACGTAGAATGAGCGTATGGACCGTCACCGTGCGCGTTTTGAGCTCCACCGCTTCCCCTGCCCGCGCCAAATCATAGGCCCGTTTTCCGTCGATCTTGATGGCCGAATAGGCAGGAGGAACCTGTTCTATCTCCCCTTCAAACGAGTGCATGACCTCTTCGACATCCGCATAATGGGGTACGTGGTCCGAGCGTTCCACCACCTCGCCTTCGCTATCGAGCGTGTCGGTCTCCTCGCCAAACTTGATCGTAAACTCGTAAATCTTGCTCGCATTGAGCATCCGCCCGGCAAGCTTGGTCGCTTCGCCCAGCGCAATCGGCAACACGCCTTCAGCCAGCGGATCAAGCGTCCCGCCATGGCCGACCTTAGTCTTGGCATAGCCGCCTTCGCGCAAAACCCGCTTCACCGCGGAGACCGCCTGCGTCGAGCCAAGCCCGCGCGTTTTGTCGAGAACAATCCAACCGTGAGGGGGCGGCCGCCGGTCAGCCATTCCATTCGCCTTTGAGCAGACCAAAGACGGCGGTGTCTCGCCGATATCCGGTCCACGTCACCATGTTCTCGCGCAGAACCCCTTCTTGCAGCGCTCCCAGTTTAAGCACCGCAGCCATCGAGCGTGTGTTGCGGGTATCGATGCGAAATTCGATCTTGTGAAAACCGCAGGCAAACGCATGATCGATCATCAGTTTTTTCATCGTTCGATTGAACGCTCCGCCGCGCACGGACGGCGCGATATAGGTCCCGCCAATCTCAACCACGCCAAACCGGGTCGGTCGGATGAAATTAGTGAGACCAACCAGCGCCTCGCTCTGCGTGTCGATGACGGCCATGTTTGTCCAGTCCGTCGCTTCTCGGAACGTCGCCAGCGCCCCGTCGAACCCTTCGCCGCCCAAATTGACCGGGTAAATGTCCCAGATCTCCGAATCCATCGCGCACGCCGCTCTCAGTGGCTCAAGATGCGGGTCTGCAAAAGGGACCAAGCGAACGGGATCGGACTCTAACACGGTTGAAAGGCTTGGCATGAGGGTCGCGTCCTGCTTCTCGGCGAAATCGCCGCGTTGCCCCTAGCCAAACGCGCTGCGCTACGCCAATCCTCGATGCTGCGATGCAAAATCAGTTCGACCTTCTGATCATCGGCGGCGGGATCAACGGTGCCGGGATCGCCCGCGATGCCGCCGGGCGCGGTGTCTCAGTGTGCCTGGTCGAGAAGGATGATCTTGCCCAGCACACCTCAAGCGCCTCGACCAAGCTGGTGCATGGAGGCCTGCGCTATCTGGAGCATCTCGAATTCCGACTGGTGCGCGAAAGCCTGATTGAGCGCGAGCGGCTTCTCGCCATCGCGCCGCACATCATCTGGCCTATGCGCTTTGTCCTGCCGCATGACCAAGGCCTGCGTCCCAAATGGATGCTGCGGCTGGGGCTGTTCCTGTATGACCATCTCGGCGGGCGCAAAGTGCTGCCGCCCACGCGAACGGTCGATCTGCGCGCGCCTCCACACAACCAGATCCTGCAAGATCGGCTGACCCATGGTTTTGAGTATTCGGATTGCTGGGTCGAGGATTCCCGCCTCGTGGTCCTCAACGCGCTCGACGCGAAAGAGCGCGGGGCCGATATCCGCACCCGCACCGAATGCACTGGTCTTGATCGCCGCAAAGACACCTGGATCGCGACACTGCGAAACGAGGATGGCAGCGAGGATCGCATCGGTGCGCGCGCGGTGGTCAACGCTGCAGGGCCATGGGTGGACACAGTGCTGGGCCGCGCTGTGCCGAGCGAGGATCATGCAAACCTGCGCCTAGTCAAAGGCAGCCACCTGATCTTCCCGCGCCTCTATGAAGGCGAGCATTGCTATATCTTTCAGAACCGTGATGAGCGGATCATCTTCGCGATCCCCTATGAGCGCAAGTTCACGCTGGTCGGCACGACCGATGTCGGCTTCGAAGGCGATCCGGCGACTATTGAGATCAGCCCCGAGGAAGCCGCGTACATTTGCGATGCGGCCAACGAATACTTCGCTCGCACGCTGACGCCTGACGATGCGGTCGCCAGCTATGCCGGGGTTCGCCCGCTTTACGACAACAAGGCCGCCAGCAATTCGACCGTCACGCGCGACTACCAGTTCGAGCTGGACCGAGGCGAGAGCGGCGATGATCCGCCGATCCTCTCGATCTTTGGCGGCAAGATCACGACCTATCGCAAGCTTGCTGAGCACGCTTTAGAGAAACTCGGCGTATCATGCGCGTCATGGACGGCAGACAAGGACCTGCCCGGCGGGGATATTGATCCCAATGCGTTTGGCACCTTCGCGGAGCAGCAACGCGCGGCCTATCCCTGGCTCGCGCCTGCAACCGCGCTGCGGCTCGCGCGCGCCTATGGCACGCGGATGAGTGAACTGCTGGGCGATGCGCAAGGGACCAATGATCTGGGCGTGCATCTTGGCGGCGATCTCTACGCGGCGGAGTTGCGCTATCTCGTTAAGACCGAGTTTGCGCGCTCGGCTGAAGATGTGCTTCAGCGCCGCTCCAAACTCTATCTGCACCTTCGCGAAGACGAGCAAGCCCGCGTCCATGATTGGTTCAAGCGCGAGTTTTCGCCTGCTGTTGGTGCCGTGTCAGCCTAACCCGCCAGCGCCTCGCTGAAGTGCTTGCGGCACAGAGCGACATAGCGATCGTTCCCGCCAATCTCCGTCTGCGCGCCCTGTTTCACCGGCTTGCCCGCCGCATCGACCCGCAGGTTCATCGTCGCCTTGCGCCCGCACCAGCACACCGCTTTAAGCTCAACCAGTGCATCGGCGATCCCGAGGAGGACGGCGGACCCGGGAAACAGCTTACCCAGAAAATCAGTCCTGAGACCATAGCACAGCACCGGAATGCTCAGCTCATCGGCCAGCCGCGCAAGCTGCCACACCTGCGCTTCGGTTAGGAATTGCGCTTCGTCCAGCAGCACGCAATCAACGCTCGCGTCCCCATGCGCTGCTTGGATGGCAGCCCACAGATCAGTTTCGCTGGTATAAGTGAACGCTTCGGCTTCCAGCCCGATCCGGCTGCGCACCATCCTGTCCGAGCGGGTATCGAGTTCCGCGGTCCAAATCATCGTACGCATCCCGCGCTCGCGATAGTTGAAATCGGCTTGCAGCAGCGATGAGGACTTTCCTGCATTCATGCTGGCATAGTAGAAATAGAGCTTGGCCATCGCTGCGGCCTAATCGCCAACCGCATAAAGCGCCAGATGCGCGCAAGTCATGCACACAGCCTGCGTTAAGTGGGCAGACAGCCGCTTCCGGCGATGCTAGCCTCCTTGATTAAGAGTTGAAAACTTCGGGGATCATATCATGGCAACAGCAGCTGCAGCAGACAGCACACCGCAAGGCATGGGCGGAATACTTGGCTGGATCGAGAAAAGCGGCAACAAGCTGCCTGATCCGGTCTTCCTGTTCTTCTGGCTGATCTTGCTGCTGGTCGCGGTCTCTGTTGCGGCAAGCGTTGCAGGTTTGTCGGCTGCGCATCCGACAGAGATTGACCCTGATACCGGCACAAACCGGATCATCACAGCGGTAAGCTTGCTGTCGCCGGAGAATATCGCGCGGCTGTGGGTCGAAATGCCAACCACGTTCACCCATTTCCACCCGCTCGGCTATGTTCTGGTGGTGATGCTTGGCGCCGGCGTTGCCGAGCGCTCCGGCCTGTTCGGCACCGCTATGCGCGCTGGCGTGCGCGATGCGCCTAAAGCGCTCTTGACGCCGATCGTGGTATTGGTCGGGATGATGGGCAATCTCGCCGCAGATGCGGCCTATGTCGTGCTCATTCCGCTTGCCGGGATCATCTTTCATGCAGCCGGACGTCATCCGATTGCCGGAATTGCGGCGGCGTTTGCAGGCGTCTCTGGCGGGTTTTCGGCAAACCTCCTCCCCGGCCAGCTCGATGCTTTGCTGTTTGGCATAACCGAAGCCAGCGTCGAGACGGTGTTCGGCGATTTCACCGCCAATATCGCAGGCAATTGGTACTTCATCGCAGCGATGACCTTTATCTTCCTGCCCGTGATCTGGTTTGTGACGGATCGGATGATCGAGCCGCGCCTTGGCACTTTTGATGCATCCCGCGCAGCAGCGACAAGCGGGGAAGAGGATCAGGACCGCCCGCTGACCGCGCCCGAGAAGAAAGGTCTGCAATATGCCGGACTAGCGGTGCTGTTCGTGATCGGCCTGTGGGTGTTCTTTACGGTCGGCCCGGGCACACCGCTGATCGATGAAAGCGCGAGCGCAGAAGCGCGAATGACCCCGTTTTATAAAAGCCTGGTGGCCGCGTTCTTCGTGCTGTTTCTGCTGGCTGGCTGGGCCTATGGCAAAGGCGCAGGCACAATCGGCGATCACCGCGACCTTGTGAAAATGATGTCCGGCGCGATGGAAGACTTGGCCTATTATCTGGTCCTGGCATTTGCCGCAGCGCATTTCGTGGCGATGTTCGCGTGGTCCAATCTTGGCCTCATTCTCGCAGTGAACGGAGCGGATTTCCTTGGCTCAACCAATATGCCGGCCTGGGCGCTTTTGACCGCGATCATCCTCGTCTCAGCGCTGCTTAACCTGTTCGTCGGCTCAGCCAGCGCGAAATGGGCGCTGATCTCGCCAGTGATGGTGCCGATGCTGATGATACTGGGGATCAGCCCGGAAATGGCGACCGCCGCGTATCGTGTCGGCGACAGCGCGACGAACATAATCACGCCGCTGATGGTCTATTTCCCGCTGATCCTCATCTTTTGCCAGCGCTGGGACAAGGATTTCGGGCTCGGCTCCTTGGCTGCAGTCATGCTGCCATTTTCGATCGGCTTGATGGTTTCAGGACTGGCGCTCACAATCGGCTGGGTCGTGCTTGATCTGCCGCTTGGCCCGGGTGCGAGCGTCTTTATGGACGTACCCATCGCGGAGCAGACTGTCGCGGCTCAACCGGCAAATTGAACCATTTGCCCGGTGGATACGATCAAGGAGCGAAACTTTTACCGCTCTTTGGACGTACCATTGGATAGAGGAGTTCGTTTGATGTCGATAATGCGCTTGATTGTGTTGGCGCTATGCGCCCCGCTGTTGCTCATTGCCAACAGTTCAGCCCCGCTCAATTACACGCTCGACACCAGCGCCAGCGCGGTTTCCGCTAAAGTCCCGTTCTTCGGCATCGCGAGCAAGACCGCGCGCTTTCCAAAAATGTCAGGTCGCGTGACAATCGTACCCGATGCGCCGGAACGCGCGCTGATCGATGTCACTTTCGATGCCACCGCGCTCGAAGCGCCTGACAGTGTGACGTTGAGCCGCCTGCGCGGAGAGAAGTTCTTCTGGGTCGAGAAATACCCCGATATCCGCTTTGTCGGACGCTCGCTTGAGCTGACTTCGGCCACTAAAGGGACTGTCACTGGCGAGCTGACCGCGCGCGGCGTGACCAAGCCGCAGACGCTTGCCGTCTCATTCGATACCGATCCGACCACCGCCCCAGCCGGCAAAGCCGTCAATTTCAGCGGGACGATGACGATCGACCGGCGTGACTACGGAATGACAGCGTATCAGTTGATTGTCGGCAAGAAAGTGAAGATCAAGCTGAACGCGCGGATGCTCCCGGGTTAGGAAACCCAGGACCGCGCCTTGATCACTCGTCTTCGTCAGTAAGATCGCGCGCCACTTTGGGGTCGCGCAGCAGCGCTTCGATGCGGTCGGCTTCTGCAAAGCTTTCATCTTTGCGAAATTTGAGCTTCGGCGCGAATTTGAGGCTTAGCCGCTTAGCGACTTCGCGCTGGAGAAACGCGGTGTTCTGCTTTAGCGCATGGACCACATCGTCTTCGTCCGCGCCCAGCAATGGTTTCACATAGGCGGTCGCGTTTCTGAGATCAGGCGTCATGCGCACTTCGGTAACCGCGATGTTGGACGCGCTGACGACGTCATCGTGCACTTCCTGCCGGGCGAGCAATTCTGACAGAATATGCCGGACGCGTTCGCCCACTTTAAGGACACGGACCGAGTGCTGCTCAGCGGTGAAGTCTTGTCGGCGGGCCATCTTTGTCAGCCTCCCATCCCCGTTTCGGTAGGCGAAGGGCGCGGGGTCGGCAACGCCGTCGAAGTCGCGCGAGCCATCAGCGTGCCTTCTTCGGAATAGAGTTCGCCTTCGAGAAACACGACCCGCCGCCCGGCTTTTACCACCCGGCCTTTACCGATCAGCGGACCTTCCGGGATCAAGCGGATGAGGCTCATGGAAAGCTCAAGATTGAGCGGCGCTGCTTCGCCTCCAGTAGCGAGGACAAAGGCGTAGCCCATCACATCGTCGAGATAGCCCGCGACAAGGCCGCCCTGCACGCCCCCGCGCCAGGTGGTCATTTCCTTTTTGACGGTGAAGTGCATCGTCGCGGTCGCGGTTTCCTCGTCAAATCCGAGAAACCGCGAACCCAAGAGGTTGGAATGCGGAGAGCCGTTGGTGCCCTCCTGAATTTGGTCATGCCATGTCACTTGTGTTTCTCAGTTCCAGAACAACCAACTAGGGATACCTATCAACATCGCGATGACGAACAAATCTACAGAGCAACCTGACAAGCAGCCGTTTCTCACGTCTTCTCGCCGACGTTCGCCCCAGGACAGATTTTCTCGACGGCGCGCTTCCAACTCCTCATCGGTAAGATACCGGCTGTCATCGTCACCTGCTGGCATTAGTGCGTACCGCTCCCCTCTCGCTTGCGGGAGGGGCAGTGAGACTTACGAGCTTGCTCGTTAGTCGCAGCGGGGTGGGCCTGAGAGGCCCAACACCCACCCCTCAATCCCATCCCGCAAGCGGGAGGGGAGAAAAGATCACCCAACCTCGATCGTCCGCTCGCGCTCCTCGACTTCGAACACTTCAAGGTTGTCGCCTGGCTTGATATCGTTGGTGTCTTCCAGCACGACGCCGCATTCAAGGCCCGCACGCACTTCATCGACATCGTCCTTGAACCGGCGGAGCGAAGCAATCGTGGTCGCTGAGACGATCACATCCTCGCGGGTTAGACGCGCGAACAGACCCTTGCGGATAACCCCGTCAATCACCAACAGACCAGCCGCCTTGTCTTTCTTGCCGGCCGGGAAGACCTGCTTGACTTCAGCGCGGCCAACCACGGTCTCGATCCGTTCAGGACCAAGCTCGCCAGCCATCTCTTTCGCGACTTCTTCGGTGAGGTGATAGATGACGTCGTAATACATCATCCGCACATCGTCTTTCTTGACGAGGTCGCGCGCTTTCGCATTAGGCCGCACGTTAAAGCCAATGATCGGCGCGTTCGACGCTGAGGCAAGCGTGACGTCGCTTTCCGTGATCGCGCCAACACCTGCGTGGAGCACGCGGACCTTGATCTCATCGTTGGAAAGATTGTGCAGCGCATTGACGATCGCTTCGACGCTGCCTTGCACGTCAGCTTTCACCAGCACCGGCCATTCGATCACGTTCGAAGCGAGGTTGTTGAACATCGTATCGAAGTTCGTCGGCGCGAGCGCGGTGCGTTTCTCAGTCGCTTTTTCCTGGCGGTACTCCGCCACTTCGCGGGCGCGCTGTTCGTCTTCGACGACGGTAAGCTGATCGCCTGCGGACGGCACGCCGCCAAGGCCAAGCACTTCGACCGGCATCGAGGGGCCCGCCTGCTTGATCTGCTTGCCAGAATCGTTGACGATCGCGCGCACCCGTCCGCTTTGCGTGCCGACGACAAACGTGTCGCCGCGCTCAAGCGTGCCGCGCGTGATAAGCACCGTCGCGACCGGTCCGCGCCCTTTATCGAGCTGTGCTTCGATAACCGTTGCATCAGCGTCGCGATCAGGCCGAGCTTTGAGTTCCAGCAACTCGGCTTGCAGGTTGATCGCGTCGAGCAGATCATCAAGCCCGGTTTTCTTAGTCGCCGACACTTCGACATCCTGCACATCGCCGGAAAGCTTTTCGACGATGACTTCGTGTTCGAGCAGCCGGTTGCGAACATTGTCGGCATTGGCTTCAGGCTTGTCCATCTTGTTGATCGCCACGATCATCGGGACACCGGCTGCTTTGGTGTGATTGATCGCTTCGATCGTCTGCGGCATTATCCCATCATCGCCGGCAACCACCAGCACAACAATATCAGTCACATTCGCGCCGCGCGCACGCATTTCAGTGAATGCAGCGTGGCCCGGCGTATCGAGGAACGTGATCTTCTGCTTGTCCTTAGTGGTTATCTGATAGCTGCCGATATGCTGCGTGATCCCGCCAGCTTCGCCTTTAGTCACGTCGGTTCCGCGCAATGCATCAAGCAGCGAGGTCTTGCCGTGATCGACATGGCCCATGATCGTAACCACGGGAGGGCGCGGCTTAAGTGTTTCTTCGGGATCGGTATCCTCAGAGGTGTCGATATCGACATCAGCTTCGGAGACACGCTCAATGTTGTGGCCGAATTCCTCGACCAGCAATTCCGCAGTGTCAGCATCAATCGTTTGATTGACGGTCACCATCATGCCCATGTTGAACAGCGCTTTCACAAGATCAGCGCCTTTTTCAGCCATCCGGTTAGCAAGTTCCTGGACCGTGATCGCCTCCGGCACGATCACGTCGCGCACCTGCTTTTCGCGCGGCTTCGATGAGCTCCCGCCCTGATTGCGGCGTTCCTTCTCACGCGCGCGTTTGAGCGCAGCGAGAGACCGTGCGCGGCGGCCTTCGTCTTCATTGAGCGCTCGGCTGACAGTCAGCTTACCGGAACGGCGCTTGTCTTTGCTGCCGCCGCCGCTGGCGGGTGCAGCACGCTTATCCTCTTTCTTTTTCTTGTCAGGCCGCTTGGGTTCTGGCCGCGCGACCGGCGTGAATTTGCGAGCGGAAGGCGCTGCTGCGGTTTTTTTGGCAGACGGCGCAGCTTCACTTGCAGCGTCAGCCTGTGCCGCGCTTTCCGCCTCGGCTTTTGCTGCGGCTGCCGCCTCTTCAGCAGCGCGCTTTTCAGCCTCTTCTTCCGCACGCTTTTCCTGAGCGCGGTTTTCTTCAGCCCGGCGCTTTTCCTCTTCAGCGGCTTTCTTAGCTTTTTCCTCTTCGCGCTTTCTTGCTTCTTCAGCCAAGCGCAGGCGCTCTTCTTCCGCTTCGCGCTGAAGCCGTTGCACCCGTTCTTGCGGGGTCTCGCCAGCAGGTGCAGGCTTAGGCTTGGGTTTAGACTTGGCCGAGGCAGGCGCAGGCGCGGGCTGTTTTGCCGCAGGCGCAGGTGCAGGAGCTGGCGCGGGCGCAGGTTCGGGCGCAGGCGTTTCGCCGGGTTTCACGAGCTTACGCCGCCGCTTCACCTCAACCGCGACCTTATTGGTCCGCCCGTGGCTGAAAGTCTGCTTGACTTCGCCGGCGTCGACCGCGCGTTTCAGGCCGAGTGGTTTGCGGGTGCGTTTGGTGTCGTCTTCACTCATTCTAGCTCGTCAGTCCTTCACATATTCACATTGTCATCAGCCGATCGCGACGCATCGTGCGCCGCTTCGCCGGTGGGCTGGCCCTGATTGGCTGGGTCAGTCCTGACAAATTTCGTTAAGCGGTTAACCGCTTGCTTCACCCGGTGCGCCGCGCGTTGATCGCGGGAATGGCCGGTAACGCCCAGATGGACGGTATTTTCGCGGCCCAATGCCACAGACAACGCGGTGCGGTCCAGTGGTAACACTGTGCCGCGCATGCCCGAGCCTTCGCGCTCGCACCCGACACGCCATGCCTGATCAAGCCGTTTGCGCCCATCTTCGCTCGCGTCTTGCGCATGCAGCAACAGCGCAATGCGCCCGCTGCGGGCCTGTTCAGCGATCCGGTTCGATCCGAGCACGATATTGCCTCCGCGCAGCTCAAGCCCCAACCGATCAAGCAGGGACTTGGTCAGCGCGGCGGCAACCTGCTGCGGCAATTTGTCCGAGTAGGAAAGCTTTGCATCAGACGGACCGCCACGGAATGCGCGCATTAACGCTCGTTTGAAATGGCCATCGCGCATCGCGACTTCAAGCGCTGCGCGGTCAGGCGCGACCCACGCTCCACGCCCCGGCGCCTTTGCTTGAGGATCAGGCAGCACTTCACCATCAGGAGAAAGCGCCAGCCGCACAAGATCCTCACGCGCAGCGGTTTCTCCGGAAAGAATGCAGCGCCGCTCGCTCCCGGACGCGCGGGAGGCAGCGGTTTCAGCGATTTCGGGCGTCAGGCGCTCATTGGGTGGAGTCCGCATCAGCGGCCTCCTGCGTCTCGGCATCCGCGACCGGCGCCGCCTCGTCCTCGTCTTCGAACCAATGCGCGCGCGCGGCCATGATAATCTCATTGCCTTGCTCTTCCGACAGGCCGTATTCGCCCAGCACGCCGCCTTTGTCCTGCTCGCGCACCGGCGGGCGGCGCATAGGCGGGCCGTCGGGGTTATTGCGACGACGCGGGGCCTCGCGCTTCTTCGCGATCAGTTCATCCGTCGCAAGGTCAGCCAAATCATCGAGCGTCTTGATCCCGGCTTTGCCCAACGTCACCAGCATCGCTTCATTGAGATGCGGCATCGTTGCAAGATCATCTTCAACGCCAAGCTCACGCCGCGCGGTGCGATGCGCTTCTTCCTGCCGCTCCAGCGCTTCGATAGCGCGGCTTTGCAACTCTTCAGCGAGCTCTTCGTCGAACCCTTCGATCGCGGCCAATTCAGCCATGTCGACATAGGCAACCTCTTCCAGCATCGCGAAGCCTTCCGCGACCAGCAGCTGGGACAAGGTTTCATCGACATCGAGCTCTTCTTCGAACATCTTCGAACGCTCAGCAAATTCCTTCGAGCGCTTCTCCGAAGCCTCTTCCTCAGTCATGATATCGATCTGGTGCGTGGTCAGCTGGCTAGCGAGCCGCACGTTCTGGCCGCGCCGCCCGATTGCAAGGCTGAGCTGATCATCCGGCACCACCACCTCGATCCGGCCGTCTTCTTCATCAAGCACCACGCGCGCCACCGTTGCAGGTTGCAGCGCGTTGACGACAAAGGTCGCGGTGTCTTCTGACCACGGAATGATGTCGATCTTCTCGCCTTGCAGCTCTTGGACGACCGCCTGAACGCGGCTTCCTTTCATGCCGACACAGGCGCCGACCGGATCGATACTGGAATCGTGCGAAATCACGCCGATCTTGGCGCGGCTGCCTGGGTCACGGGCGGCCGCCTTGATCTCGATGATGCCGTCGTAAATCTCAGGGACTTCCTGCGCGAACAGCTTGCGCATGAAATCAGGCGCGGCACGGCTGAGGAAAATCTGCGGCCCGCGATTGTTGCGCTCCACCTTAGTGATAAGCGCACGAACACGCTCGCCGACACGCGCAGCCTCGCGCGGGATCTGCTGATCGCGGCGGATCACGCCTTCTGCGCGCCCGAGATTGACGATCACATGGCCAAACTCGACCGACTTGATCACACCTGTAATGATTTCGCCCGCACGGTCCTTGAATTCTTCGAACTGCCGCTCGCGTTCGGCATCACGGACCGTCTGGAAAATCACCTGCTTAGCCGATTGCGCATCGATCCGGCCCAGATCGACCGGCGGGAGCGGATCGACGATAAAGTCACCAATCGCAGCGCCATCCTGAAGCTTTTGCGCCTGCTTCAAATCGACTTGCTTGAAATAGTCCTCGACCTCTTCGACCACTTCGACCACCCGCCACAAAGTGAGGTCGCCCGATTGCGGATCGAGCTTGGCGCGAATGTCGTTTTCGGCACCATACCGGTTGCGAGCCGATTTCTGGATCGCCTCTTCCATCGCTTCGATGACGATCGCTTTGTCGATCATCTTCTCCGATGCGACCGAGTTTGCAATCGCTAGCAATTCAGCCTTGTTGGCGGAAATGGCACTGGCCATCAATCGTCTGCCTTTTCTTCTTCTGAAACTTCAACAATGTCTTCGGCGCCTTCGATATCGAGCGGCTTCGTCGCCGCAATAAGCGCATCGGTCAGAACCAGCTTAGCCGCATGGATCTTTGAGTGGGGCAATTCAACCGGACCAAGCTTGGCATCATTTAGCTGCACCACGCCGCTTGCAAGACCGCCAAGTTCGCCTTTGAAAACGCGCTGGGACTTTTCTTCACCCGTCCAGCCCTTTTGCATCACAATGCGCGCTTCATGCCCTGCCCAGTTGGCGAAGTCTTTGTCGCGCGTGAGCGGACGGTCGATCCCGGGCGAGGACACTTCGAGGTGATACGCGCCTTCGACCAGCACTTCACCGGTTTCTTCCAACGCGTCGATCCGATCAGAGACAGCGCGCGACAATTGCGCGCATTGTTCGATCACCAATTGCCCGGTTGCGGGGTCTTCCGCCATGATCTGGAGCGCCTGACCACCTTCACCTGCTTCTGATTGCATCATTTGCACGCGCACCAATTCAAACCCCAAAGCCTCAGCTTCGGGTTCGATACATGCAGTAAGACGGGCGATATCAGTCACGCTGGCCTATATAACAGAATGCTGCGACAAAGCCGATGGGCGCTGGCCCCGATTGGCGCCAGCTTGACGAACTTTATCACAACAATGTTGGGATGCGAGGCAAATAAGCGCGCCAATCCGGTTTGGCAAGAGGCTAGCTGATTTGGCGATAGCGCTTCTTTACGACGCGCTCGTCCGCCCTTGAACCCAGGCTCGCAATTCAGCTCGCGTGGCTGCACGTTCAGTCGCATCAAAGCGCTCGGCATAAGTCCGCACATCAAGCACCTGTTGCCGACTGAGCGGATCTTCGAACACCATCGCCGTCATCGCTATTCCTGCGCGAACGACGATGCAGAAATGCTCCTGAGCAGCGATGTGCAGCCAAGCGCTTGCGCCGGTTGCGAGCGGGCGCTCAGTCACGACCCGAGCGCCGGTCTGCGACAGGCTAACGAGATAGCAGGCATGCGTGCCGAGCACGCTTACGAGCCGTGCCGGGACCGACAACCGCAAGCGCGCCGCCGCGCGCCGACCAAGCGGCGCGTGCGGATCGTGCGGGATGGGAGCAGCGGAACCGGGCATTGCCGGTCCAGACTAACCGCGCAGGTTTAGCGCAAGGCGCTGAAGGCTCTACTGAATTTTACGTAAGTACGTAAGGAGGCGCGGCGGGATTAGTGGCCGAGACCGCGCAGCGCATGAGCGGCAGGCCTATTCATCACCCCAGCCGCCGTCGTCGCGTTCGCGGCGGTCTAACTCCTCATAGCGGTCATAGTCGTCAACGCCGCTCGCCGATCCGTAGCCCCAGCCCTCTTGTGCAAGTTCACGGTTGCGCTCTGCCTCAACTTGGGCGCGGATCGCGTCCTTGCCCAGTTCCTCTGCGGTGTGAACCAGTTCCTCGCTTGCCTCGCTTGCCACATAGGTCGCACCAGCGGTGAACACTATCAGGCCGCCCATGATTACAAACGCCACAAGAACCGCGATCAAGCGAACGCCATAGGTCAGGCTTTCGATGAGTTTGATCACTGCCTGCATGGTTCGTCCCCCCCACGCCTACGCCTACGCCCGCGCACCTCGTAGCGCGGAACAACAGCGTCGCGATAAGGCGTAGACGTAAACAACGCGTTAGAACGCTCGCGCCGCCAAGCGACCAGGACTCGAGAAATCCCGGCAGCGGGCTTTCGGTCCATCGCGTTAGGGTCTTTTTCGTGCCGAGATCAGGGATCTTTATGATCCTGGGCTCGGGAGATTGCAGTCTGCGTTGCCGACCTTTCGGGTTGAGTTGGCCCGTTAGCCTTCGACCTGTTCCATCAATCCATGCTTCTTGATCGCGTGGCGCAACTGATCATAGCTCAGGCCCAGCGAGCGCGCGGTCTGGCGCTGATTCCAGCGATGCTTGCCAAGCGCGTGTTCAACAATTGCCCGCTCATGCGCATCAACCGCAGCGCGCAGATCATCGACCGCTTCGAAATCGAGCGCTGGCGCAGTCGCGAGGCCAGGCTCAGTCGCGGCGCGGTGCGGCCCGAAAGTCTCCGCATCGCTGCGCCGATGCGGCGGCGCTTTGGGTTTCCAAGGGCTTTCGAACGGGTCAAACTGAATATGAGCAATCGCCTGGTCTGGATCGTCCCAGCGATAGACCGCGCGCTCAACCACATTGCGCAGCTCGCGCACATTACCTGGCCAGGCATATTCTTCGAGCTGGCTGGAGACATGGCTCGCAAAGCCAGGCCAGCCATGCCAATCGAGCTCTGCTGCCATGCGCCTGCCGAAATATTCTGCAAGCACCGTAATATCGCCTTCGCGCACCCGCAAAGGCGGCAAGGTGATCACTTCAAAGCTGAGACGGTCAAGCAAGTCAGCCCGAAAATCCCCGCTCGCTGCAAGCGCCGGGAGATCATCATTGGTGGCAGCGACAATCCGCACATCAACCCGGACCGGGCGCGAAGAACCGATCCGGGTCACTTCGCCATATTCAACCGCTCGCAGCAACCGTTCCTGCGCACCCATCGAAAGCGTGCCCAGTTCATCGAGAAACAACGTGCCTTTGTCGGCTTCTTCAAACCTTCCGACGCGCGCTTTGGTAGCGCCTGTAAAAGCGCCTGCTTCATGACCAAACAGCTCGGCTTCGATCAAGGTCTCTGGCAGCGCGGCGCAATTCATGGTGACGAGCGGTTCGTCCCAGCGTGTTGACAGACGATGCAAGCGTTCAGCGATCAGTTCCTTGCCAGTGCCGCGCTCGCCTATCACCAGCACCGGGCGGCTCATCGGCGCAGCGCGACTGGCGCGCTCGACCGCATCGAGAAACGCGCCGGATTGCCCGATGAACTGATTGTCACGCTCCATCACAACCCCTGAAACCGCATCTTGCACCAAGATATAGGGAAAATTCCCAATGCTTGGCAATAGGCGCTGAGGGGTTCATGATAATGTCTTGTAAAAATCTCAGAATTCTAAGGTTCTTCGAGTTTGGCACAGTCATTGCTATTTTAGAGACACAATCACAATCGCCCGTCTGGGCCATCACTTCGAAAGACCAATATCATGTACCACCAGCAACGCACCGCTCGCAGCTTCTGGAACACCAAACTGGGACACGCCGCAATCGCGAGCATTGCGGCGATGAGTGCGATGATCGTCCTGACCACTCAGTTCGAGGCCAGCGCAGCGATTGACACCGGCACAGCGCCCACTCTGTTTCAGCCGCAAGCCGACACCGCTGCGCTGATCGAGATCGCGTGAGCTCAGACCATGACTAAGCCGGACAAGCCAAATTCTCTCGGGCCGGAGCGCAATCTGCAAGACGTCCCCTCTGCAGATAACGCTCGCGCTGTGGGTGACCCCACACCCAAGCCGAGCAGCGACAACGCTCCGGCCCAACCTGATCCGGCCCACTCTAATCCGCAAAACGAAGAGGCCTCACACAGCGCACCGGAACAAACCAAGCGGGTCTCGCGGCTTGATGCTGAAATCGAAGCCTTGCGCACCAGCCCCACTCCGACGCAAGCTCGCTCATCATATTCAGGCGAGTCTCGCGCAGATGACCGGCGAGCCGATCGCACTAACCCGTTTCTAGATGGAGTAGCCTTTATGGGCATTTTCAGCCGCACTCGCGATATCATCGCTGCCAATTTCAACGACATGCTCGATAAGGCTGACGACCCTTCGAAGATGATCCGGATGATCATCCTCGAAATGGAGGAGACTCTGGTCGAAGTCCGAGCAAGCGCTGCACGCACGATTGCCGATCAGAAGGAAATGCATCGCCACGTCGTCAAACTCGACAAGCTTCAGGCTGACTGGTCCGACAAAGCGCAGCTGGCATTGTCAAAGGATCGCGAAGACCTCGCTCGTGCTGCGTTAGTCGAAAAGAAGAAAGCGAGCGGCATGGCCGATCAACTGCGCGCGGAAATCTCCGTGCTCGATGATGCCTTGCGCGCGTACGAAGACGACATCCAAAAGCTCCAGCATCGCTTGCGTGAAGCGCGCAGCCGCCAGACCGCGATCGCGGCACGGCTCGAAAGCGCAGAAAACCGCGTTAAGCTGCGCACGCTGATGAGCACGGAACGGACAGACGAAGCGCTTGCCAAGTTCGACCAGCTGGAACGCCGGGTCGACTATGCTGAAGGGCGCGCGGATGCGCTTAATATCGCCGAGGGCTCAGGCCCCTCCTTGTCCGAAGAAATCGCTGCGCTCGAAGGGGCCGATGCGATCGATGATGAACTCGCTCAGATGAAAAAGGCGCTCGGCAAAGACGACGCCAGCAAGGGGAATTGAACCGATGTTCGACGACGCACTAGTCATCGTCCCGATAGTCATGATCGGCCTGCCTTGGCTGATCCTGCACTATGTGACCAAATGGAAGACCGGAGCCAGCATTACGTCCGATGACGAAGTGCTGCTGGAAGAGCTCTACAATCTCGCCAAGCGGCTTGATGAACGCATGGACACGGTAGAGCGGCTTGTCGCAACCGATGATCCCTCCTTCTCGCCGGTTAAACGCCTTCAGGCCGACCAGGAAACCGATAACCAGCAGCTGCGCGAACTCGAGCAGATGATGGCTGAAAAAAGAGGAACCCGCGCATGAATTCGCCGCGTACAACGCTTTACCGCGACAAGCACCACGCCAAACTGCTCGGCGTATGCGCGGGGATTTCCGAATACACCGGAATCGGACGGTTCTGGGTGCGACTGGTCGCCTTCATCTCGATCCTCGTTTCAGGTGGCTGGGCCATCCCTGCCTACATCATCGCAGGCATCATTTTGAAGAAGAAGCCGCCGCATCTCTACAAAGACGCGCAGGAACAAAAGTACTGGCAGCGGGTCCGCCAAAGCCCGAAACGCACCGCCCGCGAAATTCGTGCCCGCTTCCGCGACGTCGACCGGCGATTGGCTAATGTCGAAGCCTATTACGTGAGCAACAATCCGCGCTTGACGGCTGAAATCGAGCGCCTGCGCTAACCTACACCAACCAAGGGGCTGAACACATGGATACAGGCACTCTTGCATTGCTGATACCTATTATCGGCGTGTCGATCCCGATCGTCGCGATCTGGGCCAAGCACCGCGAAAAGGTGACACAAATGCAGCTTGAAAGGACCGCGAGCGCGAGCGCAGAAAAAGCGGCTCAATACGCCACTCAGATCCAACGGCTGGAAGACCGGGTGCAAGTGCTCGAACGGATCGTGACTGATCGCGGCTACGATGTTGCAACCCAGATCGAAGCGCTTCGCGATACCCGCGAGACAGACGCAGCCAATGCCGGCGTCCCGCTTAACATCGGCAACAAGGAACAGGCCTGATGGGCGATCTCATCACCACTGAACTGCTGACGATCGTTGGTCTCGGCGCGGTCGCCGGATGGGTTTTCACAACCTGGCTGCGGGTCAAGCATGGCTACCCGCTCGAAGGAGCCTGGGGCCAATCGCTAAAACCAACCAGCGATCATGAAGCCAAACAGCGCGTCGCCTTGCTGACGCAGGAAAACGCAGAACTGCGCGCTGAACTCGGCGCGGTCAAAGATCGCCTCGCCAATGTCGAGCGGATCGTGACCGATGGCGGTTATCACTTAAGCAGCGAGATCGAGCAATTGCGTGGAAAATCGCTCGAACAACGCCCGGATGAAGGGACTGCATGATGACTATGTTCGACCACCCGCTGTTTTTGATCTTCAGCTTCGTTCTGATCGGGCTGGTTATCATCGGGATCAGCGTCAATGCGATTGTCGGCCGGGTGCTTAAGTACAAGCGCGAACTCAACGGCGTGGCGCAATCCGGAGCCAGTCCGCAAGTCACAGAGCTGGCGGACCGGACTGATCTGATCGAAGACCGTTTGCGCGTGCTGGAGCGCATCGCGACTGATCGCGGCCAAGTGCTCGCTGACGAAATAGAGCAATTGCGCAGCGATCGGGTGGTGTCAGAGCCCCAACCGGAACCCCAGCGGGAGTCTCGTCCATGAGCGGCTGGTCAATCGTCGCGGTCGTCGCGATTGTCATCTGGGGTATCGTCCAGATAGCTAAAGCGCGAGCCGGTATTGTCACCGACGAAGATGGCAATGAAACCCTGCCAAGCCCTGATCGAGGGCAAACCGACGCCGCGATTGAAGAGGCACGCCGCGAGATCGAGCGCTTGCGCGAGCGGGTGCAAGTGCTGGAGCGTATCGCGACCGACAACAACACGCTTGATGCCCGCGAGCGCGAGCGGATCGCGAGCGAAATCGAAGCGCTGCGCGAACCGCGCAAGCTGGAAAAGGACGCGTAAAAGGATGTATTGGCTGTTCATCCCGCTGCTGGTGTTTGTTGCACTCTATTTCCGCGAACGCGGGCGCAGCAACCGGTTAATCGACCGGATCGAGCATCTCGAAAGCCTCGTCTATCAGGCGAGCGCGGACAGCGAAGACGACGCGATCGAAGCGCGTGAACTGGCCGCTTTGCGCGAGCGCGTGCAAGTGCTCGAACGTATTGCCACCACCGAAAACAGCGCTGAGGCCCGCAAGGCACAGCGGATCGCAGCCGAAATCGAGAGCCTGCGCGGCGATATCGCGCGGCGTTCCTCACAGCCAAAGGAGGATCTGAGCGAATGATCGACCCGGTTCTTACAATCGCTGGAGCCACATTAGTCAGTCTGTGTGTGTTGACGCTGGCGCTGCTGCGCGCCTGGCAGGGCTGGCTGGACTTCAAACGCCAGGAGCTTGACAGGCGGCCGAGAGACAATGCGCGCGAGATCGAAGGTCATGCAGGGGTTGGCGCAGCGCGGATTGAGCTGGCTGACCTTAAGGAACGGATCAAGAAGCTCGAAGCAATCGCCAGCGGAGTTGAGCTTTAGACTTGCCGCAGCGCTGGACACACGATGATCTGCGCTTACATAGCGCGCCATGCGATCCCTTCCCGACATCCTTGAAGAATACGAATTTCTCGAAGGCGATGAGCGGTATCGTCTGTTGATCGAGCTGGGCCGCGAGCTTGAAGACATGCCCGATGCCCTCAAAACCGACGCGACGCTGGTGCGCGGATGTTCTGCTGCTGTGTGGGTCTATCCGACCGAAATGAGCGAACGCCTGCATTTCCTCGCTGACAGCAACGCCGCCATCACCAAAGGGATTGTCGCGCTGGTCATCTGTGCGGTTCAGGACAAGCCGGCAGAAGAGGTTGCGCAAATGGATGTTGCGGCCTTGCTTGCGCCATTCGATCTCAAAAACCAGCTTTCGAGCAACCGCACGCAAGGGGTGCCCAATATGATTGCTCTGGTGCAGGAGCACGCTGCGAGACTTGCAGCGGCGTGAACGATGCGGCGGCTCTACTTCGCCGCTGGTCTGCTGTTCACCGGGCTAGGCGCGGTAGGCGCGGTGCTCCCATTGCTGCCGACAGTCCCGTTTCTGCTGGTTGCGGTGTTCTGCTTTGCGCGCAGTAATCCTCAATGGGAGCGCAAAATCCTCGAGCACCCGACCTGGGGCCCGCAAATCCGCGATTGGCGCGAACGCCGAGCGATCTCGCGCCGGGCGAAGATCGCGTCGATCGCGACGATTGCGGCAGGCGTCGGTGTCACTTGGTTTACGCTGGGCCATCCATGGGTCTGGATTTCAGTCGCAGTACTCATCGTGTGCGGAGGCTGGATCGCGACGCGGGCTGAGTGAAATTTAGACCTCGACGCTGGTGCGCTCTTCTTGTTCGACTTCCAGCCCCGCCTCGCGCGTCATCTCAAATTCGCCGTTCCAATCGAGCAGCGACCACACGCCTGTGATAGACAAGCCGTCCGCGCTCAATTGACCGACATAGTCGACCGGGTTTTCGTAGCCCGCTTCGTTGCGCAAATAGGTTTTCGTAAAGTCGATGCTGCGCCCGCTGCGATGGCCGATAATCCGCGCGCGTGCAGGCGTCGATTTATGAAGGTCAGGCTCAATGGTCGAGCCTTTAAAGCTGCCGGCCTGTTCGGTGATTTCCGCGACGAAAGGCGTCGTTGGCGCGAGCGAATGAGGATATGTAAATACCCCGTCCCATTTGCCTGAAAGGTCAAGCGGATCAGACACTCACGCTGTCGCGCAGCACCGCTTTACCCGCCTCGCGCTGCTCCTTCAGCTCCCTTTTGAGCACCGCAGGATCGCGCGCAAAGACAAAGCCGAAGCTGACGCCGCCTTCTTTGCCGATGGTCGCGTGATGGAGCTTGTGCGCTTGGACCAAACGCTTGGCATATCCCTTTTTGGGCACCCATTTGAAGTAACGCTGATGCACCAGCCCATCGTGGATTAGCGTGTAGATCACGCCATAGAGGGAAATGCCGATCGCAAACCACCACAGCCAGTCCCAGTAAAGCGCTCCATAAATATACATCGCAGCGTTGATCGTTCCGAACACCACCGCGAACAGATCGTTTTTCTCAAGCGTATTATCGTGCGGCTCATGATGATCGCGGTGCCACGCCCAGCCCCAGCCATGCATGATGTACTTGTGCGACCACCAAGCGAACAGCTCCATCCCGATCAGGGAGGAAAGAACGGTCAGAACGATCTCAAGCACGCTCATGCGACGACTTCTCTCTCGCTCGAGGCCGACGCTTCGTGCGCACGGCCAACCCCGGCCTTCTTTGCGCCGGGCAATGCCCACCACGGCACATCAGGTTGCCGGTGATGCTCAAGATGATAGCCGAAATGAAAACAGGTGGCGAGACTGACTAAAGTGCCGAAGTCATTGCTGCGGGCATTGTGCTTGTCACTGAAAGGCTTTTCAGCGCTTTGATAATGCGGCCGGAACGTGCCGAAATAGAACAGCTGGAGCGAAGACAGCAGAGCCGGCGCCCCGTACAGGACAAAAATCTGCATGAAGGGAATGTCGAACACAAACAGATAGATACCCACCACAGTGTGAACGAAGATCAGCGATTGCCAACCGAAATAGCGCTTGAAGAACGTCCAGTACCATTGGAGGAAATTCGACGGGTGCTCCTCGTCAAAATCGGGATCACCCGCGCGGCCTGACAGCTTGTGATGGGTGAAGTGCGCATCGCGCAAGGTGCGCCAGTTAAAGCCGGCATAGAGCATCAGCAGCACGGCGCCGATCGCTGAATTCACTTTGGGATGACCGGGCGCAAGGCTGCCATGCATCGCATCATGGCAGATGATAAACACGCCAACCGAAAGCCAGATTTGCGCCGCCGCCATGATAAGCGCTTGCGGCAGACTTGCCCATGTAAGTTCGAACACAAACATGGAGTAGAAGTGGATGCCCAGCCAGCTGCCGGCGATTAGCGTCGCAAGCGCAAGGCCGATTGCGCTTTGCAGCGATCGGCTGGGAAGCTGATAACGCGTCAGTCTCATGAACAATATACGCGCGAAACAGGCATAAGGGTGCGTATACAAGGATCGTACGTCCTCGCAATCATCCCAGAACGCTCAGACGTCAGTTGCGGACTATTCTGCGTCCGGGAGGAAGAATTCGCGCAGATGCTCGCCAATCCGGGCCGGGCGCAGGGTTTCGGCATCGATGCAGCACCAGCTCGATTTCACCTCGGCGAGCACTTCCTCGCCGCGTTTGATCACTGTGTGATAAAACGCCCGCGCACCATTGTAGCTCTCAAGCACCGTGCTAGCGATTACATCGTCGTCGAGAAAGGCGGGTTTGCGGTAGGTGATCTCATGCTTGAGTGCGACCCAGGCCTTACTCGCTACATCTTCAGCCGGAGCCAGCTTGTTCCAGTGTGACAGGACCGCATCCTGGACCCAATTGAGATAGCGCGCATTGTTGACATGCCCCATGAAATCGATGTCTTCTGGAGCTATCGTGATCGGGTATGTATGCGGAAGCGTCGCCATGTGCGTTAGCTACTCCGAATTGTCTTGCGATACCATGACGAATTTCTCCGAATTCCCCCGTGGTCTTGTCAGTGTTGCAGGTTGATCGCTATTTTGTATCTGAAAGGTAAGTTTGCCTGATCATGGCTCATAGTCCGCGCACGCTTTACGAGAAGATTTGGGATGCTCACGTAGTTGAAACGCGTGAGGATGGGACTTCGCTCGTCTATATTGACCGCCATCTCGTGCATGAAGTGACAAGCCCGCAAGCCTTCGAAGCGCTGCGGCTCGCTGGGCGGCCCGTACGCCGGCCTGAACTCACTTTAGCAGTGCCCGATCACAATCTGCCCACCACGCCCCGGCTTGACCGCGATGGCAAACGTGTGCCGATCGTCGATCCACAAAGCGCGGCTCAACTGGCTGCACTTGAAAAGAACGCTCCGGCCTTTGGCATCCGTTACATCGATGCCACCGCCGCGGAGCAGGGTATCGTTCACGTGGTCGGGCCTGAACAGGGCTTCTCGCTGCCCGGCACGACAATCGTGTGCGGGGATTCGCACACCGCCAGCCATGGCGGGTTAGGCGCGCTCGCATTCGGGATCGGGACCAGCGAAGTCGAGCATGTGCTCGCCACTCAGACGCTGCTTTTGCAAAAGCTCAAACCGATGGAAGTGCGGGTCGAAGGCGCACTTGGCCCGGGCATTACGGCGAAGGACCTGATCCTGCATATTATTGGTGTAATCGGCGCAGCCGGCGGGTCAGGCTATGTGATCGAATATCGCGGAGCCGTCTTCGGAGCGATGAGCGTCGAGCAGCGCTTGACGGTCTGTAATATGAGCATCGAGGCAGGCGCGCGCGCTGGCTTGATCGCGCCTGATGATACCGTGTTCGACTATCTCAAAGGCAAGCCCATGGCGCCTCAAGGAGCGGACTGGGATACCGCTCTTGCCTATTGGCGCACGCTCTTCACCGATCCGGGCGCTGAATTTGCAAAAAGCGTCGTGATCGATGCAAGCGATATTGCGCCAACGGTCACCTGGGGGACCAGCCCAGAAGACGTCGTGCCGATCATCGGAGCGGTGCCTTCGCCAGAGCAGTTCGAGGATGAAGCCAAGCGTGCAGCGGCGCAAAAAAGCCTGGATTACATGGGCCTTGCCCCTGGTACTAAAATGACTGAAATTCCGGTTGAAAACATCTTCATCGGCAGCTGCACCAATTCGCGTATCGAAGACTTGCGGAGCGCTGCTGCAGTGCTCGAAGGTCGCCAAAAGGCTGACAATGTGCGCTGGGCGATTGTTGTCCCCGGCTCTGGTCTGGTCAAGCGACAGGCGGAAGAAGAGGGCCTCGACCGGGTCTTTACCAAGGCCGGTTTTGAATGGCGCGAGCCGGGCTGTTCAGCGTGTCTCGGCATGAACCCCGACAAGATACCGCAAGGCGAACGCTGTGCTTCGACTTCGAACCGCAATTTCGTCGGGCGTCAGGGTCCGGGCGCGCGCACGCACCTCGTCTCGCCCGCAATGGCCGCAGCCGCTGCGGTGACCGGTAAGCTTACCGATGTGCGCGAGCTCAGCTAAGCCGAGTTCGGCAAAGACTTGCGAACGGTTTGCCGCATACCGCTCTTGCAAGCAGCGCAAGTGCAGCGCATGGGTAATGCATGACTGAGAAAGAACCTGATCCGCCATCGAAGAAGAAGTCTTCTGGCAATGCAGCCGCGATCGGTGCCGCAGCGATTGGCTCTGCTGCTATTGCAGCAGCGCTAATGTATGTCGGGCGACGCTTCCGCAAGACGCCTGAAGACAGCGCAATCGGTCCTGACCAGGCGGACACTCCGCCATCGGGTGAGCCACCGGAAACCGATTAAGCCGCTGCCTTACAGCGCATAAGGAGCCTTAAAGATGGAACAGTTGACGCAGGTCGAAGGCCGCGCAATCCCCTATGGTGCCAAAAACGTCGACACCGACATCATCATTCCTTCGCAATGGCTCAAAGTCATCACCCGCGAAGGTCTTGGCCAGGGCGCGTTCGAAAGCGTCCGGCAAGATCCGGATAATGTGTTCGATGATCCACGCTATGCAGGCGCGCCGATCCTTATCGCTGGGGCCAATTTCGGTTGCGGGTCAAGCCGCGAGCACGCCGCTTGGGCGATCCTCGATCTCGGGATCCGGGTCGTGATCGCGCCGAGCTTCTCCGACATTTTCTCTGGCAATGCTGTCAAGAACGGCATCCTGCCAGTGGTGTTGCCGCAAGCTGCCATCGACCGGTTGAGCGAAGTGGCGAGCGGGGGCGAGCAGATCAGCGTCGATCTCGATGCACAAACGGTCACCACCAAATTCCAGGATCGCTTTACCTTTGAGATTGATCCGTTTCGCAAACACTGTCTGATGGGCGGGCTCGACGAAGTGGCGCTGACGCTCGAACGGCAAGATGCAATTTCCACCTTTGAAAACGAGCGCCGCGCCGGGCAAAGCTGGCTGACCGCAGGCACTGAAGTCTAACGGGAGACACCTTCATTATGAAAGCCATTCGCACGCACGAGGTTGGCGGGCCTGAAACTCTGACGCTTGATGAAATTGATCCGCCTGTGCCGGGTAAAGGCGAAGTGTTAGTCACCGTCAAAGCGTGCGCGATCAATTACCCTGACACGTTGATGATCCGCGACCTTTATCAGTTCAAACCCGAGCGGCCCTATGCGCCGGGCGGCGAACTGGCAGGCGTGGTCGCAGCGGTCGGCGAAGGGGTCGACAATTTCAAACCCGGCGACCGCGTTATGGCCGGGATCGGCAATGGCGGTCTCGCGGAGCAGGTCGTGGTGCCCGCTGGCCGGATGTTTGCTATCCCTGATGGGGTGCCGTTTGAAAAGGCAGCCTCGCTGCTAATGACCTATGGCACGACGATCCATGGGCTGAAGGACCGTGGACACATCAAACAAGGCGATACGGTTCTGATTCTAGGCGCAGCAGGCGGCGTTGGCCTATCCGCGGTTGAGCTTGCCAAAGCGTTCGGCGCCCGCGTGGTCGCTGCCGTCTCGAGCGAGGCCAAAGGCGAAGTCGCAAGGAGAGCCGGCGCTGATGAAATCGTGATCTATCCGCGCGATGAGATGGACAAAGCAGCGTCCAAAGAGCTTTCGAACGCATTCAAGGCCGCATGCGGCCCGGCTGGCGCAAACATCGTCTATGACATTGTGGGAGGCCAGTATTCAGAACCAGCCTTGCGCGCGATCGCATGGGAAGGCCGGTTTCTGGTGGTCGGCTTTCCCGCCGGCATCGCAAAAATGCCGCTCAATCTCACGCTGCTTAAATCCTGCGACATCTGCGGGGTGTTCTGGGGCGCATTCACGGCGCGCGAGCCTGCCAAGTTCGTCGCTCAAGTCAAAGAGCTGTTCGAGTTGATGCAGGCAGGCAAAATCGATCCGTTGGTGTCCGAAACCTTCCCGCTAGAACAGGCAGGCAAAGCGATTGCCAAGCTGGAAAATCGCGAAGCGGTCGGAAAGCTTGTGGTGACGATGACGTAAGCGCTTCGCGCTTGCCGCAGGCACTTCCCCGCCCTATTTCCCAAGGACCATCTTTCGGAGGGACAGATGACCGACTTCAAAGACCGCGAGCGCGCTGAAGAAGCCAAGTTTGCGATGGACGGCGAAACCGCTTTCAAGATCGCTGCGCGCCGTAACCGTTTGCTGGGCGAATGGGCCGCTGCGCTCATGAACCTGACAGCAGAAGAAACCGATGCTTATAAAAAGGCAGTGGTTCAGGCTGATTTCGAAGAAGCCGGCGATGAAGATGTGATCCGCAAGCTGCTGGGCGATCTCACCGCTGCGGGAGCGGATGTGAGCGAAGCCGATATCCGAGCCAAGCTGGAAGAGATGGCGATCGAAGCCAAGCGCCAGTTGATGAGCGAAGGCTGACATCCATGCCGATGAAAGGCGAAGACATTATCGCTGCAATCGAAGCAGAGCTGCCCGGAGCAACGGTCGAACTGACTGACTTGGCAGGCGATGACGACCATTGGGCCGCGAAAGTCACCGCTTCGCAGTTTGTCGGCAAGACCAGGGTTCAGCAGCACAAGATGGTCTATGCCGCGTTTGGCGAAAAGATGGGCGGCGACCTGCACGCCTTGCAAGTGACGACCGCTGTTCCCAATTAGCGTGCATATCATACAACTCCATTCATAAAGGCCGCTTGCACCATGGCTGATGAAACCACTGCCCGTATCGCTTCCGTTGTCACAGACAACGACGTCGTTTTGTTCATGAAAGGCACCCCGCTGTTTCCGCAATGCGGCTTTTCCAGCAAGGCGGTGGCGATCCTGGATCATTGCGGCATCGCCTATGAAAGCGTGGATGTGTTGCAGGACATGGAAATCCGCCAGGGGATCAAGGCCTATTCCGATTGGCCGACGATCCCGCAGCTCTATGTAAAAGGCGAATTTGTCGGCGGCTGCGACATCATGACGGAGATGTTCGAAGCGGGCGAGTTGCAGCAGATGATGGACCAGCAAGGCGTCTCAAAAGCGCAAAGCTAAGCGCCTCGAAAGGGCGTCGAACGCCTGACCCATGGCTCAGACCGCCTTGGCCAAAAAAGAAGCCGCCCTGCTGACCAAGCAAGGCGGCTCTTTTTAAACGGGGAGGCAAGACCCAGAGACCAGGAAGGTCTCGCCTCTGCTCGAAGACCACTCGGGCTACATATGAGTATGCACCGACCGTGCCAAAAGTACGCTCGCTAGGCTTTACAGCTATTAAGATGGTTAAGCCTCGTTAACCCTAGTCCGAAATGTAAAACAAACCGACAAGGCTGCCTTGGCCGGGCAAGGATTGTTGTTCGCGGCCCTTGGCAAGCTTCACCGCACAGGTCATCACCGCTCCATGACCAGCGATGAAAGCCTCAACCCTGCGCCAGCTCCAGATGGCATTCCGGCGGCGACCATAATCATCTTCCGCAACGCACCTGACGCTGGATCGCCGCAAATCCTGATGACAGTGCGCTCACGCACGATGGCGTTTGCAGGCGGAATGGCGGTGTTTCCCGGCGGGCGCGTCGATCAGGCGGATTTCGAGCTGGCTCAGCACATCGCTGCGCAAGATGACTGCGCTCTTGCGGTGGACGAGGCGGCGCATCAAATCGCGGCAATCCGCGAAACTCTGGAGGAAACCGGCCTTGCTTTAGGGCTTCGCGGAGCGATCACAGCGCAGAGCGCGCGCGAGGCTCGCACAATGCTGGAGCAAACCGGCACTCTTGAAAGCGTGCTTGAAGCGTTCGAGTGGACACTCGATTTTGCGCAAATCATCCCGTTTGCGCGCTGGTTTCCCAAGAATGAAAAGCTCAGCCGGGTCTATGACACCCGCTTTTATCTGGCTGACCTGGGCACTGGCGCGGTCGATATCGCAGTCGACAATTCAGAGAATACAAGGCTGTTCTGGACCACCGCGCAAGGCGCGATTGATGCCGCTCAAACAGGGGATATCAAGCTGATCTTTCCTACGCGGCGCAATCTTGAACGCCTTGCGCTGTTCACCAGCTTTGCTGATGCTCGCGCCCAGGCCGAAGCGATCCCGGTCAAGACCATCGTCCCGAAGGTGGATGACAGCACCGGACAACCGATGCTGACCATCATTAAGGATGCAGGCTATCCGATCACCGCCGAACTGCTATCGACTGTCGCGCGCGGATAGACCTACCCAGCCCGCAGACCAGGGTGCTAGCGCCGCGCGAAATAGCGCCGGTTCTCGCGAAAGTTCACAACGCGGTAGCCGCGTTCGACCATTTCCTTGCGATAGTCGTAACGGGCATCGGCGATTTCGCGGCGATATTCTTCGTGCGCGTCAAAGCGATCCTCGGCATCGGTTGCGCGGCGCAGATCGCTCCTCAACTCGCGTTTTGCCTCGCTGATATCGGTCTTGTAATCGACCCACCATTTGTTGCTGTCGTTGTTTGGCGCGATCGGCGCGCGGTCGCGCTCGACAATGATCGGGTGTCCTCCCGCGACAAGCGGTGCGGTGATCAGCGAACTCGCGATTGCAAGCGAAGCAAAAAGGATGCGCGTCATGTCAGTCTCCTGATTGAACAGAGCGACTACAATTGTCATTTGAACATGAATATCAGCGGACTCGCACTGCCCGAACGACCAGTTCGTCGCGAACCGTGCGTCAGCTGCGATAACGTGAGATAGGTGGCGCGCCCTGCAGGAGTCGAACCTGCGGCCTCAGGATTAGAAGTCCCGTGCTCTATCCAGCTGAGCTAAGGGCGCGTTGCGGCCCCCATTAGCGTGCTTTGCCACGCTTTCAAATCACGCTAGGGGCCAAGCGATGGATAAGATTGATCCCGCAGCCGCGTTTGACACCGATCCCAATGACGGGATCATCGCCACCAGCCATGCGCCCATTACATTTCGCTACTATGATTTCGTGATGGCAGGGTTTGTCGCAATCCTGCTGCTGTCGAATATCATTGGCGCGGCAAAGCTTACCTTTGTTGAAGTGCCGTTCTGGCCTGAGGGCTGGTGGCCGGCGGCTGATGGTGTGTTCATCTATGGCGCAGGGATCCTGTTTTTTCCGCTCGGCTATGTGATCGGCGATGTCCTGACTGAGATTTACGGGTTCGCCCGCGCGCGCCGCGTAATCTGGACCGGCTTTGCAGCGATGATCTTCCTTGCTTTCATGAGCTATGTCGTAGTGAGCTTGCCCGCCTTCGATGGCTGGACCTGCGCTGCTTCGGGAAGTCTCGCCATGTCAGGCGCGCCGGAGGCGGTTTCAGGCGCGATCTGTCAGGAGACCTATGTCTCAGTGTTCGGTAGCACCTGGCGCATAGTCGTGGCTTCGATCACGGCATTCTGGGCCGGCGAATTCGTCAATTCCTATGTCATGGCTAAGATGAAGGTATGGACCAAAGGCAAAGCGCTATGGACCCGAACGATCGGCTCGACAGTCGTTGGCCAGGGCGTCGATAGCCTGATCTTCTATCCGGTCGCGTTTTACGGAATCTGGACGACCGAAGCGGTAATCACTGTGATGATCACCAATTGGGCGCTCAAGGTGTTGTGGGAAGCGGCGCTTACCCCGGTAACCTACGCAGTTGTCGGCCAGCTCAAGAAAGCCGAAGGGGTCGACCTGTTTGATACGGCAACCGACTTCTCGCCTTTCTCTGCGCGCGCAGAAAAGGTGTAACGCTTGGGCCGATCACTGTTTGTCAGCTGAGCCTTCGTGCAAGCACTCATCAGCGACCGTTTTAACGCTCCAGTCCAAACCCAGCCGCCCGGCGAGCAGCTTCAAGTCTTTTTCAACCGGCACGCCAAATAGGTCCGCCCGGCTTTGAGCCAAGCGCAAGATCAGCTTGCCGCGTTCGACCGTCAGCCGGCTTGTTTGCAAGAAACGCTGCGAACGCGCGCCGAGCCGCCGCGCCAGGCGGATCGCGAGCCCCCAGCAGATTGCCTCTTCCAACGCTTGCTTGCTAGCGAGCGCGCGCACGGTGCGGGGAAGATTAAGGTGATTGCCGTTAGCCGCGATCGCCGCTGCGAGCATCGCGCGCGCTTCATCATCCACCGCGATCCAACGCTTATGCAAGGCCCAGTCGATCGCCTGCGGCATGCGGATGTTGGGCTCGATCTGCATCGATGCGAGCGCCAGCATCGTAGCAGCAAGGCGCAGTCGCTCGCTGCCATATTTCTGCGCGGGAGCGGCATCGACGGTCCAGCCGGCCATGCGTGCGGCAAAGCTTGCCGAAGTACCGCGTTGACCGGCAAAGGCGCTAACGCCAGCGAGCAGTGGATCTTGCCCTTTACTGTCAGGCGGAAGCTGATCGAACAGCAAGCCTTCGCGCAGGCCCCATGAGGAAAAGACGATCCTGGCGGGCCCAAGGCGCGCTAACAACGCACGCAGCAAAACCGCAGCATCAGGCAGCTTTTCGGCGCGCATCGAGGAGATGCGCTCGCGTGCTTTTAAGCTCTGCGAGGTTTCTTTGGCGAGCTGGTCAATCAGCGAATATGCGTCTTCAAGAGCAATTGCAAAGCCATGCGGATCGCTTAGCGGATGGCCTTCAAGCTGCATTGCGTAAACGGCCATGGCTCGCCATGTACCCCCGACAAGATAAAGCGGCGCTGCATCGCGCTCGCCTTCGCCGATTTTATCCCAGCCGCCCCGCTTCAAAACGCGCTCAAGATTGGCGAGCATCTCAGCGGTGTTCTCGCCGCGGTGGTCAGGCAATCGCAGCGTGCCTAAAGGCAGCGAGCTTGCCGCGACAGACTGATGTCCATCGAGCGTGGCGAGTTCCAGACTGCCGCCACCAAGGTCTGCAACCACACCGGCCGCACCCGGAAAAGCCCCGAGCACACCGGTAGCGCTGATCTCACCTTCCTCTTCACCAGTCAGGATACGCGGATCAAGTCCAAGCCGGGCCAGCTCAGCCACGAATTCAGAACCATTGCTGGCATCGCGGACCGCCGCTGTCGCTACAGTAACGACATCGCTGACATCAAGGTCTTCGAGCAAAAGGACAAAGCGCCTTAGCCCGCGCAGCGCAAGTTCAACGGCGTCCTTTGCCAAAATGCCATGAGCGGCGATATCGCGCCCTAGCCTCGCTGTGACCTTTTCGTTGAGAAGCACGGTCGGCGCGCGCATTGAGCCGCCATAGATGACCAATCGAACCGTGTTCGATCCAATATCAATTATCGCGCGTTCGGGTATCAGTCCGGAGAAGGCGCCTTCGCGCTCACCCCACCGTTTCTTCGATCTCATTCAGTAAGGCCCTATCCCGCCCGGCCCTTGCGCAATGACAGTTTAGGCACTGCGCCCGCTTCAAGCGCCCCGCCGCGCCCGGATAGCGAAGGGTTTGTCATGAAATAGCGGTGACAATTAAATGGCTTATCGACTGCCTCGACGCGCGAATAGTCGCCATCAGGGCCGAGCCACCAGCTTTGTTCGGTATCAAGCATGTTAGCGAGCAGGACCTGCTGCAAGACTTGATCATGTACCGTGCGATTAAGGATCGGGATCAGGGATTCGACTCGCCGATCAAGATTGCGACCCATCAGATCAGCTGAGGAAATGAACACCGCTGCGGCCGGACTTGGCATCGGCTCGCCATTGGCAAAGGCATAGATGCGGCTGTGTTCCAGAAACCGGCCAATAATCGATTTGACGCGGATGTTCTCTGACAGACCCGGTACGCCAGGGCGCAAGCAACAGATGCCGCGGCACACAAGATCGATCGCGACGCCCGCATCGCTGGCAGCGTAAAGCCGGTCGATGATAGCTGCATCAGTGATCTGGTTGGCTTTCATCCAGATCGCTGCGGGCTTGCCAGTTTGAGCGTTAGCGATCTCGGTATCGATCCGGCGGTAGATTTCCTCGCGCAGGTCAAGCGGCGCAATGGAAATGAGTTCCAGCCCGTGCGGTTCGACATAGCCAGTGACGAAATTCATCATCTTTGCTGCATCGCGCCCAAGCTTGGGATCGGCGGTGAAGAACGAGAGATCGGTGTAAATCTTCGCAGTGATCGGGTGGTAATTCCCCGTCCCGAAATGGCAGTAAGTGCGAAACCCATCGCCTTCGCGGCGCACCACCATGGCAACCTTGGCATGAGTCTTCCAATCGGTGAAGCCATAGATCACCTGCACTCCGGCACGCTCGAGCTTAGTTGCCCATTTGAGGTTCTGCTCTTCGTCAAAGCGGGCTTTGAGTTCGACCACAGCCGTCACCGAGATGCCGTTTTCAGCCGCTTCTATCAGCGCGTTGATCACCGCGCTTTGTGTGCCGGCACGATAGAGCGTCTGCTTGATCGCCACGACATCGGGATCGCCGGCTGCTTGACGGATGAAGTCGACCACCACTTCGAAGCTTTCATACGGGTGATGAACGACGATGTCCTTTTCGCGGATGGCCGAAAACACGTCGCCATCATGTTCGCGCACGCGTTCGGGATAGCGCGGTGAATAGGAATCGAATTTAAGGTCAGGTCGGTCTTCGCTGACGATTTCGGCCAGCCCATCGATCCCGATCATCCCATCGGTCTTAATCACCGCCGCTTCGTGGACGCCTAATTGTTCAAGCAGCAAAGCTTCGGCATGCGGGTGGAAATCCTCTTCAAGCTCAAGCTGGATCACTTGCCCCCGCCGCCGGCGCTGGATCGCACTGCGGAAGGTGCGCACCAGGTCTTCAGCCTCTTCCTCGATCTCGATATCGCTGTCGCGCAGCACGCGGAACAGTCCATCGCCCTGGATCGTGAACCCGGGAAAGAGCTTCTTGGCGTAGCGCTGGATCAAGCTCGCAATCGAAATGTAGATTGCTTCGCCGGAGGCGCCGGTTCGGCCCATCACCTTTGCCGGGACCCGAACAAATCGAGGCAAGGCGCTGGGGATCAGGATCATCTCGATGATCTGTTCCTTGTCGGCATCGCGCGAAAGAGTGAACAGCAGCCCGCGCCCTTCGTTCTGGACAAACGGAAACGGATGCGCGGGATCGAGCGCTTGCGGAGTGATCACAGGCAGGATTTCTTCAAGAAAGAACGCTTCAAGCCAGTGATGCGCAGCTGGTCTTACGCGCTGTTCATCGGCGACATGGATGTCAGCCTCAGCGAGCGCTTCGCGGAGCACGCGCCAGATATCCTGCTGCGCGTCAGACAGTTCAGCGAGCTTTTCGCGGATCGCAGTCAATTGCTGGGACGGCGTGCGTCCGTCAATCGCGGGTTTGTCGATGCCGCGCTGGACCTGGCCAACCAGCCCAGCAACGCGGATCATCATGAATTCATCAAGATTGCTGCCTGATATCGACAGGAACCGGAGCCGCTCCAACAAGGGATATTGCTCATTGCGGGCTTCAGCCAGAACACGCTCGTTGAAGGACAGCCACGACAGTTCTCGATTGAAATAGTTCTCGTCGCCGGTCTTTCCGGCAGGCACAGTGAGCACCGGGTCTAGTTCGGCACTGATAGTGGATTGGCTGCTCATCGCGTTCCCGCCTGTGCTTTCGTCCCTGCTGCCGATACTGTCGAATAAAGTGGTTCGGCGCTCTATCACGCGCCATGTTCGCCATCACGGCGCGTGTAAATCATCAAGCTTGTACTGTCACACAAATGTCAAACACAGCGTGCGCGACAGGGTAAAAAGCGATCAGACGAGCGAGCGGCTATCGGCGATTTGAGCGATACCGCGCTTACCGTTTGCATCGCGGCCCAATTGCACGATGACGTCGATCACACTGGCGGCATACGCAATTGTGTCCGAGCGCGATAGGCCAATCCCGGTCTGCATCACCATCAGCGACAATTGCTCAAGCGCCCCGCGCAGCGAATTGGCATGGATCGTCGAAAAACTGCCGGGATGCCCGGTGTTGATGGCTCTTAGGAACGAGACACTTTCGCCGCCGCGCAGTTCGCCAAGGACAATGCGATCAGGGCGCAGTCGCAAAGCTGCCTGGAGCAATTCGTTTGCGGTCACTTTGGCTTCGCCGAGCTCGCCTTTCACAGCTACCAGTCCGACCGAATTCTCACCTGGAAATTTGAGCTCAGGCGTGTCCTCAACCAGCACGACGCGCTCTTCATGAGGGATCTCGCCGAGCATGGCGTTGAGAAAGGTCGTCTTACCGGTGCTGGTCCCACCCGAGATCAGGATCGTGCGGCGATTTCGGATCGCTTCACGCAGATAGGCGATCGGCTCCATCTGCGGATCTGGCATCGCAACGCTCGCTTCGCCCGTCAGTGGCCCGGTATCATAGGCATCAAGCGGCAGATCGAGCCGGCGATGCCGCCGGATCGCCATCACCCAATGCTTGCGGCTGGCTGGCGGTCCGCAAAACTGAATCCGTGCGCCATCGGGCAAGGTCGCGCCCAGCAAAGGATGCTCGCGGTTGATCCCCTGATGGCTTACCCGCGCAACCTGCTCAGCCAGTCGCTGGACCAGCCGGTCATCAATCTCCGGTGTATCGATCTTTCTGATGCCGGGATCGCTCGCGTCTTCAACCCAGACTTCGCCAGGCTGATTGACCATGATCTCGGTGACAGTGTCGCGGTCAAGCCAGCGCTTGAACGGAGCCAGATACGCGTCGAGATAGACACTGCGCTCGCTTAGTGCTGACAGGCTGTCCTGCTCACCAGATGCAAGCTGCGGAGCGCTGCCGGTTTTCCCGCCGCCCACGGACTCGCTGCCGGTCGTCAAAGAGTGAATGTCAGCGCTCATCAAGAGGTGCTGCTTAGTAACGCGCTTATTGCGTCACAGTGGTGAAATCGAGATCACGTGCAATAAAGACGCGGATCGGCTCGCCCGTCTTGAGACGGATCGTTGGGCTGCGCTGGCCGTCCTGCTGCGCCGCGATACTGGCCGCGCCTTGGCCGGCGCCGCCAAGCACCACTGAAGCGCCGCCCGTTCCGATCGTCGAGAGACCTCCGATGACTGAAAGCAGCATGGCTGAACCAAACCGCTTGAAGAAATGGTTGTCGACATCGCCCGCAAGGCCCGTCGTGCCATCGAACGCCACTGCGGGAGACGCAATGTTCACTGATGCACCGTCGGGGCGCATCAGCCGGGTCCAGATCACGTAAGCGCGCTTCTGTCCGTTCTGAACGCCTGACTGATACTGCCCGATCAGCCGCGAGGAGCGTGGCACCAAAACTCTAGTCCCATCAAAGCTGCGCACATCCTGGCTGACGACTGCGCGGACATAGCCGGGCACATCAGTATTGATCGCGGTCTCAAGGATCGCAGGGATCAGCGTGCCTTGCGTTACTGTAGTGGAGGGATTGACCATCGCTGTCGCTTGCGCAGGAGCACCACCGACCCCGCCGATACGGCTGGCAAACTCTCCTGCCGGACCGCCCGCTGCGCTTGCAGCGCCATTAGTGCTCGCAGCAGCGCCAGCTGGCACAGGCTCTTCAGCGAGGCGCGGCGCGTTGGCCGAACGCGTGGCGTCAAATACCAATTGCGGGCTCGCATAGGGATTGGTCACCGGCGCTCTGGTCGCATTCGGATCGCGCGCAAGCACAGGTGCAGGTGCCGGATCAGGGCGAGCCGGGAGGGGATTTTCTGGCGCGACCGCTGGTTCAGAGGCTGGCGCAGGCGCGGCTGCGGGCGCTGGCGAAGCTGACCCTACACTTTCAGGCTCTGGCACTTGCGCTGCGTTCATCGCCCAGAACGTGGTCGCGCCGAGCAAGCCGACAATGGCAACTCCCACGGCCGGACCAAGGCTATCGCCGCCAGTCTTGCGCTCCGTGACGGCAGGGAAAGCCGAGCGGCTCGCGAGATCGATCACTTCAGCCGATTCGCCTTCGCGCGGATCAGTCCCGGTTTCACCTGATGGATCGCCCTTCTTGGGCGGAAGTCGCATTGCCAAGCGCATCAGTTCATCTCCGTTAGTGGGATATCAGCTATGTGTGCATTCGAATTCATCATGAGCCTCTCGAAGAGCCTCGTTCGGCCCGAGCGCTGCGCGGTCCTGGATTGACCGGGCCTTCATTGGTTAAGGTAGCAGAATCGCGGCCGGAACGCAGGATTATCTGTGCTGGGACACGATCAAGCACCACTGTGTCGCCGCGAACCGTAAAATTGACCGGTCCTTCTTCGCCGTCCGCGTTGGTTATCAGGATCGCCGGGATCGCCGTGCCCGCTGGCCATGTCAGAAACACCGCTTCGCCGTCATCATAGGTACGCGCAGGAAGCAATTCGCGCTCCCCCTCTCCTGCCCAAGCGAAATTGAGGCGCGCAGGATCAACCACTGCATAAGGATCATTCGCGGCTGCTAGCTCCGTTTCGTTCGCCGCTTCGCGTTTAGCGCGCTCAGCTTCTTCAGCGGCAGCAAGGCGCGCTTTCTCTTTGGCTTTTTCAAGCTCGGGATAGCGGAACTGCAGCACATAAAGCGGGGCATTGCGCGGGCTTGCGATCAGGTCGAACAGATATGTTCGCTTACTTGTCACGACCGTCATGTTGGTCTTCGCCGAAGGTTCGAGCGGCTTCACGAACAGGATCGATTGCGCTTTGTTAGGCTGGACTTGCCATGCTTTGCTATCACCGATTGCGACATTTTCGATCACTTCGTCTTCAGCAAACTTGATCGTGGTCTGGACCTTGACCTTGCCTTTGATCGTGACGATCGCCGCTTCGTCATAGACCAAAGTCATCAGGCGGGCGTCATTGGCCTGCGCCGGTGTACCCAGCGCTATGAGTAATGCAGCGGCGCTTGCCGCAAGTGCGGACTTATGGGCGATCATTGCGATCCTTTCTGGTTGGAGGCGGTTCCACCAGACCCGCTGCGAGCGGCGCCTGTGCCCGACGACGCAGAGCGAAAACGATTGCCGATCCCGCGTGTGCGCGAGCTGGCAGGAGTGAGCGGAGCGCTCTGGGCGCCGCCTTGCGAAGTGGCGAAAACCTTAGTCTCGCGAACATTCGTGGTGCTTTGACCGCCAGTGTCGTTCGCAGCGACGATCGCGGCCGCTGGCGCAACATCAGCCCGGCGTGTCGTTTCAGCGGGCGGGGTCGCCGCTACCTGCCGCGCACGGTCGACCGCCACTCCTGCAGCAGGCGCTGGCGGCGGCATACGCGCGGTCTCCACCACAGGCGCTATGCCTTGGTCCGGAACCAGCCCGAAGACCTGCCAATTCGACACCATTGTCGATGCAACCTTCAGCGCCATAAACATAAGCGCGACATGCACCGCGCCGACCAGGAAGAACGCCATGGCTGCCTGTTGGTCGATCTCGCCCGGCACAGCCACAAGCGCAGCCAGGATCGGCACCGCCAATTCAAGCATGATCGAGCCGCCAAGGACTGCAAAAATAGGCGCCAGCGCGAGCATGGTCATCCCTTTAAGCCAGCCGGTAAACAGGCCGCGCGTGCCGCTGAACAAAGCCAGCACCACAAAAATCGGCCCGACCGCCAGCAGCAGCGCCAAGCCGATCCGCGCTGTCACCAGCAATCCGACCGTCCCGAGCAGCAAGAGCATCGCGCCCAGCCACATCATCCCTTCAGGCGAGAAAGTGTTGATGTCGGTGGCATCGCCGCTCGCTTCCTGGATCGCGAGAAACACGATATCGAGCTTAGTCGCAAACGTCGCGGTGGCCGAGCCATCGGTGCCGGTCAGGTAGCCGGCGATCTCGTCCGGACCTTCTACGAAGATGTTATAGAACACCGCCGAAAAAGCCGCAAAACTGGTAGAAAATCCGAGTACAAGGCCCATCGTGATGATGCGCGGCAACAAGCTACGCACTGACAGGTTTGAGCGGCCCAGCATCAAGCTGATCCCCAAAAAAGCAACGTACAAACCCAGCAGCAAAGTCAGCGCGAACGCCATTTGCCCTTCCGTACCGAACAGTCGGCTAAACGCCTGCTCGCTGACTTGGCTGGCGATGCAATCAACCGCGGTTAGCGCCGCCGCAACGCCTGTGCCCATCTCCTGAGCGACCAGATCGCAACTCGTCGTCATTCTGCTGCCTGCCAGACGGGAAGCCCGTCTTCGCCTAAACCGCCTGAACCATCAGGCCACGCTTTGTTAGTGAGCGCAGGATACCATTCGGAAGGGTCGTCTCCAACTGCTTCGCGCAAAAGATCAAGCCGCCGCACCGCCGCTTCGCGGCCGGAGAGGATTGTCAGCACTTCCGGCGCTCCAGCAAGATCAAGCCGCACCACCACGCTCGCATCAGGTTGACGCACAAGGAAACAGCGCGAATGCGCAGGCAAGGTGCGGATCAGCGCGAGTTCGTGATCGGTCAGGCCAAAGCCATCGCAATAGTCTTCCGGACGAGCGCGGCTGTTAGGCATGAACACCATGGTTGCGGTTTGTTCGACCAAGGCGGTGGAAATGCGGCTTTCAAGCGCGTCACGCGCTGATTGCGTGGCAAACCCGACCAGAGCATTGCGCTTGCGCAGAGTTTTCAGCCAGTCGCGAATGCGCGCAGCGAACACCTCATCATCAAGCGCTTTCCAGCCTTCATCGATCAGGATCATGGTCGGTTGACCATCGAGCCGTTCATCAATCCGGTGGAACAGATACATCATGACGGGCGTGCGCAGCCGAGTGTTTTCGAGCAGCTGCGTCATGTCGAAGCCAAGCACGCGCTGATCGAGATCAAGCAGGTCAAGCTCATTATCGAACAGCCAGGCGTGTTCGCCGCCCCCATCAGCGCTCGAGCCGCTTGGAGAGCCGATCCACGCGCCAAGCCGATCAGCGAGATCGCCCGGCTCCGGGCGCCGAGCTCCGGCGAGCAATTCCTTGAAATGCCTTAACCGCCTCAGGCCCGGATCGTTCTGATAAGCCGCATCAACCGCTGCACTGATACATGCGAACTCTTCCGGCCCGTCGGCACTGAGCAACACGGCCAGCCAATCGCGCAGAAATGCTTTGTTGGCAGGTGTGTCAGGCAAAGCAAGCGGGTTGAAACCGGTCGGATGTCCCGGCGAAATCCGGTCATAGCGCCCGCCGATACCGCGAATGAACAATTCAGCCCCGCGATCCTTATCGAACAGGATTGTGCGCGGTTTGAACTTTTGCGCTTGCGCCGCGAGGAAGTTCATCACGACGGTCTTGCCGGAGCCCGAAGGGCCGATGACAGAGAAATTGCCAAGATCGCCGTGGTGGAAGTTGAAGAAGAACGGCGTTGCGGAAGTCGTCTCAAGGAGCGTGACTGCATCGCCCCAATGGTTGCCAGCCGCTTGGCCCAGCGCAAAGCCGTGAAAGCTGCCGAACCCGGCCATATTGGCAGACGAAATGAGCGCGCGGCGCACAATGTAATGCTCATTGCCGGGGAACTGAGCCCAGAAAGCCGGCTCAAGATTGGTATCTTCGCGAACCGCGATCGCGCCTGTATCCGCGAGCGCGGCGGCACAGGCAGCAGTGGCATCGTCAAGCCGGTCAAGCGAGCGCTCCCGCACCAACACCGTCAAATGATGATCACCAAACCCGACCGCACCATTCCCTAGAGCATCGCGTGCCGCCATCATGTCGGCGCGCTCGGCTGCCGCTTCTTCATCGACTGACCGCGACCGGCGCAGCGCCAGATCAATCCGCTCACGCGCAGTCGTCCGCTCGTTCGGCGCATAGCTCTCGGTGACGATCATCTCGTAAGGCAGCCGCAACAGCGGATCGAGCAGTCCGGGAGAAGTTGCTTCGGGATAATCCTTCAGGCCCAGGATCGCGGAAAAGTCGGGATCGCCGGAGCCGCGTAGTTCCATCGCATCGAGCCCGAAACTCGCGCGGCGATAAGCCAGCATGTCGCCAATGTCAGTGTCTTCATGCGGACGCCGCACAGGGCGCATTTCGCCATTGTAAAGCGCCGAGAGCAATTCGAGCATCTCGGAATTGATGCCTCCGCCAGGCGATGAGTAATCAGCCAGCACGCTCGCGCCATAGGCCGACAGCGACGCGGTAAGCCCTGTGATTGCCGCTTTCAGACTGCGCATATCCTTAGGATCAGCAATCAATTCTTCCTGACCGCGCTTTTGCCAAAACTTGCTGGCGCGCTCGACCAGCCCGGCTTTCCCGCGAGCAGGACGGCGGATTAAGGTTACGAACTGATCGTTGATGAACAGCGAGCCGCCAGCCAACCGCTCTCGCCAGCGCGTATCGATATGGCGCGAAAGCGGATCATCGAATTCCCCTTCGAGCTCAACCTCGACCCGGCGCCGCACCACATGGTGATACATCACAAATCGCGCATCAAGCGTCGAGCGCAGCATGACTTCGCGGGTAGCCGCATGCGCGTTGAGCGCTTCTGAATCCTCGGTTTCAAACAGCAGACCGGGGACCTGGATCGCGCTCATCACCGAGCCATCGCGCAGCAACACAGTGCTTTCGTCGATCAGCCGAGCATAAGGCAAGCGTTCGCCGACGCGCGCTTCTTTAGCGCTCCAAGCTGCCGGTCCGATCCACTTTACCATCTTGTCCAGCCCTCCTTACGAGGCCTCTGGCTCGACCAGATTACGGGGCATAGCTGTTGCAGCCCCAACGTTTGAAATTAGGTATGCGCGGGCATTTCGACACTTTCGTGATCCATAGGTCGAAGATACGTGGTTCGCGCAGTGATGCAAAATAGCCGATCAGATGCACCACCGCTGGCACCAGCACGAACCAAAGGCTCTTGAAGATGAGAAAGGCAATCGTGGTCACCATCAGGTTGATAATGAAGAAGTTCATCGTCACGCCGGCAAACATTTGCGGCCGGGTCAGTGCGCGGTGCACCGGATGACGGGATAGCTCACTCATCGTCTTGGTTTACCCTACGCCTGCCTGGATGCCTGCGACAATGGTGGTCGCGCCGAACAGAATGAAGACCCCGATAATAACCGTTGCACCGAAGCGCCAGTTCATCCGCCCCGTCAGCATCATGAACCCAATGGCCGCCACTGCCATGACCGCGACAGTCGTCGCAACGGTCCCAAGCAAAGTGCCTTGAAGCCAAAGCAAAGCTGAGTTGATGGGGCCAGAACCGGCCGGATCAGCCCCTTGAGCCAGAGCGATAGAAGGCAGTGTCAGCATCGCGAAGGCGATGCTTGCGGAAGCGAGCGAGAATTTTTGCTTATGTCTGGACTGGCTTAAAGGTGACTGCATCGGTGTTCCCATAATTCGGTATGCTGGCATTGCTTGAAAGCGCGAAACAGAGCTGAACTTATTGCTCAATCGGGCGCGAATGATCGGCTAAGCGGCCCATGATCGCAGCCACATAGTGCTTAGTCTCACGAATATTTGGAATGCCGCCAGCTCGGATAACCCGTCCCGGCCCTGCGTTGTACGCGGCCAGTGCCTTCTCGAGATCGCCATCAAACCGATCAAGCTGTTCACGCAGATAACGCGCCCCGCCTTCAAGGTTCTGCATAGGGTCGTCGGGGTCCACTCCGAGGTAACGGGCTGTACCGGGCATCAACTGCGCAAGACCGCGTGCGCCGGCATGGCTCACTGCATTTTCGCGCCAGCGGCTTTCCTGCCAGACCAACGCTTCAAGCAGGCTCGCACTTAAATCGAAGCGCTGAGACAATTCAGCGATCTTTTCTGCATAGCGCTGCGGCACGCCTGCCGCATGCACAGCGGCATCGCCGACAATCCCATCAGGAACGATGATTGCACTAAGATCAGTCGGTTCAGCGTCAGGCGAAGGCACGTCACTCACGCTGAAGCTCGGCACAACAGAGCCGCCAGCGACCCACCGGGCCCCGTTCGCATCCACTTCCATCACGTCTGCATGAGCCGCGCTTGCCGCCGTGACCAGCACCGCAGCGACACAAATCCGGCTCGCAAAGGCGAGAATCATTAACAGCCCTCCAGCGCAATCGCTTTGTCTAGTCTAAATGACAAACAGGTGACAGCCAAACGGCCAGAGAGTTGATCAGGTCAGCAAGAGAGTCGAGGTCTATGTTTCGTAGCCCCGCCTTTTACACCGCCTAACCTTACGCGATCTGGCCACTCGCCGTCTCATGCGCTGGCGGTTATGTGATCGCCGGGTTACTTCTTGAATTCGCCCCGGGCTAACATCGTCAAGGCTTTGCGCGCCAGGCGCCTTGAATCCGTAATCGAACCTGACGCGGTCTCGAGCTCGATCACATCGCGACTGGATAAGGCCGCTTCAAACATTTGTTGCGCGCGATCTTCATCACCGCGGTGAGCATAGGCGATCCCAAGATTGATCAGCAGCGCTGGATCTGCAGGATTATTTTCGCGGAGCTGCTCAAGTGCAACAATTGCATCAGCTTCGCGTCCGGATGCGAGCGCCTCGGCACCTAGATTGGAAGTTTTGGTGGGCTTCGCTGTCGCCACCTGATCGCTCGCCGCGCCCGGATTCGCTGCAATCAGCAGCGCCATCGTTAGAGCTAAAGTCATATATCACTCCTCTTTTCAGGAGCGCAGTATGAGCGGGTCTCAGTGCAAATGCAATGAAACTGTAATATTTTCGTATTCTTGTAATATTAGAACACAGACCTTTGATTTTATGAGGTTTACTCTGGCCTCAGAGAGTCATTCCTCAGCCGAAAGTTCACGGGCATTTGGTCATAAATGTCGTATTTTTGTCATATTTAACAGACTGTTGGAAATACTTAACACTGCAAGAATTGTGTCATGAACGGTCCCTAGCGAGACGGTGCGCGCGATCGTGCGCTTGTTCGATTCTCGGTTTTTGAGGGGACCGCTCGCTGTGAAAAATATTCAACGCACTCTCGTCCTGGGTTGCAGCATTGTCGCTTTGGCTGGCTGTGGCGCGGATGAAATCGTCTCGCCTGGGGCAACCGGTAACATTGACGTAACTATCAACAATCCGCCTGCTCCAACGCCTACGCCTACTCCGACGCAAACACTGGTTACGCCGGCTTCGAGCTGTCCGCAGATCAGAAGTACGGGCGGTTTGCTCGACACCGGAACCATTTCAGGTCCAACCGGTGAATATCGCGTGTGTCAGCTTCCTGACGAGTTCGATGCGGATGACAACCTTCCGCAGATTGACGGTTTGGTTTACCGCATTTTTGGCCAAGTCAGCGTCGGCACCGATCTTGGCTTCAGCCCGACCGCTGGCGAAGCCAACATCGAATTGTCGATTGAGCCAGGCGTGATCCTGATTGCAGCTGAGCGTTCGTTCTTTGTGGTTCAGCGCGGTCACACCATTGCTGCTGACGGCACGGCTAGTAACCCAATCATTTGGACCAGCACTGATAACCTGCGCGGGCTGACCACTGACGAATCGCAAGGTCAATGGGGCGGCGTGGTTCTCCTCGGTCGTGCACCGGTGTCTGACTGCCGGACAGGCGGAGCCAACACTCCGACCAACCCCAACCCGACTTGCGATCAGGAACTTGAAGGTACTGACCTTGTGACGCTGTTCGGCGGCGACAATTCGGGCGACAGCTCAGGCTCGCTGACCTTCAACCAGATCCGCTTCTCCGGATTTGAGCTTGCGACAGATAACGAACTGCAATCGCTCACCACTGGCGGGATCGGCTCAGGCACCACCATCAATAACATTCTGTCATTCAACAGTTCGGATGACGGGATCGAGTTCTTTGGCGGCGAATTCGATGCCAACAACGTCGCGGTGATTGGCGCATCGGATGACTCGATCGACTCCGATACCGGCGCGATCGTTAACCTCGACACGGTTGTCGTGGCGCAGCGCGCTTCGACAGGCGACCACATGATCGAGCTCGATTCCGAAGATGATGCCGACAACCCGGCCACGGCGATCCCGCGATCAGTGCTGCAGGTGAACAACTTCACTTTCTTGCAAGGTGCCGGTCGTGACACGGCTGTGCGTGTTCGTGGTGACGCAGCTCTTGGTCTGACCAACGGCGTTCTTAGCATTCAGCGGACCAGCGACACTTGCTTCTTTATCGAAACCAACTCGACGATCGATCAAATCATCGGGTTCAACTCAATCGTCGGTAATTGCGGCACCGATCCGTTCCGGGTCAACACCGGTGCCAGCGAAGCGGGCATTCAGGCTGAGATCGATGCCGATGCTAACAATGACATCGATTTCACTCTCTCACTTACCAGCGGTTTCGTGAACGGTGCGAACGAAGCTGCAGTGACGCCGTTTGATCCGACCGCACGGTCGAGCTTCTTTAGCGCTCGGGCGTTCATCGGTGCGGAAGATGACAATATTGCGGACAATTTCGGCGACTGGACGTGTAACTCGGCCACGCTCGACTTTGGCAGTGCTAGCGGTGCTTGCACCTCCCTGCCGGGCGCCTAACTCCGGCCTGGCTTGTCTGGAGGAGGCGCCTGATCACGCAGGCGCCTCTTTCAGCTCATCTTACGGCCCGTCACGGGCTCGATTTACAAGGCCTAATCATGAGGGGGTCTAGCATTATGTCGACTGGCAAGCGCCTGGCAGGGCTGCTGCTTCTCACCACGTCGCTCACTTTTCCCACGGTTCTCCATGCCCAAACAACGGGCGATCCCGATGAAGACGCTGGCGATCCGCTGGCTGAGGAAGTCGATAGCGTCGATCAAGAAGAAGAGTTTGAGGATCCCGAAATTTCGGTCCCTGGTGGAGGGATTATCGTTACGGGGCGGCGTAACCGCAATCCTGAACGTAACTCCACACAAGTTCTCGATGTTCTCACCGAAGCAGACATCGCCAGAACCGGGGAAAGCGATATCGCTGGAGCATTGAGCCGCGTTACCGGTCTTTCCGTGGTCGGCAATGGCCGGGTCTTTGTCCGCGGTCTTGGTGATCGCTATTCATTGGCGCTGCTCAACGGTCTTCCATTGCCCAGCCCCGAACCACTCAGCCGCGTGGTTCCGCTTGACATATTTCCGACAAACGTGGTCGCGTCTTCGCTGGTCCAGAAGACCTATTCTGCCAACTATCCGGGTGAGTTTGGCGGCGGTGTCATCAACCTGACGACCCGCGCAATTCCGGTCGATGATTTCCTCAAAATCAGCGTTGGCGCCAGCGGCGATACCGAAACGACCTTCGAAAACGGTCTGACTTACTTTGGATCTGACTGGGACACGTTCGGGTTCGATAACGGTAACCGGGATATTCCGCTTGGACTGCAGCCGTTCTTTACGGGCGATACGCCGTTTTCAGCTATCGGCACGCAAGAAGAAGAGTTTGTGGCGCAGCAATTGTTGCCGGTAAACCTAGTAACCCTGCAGCAGGATAACTCGCTTCGGCCGAATTTCTCAGGCTCGCTGACCGCGGGTAAATCATTCGAACTTGGCGATGATACCTTCCTTGGCATCGTGGCCACCGCAGGTATCAGAAACAATCTGCGCAACCGTTCGGTCACCTTTCAGGAAGGTAACAGCGATCTTTCAGCGCTCAACTTTGCGTCCGACACATTCATCACTGATGAAAATGTCCTCGTTAATGGCCTCCTGAATTTCGGTCTCGACATCGGCCCGCACACGATCCGGTGGACGAACCTTTACATTCGCGACACGCTAAAGACCGCGCGGCTTGAGAATGCACAGGATCTGACGATCACTCCGGCGCCCGATTTCAGCACTCAGCGTACGGCTTGGTTTGAACGCCAGCTGATCGATACGCAGCTGGTCGGCGAATTCGAGTTTGACCGGCTCGAAGTGGATATCCGTGGCGGGTATGCTCGCACCGACCGCGAAGCGCCATACAACGCGCTTGTGCGGTATCAGCGTCAGAATGACCCCGATCTGCCGTTTGGCGGAACGGACTTCATCGCTGACACCCCGGGGCTCTTGCCCGGTGGTCGTGCGGTGCTGGTCCAGTTCGACGATCTGCAGGAAGAAAACTACTTCGCTGGGATCGACCTGTCCTACGAAGTGCTCGACACGCTCGATCTTACAGTGGGCTACGCCTATAACGACACGGATCGGACATCGACGAGCTTCGTTTTCAGTCCGCAAGTATCGGGTGAGATCGTCGACCTTGGTAACGGTGAGACACTGGATACAAGCCCGTTCATCACAGCAACCGGCTTTCGCCAGCCGGGCGGCCTGTTCGCAGCTGATGTTTTGGCCCTAGGCGATGTCGATGTTGACCAGCTCAACGCCTTCCCGGCCTTCGGAGCGGCGCTTGAGATTCAAGCGGCTTACGGTCTGTTTCGCTGGGTTCCGACTGACCGGATCACCGTTGAAGGCGGTGTGCGTTACGAAGACGCGGAGCAAGTCGTATCACTGCTCGAGACGAACTTTGCTCCGGCCTTCACCGGAGGGAACGCGCCGGCGACAAATCTCAACAACGACTACTTTCTGCCAAGCGGGACGATCACGTGGGAGCCGATCGACGATCTGCAACTTCGGATTGCAGCTTCGCAGACGATTGCACGTCCGCAATTCCGCGAGCTGATCGAACAGCCTTATTTCGATCCGGAAACGAACAGGCAGTTCCGCGGTAACACTGAACTGGTCGATTCGGAGTTGCTCAATATCGAGGCTCGCGCCGAGTATTATATGGGTGGTCAGAACCGGATCAGTATTGCCGGCTTCTATAAGGACATTGAAAACCCAATCGAGCCGCTCAACACGGTGACGCCTGGCGAATTGATCGTGAGCTTTGCTAACGCTCCGTCGGCTGAACTGTACGGTGCGGAAATCGACTTGGTCTACGGGATTGACCTGTTCAGTCTGGGCGGTTCGTTCTTCGAGACCAAGCAGCTCTTGATCATCGCGAACTACACGTACACGCAATCAAGCTTGAGTGTTGGCCCTGATGATATCTCACCTGAGCGCGTGAACCTTAACCGGCCCTCTTCATCGGTGTTCGATGACGGTGCTTCACTGATCGGCCAATCGGACCATATCGCGAACCTATCGATCGGGATCGAAGACACCGAAAAGACGCAGCAAGCCACGGTCCTGTTCAATTATGCCAGTGAGCGTCCAACGCTGCGTGGCTTGGGCGATCAGCCGGATGCGGTCGAAGACCCGGGTCTTACGGTCGACTTTGTAGCGCGCACCGAAGTCAATGTGCTTGGCCCGCCTCTGGAACTCAGCTTCGAAGTCCGCAACATTTTCGGGCGTGACAATTTCGAGTTTCAGGAATTCAATGGCAACCGCATTGAGCTGAACACGTTCGATGTCGGGACAAGCTTCTCGCTGGGCCTATCAGTCGAATTCTGATCCGCTCGGCACATACTGCACAAAAAAGGGCCGCTCCAAAACGGGGCGGCCTTTTTGTTAGCGCCGTGCAAGTTTCGATTTTGGAAATGGACAGCGCTGCACAGTGATGTGCAACGCGATCAGTTCAAGCCAGCTCAGGGCAGATCGAACACGTATCCCATCGAGCGCACGGTGCGTAGCGGATTGCCTCCGCCAGCCGCCTTCAATGCGCGGCGCAAGCGGCCCACCCAGACGTCGACTGTACGCTCATCAATCGGCGGCTCACGCTTGCCAAGGCCGTTTATCAGATCATCTCGGCTCAGCACGCGATTGGGGTTTTCAGCAAAGAAGCGCAGCAGCCGAAATTCGTTAGGCCGAAGCACAATCGGCTCACCATCCCAGCGCGCCTGCAAAGCCGCCATGTCGATCGAAAGATCGCCCAACTCCAGCTTACGCGTAGCATGGCGATCACCGCCGCGTGATTGCAACGCCAGAACCCGGTCAAGCACTCCGCGACGATCGAGTGGTCCAACCACATAATCGTCCGCCCCCGCACGCAGCGCGCGGCGACGATCCTCGGCGTTGTCCTCTTCAAGGACCATTGTCACATGCGCTTCGACCGTGCGCGGATCTGCCCGCAGACGCCGACACATCTCAAGCCCGGCAAGATCGTCCATCACCCAATCGATAAAGGCCCATATCGGCCCTTCGACCAAACGGCGCGGACCATCGACGCCAAGCCGGTCAAACGTGAACCGACGTCCGTCATGGACAAACTCATCAAGAGTTTCGCCAAGATCGTTGGTCAGGAAGATATTGATCACGTCCATGACCGCCCCGCATGGTTGACATGCAGAGCGTTGACGCAGGGTTATGACGCGTTCGTGACGCGTTCTTGTCCGCCTCTATCGCCTTGTCACATTCGGTACCGTGATCGGGAGAATCGTCTCATCGGTCCTTACGAGAGCATTAGATCGAACGGCTGATTACTTCCTTCATGATCTCGTTCGTACCTCCAAAAATACGGGTCACGCGGGCATCGCGCCATAGCCGGGCAATCGCGTATTCGTTCATGTAGCCAGCCCCGCCATGCAACTGAAGCGCGGTGTCGCACGCCTCCCATTGCAGATCGGTATGCCACAGCTTGGCCGCCGACGCTTCGTTCGTGGTCAGTTCGCCAGCGAGGTGCTTCCTGATTGCCCAATCAAGATGAGCCCAGCCCACTTGGATCTTCGCTTTGAGATCGGCCAGGGTGAACTTTGTGTTCTGAAACTCGAACACGGTTTTGCCAAAAGCCTTGCGGTCTTTCGTGAAGGTGACTGCTTCATCGAAGGCGCGCTGGGCAGCGGCCTGCGCGCCCACCGCGATACCCAGGCGTTCTTGCGGTAGCTCTTCCATGAGGTGGACAAAGCCCATCCCTTCCCCGCCCAGGAGATTAGTCATCGGCACTCGGCAATCGTTGAAAAACAGCTCCGATGTGTCAGCGGAATGCTGTCCGATCTTGTCAAGGTTACGCCCGCGCTCAAAGCCCGGAGTGTCGGCATCGACCAACACCAGTGAGGTCCCCTTGGCACCCTTCTCCGGGTCGGTCTTCGCGACCACAATCACACAATCAGCGTTTTGCCCATTCGTGATATAGGTCTTAGAGCCGTTGATGACGAGGTGATTGCCATCCTTCTTGGCGGTGGTGCGGATGCCTTGAAGATCGCTCCCTGCGCCAGGTTCTGTCATTGCAATAGCAGTGATCACATCGCCTGAAACCATGCCGGGAAGATACTTCTCCCGCTGTTCGGGCGTACCGAGACGTTCGAAGTAATTGGCAGTGATGTCGTTCTGGAGCGTAAATCCGGCGGCCGAACCGAGATAGCTTAGCTCTTCGGTAAGAACGCAGTTGAAACCGAAATCGAGACCAAGACCGCCATTCTCTTCCTTGATGGTAGGGCATAGCATCCCGGCTTCGCCCACCTTTTTCCACACATCACGACCGACAATGCCGTCTTCTTCGTGCTGATCCAGATGCGGGGTCAGATGCTCGCCAAAGACCTTACGAACGGTGTCGCGAAACGCTTCGTGGTCTTCGTTGTAACAGGTGCGATAGGACGTCTCGAGCATTGCCGGTTCTCTCCACTAGCGACAGTTCTTTCGTGGACAAGAACTCAACAGGACCGAGCGCGTTTGTAAAGCGCGAAGCGTGCAAGTGTCTTCAGACTGGACGCATGCATATGGTCGCACGCAACTGGTCTGATGGAGGCGTGATCACCCCACGAAAGCCCGCTCAATCACGAACTGGCCAGGCTTGTTGTTGGCGCCTTCTTCAAAGCCACGCTTTTCGAGGTCCGCTGCGTGGTCTTTGATCATTGCCATCGAGCCACACAGCATGACACGGTCTTCTTCCGGCATAAAGCGTTGAGGACCTTTGCTCTGCTCAAACAGGCGGCCGTCATCGATCAGCGTCTGGATGCGGCCCTGCATGCGAAAGCTCTCGCGCGTCACGGTGGGAACGTAAATCATCTGTTCGCGCTGCTCGTCTTCAAGCAAAGGGTCACCTTCAAGCTTGCTTTCGAGCAATTCGCGATAGGCCAGATCGGCCACCCGGCGCACGGAATGGACGACGATCACCTCTTCGAACATGTCGTAGACATCAGGATCCCGTACCAAGCTCATGAACGGGGCCAAGCCAGTACCGGTCGACAGCATGAACAAACGTTTGCCCGGCAGCAGCGCATCCGTCACCAAGGTGCCTGTTGGCTTCCTACCGAGATAGATCGGATCACCTTCTTCGATATGCTGAAGGCGCGAAGTTAGCGGGCCTTCCTGGACGATAATCGAGAGAAATTCGAGCTCTTCAGCATAGCTCGGGCTCGCAACCGAATAAGCGCGCAGCAGAGGTTTGCCGTTTTCGCCTGGCAAACCGATCATCACAAACTCTCCCGAGCGGAACCGAAACGAGGCTGGACGGGTCGTCTTAAGACTGAACAATTCCTCGTTCCAGCGCTGGATACCAGTCACGGTTTCTACGCTGAGCGCAGCGTTTTCCTTGAATTGCTCACGATCGGTAATCGGCTTATTCAAAACGAACCTCTTGGATAATGG
>JBCCJD010000011.1:0-77950 GCA_039027955.1 Pseudomonadota bacterium
CGAGCCTTTTCCTTTAGCGGCTTCATCTTCGATCAGACGCAGCGCAGACAGACCCGCCGATGAAGCGGTCCGCACAAGACCTGTTCCATCGCAATGCGGACAGGGACGAGTGGTCGCTTCAAGCACGCCGGTGCGCAGCCGCTGACGGCTCATTTCCATCAGCCCGAAACTCGAAATCCGCCCGACCTGAATCCGCGCGCGATCGGATTTGAGCGCTTCCTTCATCGCCTTTTCGACTTTGCGGACGTTGGAATTGTATTCCATGTCGATGAAGTCGATCACCACAAGTCCGGCCATATCGCGCAAGCGCAACTGGCGCGCTATCTCGCGCGCGGCTTCGAGATTGGTATGGAGCGCGGTCTGCTCGATCCCGTGTTCTTTGGTCGAGCGGCCTGAGTTGATGTCAATCGCAACCAGCGCTTCGGTTGGATTGATGATCAGATAGCCGCCCGATTTCAATTGCACCATCGGATCGTACATCGCGCGCAGCTGATCTTCAGCGCCATAGCGCTGGAACAGCGGGACAGGATCGGAATAGGCTTTTACCCGGCGCGCATGGCTCGGCATCAGCAGTTTCATGAACTGCTTGGCCGATTTGTAGCCTTCTTCGCCTTCGACGATCACTTCTTCGATATCGCGATTGTAGATGTCGCGGATCGCCCGCTTAATGAGGTCGCTGTCGGAATGGATCAGGCTGGGCGCGGTCGAAGAGAGCGTTTTCTCGCGAATCTCATCCCATAGCCGCGCCAGATAATCGAAATCGCGCTTGATCTCGGTCTTCGTACGGCTGAGCCCGGCGGTGCGCACGATCAGACCCATCGTCTTAGGCAGCGACAGATCGGCTACGACCTGCTTTAACCGCTTGCGATCGCTGGTTGAGCTGATCTTGCGGCTGATCCCGCCGCCATGCGAGCTGTTAGGCATCAGCACGGTGTAACGCCCGGCAAGGCTGAGATAGGTGGTGAGCGCTGCGCCTTTATTGCCGCGCTCTTCCTTGACCACCTGGACCAGCACGACCTGACGCCGCTGGATTACGTCCTGGATCTTGTAGCGGCGACGCAGCGCCATCCGCTTGGCGCGCACTTCGTCGACTTCCTTAGCGCGGCTGCGGCCATTGCCTCGGCCTTTGCCTTGGCGGCGGCGACCGCGGCGCGAGCGGCTGCGGCCTGATCCGTTGTCGCTGTCCTCATCGCTGTCTTCATCGCTGCTGGCTTCGGCTTGATCCTCGTCCGACGCGCTTTCGCTGTCGCCGTCTGCATCGTCTTCGGAGGCTTCAGGCGCGCTGTCGTCCGCGTCTTCGCTGTCATCCGACGAGCCGTCGCCGCTTTCCTCATCGTCTTCGTCATCAGCGCTGTCATCATCGTCCGATGCGCCGTCTTCGATCGTTGCGACTGTGTCCTTTTCCGAAGTGTCGATCTCTTCGACGCCATCTTCAGCGATCTCTTCGACCAGGGCTTCAGCGCTGTCATCTTCAGCGTCGTATTCGTCGCCCGGCGAGAGGCCTTCATCCTCTTCCGCTTCGCGCAGCCGCGCTTCTTCTTCTGCGGCCTCGGCTTCTTCAGCGAGCAGCTGAGCGCGGTCTTCGTGCGGGATCTGGTAATAGTCGGGATGGATTTCGCTGAAAGCGAGGAACCCGTGCCGATTGCCGCCGAAATCGACGAATGCGGCTTGCAAAGAGGGTTCGACCCTCGTGACTTTGGCTAGATAGATGTTGCCTTTGATCTGCTTGTGTTCAGCAGATTCGAAATCGAATTCCTCAATCCGGTTGCCTTTGAGCACCGCCACCCGGGTCTCTTCCGAGTGGCGCGCATCGATAAGCATGCGCGTTGCCATTAATATGTCTCCAGGCGCTTCGATGCGGCGCCAGTGGGCCGCTGCGCAAGCGCTTCATTTGAAAGAAAGCGGCATGCGTGCTGCGCACACCCCTTTGGGTTGCTGCACCTCGCCTGCAAAGACGGTAAGGTGCGCTGTTCGTGTCTGCTGCGACAAGCTTGCGGATCGGGTCCGAGCTCCGGCTCGTAAGGTAAAGGGCGCCAATGGCGCGGGACAATCCTATTTGAGAGCGAGAGCGTCTCGTCACTGCATCAACCTGTTAAGAGGACCACTGCGCTTTAGCAAAAGCGGTCCAGTGCGGGCCAAAGTGTGAACGCGCCCCCTGCGCCCTCTGCACTTTGGCATGTTTGTGTCGCTAGCACCGTGGGTTACGCCTCGCAACTCTATTGCGCTTTTCTTGTCCGGCATCTTAAGCCGTTATGGATATGAGCATTCGCACGCTTTTGCTGATAATCGTGGCGGTGCCGCTGATCGTTATCGGCGCAGCCATGGCGCTTGACGTCAAGCTGCCGGTCCCTGTGCTGGGCCGCGACTATGTGGTGCGGGTTGAATTATATGGCTCTGCCAAGCCTGTCGCACCGCCGGATATCGCCGGGCCGAACGATCCTGCTCGCCCGCTTGTTGTAATCGATGCAGGACATGGCGGCCGCGATCCCGGCGCTGTCGGCATCGATACCAATGGCAAGCGGGTGCGCGAAAAGGACATCACTTTGGCGATCGCACTGGCGCTGCGTGAGGAATTGGTGCGCCGCGGCGGTATCCGGGTCGCGTTAACCCGAGCGGATGATCGCTTGCTTGCGCTTGCTGATCGTCCTGAACTGGCGCGCCAGCTTGATGCTGACCTGTTCCTTTCGATCCACGCCGATTCCGCCGGTGGCTACACCAATGTGTCAGGCGCGAGCATTTACACCCTTTCGAGCGAAGCTTCGAGCGAGGCTGCAGCCCGCTTTGCTGAACGCGAAAACAATGCCGACCGGGTGAACGGGCTGACCATTGAAGGCGAAAGCGCAGAAGTCAGCGCGATCCTCGTCGAGCTGTCGCAAGCGCAGACACAGGCCGATGCCAGCGAATTTGCCGGTCTGATCAATCGCGAAGGTCAAGGCGAGATTAAGTTCCATCCGCAAGCCCGCCGGTCCGCCGCGCTAGCGGTTCTGCGCGCGCCTGATGTTCCCTCGGTTCTGTTCGAAAGCGGATTTGTCACTAACCAGAACGACCGCGAACGCTTGATCACCGCTGAAGGGCAAGCGACCTGCGCAAACGTCCTTGCAAGCGCGATCCAGATCTATTTCGCGCGTCGGTCGGAAAATTAAGCGAAGGTTCGACAATCCCGCAATATTAAGCTGGAAAGGGCTTGAAAAGCGGCTAGCGCCAACAACTTCCGCCATGCTAATCCTGATGCCAGAATGACTGAGATCGAACACACATCCACTCTGGAATATGTCCGTTACCGCGTGAACCGCGATCTTTCGGGCGCACTTTCCTGGTTTGGAGAAAAATGGCGCAACAGCTGGCTGTTCAAGCTCGGCGCGTTTGTTCTTGCTGTGCTGCTTTTGTTGTGGGTGTCGGCATGGTTCTGGCTCGCCAGCGATCTGCCTGATGCCGAAAGCCTGCTCGATTATGAAACGCCTCTGCCGACCGTTGTGCGCGGGATCGATGGCGAGATCGTCCACTCCTATGCCCGCGAACGCCGGGTTCAGCTGCAATATGCCGACTTTCCTGAGCAGCTCAAGCAGGCCTATATCTCGGCGGAAGACAAGACGTTCTACAGCCATGGCGGGGTTGATCTGACAGGCACGGCCAATGCGGTGTTTGATTATGCCACCAAATACGGCACCGGTGATCGCGCGGTCGGCGGATCGACCATCACGCAGCAGCTCGCGAAGATCCTGCTGCTGGGCGATGAGTATTCGGTGACGCGCAAGCTTAAGGAAATGATCCTCGCCACGCGGATCGAGCAGGCGCTAAGCAAAGAGGAAATCCTTGAGCTTTATCTCAATGAAATCCCGCTTGGCCGGCGCAGTTTCGGAGTGCAGGCTGCGGCCCGGGCCTATTTCGATCGTGATGTCGGCGAGCTTGAGCTCCACCAGATGGCGTTTCTTGCGATCCTGCCAAAAGCGCCGGAGCGTTATGGGCGCACAGGGCAGGAGCAGGCCGCGCTTAGCCGCCGCGCCTTTGTGCTCGACCAGATGGAAGACAATGGGTTCGTTACCGCAGCTGAGCGCGATGCGGCTAAGGCAAAGCCGCTTGGCCTTGTCAGGCAGCGCACGCAGCGCAGCGCTGATGCCGGGTATTTCCTTGAAGAGGTCCGCCGCGAGCTGATCGAGAAATTCGGCGAAACCGCAGAAGATGGCGAAAACAGCGTCTATGCAGGCGGACTATGGGTGCGCACGTCGCTTGATCCCGAATTACAGGACGCCGCGCGCAACGCGCTGAGGGCAGGGCTGCTGCGTTATCATGGCTCGCGCGGCTGGACCGGCGCAATCGCGACAATCGATGTGAGCGAAGGCAATTGGGCACGCCAGCTGGCAAGCTCTTATCTCGGGATCAAGTACGAAGACTGGCGGGTGGGCGTCGTCACTGAGCGTTCCGGCTCGGCTGCAAGCATCGGTTTTTCAAATGGCGAACAGGCACCGCTTTCAGGTCTGCCAAACGCGCTTAAGGCAGGCGATGTGATCGCTGTGTCGCCGAGCGGCAATGGGTACCGCGTGCGCACGATCCCCGGCGCGCAAGGGGGGCTCGTCGTGCAAAGCGCGCAATATGGCCGGGTCCTCGCGATGCAAGGCGGGTTCGATCACCGTCTGTCGGACTTCAACCGCGCAACTCAAGCAGAACGCCAGCCCGGCTCAACCATCAAGCCGTTTGTCTACGCCACCGGCCTCGATAACGGGATGACCCCGTCAACTCAGGTCGATAATTCGCGGTTCTGCTATTATCAGGGCCGCGCCAAAGGCGAAAAATGCATCAGAGGCGGGCGCGCCGGGCAGTTCCCGATGCGCTATGGGCTTGAGCAATCGCAGAACATCATGACCGTCCAGATCGGGATGCAGGCTGGCATGGACAATGTCGTCGACATGATCGAAGGGGTCGACATCTCCGATGACCCTGATCCTTATGCAGCGACCGCCTTGGGATCTGAAGAGACCACGGTCATGCGGATGGTCGCTGCCTACGCAGCGCTCGCCAATCACGGCCGATTAAACGATCCGACGGTGATCGATTATGTCCAGGATCGCCGCGGTAAAGTGATCTGGCGTTCTGATACCCGGCCTTGCCGGGGCTGCAATATGGCGGAGTGGGATGGCGAACCGATGCCGCGCTTTGGCCTTAAAGGTCGTCAGGCGATGGACCCGCGCACTGCGTTTCAGACCATGCACATGCTGCGCGGCGTCGTCACGCGCGGAACCGCAACGGTCTTGAACAGCCTTGATCTGCCGCTTTTCGGCAAAACCGGGACCACATCAGGGCCTAAAGACGTGTGGTTTGTCGGCGGAACGCAGCAGCTTATCGCAGGTGCCTATGTTGGGTTTGACACCCCGCGCAATATGGGCGGCTATGCGTATGGCGGGACAATTGCCGCGCCAATCATCAAGGACTTCATCCAGCAATCGCGTGATAAATGGTCTGATCTGCCGGCGATCGCTCCTCAAGGTATCCGCATGGTCCGGGTCGATCGCCGAACCGGCAAACGGGTGTACGATGGCTGGCCCAGCGATGATCCGCGCTCGGCGATCATCTGGGAAGCGTTCAAGCCTGACACCGAACCTGACCGGTCGACATTGCAGGATCAGATTGCAGCAAAGCGTGATGAGATCCTGGCGCTGATAAGGGCCGGGCGGGATGGCGGCCTTGGGCGCGATGAAGGGGCGAGCTTTGATCAGCCGAGCGACTTTGTCGAAGACCAGGGCGGGATCTACTGAGTGCGGCGATCTTGGCCAGAGATCGGAAACCATGCTCGCGCTTGAAAGTTTACACGGCATGATCAAAACACTCCGCATATATGCTCTCGCTGCCGCTGCTCTCTGCTTCGGCTTGGTATCTCCCGCTCAAGCGCAGCTCGCGCCCGGAGCCAGCGCGCCGGCTTTCGCCACTAAAGCAGCGCTCGCCGGTGAGGAATTCGGCTTTTCGCTTAAAGAGGCGCTTAAGCAGGGCCCGGTCGTGCTCTATTTTTATCCTAAGGCCTTCACACAAGGCTGCACGCTTGAAGCCAATGCGTTCGCTGCCGCAATGCCGGACTTCCGCAAAGCTGGCGTGCAAGTGATCGGGATGTCGAATGATCCGATTGCGACGCTGAAGCGCTTCAGCCGCGAGGAATGCCGCGATGCCTTCCCGGTCGGTGTCGCGAGCAAAGCGGTGATCGATGGGTATGACGTAAAGCTCGGCAAATCCGGGCTCGCCAGCCGGACTTCCTATGTCATTGCCCCTGATGGCCGGATTGCGTTTGTCTATTCCAACAGCGACTATCGCGGTCATGTTGCGAAAACGCTGGCCGCAGTCAAAGCCATGGCAAAGTAGCGCATCGCTCCCCAGTTCAGCGATACTGCGCGGCTTTACAATCGCTTGGTCGGCGCTAGGTGAAGCTGGGTTTGCCAGTGTAAAGGACAACATATGCGGGCCGAGGCCCAAGCTCATATCGATCGTATCGAAGCGGCGCTCGGCCTGGTTCGGCAGTCGCTCGACTGGGAGCGTGCGCTGCGCCGGCTCGATGAGCTGAGCGCGCGGGTGCAGGACCCGACTCTGTGGGATAATCCCAAGGAAGCTCAGAGTGTGAGCCGCGAACACAAGACGCTCGAAAGCGCGGTTGAAACGGTCAATACGATTTCAGCGGAAATGGCTGATGCGATTGAGTTCATCGAAATGGGCGAAGCCGAAGGCGAAGAGAGCATTGTCAGCGACGGGCTCGCCAGCCTTGAAAAACTTGCCGAGCGAGCTGATGCAGACAAGGTCCAGGCGCTGCTTTCAGGCGAAGCGGACACCAACGACACCTATCTCGAAATCCACGCAGGCGCAGGCGGTACGGAAAGCCAGGACTGGGCTGAAATGCTGTTTCGCATGTATGCGCGCTGGGCTGAACAGCGCGGGTTCAAAGTCGAAACGGTGGAATACCAGGCGGGCGATCAGGCTGGCATCAAGTCAGCGACGCTGCTGATCAAAGGCGATAACGCCTATGGCTATTCCAAGACCGAAAGCGGGGTCCACCGCCTGGTCCGGATCAGTCCTTATGACAGCGCGGCCAAGCGCCATACCAGCTTTTCAAGCGTGTGGGTTTATCCCGTGATCGACGATGATATCGACATCGAAATTGACCCGAGCGACCTCAAGATCGATACGTATCGCGCGTCAGGCGCTGGCGGGCAGCACGTCAACACCACCGATTCAGCGGTGCGGATCACGCACCAGCCGACCGGGATCGTCGTTGCAAGCCAGAATGACCGTAGCCAGCACAAGAACCGCGCGACTGCCATGAACATGCTTAAGGCCCGGCTGTTCGAGCGCGAAATGGCTGAGCGTGAAGCCGCCGCCAGCGGCGAATATCAGGAAAAGAGCGAAATTGGCTGGGGCCATCAAATCCGCTCATATGTTTTGCAGCCCTATCAGATGGTCAAGGATTTGCGCACCGGCGTGACGTCGAGTTCGCCTGATGCGGTGCTCGATGGCGCGCTCGATCCGTTCATCTCAGCAGCGCTGGCAAAACGTGTCACCGGCGAAGCGGTTGACGTTGAGGATGTCGAATAATGCAGCGCAGCGCGCTTTTGTGGCTGCTCACGCTGTGCCTTGCAGGCTGCGACATGCTTTCAGCAACGTCCAGTCGCCCGCAAACCGCGCTTGAGTTCCCGGAGCCTGATCGCCCGGTTGCTAAAGTCATTGCAAACCAGTTCTCCGATGAAGATGTCCGCGACGAACGCAATGAAGCGCAAGTCGTGATGGACCTTGCCGACATCGAAGCGGGCATGACGGTGGCGGATATCGGGGCAGGCGAGGGCTATTACACTGTGCGACTGGCAGAGCGGGTCGGCGAAGAAGGGCGCGTTCTGGCCCAGGATATCGACCGGGACGCGTTGCAGCGGCTTGGCCGCCGGGTCGAGCGCGAACGGCTTGAAAACATCTCGATCAAACTCGGTGAAGGGGATGATCCGCAACTGCCGACTGACAGCTTCGACCGCATCTTCATCGTCCATGTCTATTACGAAGTGACCGAGCCTTACGCATTTCTGTGGCGGTTATGGCCAGCGCTGGCGGATAGCGGGCAAGTGATTGTCGTCGAAGCGGACCGTCCGACCAATCGCCACGGCATTCCGCCTGCCTTGCTGTTCTGCGAATTCCGGGCGGTCGGCTATCGTTTAGTCGAATTTATCGAAAAGCCGGATATCAAAGGGTACTTCGCGCGTTTTGAGCGCAGCAAGGTTCGGCCCGAGCCGAGTGAGATCGGCGTGTGTAGCAGCGCTTAGGCGAGCGTACTGCACATCAGGCCGGGCAATTGGGGCCATGGGGGATAGTCCGCGGCGTTGCGATCAGGTTTGGTTAATCCTATGTCAGCGCGCACAGGTCGCCAATAAACACAGCATTTGGGAGTACTCATTGTTCAAGGGGCTAAGTCCGATCAATTACGGGGGGCGCGAAGTCTGGCCGCTGGTCGAAGGCGGTAAAGGCGTCGCTGCCACTAACCATGCCTCGTCCGGCGCATGGGCAGCAGCGGGCGGGATCGGTACTGTCAGCGCAGTCAATGCCGACACCTATGATGAAGATGGGAACGTCATTCCTCAGGTCTATCCGCAGCGAAAACGCCCGGAACGCTTCGAGCAATTGGTCGAATATGCAATCGCTGGCGCGACCGAACAGGTGCTCCGCGCTTACGAGATCGCTGGCGGCAATGGAGCGATCAATATCAACGTGCTGTGGGAAATGGGCGGCGCGCAGCGTGTGCTCGAAGGCGTGCTCGAGCGCACCCGCGGGATGGTCACCGGCGTGACCTGCGGCGCGGGCATGCCCTATAAGCTTGCCGAGATCGCAGAGCATTACGGGGTGCATTACCTCCCGATCGTGAGTTCAGGCCGCGCTTTTCGCGCGCTGTGGAAGCGCAGCTATCACAAGGTCGCTGATCTGATGGCTGCGGTGGTCTATGAAGATCCCTGGAAAGCGGGCGGGCATAATGGCCTCTCTAACGCTGAAGACCCCGAAGACCCGCAGGACCCCTATCCTCGGGTTAAGCAATTGCGCGAGATGATGCGCAAGGAAGGGGTCTCTGAAGAGGTGCCAATCGTAATGGCTGGCAATGTCTGGTGCCTGCGCGAATGGAACGACTGGATCGACAACCCCGAACTTGGCAAGATTGCCTTTCAGTTCGGCACAAGGCCGCTGCTGACCGTGGAAAGCCCGATCTCACAGGAATGGAAAGACGCGCTGCGCGAGCTTGAGCCGGGCGATGTCCTGCTGCACAAATTCTCGCCGACCGGGTTCTATTCCAGCGCGGTCAAAAATCCCTTCCTCAAAGAACTGGTTGAGCGCTCCAAACGGCAAATTCCATACAGCACCATCGAAGCCGGCGAGCACACCGTGCAGCTCGATGCCGGGGTGAAAGGCAACCATTTCTGGACAACGATCAAGGATCGCGAACGCGCACGATACTGGGCCTCGCGCGGTTATGATGTGGCTCTCAAAACGCCGGATGAAACGCTGGTGTTCGTCACCCCTGACGAGCGCAGCCAAATCCGCACTGACCAGGCTGAGTGCATGGGATGCCTGTCGCATTGCCAGTTTTCCGGATGGAAAGATCACGACAATCATTCCACCGGCCGGATTGCCGATCCGCGCAGCTTCTGCATTCAGAAGACTTTGCAAGACATCGGCCATGGCGGCGATGTCGACAACAATCTCATGTTTGCCGGGCATTCGGCCTATCGTTTCAAACAAGACCCGTTTTATTCTAACAAATATACGCCGACAGTGAAGGAGCTGATCGAGCGCATCCTGACCGGGGATTGAGTGCGATGCGCGTCCCACGCGATGATCAGGCACCGCCGCTCTCGCGCTGGTTGATGGAACTGCCAAGATTGGCGTTTATCTGGTCTAGCCCGATCCGCCCGGTGCTGATCGAAGATACGCCTCGCCAGCTTTCCGGATCATCGCCGCCGGTGCTGGTTTTCCCCGGCATCATGTCGAGCGACTATGCCACATCTCTGCTGCGCCGGACGTTGAGGCAGGCAGGCTTTGCGACTTACGCGTCGCGGCTAGGTGTGGTGACCGGCGTTACCCGGGAGATTTTCGCTGACGCGGAACGGCGCCTTGATGACGTCTACCAACGTCACGGACGCAAAGTGGCGCTGGTGGGGATCAGCCTTGGCGGGCTGTTTGCCCGGGTTCTTGCTCAGCGCCATCCTGATAAGGTCGAACTGGTCTTGACCCTTGGCACACCTTTTTCAGGCGATCGCCGGGCAAACAATGCCTGGCGGCTTTATGAAGCGATCAATGATCATTCCGTTGACACCCCGCCGCTCGATGATGATCCGTCGGTCAAGCCCAAAGCCAAGACCATCGCGATCTGGTCACCTTATGACGGAATCGTCGCGCCAGCGTGTTCGCGCGGGTCTGAAGAGCAGCGCGATCTCGCGATCGAAGTTCCCGAACGGCATTTCGAGTTTTCAGCAAGCCGCCGCTCGATCCGGCGCGTGCTCGACATCCTGCTCGATCACACAAACCCGATCAGCGATTGACCAGCGCCGTCAGCACCTGATCAGGCGGGCGATGGCCGTCGGCCCAGAACCTGATATTGGCGATCACCTTTTCGCCTGAGGCTTCGCGGCCTTCGGCGGTTGCGCTGCCGATATGGGGCAGCGTCATCACATTGGGATGATCGAGCAGGCGCGGATCGACTTTCGGCTCATCAGGATAGACATCAAGCGCTGCTCCGGCGAGCCGGCCATCCTGGAGCGCTGCGATCAAGGCTTCCTGATCGATCAGCTCGCCGCGCGCTGTGTTGATGATGCTGGCACCTGGCTTCATCATTGCGATCCGGCGTTCATCGAGCAGGCCGTGCGTGTCTTCGCTCAAAGGGCAATGCAAAGTCAGGATGTCCGCTTCTGCGATCAGCGCATCAAGCGTTGCGACAAACCGGACGCCGAGCATGCTTTCGACCGATTCCGGCAGGCGCTTGCGATTGTGATACGCGACATTAAGCGCAAACGCGCGGGCACGGTGCGCGACCGCCTGTCCGATCCGCCCCATCCCGATAATGCCGAGCGTCTTGCCGCCGAGCTTGCGCCCGAGCAGGCCAGATGGAGCCCAGCCGGTCCATTCGCCGCGGCGCACTAACGCCGTTCCTTCGCGGATCCGGCGCGGCACTCCAATGATCCCCACCATTGCAAGATCGGCTGTGTCGTCAGTGAACACGCCGGGTGTGTTGGTGACGATAATCTTGCGCTCAGCCGCAGCGTCTAAGTCGATATGTTCGGTCCCCGCGCCGAAATTGGCGATCAGGCGAAGCTGCTCGCCCGCTTGCGCGATCATCTCGCCATCAATCCGGTCAGTCACAGTCGGGACAAGCACATCGCAGTCTTGCATGGCTGCGCTCAAATCCGCGCGGCTCATTGGCGTATCGGCGATGTTAAGCGTCGTTTCGAACAGCTCGCTCATGCGCGCTTCGACATGCGGCATGAGATGGCGGGTGACCACGACTTTCGGTTTGCCTGAGGAAAACTGAGGAGCAGAAGACGGATCAGCCATGCGATGGGGCTAAGAGCACAAGGGCGGCCCGGTCAAGGCGTTCGGCGAACGGATTGTGAAAGGGTCCAAAATACTAGCGCGATCGGCTTGAAGCACAGGTAAGAGAGCCGCTATCACCTCAGGTGATGTCGATCTCCCGTTTCCTTGCTGCGCTGATTATTGTGACCGGCTTTGTCGTAAGCCTGCTGCTTGACCCGGTTAGCGCGCAGAACCGCACGCTGCCGTACTGGGCCAGCCTGCGCTTTGAAGAAGTCAATATGCGCGTCGGGCCAAGCCAGGATTACCGGATTGACTGGGTCTACAAGCGCAAGGGTTTGCCGGTTAAAGTTGTGCGGATGCGCGAAGGCTGGCGTCTGGTGCAAGACCCTGAAGGAACGCAGGGATGGATCGCGGCAAGCCAGCTTACGCCGTCGCGCGGTGTGTTGGTTATCGGCGAAGGTCTGGCAGTCTTGCGGGATCAGCCTGAGCCGCAGGCGAAGGTGCTGTGGCGGGCGCAGCCCGGCGTGGTCGCACAACTGCGCGAATGCCGCGCGGAGTGGTGCAATATTGATGTCGCAGGACGGCGCGGGTGGGTCGCCCGCGCGCGGCTGTGGGGAGCAGACCCGCTGAGCGGCGAGGACTAAAGCGCTCTCGCGCCGCATCACCGGTATCTAAACCAGTTCGACTGCCACTGCGGTAGCCTCGCCGCCACCGATGCATAGGCTGGCGACCCCTTTGGTCTTGCCTTGTGTCTTCAGCGCATTGATCAGGGTCACCAGAATGCGTGTGCCTGAGGCTCCGATCGGGTGCCCCAGCGCTGTCGCTCCGCCATTTACGTTGATCTTTTCATGCGCGATCCCGATGTCGCGCATCGCAAACATGGCAACGCAAGCGAACGCTTCGTTGACTTCCCACAGATCGACATCCTCGATGCTCCAGCCGGTCTGTTCGAGCAGTTTCTGGATCGCGCCTACCGGAGCAATCGTGAAGTCTTTAGGTTCGCGTGCATGCGCTGCCAGCCCTGCCACTTTAGCGACGGGCGTCTGGCCATTCGCGCTGGCAACGCTTTCACGGGTCAGCACCACGGCAGCGGCACCGTCCGAGATCGAGCTTGAGGTTGCAGCGGTGATCGTCCCGTCTTTTGCAAAGGCAGCGCGCAGCTGCGGGATCTTGTCCGGTCGACCTTTGCCTGGCTGTTCATCGACCTCGACCGTGACATCGCCTTTGCGGGTGGCGAACGTCACAGGCACGACTTCGTCAGCAAACGCACCGGTTTCGATCGCCGAATTGGCGCGGCGCAGGCTTTCGATTGAGTACTCGTCCATTTCCTCGCGCGTCAGCTGGTATTCGTTCGCGGTGTCCTGGGCAAACGTGCCCATTGCCCGGCCTTCTTCATACGCGTCTTCGAGCCCGTCGAGGAACATGTGATCATACGTCGTGTCATGGCCGAGCCGAGCACCAGAGCGGTGCTTTTTCAGAAGATACGGCGCATTGGTCATGCTCTCCATCCCGCCGGCGACGACATAATCGACTGTGCCGCTGGCGAGCGCTTCTGAACCCATGATAACTGTCTGCATGCCGCTACCGCAGACCTTGTTGACGGTGGTTGCCTGCACCGACTTAGGCAGACCTGCTTTGACCATCGCCTGGCGGGCAGGGGCCTGGCCAAGGCCTGCAGGCAGAACGCAGCCCATATAAGCGCGATCAAAACTCTCGCCGGGAACGCCGGAGCGCTCGACCGCGGCTTTGACCGCTGTCGCTCCGAGATCGGTTGCGGAGACATCAGCGAGTGCGCCTTGCATCCCTCCCATTGGCGTGCGCGCATAAGAGAGAATGACGATCGGATCGTCAGCGGAGAAATGAGGCATGATCGCAGGTCCTTGTGCTGACGGCCGAGCGCGCGAACAACAACGCGCAGGCCTTCGGGGAAATCATCAAAGAAAGTAATGCTGCGCCGAGGCAAACGCAATCAAGCGCACATCGCCAATTCGTATTACCTTGTCAGGACAGCGCGTTTGCGCAACAACGATGGCAAATGAAAACCGATCCGTTTGGAGAGAACGCTAATGGGCGATGATCGTCGCATGGAACTTGAAGCTTTGTTGACCCGTCAGCGCGATGCTTTCACCGCGTCGCGTCCGGAAACGCTGGCACTTCGCAAAGATCGCATTAAGCGCGCGATGGCGCTGACGAAAGAGCATGGCGAAGAGTTTGCCAAAGCGATGGCGGCCGACTTCGGCAATCGCTCGATCCATCAAAGCATGCTGACTGACATCGCTGCGACGGTCGGCGCTGGCAAGCATGCGCTTAAGAACTTGGACAAGTGGTCCAAAACCGAAAAGCGCCCGGTCCAGTTTCCGCTCGGTCTGCTCGGAGCCAAAGCCGAAGTGCGCTATGAACCCAAAGGCGTGATCGGCATCTTGAGCCCGTGGAATTTCCCGCTGCAATTGGCGTTCGGACCGCTCATGCAAGTGCTTGCAGCGGGCAACCGGGCGATGATCAAACCAAGCGAGTTTACAGAGCGCACTTCGGCTTTGATGGCTGAACTCACCGCAGAATATTTCGCAGAAGACGAAGTGGCGGTCGTGACCGGCGGGCCTGATGTCGCCGCTGCGTTCTCTTCGCTCGCATTCGATCACCTCGTCTTTACCGGCTCGACCGCGACCGGGCGGATTGTGATGCAGGCCGCCGCGCAGAACCTTGTTCCTGTAACGCTTGAGCTGGGCGGCAAATCACCGGTGATCATGGGGCGCAGCGCTGACTTTGCCAAAGCGGGCGAGCGCATTGCTTTAGGCAAGATGATGAATGCCGGCCAAATCTGTCTTGCGCCTGATTACATGTATGTCCCTGAAGACAAGCAGGATGAAGCGGTCGCAGGCGTTACTCACGGCGTATCGGCGATGTATCCCACGCTGCTTGAAAACGACGATTATGCCTCGATCGTATCGGACCGGCATTTCGAACGGCTTCAGGGCCTCGTTGAAGATGCCCGCGACAAAGGCGCTGAAGTGATTGAAGTCAATCCGGGCGGCGAGGATTTCGCAAGCGCCAACACCCGTAAAATGCCGCTCACCATCCTCAAGAATGTGACGGACGAGATGTCAGCGATGCAGGAAGAGATCTTTGGTCCTGTGCTGCCGGTCAAAACCTATCAAGCGGTCGATCAGGCGGTCGATTACGTCAACGAACATGACCGCCCGCTTGGGCTTTATTACTTCGGCGAAGACAAGGCTGAGCAAGAGCGTGTCTTGACGCGCACCATTTCAGGCGGGGTTACGACCAATGATGTGATCTTCCACGTCTCGATGGAAGATCTGCCGTTTGGCGGTGTCGGACCCTCCGGGATTGGCAGCTATCACGCGATCGAAGGGTTTAAGGAATTCAGCCACGCACGCGCGGTCTATCACCAGCCTAAGATCGACATCGCAGGGCTTGGCGGGTTCAAGCCGCCTTATGGCAAGGCCACTGAAAAGGCCGCTGCCAACATGATGAAATAGGCCGTTCCAAGTGCCTGTGATCGCGCGCGAGCTCAGCATTCTGTTGCTCGCCATTGCCGGTTTTAGCGCAGCGATTGCGGGTTATCTGTGGCTGTTTCACGGCTCCAGCGATCTGAAAGCCGTGTTGAGCAATGCTGCGGCAGCTGTGATCGGGCTTTATGCAGGGCGGCTGCTTCAAGCGCGCCTTAGCGCTCGCCGCGGCGCCGCCTGAGACACGCAAATTGCCATGACTTCTATCCGCATCATCCCTGAGACCGGATCAACCAATGCCGATCTTGCCGCTGCCTTGCGAGCCGGTGAGCCGCTCAGCGAAGGGGATTGGCTGGTCGCGCGCCGCCAGATAGCGGGCAAGGGGCGGCAGGGGCGTGAGTGGCACGATGGAGCGGGCAACTTCATGGGCTCGACCATAGTCACCATTCAGGACCGTGATCCGCCCCCTGCGAGCCTTAGCTTTGTGGCAGCGCTTGCCGTGTTTGAAGCTGCATCCCGCGATCTTCCGAGCGAGGCGCAATTGGAGCTTAAATGGCCCAACGACGTCTTGCTTGATGGCGGCAAACTCTCAGGCATCCTGCTGGAAATGGTTGGGACAAGCGTTGTGGTGGGAATTGGCGTCAACCTTACGCAGGCGCCTCATCTCGCTGATCGCAAGACGGCGGCGTTGTCTGATCGCGGGACCGCACCAGTGCTCGATCAATTCGCACCGCGCTTAGCCGAAGCATTTGCAACGTGCCTTAGCGAATGGCGCAGCCATGGATTGCGCCAAAGCCTTAAACGTTTTCTCAGCAGCTCGATCCACCATGCCGGCGCGCAAGTGCGGGTGCACGACAATGATGGTCAAGCGCTTACCGGCACTTTTGCAGGTCTTGATAAAACCGATGGCGCTTTGCTGCTGCGCTTGGCGGATGGCTCGGAACGTGTCATTCGCGCCGGGGACGTGTCGTGAAGGACAAGCGTAATGCTGCTCGCTGCTGATGTCGGAAATACCAATGTCGTGTTTGCGCTGTTCGATCTGGCGAGCGATGGCGCGTACACGGTGCGGGCGCGCTGGCGAATTGCAACCGATCCGCGTCGCACCGGCGATGAATATGCGGTTTGGCTCCTGCAATTGCTAAGCATTGAAGGGGTTGCGCGCGACGATATCAGCCAGATTATCTTTGCTTCGGTTGTCCCTCGGGCCGATCACAACCTTACTGTTCTGTCTCAGAAATATTTCGGGATCACACCGCTTAAGGCCGGGGAAGGCAAAGCGGCCTGGCAATTTGCGATTGATGTGGATCAGCCAAGCTCATTAGGCGCGGACCGAGCGCTCAATATCCTCGCTGCGCATCACAAATATGGCGGCGATCTGATCGCGATCGATTTCGGCACCGCCACCAAATTCGAAGCGATCGATTTCAACGGCGCCTATAAAGGCGGGTCGATCGCGCCCGGGATCAATCTTTCGCTGGATGCGCTGGTTGGCAAGACCGCGAAACTGCCGCGTATCGCAATCCGCGCGCCCGCTTCGACCAGTGTCATTGGTCGTAACACCGAAGACCAGATGCTGATCGGAGTGTTCTGGGGCTATGTCGCGATGATGGAAGGGATCGTGGCGCGGATGAAGAGCGAGATCGGACGGCCTGCAAAAGTGGTTGCGACAGGCGGTCTTGCGATCCTGTTTGATGAAGCGACCGATATTTTCGATCATGTCGATGCTGACCTGACAATCGAAGGGCTGGCGATCCTCGCTCAACAGGCCGCAAGCTAAGCTCCTCTTATTATTTGAGAAACCTACCACACGTGAAGAAAAATCTAAGTCCGGAAGACGAGCTGCTGTTCCTTGCACTGGGCGGCTCAGGCGAAATTGGTGCTAACGTCAATCTGTATGGCTGCGACGGCAAGTGGCTGATGGTCGATTGCGGGATGACCTTTTCAGGCGGCGAATATCCCGGAGTTGATCTCGTATTTGCCGATCTTGAATTTATCGAAGAACGCAGCCGGGACTTGCTGGGCATTGTCCTGACGCATGCACATGAAGACCATATCGGCGCTTTGCCGTATTTTGCAGGCGATTTGGGCGTGCCGCTTTATGCAACGCCGTTCACCGCTGACCTTGTGGCGCGCAAGCTTGAAGAGGCCGGGTTGCTTGATCAGATCGAGCTGAACGTCATCGCTGAGGATCATGGCGAAATCACGCTCGGTCCGTTCAAGGTAACGCACATCCCGATGGCGCATTCGATTGCCGAAGGTAACGCGCTCCTCATCGACACGCCGCATGGCAAAGTGTTCCACACCGGCGACTGGAAGCTCGACGAAGACCCGATCATCGGGGAGCCGACCACTCAGGAAGAGCTCATCGCGATTGGCGATCAAGGCGTGCTGGCGCTGGTGTGCGACAGCACCAATGTCTTCAATCCTCAGCCTTCAGGCTCTGAAGGGGCGGTGCACCGGGGCCTGCAAGAGGAGATTGCGCGCCATTCGGGCAAGCGCGTGGTGGTCACCACCTTTGCCAGCAATGTTGCGCGGCTCCAGACGCTTGGCGAAGTCGCGCGCGAGACGGGGCGGCAGATCTGCGTTGCGGGGCGTTCGCTTGAGCGGATTATCGATGTAGCACAGGACAATGGCTATCTCAGCGCGTTTCCGGAGCCGGTGGACTTCGACACCGCGATGCAGCTGCCGCGCGGCGAAGTCTTGATCCTGGCAACAGGCGGGCAAGGCGAACCGCGTGCTGCGCTATCGCGGATGGCGGAAGACAATCATCCGCTTGAACTTACCAGCGGGGATGTCGTGCTGTTTTCATCGCGCCAGATCCCCGGCAATGAAGTCGCGATCGGTAACATGCAGAACCAGCTCGCCGCGCGCGGGGTAGAGATGGTGACTGATCGCCAAAGCCTGATCCATGTGTCCGGCCACCCCGGGAAGCCTGAACTCGAAGCGCTCTACAGCTGGCTCAGGCCGCAAGTGCTGGTGCCGGTCCATGGCGAGATGCGCCATCTCAAAGGGCAGGCGCGGCTCGCGAAGTCGTGCCAGATTCCCCATGCCGTGGTCCAGACTAACGGCGATATTGTCCGGCTCGCTCCGGGCGAACCTGGCGTGCTCGCGCAAGTGCGCAGCGGCAAGCTGGTGCTCGACGGCGACATTATCGCGCCCGCAGACGGCGACGCTGTAACGATGCGCCGCCGGATCGCTCATGAAGGGGTTATGGTGGTCGTCCTTGCTCGCGGGACAGACCCGATCATTGACGTGATCGGCTTGCCGCTCGACGAAGACATGCCGGAATTTATCGCTGAAACACAGCAGGATATCCTCGCAGCTTTAAGCAAACTCAAAGGAGCCAAAGCGCGCGATCCAGCCGAAGTGCACGAAGCAGCGCGTCTTGCCGCACGCCGCTCGGCTCGGCGGTGGGCCGGCAAAAGCCCTCAGGTGCGTGTGATTATGCCCGGGTTTGCGCAGGTGCCGGCCTAATGCAATGGACGTCGATCATCGCGATCTATTTCCTTTTCTGGGTCATGTGCGCGTTTATCCTGCTGCCATTCGGCGTGCGCACGGCAGATGAAGCCGGGGTCTCGAAAGTCCCTGGCCAGGCTGAAAGTGCACCGGTCAACTTCCGCCCGGGCAAGCTGATCATCCGCGCGACGATTGTTGCAAGCGTGCTTACGAGCCTGTTCGTGCTGAACTACGAATTTGGCTGGGTGACTGCGGATGATCTGAACGTCTTTCCGCGCCCGCCCGGGCAAAACGCGGACGCCTGAACCGCAGGGCCATGCGCGGCTCAGCGTCGCAATGCCTTCGGCTTAATTGCGCAAGCGTTCAATCCCTTGTGCCAGCGCCACATAGAGCTTGCCCATATCAGAGCCAAGCACCGTAACGCCCAGCGCATTGCCATCGCGGGTTGAAAGCATCGAGCGCAGCATCGCTTCGAAATCGTGAATGTACCGGCTCACATTGGCGTTGAAGGCCGGATCGGACTGATACATCTCGGAGATTTCGCGGGCCTGTTTGGCGTCAATCAGGCGCACCGCGCGGCGCGTGAAAATGCCGCGATCCCCTTTCAGATAGGTCGACCATTCAGTGTCTGCGATATCCGAGGAAAGCGCTGATGCGATGTCAATCGCGCTTGAATTGAGGCTATCCGTGATCAGCGCCATCCGCCTTGAGAAGTCATTATCGACCTGCTCCTCGGCTTGATCGCGCGCGCGGGCGATCCGTTGTTCAAGATTGCCCGTCAGCTCGTTCACTTTAGCCAGCTGATCGCGCAATTGCGCTGTGGCTTCGCGGCCTTTGGTCGAAGCATCGGATGCAGCTTGCTCCATCTTGCCGATCGCTTCAGCGCTTTCCTCGCGCAGCGCTTGACCCAGCGCTTCGACAGCTTCGCGGCTGAGTTCATCCGCGAGTGCGCCGACTTTGTCGCGTGCGCCTTGATCGAGCGCAGCCAAAGTGGCGTTGGTTGCGTCTTCCAATGCGCTGATCGAACTGCGGAGCCGATCTTGCGTGTCGCCTGCAAAGGTCTCGCTCTCTTCGGTCAGCCGGGCAAGTCCTGCGCGCAGGCCATGTAGCCGCGCCAACGCTTCGTCCGACTGTTCGGTTAAATGCGTCTGTAGGCTCCCGATCGAGGCGTCGGCCTGTTCAATATCGCTTTGGGTTTTCGTGAGATAACCGCTCAATTCCTCGCCGCGCTGGGTCGCTGTCAGCATGACACCGCTCAAATCGGCAGCGCGCTTTTCAACCGAAGCGAGCTCGTTTGCGGCAGACGCGATCGCGCTCGGCAGGTCTTCGCGGGTATGGTGTACGCCAAGCTCGATATTCTCCAGCACTTTAAGCGAAGCGGTGTTGGCATCATTCAGCAATTCCGCCGTCTTGCCGAGCGCCAGGCGTTTGTCGGACAATTGCTTGCCTAGCGTCCCGAGACCTTCGTTAAGGCTGCGCCGGGTCAGCTCGCTCTGCTCGCCAACTTCCCTCAGCAACGCGCCAAAGGCCTTGAATTGGTCGCTCAAAACGGTGCTTTGAGTGACCAGTTTTTCAGTTTCGGCAAGTTGCGCTTCACGCCGCTCGGCAATCGCATCATCAAGCTCGGCAAACCGCTGTGCCATGACTTCGCCAGCTTGCTTTTCTCGCTCTTCAAATTCGCTTTGGCGTCGCTTCATCTCTTCTAAGAAAAGCGCATCGCGCTCAGCGAGCGTATCATCGAACCGCCCGGCTTCGGCGTTGAGCTCCGCGATCCGATTGCGCGCAGCTTCGACCGCGTTGCGGTCAAGCGCATCGACCGTTTCGACCATTTCGGTGAGGTCTGCTTGAAGCCGTTCAACCGCCTTTTTCTGGCCTGCAACGGCCGCTTGCTGAGCGTCACGCAGCTTCGCAACGACTGTGTCGGTCTCGCTCTGCAACGTGGCAAAGCGCCCGCTAAGCGCGCCGAAAGCTTGCGCTTCGGATTGGTCGAGTTCGCTGCGATACTCAGCTGACTTGTTCTGCAACAGCTCAAATCGGGGGCTGATGGCCTGCTCGATCCGGGTCATTTCCTGTTCCAGCTCGCTAAGCGCTGCGGCAATCGTTTCGCCAACTGCGCTTGCGCGCCGCTTGCTCGCTTTGCCAACGTCATCAAGTTGCTCAAAGCTTGCGCTTAATTCGTCGACCTGATCCTTGGCTGTGCGTCCGGCATTGCCGATCTGGTTGGAAACATCGCGCGCCGAGTTTGCGAGTACCGGCAGATCATCACGCAATCGGACCATGTTTTCGAGCGCTGTCTCACTCGCGGTGCCAATTGCGTTGACCTCTTTGCCGTTCTCATTGATCAGCGTTTGCAACTCTACGGCATGCTTCGAAATCCGCTCGCTCGCCATACGGCCAAGCGCATCGAGCTCGCGCGATTGCGAGGCCAGGAACTCGCGCGCCAGGCTCAACTCGCGGTTGACCACAGTAAGCCGCCCTTCAAGCTGCGCGCTTTCATTGCTGAGCATCGTGGCGGTCGCCGCAAAGCGCTCGGCTTCCTTGCTCGAATTGCGCATCGCCAGCAGCCACACGACGCCGATCAGCAGGACCGGCACCGACCAGTCAATGATCCAGCGGACCCATTCGCTTGGTGGGAAGCTGGCAGCGTTAAGCAGCTCGTCGCGCACGGCCCAGCCGTAAAGGCCGCTCCAACCAGCAATCGCCAGCAGCGCGAGCGTCGGCACAATCCATCCGAGCCGCCTTGTCGGCACTGTGTATTCGGTTTCGAGCACGGGTGTTTCGGCTTCCCATTCAGCGTCGATAACAGGGTGTTCTTCTGAAGCTGAAGCCGTCTCTTCAGAGGCGGAACTCTGATCAGCGTCTTCTTTTGACGTCGATTTACTTTTAGCGCTTTGGCCGACGGCTCGAATATGATGCCCATTTGACATGATTTGGCGTTACCACAGGAGGGCTGTGGATAAATACTCCGTTAACCCATTTTCGATAGTTTCAATTACATGGCGTATGAAAATGGTGCTCTTGATGCCACTCTTGCTGCGGCTGCAGGAGACGATGCTGCGTTGATGCGTGAGCTACGCGGCGCATTTGTGGAAAGTGCAACGAAGCAGCTCGATCTGCTCAAGCGCTCGCGGTGCGACGGTAACTGGAACATCGCCGCAATGCGCTTGAAAGGCCTTGCGGCAAGCTTCCATTCTGACGAACTGCTTGAAGCAGCTGAACAGGCGCTCGTTTCTGCCCCTGGAGAGCCAACCGCGATCCGTGAGATCGAAACCGTACTGCAGCGCTTTTCCGGCACGCCTCGCGCCTGATCACTCTAAAAATCGGGCCAAATGCACCGCGCTGGCTTGCGTTGCTTTACGCGCGCAGCTTACCCTTATGTTTGATCATATGGGGGATGGGCGTGCGCACGGCTTTGTTGTCGGCTCTGGAACGGGTGGACACTGGTGAATATCGCGCCGAGCTCAAACTCGCTGACCGCACGGTTCTCGCGTGGCAAGCGGAAACGGCGCTTAAACTGGGTTGCGTGCGCATTGTCTGCCTAGTCGACAATCCTGCATCGCCGCATCTCGAGGTTCAGCGCTGGGTTGAAGCGCAAGGCGGCGAATTTCATGCGGTTCGCAGCGCAATCGCACTGGCGGCTTTGCTCCACACCGATGATGAACTGCTTGTAATGCTCGATGGCCTCATGGTCGATCGCGCGGTGTTGACCGGATTGCTGGTGCAAGAGCCTGAACCGATGCGCTCGACAATGCCTGGAGTGAAGCTTGCTCGCCGCATTTTGACGCTCGCGCCGAGCGATGCGCTGGTCGAAGCGCATCCGGAGGCATTCGAGCGCATTGATGCCGAAAATTGCTGGGCTGGCGTCAGCGTAGTGCGTGCCGGCGAAGTCCATCACCTGGCGGAATGCCCGCCAGGGGGCAATGTGGTGTCGTATCTTCTTCGCTTATCCCTGCAGGCCAAAACCGCATGCACCCGGCTTAGCGAGCAGCACAAAGCGGCAGGAAAATGGGTTTTGGCAAGCGATGCGGCCGTGCTGGCAGAGCGAGAGCGGGCTTTGATTGCGCTCAATGCGCAGGCCGCAAGCTGGACGGGACCATTTCGGGCGCTCGCGAAACGGCTCCCGCAATATGTGCCACCGCGCCATTGGACCTATGCGCCAACCGCCAGCTTTACAGCTGGCCTCATTTTCTTGGTGGCAGGATTGGCGTTTGCGGCATCCGCTGCACCTGTTGCCGCGCTGGTCTTGGCTGGTGCAGGCGCTTTTGCGGCGGGGTTGAGCGACGGTTTCACACGGCTGAAAAGGGCGATGCTGGCTGACGCTCAGCCCAATCGCTCGGCTTTAGCGAGATCGCTGCTGATCGAGGCTCTGCTGCTGACTACCTTCGTCTCCGCGCTGTTCCATAGCGGTGCGAGCATAGCTGAACTGAGTTTGCCGCTGTTTGCTTTCGGTTTGACGCAGCTCGCTGCTGCACAAGCGGATTTGCGGTCGGCTGAGTTCTGGCGCGATCGTGCGCTGCAATGCCTGGCCGCGGCCTTAGCTGCGGCTTTCGGCTGTTTTACAGAAGTGCTGATAGTGTTCGGGCTTGGGCCGCTTATACAATTGCTGCTGCGCTTGCGCCCTAAATGAGCTAACGCGGGCTTAACTATGGCGCTTTATGCGCTAAGGGGATGGGCGAAGCTGCGATGGATCAGGCCGCGACGACGTATGTCGAGACGATCTTGCGTGCCGAATTGGCGCGCGGCGATCGTGTGCTTAGCGGAGTTGCACCGGTTCTCTCGCACATGCTGGCAAGTTCCGGGCATGCGCTGGTTAATGAAGCCATCGTTGCGCGCCTACGAGGCATGTTGAGCGATATTGCCCGGCAATTGCTCGCAGCAGCAGCAGCTCATCCTGCGCAGCGTCGCAGCGCTCACGCGCCAGCATATTACCCCGATCCGGTCGAAATCGACGCTTTGGCTGATCATCTTGCGGGCGAGGGGCCGGTGCTGAGCCATTGCTATGCGCTGGCGATGGAAGCGCATCTGGTCCACCGGTTAGAGCAGCGCTCGTCGCTTGATCCGGTACTCAGTCCGTTGCTGCAGGAATTGATCGCGTCGGACGATCCGGCGGTTGCTGAATTGGCGATGACTGCCTTGGCCGCTCAGTCGCGCTTCATTCAGGCACAACGCCGGATGGCCATGCCGCTTGGTGAACTGCCGGCACGCCTGTTTCAAATCGTTCTTGGACGCTGGCAAGCCACCAGAGTGACTGATCCTGCAGAACCGGCGAGCGCTGATCCGGTCCTGCGCGCGCTGAAGCAGGACTATGATGAAGGGGCAGGGCGGCTAGGCCTGTTCGCGCGCCTTGTAACCGCTATGCGAGGCGGGGCGTTAGCGGGGCTGGAACTCGATCATGCCGGGCTGTCGCTGTTCGTGTCAGTGCTGGCGACCTTGACTCGGCAGCCGCGCGATCTTGCGATCCTTGCGTGTCATGAACGCCAAGCGGCGCGGCTTGCGCTTGGCCTGCGTGCAGCCGGACTTGATGAGCGCGCGATCGAGCGCCAATTCCTGCTGCTTGAGCCGGCTGAGCGGCTTCCGCGCGCGATTGATGAACTTCCGCCTGACCGAGCCGCCGCTTTGCTGGCGCAATCCGCCGCCTGGAATCCGGGCTGAGAGCGGCGAGCATGGATCAACGCAGCACTATGTTGGCAGCGCGCGGCCTCACCGATGACAGCGACCGCTTGCTCACCGCAGACGCTCCGCTCGCTGATCTGCATGAGCGTTGCGGCGGCGAGCTTCCCGGTACGCTTGCGGTGCCTGAGTTGCTTGATCTGGTTCAGCAAGGCCGCGAGATGGGCCTTCGGATAGCGCGCGAGTTCTCCTGCTTCGATGGCGACGAAGTGGTTAGCGGCTTTGTCCGGGTGCATCCGCTTGGCGATGAAGATGGCGGCGGCTGTGAAGTGCTGATCGACAATTGGCAGCGCGCCGCTCAACCGCTTGGTGACACACGTGAATTGGCAGAACAGCTCGACGCGATTGACCGCGCCGCAGCGGAAGTTACCGGACGCCTGAATGCGCGCCAGCAGGTGCAATTGCTTGATGCAAGCGCAGCGGATGTGGAGCAGCTAAAGAGCCTTGTGGCGGCGCTTCCCGGGCGGTCATGGACATCCTATGTCGATCTCCAGGGCGTCTCGCATCAACAGCCGCTGCACTGGCGTTTGCTGGACGGCGCGACCTGCACTTTTGCAGGCTCTGAGCGCAGCTGGCGGGTCCGGATCATCCCGGTTGGGCCTGCGACAGGCGCGCCGCGCGGCTTTGAATGGCTGCTGATCGCAAGCGAGCCCTATGGCACAGACCTAAGCCAGGCCGAAGACGGACAGGACGGCACGCCGACCGATACGCGCTTGATTGGCAGCACGCTTACGCCGGTGCTGCGCCAGCCAATCGCGCGCATTATTGCCAATGCAGAGACGATCCGCGCTCGCCTTGCTGGTCCATTGCGCGCAGAATACAGCGAATATGCCGGTAACATCGCCACTGCTGGCCAGCATCTATCGGCCATGCTGGATGACTTGGCTGATCTTGAAGTCGTTGAAGCGGCCGATTTTGCGACCATTCGCGAGCGGGTTGATCTGGGCGATGCAGCGCGGCGCGCAGCGGGGATCCTGGGTGTGCGAGCGCAGGCGCGCGGCATCGCACTCAAGCTGCCGCCCGAAGACGAACGCTGCGGAGCGACGGCTGAGTTTCGCCGAGTGCTGCAAATCCTTATCAACCTGATCGGCAATGCGATCGCCTATTCGCCTGAGGGCAGCACCGTCGCGATCACGCTCGCTTCCGGCACGCCCAGCGGCACTGTCGCTGTCACTGTGGCTGACCAAGGTGCCGGTATTTCCGCTGAACAAGCGAGCCGGATTTTTGAAAAGTTCGAGCGGCTTGGGCGCGACAATGATGGTGGATCAGGGCTTGGCCTCTATATCTCGCAGCGGCTTGCCCGAGCGATGGCGGGTGAGCTTAGTCTGGTGCAGGATGAGCCGGGCGATGAGCTCGCCGGAGCACAGTTTCGGCTGACTCTGCCAGCCGGTTGAGCAGCGCTCACCGGCTTGTGCCAATTCGCAGCGCGAGCCAGATCACAAGCCCGCCGATCGCTGCCGCGACTAGGCCGTAAAGACCCCATTCGCGCTGCGCCAGCATCGCGCTTTGCGGCGGCCACATCAAAATGCCAAGACCTTGCAAAGCCCACATCACGCCAAACACCACCAGCGCAATGCCCACCGCTAGCAATGCGACGCGAACCAACGCAGCCATATCGGTGAAGCCCTGCTTGCAGCCGGTGGATCAGCGCTTGTCGACAGGCACGTAATCGCGCGTCGTCGGCCCCGTGTAGAGCTGGCGCGGACGACCGATGACCTGGCCTGGATCAGAAATCATTTCATTCCACTGCGCGACCCAGCCGACCGTGCGGGCAAGCGCAAAGAGCGCGGTGAACATGGTGGTCGGGAAGCCGATCGCTGACAGGATGATGCCGGAATAGAAGTCCACGTTTGGGAACAGCTTTTTCTCGCGGAAATAATCGTCGTTGAGCGCGATTTCTTCAAGCTGAAGCGCGGTTTCGAACACCGGATCCTTGACGTTCAGCGCTTCGAACACTTCGCGCACCGTCTTTTGCATGACAGTCGCGCGCGGATCATAGTTCTTATAGACCCGGTGGCCAAAGCCCATCAGGCGGAACGGATCGTTCTTGTCCTTAGCGCGCTCGATGTAATGCGGGATCTTGTCGGGCGTACCGATCTCGCGCAGCATATTAAGCGCGGCTTCGTTAGCGCCGCCATGCGCGGGGCCCCACAAACAGGCAATACCAGCCGCAATGCAGGCAAACGGGTTCGCGCCGGATGAACCAGCCAAGCGCACCGTCGAGGTCGACGCGTTTTGTTCATGGTCGGCGTGGAGGATGAAGATCCGGTCCATCGCCCGCTCAACCGCTGGGATCACTTCATATTCTTCGGCCGGAACGCCGAACGTCATGCGCAGGAAATTGCCGGTATAGCTGAGATCGTTCTTGGGCTGCATGAATGGCTGACCGACTGCATATTTGTAAGCCATCGCAGCAATTGTCGGCATCTTGGCGATCAGACGATGCGAGCTGATCTTGCGGTGCTCAGGATCGGCTATGTCCGTGCTGTCGTGGTAAAACGCGGACAAAGCGCCGACCACGCCGCACATGATCGCCATCGGGTGCGCATCACGGCGGAAACCCTGGTAAAACTGGCGCAGCTGGTCGTGCAACATGGTGTGGCGCGTGATGGTGTAGACGAAATCGTCCAGCTCTTCACCGCTTGGCAATTCGCCGTTCAAAAGCAGATACGAGACTTCCATGAAGCTCGAATGCTCCGCCAGCTGTCCGATCGGATAGCCGCGATGAAGCAGCACGCCTTCATTACCGTCAATGTAAGTCAGCGCGCTTTCGCAGCTGGCAGTAGACTTGTAGCCCGGGTCGAATGTGAACGCGCCGGTTGCGCCATAAAGCTTGCGAATGTCGACCACGTCGGGTCCGGTGCTGCCCTCGAACACCGGGAGGTCATAGCTTTCACCGCCCAGTTCGAGTTTCGCGTGCGTGTCTGCCACCATCTGTCTCCTGTCCAATCTCTGCCGCTAGCCGCAGTGCTCAGGCCGCTTGCGCGTCGAGCCGTGCCAGAGCCTCTTCTCGTCCCAAAAGGACTAGAACATCGAAAATACCGGGCGAGGTCGTGGTCCCGGTGAGCGCTGCGCGCATGGGCTGCGCGAGCTTGCCGAGACCCAATCCCAGTTCCTCAGCGAGCGACTTGGTAGTGGCTTCGAGCGCGGTGATTGTCCAGTCATTTTCACCCCTAAGTCGCTCGGAAATGAGCGTAAGTCGGGCCCGGCCATCATCGTCAAGCAGCTTAGCCGCCTTCTCGGTCATGGATAACGGGCGCTGAGCGAAGAGAAATTGAGCTCCGTCAACGATTTCGTTTAGATTCTTCGCACGCACTTTGAGGACCGGCATGGCCTTGGTTAGCAAGGCAAGGTCCGCCTCAGCCGGCAGATGCGCAATCACCAGTTCGGACAGCATCGCATCATCTGCCTCACGGATGTAATGTCCGTTGAGGTTTTCCAGCTTTTTGAGGTCGAAGCGAGACGGGCTTTTGCCAACGCCGCTCAGATCAAACAGCTCAATCGCTTCAGCGCGCACAATCTCTTCGCGATCGCCGTAGCCCCAACCAAGCCGCAAAAGGTAGTTAAACAGCGCATCGGAGAGAATGCCGAGCTCATCGCGATAGGCTTCGATGCCAACCGCCCCGTGGCGTTTGGACAGCTTTGCCCCATCGGCGCCGTGAATGAGCGGGATATGAGCATAGACCGGATCAGCCCAGCCGCCTTCGATCTGCTCCATCGCGCGGTAGATCGGCAATTGCCGAAAGGCGTTATTCAAGTGGTCATCCCCTCGGATGACATGCGTGATGCCCATGTCATGATCGTCCACCACCACTGCCAGCATATAGGTCGGCGTGCCGTCAGCGCGCGCGATGATGTAATCGTCGAGTTCTTCGTTCCGTACAGAGACTGTCCCTTGGACTTGGTCTTCGATCGTGGTCTCGCCTTCAAGCGGCGTTTTGAGCCGCACTGCAAATGGCGCACCTGTGGGCGCTTCAGACGGATCGCGCTCGCGCCAGCGCCCGTCATAGCGCAGCGGCTGCTTGTTGGCGCGCTGCTCGGCCCGCATCGCTTCGAGCTCTTCAGGCGTGGCATAGCACTTATAGGCATGACCGGCTTCAAGCAGCTTGTGTGCAATTTCGGCATGTCGCTCAGCGCGCTGAGACTGAAACACCGGCGCTTCATCGTAGTCGAGGCCAAGCCAATCGAGCCCATCAAGGATTGCATCGATCGCTTCCTGCGTGGAGCGCTTTTTGTCGGTGTCTTCAATTCTGAGCAGCGCTTTGCCGCCGTGATGGCGTGCGTAAAGCCAGTTGAACAGCGCCGTGCGCGCGCCGCCCAGATGCAAAAATCCGGTGGGTGATGGCGCAAACCGAGTAACGATGCCGCTTGCCATGACGATGGTATTCCTATTCAATCGCAGCTCGTAATCATGGCCTAGCCCGAGGGGGGAAGCGGCCAATGGCACAAGCGCCGTTTATTCCGATGGGAGACGGGTCCGACCGCAGCGACGCTGTTGGCGGAACTGTCCCGGATCAGCCCGATAAGGCTGCTTCGCCGCGCGTGTGGCAAAGGGGCGCGGGCTTGTCCAGCGTAACAGCGGGGTTGGCTGAGCGCTGCGAGCGATTTCTGAGCGAATCGGGTTTTGACCGCGCACCGTGGCTTGCGGTGCTGTTTGCTGGCGGCATTGTTGCCTGGTTCGCGCTTAAGAGCCCGTGGCAGTGGGCCGCGGCAATCGGATTGGCGCTTTTGGTCGCGATCGCGGCTAAGGCCTGCTGGCACACGATGCCGGAACGCGATCATCTGCGGCGCGCGCTGATTGCTGTCGGTGTTGTCTTTGCCGCCGGGCTTGCCGTGATCTGGGCGCGCTCTGAAATGGTCGGCGCTGAGCCGTTGGAGCGGCCCGTAGTCGAACGCGTGCAAGGCTATGTCCTTGCCCGCGAAGACCAACCGGCTGATGATCGCATACGCCTTACTCTTGCAGTGCGCGACGCTGAGACCGGGACCAGTCGCAAGATCCGCGTCAACGTTCCGCTCGATATCGCCGCGCAAGCGGGCGATACGGCTCTCGCCGAAGGTGCTGTGGTGCGCCTGCGCGCTCGCTTGATGCCGCCGGCAAGCCCGATGCTGCCTGGCGCGTATGACTTTGCCCGCGCCGCCTGGTTCAAGGGCCTTGCAGGGACTGGCAGCGTGATCGGCTCGGTCGAAGTGATCGAGCCGGCGCCTCCAGCAGACGGCATAGCTGCGATCCAGCGCGCGTTGTCGAGCCATGTGCGTAGTCAGCTCAGCGGTTCAGCAGGCACCATCGCCGCTGCCTTTGCCAGCGGGGATCGCGGCGCGATCGGCCAAGCCGATGAAGAGGCTATGCGCGATGCAGGTCTTACGCATCTGCTCGCGATCAGCGGGCTTCATGTCAGCGCCGTCATCGCAGCAGCTTACTTTGTCGCGCTTAAACTGCTGGTCCTCATCCCAGGCTTGGCTCTTCGAGTGCGGCTTCCGATCGTTGCTGCTGCGTGCGGAGCGCTGGCCGGGATCGGCTATACCTTGCTGACCGGTGCTCAAGTGCCAACCGTGCGCAGCTGTGTCGCGGCCATGCTGGTGCTCGGCGCGCTTGCTCTCGGGCGCGATGCGCTGTCGCTTCGGATGGTCGCGGTCGCGGCTATTTTCGTCCTTCTGCTATGGCCCGAAAGCGTTGTTGGTCCGAGCTTCCAGATGAGTTTCGCTGCCGTGCTGGCGATTGTGGCGCTCCATTCCAGCGGCCCTGTCCGAGCTTTCCTTGCACCGCGCGACGAGAGCTGGGCGGTCCGCATGGCGCGCAACACGTTCATGCTGTTTGTAACCGGCTTAGTGATCGAGCTTGCGCTGATGCCGATCGTGCTGTTCCATTTTCACCGCGCCGGGGTCTACGGGGCGTTTGCCAATGTCATTGCGATCCCGCTTGTCACGTTCGTCGCCATGCCGCTTATCGCAGCCGCGTTAGTGCTCGACCTGGTCGGGCTGGGAGCGCCGGCGTGGTATCTGGTGGGAGCGGCGCTCGATCTGCTGCTCGCGATCGCGCATTTCACGTCTGCCCAACCGGGCGCGGTCAAGCTCATGCCGCAAATGAGTTCATTGACGATCGGCTTGTTTGTCCTTGGCGGCCTGTGGCTCGCACTATGGAGCGGGCGTGCGCGACTATGGGGCTTCGCGCCGGCTACCGCTGCAATTCTCATGCTCATTGCCACTCCCATTCCTGACATCTTGATCGGGCGCGAAGGTCGCCATGTCGGCATCACGGTGATCGATCCGGACGGAACCAGGCGGCTCCTGTCCTTGCGCGACAGCCGCTCATCCTATTCGCGTGACAACCTGCTCGAACTCGCCAGCGTCACGAGCGAACCGATCCCTTTGGCCGAATGGCCTGGCGCTAGGTGTTCGCCTGAATTCTGCCTCCTTACGCTTGCTCGAGGCGATAAAGACTGGACTTTGTTGCTCGCGCGCAATCGCAACCTCATCGAAGAACGCGCGCTTGCTGCCGCCTGTGACGGAGCCGATATCGTCGTTGCTGACCGCTTCCTGCCGCGTTCGTGCAAGCCTCGCTGGCTCAAAGCGGACCGGCGCTTGTTGGAGCGCACCGGTGGGCTCGCCGTCGATCTTGAACGCAGCACAATCAAAACGGTCGTTGCCGGGCAAGGCGACCATGGTTGGTGGCAAGGGCGCAGCGATTGATCGATCACTGCGCCGCGCACTTTTTAGCGCTCACGAGCCCGCTGAGCCCGACAAGGACCCTGCAAGAGCTTAATGATAGCGCCGCAAAAGCCCTGCCAGCTTGCCTTGCACCTGCACTTCGCCTGGGCGATAGACTTGCGGATCATAGGCTGCATTGGCCGGATCGAGCCGGATCATGCCTTGATCCTTGTGCAGGTACTTAAGCGTTGCTTCTTCACCGCGCACCAGCGCCACAACGATCTCACCATCGCGCGCGCTGTCTGTGCGCCGGATCAGAGCAAAATCACCATCGAAAATGCCGGCTTCGACCATCGAATCCCCTGACACCTCAAGCGCGTAATGCTCCCCCGGACCCAGCAAAGCCGCAGGGACAGGCAGGGCGCTTTGCCCTTCAAGCGCTTCGATCGGCGCACCGGCGGCAATCCGCCCGTGCAAAGGTATCTCGATCACGTCATTGGCTGGCTGCGGTGCAGCCTTGGCTGATTGCGCAGCCGCTCTCGCAGCGGCCAGATCAACCACGCTGTTGTCGGCCACTATCCGCGGGGCCGGGGTTGCATCTTCCGGCTGCTTGATCACTTCGAGCGCGCGGGCGCGGTTAGGCAAGCGCCGGATAAAGCCACGTTCTTCAAGCGCGGAAATCAAGCGATGCACGCCCGATTTGCTTTTGAGATCGAGCGCTTCTTTCATCTCTTCAAAACTTGGCGAAATGCCGGTTTCTTCAAGCCGCTCCTGTATGAAACGGATCAATTCGTGCTGCTTTGCCGTCAGCATGGCTTCAACTCCACAAGTCGCACGTAACGCGCCATCACAAAGGCACGCGCAGTGCCGAAAATCAGCGCGCTCAAAGAGGCACCTTTGCCGTTGACCTGTGCAAAAAGGTGCAATTGGAACGCTGGCCGCCCACCATTCAGTGAACGAATGCGGAACAATTAGGCAACTCGAATCACCAAGTCAACCCGCACACGCCCAGTAAACCCCTGCGATTCAGCCATTTTGAAGGTTATACACAGGCACCTGTGTACCAGCTGTGCATTTTTCCGAACCGGCCGGGCGGTCGATCAGACAATTGGCGCTCGCCAACGCGCGCAAAGCGCTGGAGTCCTGTGATGCGACCGGCCGCACGCTGGAGCCATCGCTCACGGCCCGCAGGAATTCGCGCCTCGGGCCGACCGCTGGTAAGTCTTCGCCTGCGCTGATCAGGCAAGGGCGCGGCAGCGGAGCGGGATCGCCCATCGCCGCACGGATCAAAGGCAGCGCAAACAGGAAGCATGTCACATAGGCAGAGACCGGATTACCCGGCAGCCCAAGGATAACCTGCGTACCGCGATCATCTTCGCGGGTCGCGACCAGCAGCGGTTTGCCTGGCTTGATCGCGACTTTCCAGAAGTCGATCTGTGCGCCCCAAGCTGTGAGCGCATCCTTCATCAGATCGTGATCGCCGACCGACGCGCCGCCGGTTGTGATCAGGATATGCTTGTCCCGGGCTCGCTCAAGCGCTGCGCCAAGCGCGTCCATATCATCGCGGACAGGCCCAAGCATATCGACCAGTCCAACATAAGGTCGGAGCATCGAGCCAAGCATGATCCCATTGCTCGCCGGGATCTGATGAGGCCCAAGCGCCTTGCCGGGCGGAACGAGCTCATCACCGCTATCGAGCACCGCCACCGAAGGCGGCTCGACCACGTGCAGATTATCGAGCCCGGCTGAAGCCGCTAAGGCGAGCGCGGCGGGGCTAAACCGGTCGCCTTTCTTGAGGATCCTATCGCCGCGCGCAAAGTCGAAGCCCTGCTTACGGACATGGCGTCCAGCAGGTGGGATGTCGTGCGCGCTGATCACCGCGTTTTCGATGATGGCGTTTTCCTGAATGAGGACCCGCTCGCTCCCTTGCGGCATATGCGCTCCGGTTGAGATGCGCACGCATTGGCCGGGCTTAAGCGAGCCTGCAAAGGGCGCACCTGCACGGCTTTCACCAACGCGTTGCCACGGGCCTTCACCGCAAATCGCATACCCATCCATGGCTGAGAGGTCAGCGGCAGGCTGTGTGCGGGCCGCGTGATGATCACGCGCAAGGAACCGAATAGCGTTCGCGGGGCTGATCCCAAGATCGCTCGAATGCGTCGTCGGAGCGAGCGCAAGCAGCCGGGCTTGGGCGTCTTCAAGGCTGAGCAGCGCGCTCACCCCAGATCCGCTTTCCATGTGCCCGATTTGCCGCCGCGTTTCTCAAGCAAACGCACATCGCTCAGCACCATCGCTTTATCGAGCGCTTTGGCCATGTCGTAGATCGTCAAAAGCGCGGTCGAGACCGCCACCATGGCTTCCATCTCAACCCCGGTCTTGCCGGTCAGTGATGCGGTCGCAGTGGCGCGGATCGCGCTTGCGCCGCTGGCCTCTTCGAACGCAAACTCAACCGTAACCGCATCAAGCGCGAGCGGATGGCATAGCGGGATGAGTTCGCCTGTGCGCTTGGCCGCCATGATCCCGGCAATCCGAGCAGCGCTCAGCACATCACCTTTAGGCGCGTTGCCGGCCTTGATCGCGGCGAGCGCTTCAGGCGACATAGTGATGCGGCCGGACGCGATCGCCACGCGCGCGGTTTCAGCCTTGGCTCCAACATCGACCATGCGGGCAGAGCCGTCTTCGCCAAGATGGGTAAGCTTGCTCATCAACCGATTCGCTCCTTCCCAGCGCGCGCTTTCAGTTCATCGCTCAAAATGCACGGTTGGAACGCATGGAACACAGTCTTGGCGTAAAAATCAAATCGATCACAGGGGCGCTCATTGATCGATTTTTCCGATTGAAGCGAGTTTGGATGTCCGGTCCTCATACTGCGCTTGTGCCAGTCTTGCCCGCAGTAGGATAGAGGGTCGCTGGGAGTGCGCCCGCGCGGCTTAGTGGCCCAGCAATTTGCGGGTTGCGGCCGCAATATCGTCTGCCCGCATCAGGCTCTCGCCGACCAGAAAAGTGCGCACGCCGCTTTGCGCAAGCCGGGTGCAATCCGCGTGCGTGGCAATCCCGCTTTCGCCGACCAAAAGGACATCGTCAGGCACTTTGGCGGCAAGTCGCTCGGTCGTTGCAAGCGACGTCGTGAAGGTCTTCAAATCGCGGTTGTTGATCCCCAAGAGCTGCGACGTCGACCCGGCAAGCGCGCGTTCGAGCTCGGTTTCATCATGCACTTCGACCAGCACGTCCATTTCCAACTCTTGTGCTGCCGCTTCGATCTCGCGCATCTGCTGATCGGTGAGCGCGGCAACGATCACGAGGATCGCATCCGCGCCGAGCGCGCGCGCTTCGAGACATTGCCACGGATCGACCATGAAGTCCTTGCGCAGCACCGGCAGTTCGCACGCAGCGCGGGCCTCGATGAGGTAATCCTCATGACCATGAAAATACGCGGCATCGGTCAGCACGGAAAGGCATGTCGCACCTCCCGCGGCATAGGCCGCGGCATGAGCGGGCGGGTCAAAATCCTCGCGGATCAGGCCTTTGGAAGGCGATGCTTTCTTGATTTCGGCAATGAGACCAAAGCCGGTCCTGCTCGCGCGGCGCAAAGCCTGTTCAAACCCGCGCACCGTGGTTTGCTCAGCCGCGCGCTGCTCTAGGTCGCGAACCGGCAGCGCGGCCTTACGCTGAGCGACTTCGCGGGCCTTGTGAGCGCAGATTTCTTCAAGCTTGTTCATGCGATCACTTAGCGAGTGCGATCCAGTCACTCAGCAGCTTTGAAGCGCGTCCGCTGTCAATCGCTTCAGCGGCTTGTCCGGCCAGCTCAGGCCAGCTCTCGCTCACGCCCGCTGCGACTAAGGCGCCGGCTGCATTGAACAGCACGGCATCGCGATAGGGACCTGGCGCACCCAGCAACAGCGCTCTTAAAGCCGCTGCGTTATGCTTTGCATCATCGCCTCTGATCGCTTCGATCGGAGCAAGCGGAAGGTTTGCCACAAACGGATGCAAGCGGCGCATCTCAAAACTGTTGCCGCTCACCACTGCGACTTCATTGCCGCCTGCAAGGCTCAACTCGTCAAGCCCTTCATCGCCTGACACTATAAGGGTGCGCCCTGTGCCAAGCTTAGCCATCGCGCCAGCATAGATCGGGACATAGGCCGGACGCGCGATCCCGATCAGCTGGCGGGCAACCCCGGCCGGGTTCGACAGCGGGCCCATCAGATTGAAGATCGTGCGCCGCCCAAGCTTCTGCCGGATTGGCTGGATCCGGCCCATCGCAGGATGGTGGTTCTTAGCGAACAGAAAGCAGATGCCGAGCTTTTCCAACGTCTTTTCAGCGGTTCTTCCCGCCGCATCGAGGTCAAGCCCTAAGGCTTCGAGAGTGTCGGCAGCGCCCGCTTTGGACGAGGCTGCGCGGTTGCCATGCTTGGCGACCGGTACGCCGCAGGCGGCCACCACCAGACTGACCGCGGTCGAGACATTAAGCGTGTTATGGCCATCGCCGCCGGTGCCGCAGACATCGATCGCATCCTTGGGTGCGGCAATCGGGATCAGCCGCGCGCGCAGCGCTCGGGCCGCACCGGCAATTTCGTTGGACGTCTCGCCGCGCTCAGACAGCGCCACGAGAAACTCCGCGATCTCTTCTTCGCTGGGCGCACCATCAAGCAGGATGCCGAACGCCGTTTCCGCTTCGGTCTCGGTCAGAGGCGTGGTGATATCCGGCAGTGCGCTCATCATGCAGCGCTTTGTGTGAGAGATGCGCGCACGCGTTCAGGACTAAGCCCGCACAGGATCAGGAAATTTGCGAGCAAGGCATGGCCGTGCTCGGTTGCGATGCTTTCCGGATGAAACTGAACCCCATGGATCGGCAGACTTTCGTGGCGAAAGCCCATCACGCTGGTGTTATCGAGCCCCGGCGTGTCGCTGTGCGCATTGGCGAGCAGGCAATCAGGCACATCGACCACTTCCAGGCTGTGATAGCGCGTCGCGGTAAAAGGCGAAGGCAGGCCTTCGAAAACGCCGGTCCCATCATGCGTTACCGGCGAGGTCTTGCCATGCATCAGCCCGCCGCGCACCACGCGCCCGCCGAAATGCTGCCCGATTGCCTGATGGCCGAGGCACACGCCCAGCAAAGGCAGCGCTTTATCGGCGCAGGCTGCGACGAGATCTAGGCTGATCCCCGCTTCATTGGGCGTGCATGGGCCGGGCGAAATGAGATAGCCTTTCGCTTCTCGCGCCAGCGCTTCGGCGGCGCTTAAGGCATCGTTGCGCTCGACTTCGACACTCGCGCCAAGCTCCATCAGGTAATGCACCAGATTGAAGGTGAAGCTGTCGTAATTGTCGATCACCAAGATGTCAGGCTGCGATGTCATGGCGCAGCGCTCGCTTGCTGAAGGCGCTTCTTCACGACCAGCAACGGGCCGACGCGCTTCTCATCAAGCCGCCCCGAAGCCGGGTCCCACAAGGCTGTGACCGGACCTCCCAAAGCGATGGCGTTGGGCGTACCGAGCCGGTTCTTGAAGAAACGCGCGAATTTGCCAAAGCTGAGCGGTGCATCAGAAATCACGAAATGCGCAGTGCCGTCTGCACCGAGGCCAACTCCATGTCGGACAGCGCGCGATGGACCGTCTTCCTGGAATTGCGGATGCAAAACCCCTTTGATCACCAGCATCGGCCCCGATTGCGTCCCGAAGCGCGGGCGATCACGCACCTTGGCAAGGAAGTCTTGCGTCGTGAGGATCTGCCATTTGCTCTCAGAACCGAACAGCACGCCATTGGGCTTTAAGAAGAAATTGCCTGAGCCATCGGCCTGATTAAGCAGCGCGCGCCGCTCGCCGCCTTCGACATAATAGCCGAGCGGGCGCAAATCATCGCCAAACGCGCCCGCATTGACGGCTAAGGCGATTGTGTCCGCTTCGACCGTCTTGGCATAGGCGCTAAGCGAGCCGAACGGTTGTCCGCCGTCAGGGCCAAGTGCGGTTGACAGCGTGTGCCGGGCAGGATCGGCAACGCAGTGGGTTAGCGGGGTCTCTTCGAACGTCACTTTGCGGCACAGTGAGGCAGGTGCGGCGGTCAGCGAGCCATCGGTTGATCCCTCTCGAGGCGATCCGCCGGGCGCGGGCTGAGCGGTCTCGCCTTCAGCCGCCTGTGCGCCTCTTTCGCTCCCGCTCGAATTGAGCGCGGTGCGCACCACTGGCTCACCGGCGGGTTCCTCAGCGCAGCTGGACAAGGCGGCAAGGCTCAAAATGAAAGCGACGCGCCGGATCATTGCCCAAATCCCGGTCGGCTGGCGAGCTCCACGGCGGCGCGCGCGGCTGCCTCTAATGCGCCTGCTTTGGCGCGGCATTCAGCAAGTTCGTAAGCCGGATCGCTATCCGCAACGATCCCGGCTCCCGCCTGCACATGCATAACCCCCTCCTTGATCACAGCCGTGCGCAGCACGATGCACGAATCAACCGAACCGTCTGGCGAAAAATACCCCACGCCCCCTGCATAGGCCCCGCGGGTTTCCGGTTCCAACTCAGCAATGATCTCGCATGCCCGGATTTTTGGCGCGCCTGAGACAGTTCCAGCGGGAAAACCTGCAAACAGCGCGTCGATCGCGTCATGTCCTTCAGCCAGCTCCGCCATCACATTGCTGACAAGGTGCATCACATGGCTGTAGCGCTCGATCGTAAAACTGTCGGTAACCTTCACGCTTGCGCGCGCGCTGACGCGGCCTGCATCATTGCGGCCAAGATCAAGCAGCATCAGGTGCTCAGCGCATTCCTTGGGATCAGCCAGCAGGCTTGCGGCATTGGCGTCATCTTCGGCCCGGGTCGCACCGCGCGGCCTCGTTCCTGCAATCGGGCGAATAGTGATTTCTTTCTTGCCGTCATCGCTATCGCGCACGCGGACAAGGATTTCAGGGCTCGAGCCGACAATTGAAAAGCCGGGAAGGTCGAGGAAATAGAGAAACGGAGAGGGGTTCACGCGGCGCAGGGCGCGATAAAGCGCGAGCGCAGGCAACTCGAACGGACAGGTAAACCGCTGCGCGAGCACCACTTGAAAAATGTCGCCTGCAAGGATGTAGTCTTTCGCTCGGTGGACGAGTGACTGGTATTCCTCGGCCGCCATCACCGGGCTCAGCTCCGGCGCTGCGATATCCGCTGGCGCGCCGGTATCTGCTGGCCGCGGCTGAGCAAGCGCGCGCAGGGTTTCATCGATCCGTTCGCCTGCTTGCTCGATCGCGCGGGCCGGGTCTGTCGCGTGCCAGATCGGCGCGATCGCGAACAATTCGTCTGTAAGCCCGTCAAACACCAGCAATATTGTCGGACGCACAAACAGAATGTCAGGCAGCGCCAACTCGCTCGGCTCAGCGCGGGGCAAGCGCTCGACCAGGCCCACAGTCTCATACCCGAAATAGCCGACCAGGCAGGCCAGGGCTGGCGGAAGCTCAGGCGGAACATCGATCCGGCAAGTCTCTGCCAGCGCGCGCAGCTCGCTAAGCGGATCGCCTGTGCACGCTACAAAAGCGGTGGGGTCCTGCTGCCAGGCGCGGTTGATTTCAGCGCGGGCCTCGCTCGCTCTGAAAATCAGATCGGGATTGAGGCCAAGGAGGCTGAAACGCCCGCGCACTTCGCCGCCTTCGACCGATTCAAGCAGAAAATCGCCGCGTCCCGGCTCGATCAGTCGCAAAGCAGCGCCGACCGGCGTGTCGCAATCGGCAATCACTCGGCGCCACACCAGCGCTGGCGCGCCTGCAGCGAGCGCTGCTGCGGCAGCAGCGGCGTTTTCAAGTGCCTCGCTTGGCTGGTCCGACGAGGGGCTGGCTCGCATCATGACGCGCTTAGGTGCGGCTTTATCGGTCGCATTGAGGCGCGGTGTCAGTTCTCACCGGCAAGCTGCTTGCGGACCGCTTCGATCGCCGCTTCGTTGCGCTCAACGCCGATCTCCTCGCGGATCGCCTTTTGCAATTGCGCGGTGTATTCCGCCTGCAAAGCGCTGGCGAACTGCACTTTGGTCTGTTCGAGCAGCGGATCATCGTCAGCCGGTTGTTCAGTGACGATCTGATCAAGGTCAACAATATACCAGCCAATATCGCTTGGCCCTTCGTAAAGCTTGGTCGAACCTTCGGCCATGCTGAACAGCAGGATCAGCGGAGGCGGCACGTTCTGGTTACGCTGCGAAAGCAATTGTCGCCGTTCAAGATCAATCCGGTCGATCGGCGGCAGGCGGGTCTCTTCAGCCGCCATCGCATCAGCGAGGCTCGTATCGCCGCGCACTTTTTCGATCACGCGGTCAGCGACAGCGCGCGCAAGCTTGCTGCCTTCGCTGAATTTCCAGGCTTCGGTTACAACAGCGCGGATTTCTTCGAGCGGAGGAGCGGCGGATTCGACGATGGTTTCGACATCGAACACAATGAACTGCGTACCCGGCACGACTTCGGCCAGTTGCGGCTCGCTTTCGTCCATCTGGAACGCCGTTTCGATCACCGGGCGCAGTTCGGGGTTAAGCGCACCGCCGGGTTGGCCGAAAATACGGCCATCAGCGAGGATCGGCGGAGTGCTCGCCACTTCAAGGTCATATGCCTCAGCAACTTCGCTCAAGGAGGTACCGCTATCGACTTCCTGTTCAATCTCAGCGCTGAGATTGGCCAAAGCCGCCGCGCGGCGTTCGACCTGCAATTGCTGAGCGATCTCGTCGCTGACGTCAGCGAGCGTGCGCGCCGGGGTGCTTTCGATCTCGTCCACTCGCGCGACGTACCAGCCCAGCGTGCTGCGAGCCGGTTCAGCGACAGCGCCTTCAGCGGTCTCGAAAATCGCTTCGGCTGTAGCAAAGCTGGTTGCAGACGAGGTTTGCTCGCGGTCGCGCAGTTCGCTGGTCGATACATTAAAGCCCGCTTCGCTGGCGGCTGCTTCGAGCGACAGACCGGCGCGAATACGCTCGACAAAGGCGCTCGCCGCATCTTCAGTTGGGACTACGAACGAGCTGATTGAGCGGCGTTCGCTGGCGGCATAGAGCGCTGCGTCTTTTTCGAACCGAGCCGAGATTTCAGCAGCGGTCGGGGCGGGCTGTTCCGGCAGGCTTTCAGCGCTGAAGGCCGCATATCGCAAAGTGCGACGTTCAGGCTGCACGAAACGGCTGCTGCTTTCGCTGTAATACGCCTCGAGCTGCGCTTCGCTCGGGTCTTCTTCAGGCGCGAACAGAACGCTGGGCACCAGCGCGATCGCGCCGACCCGGCGTTCCAATACGAGCGCGGCATATTGCTTAGCCGCTTTTTGCGGCATTTGCGGCGCTGCCAGAGCGGGCGAAAGCAATTGCTGTGCAAGCAAGCCGTCAGCAAGATCGCGCCGCAGAATTGTGTCAGTGATCTGCTCACGCGCAAGCGCTGCCTGATAGGTCTGCTGGTCAAACTCGCCGGTCAGATCGCGAAACGCCGGGATCTGTAGGATCTCGCTGTTGACCAGGTTTTCACCAGCTCGCAGCCCGTATTTCTCAGCATAAGCGCCCACCGCATAGCGATCGATCAGCTGTCCGAGCACTTCTTCAAGCCCGCCTTGTTCGATAAAGGCCGGCATCGTGACCGTCGGATTTTGCTGACGCACCTGATTGAGCGCCGAATTGGTGGTCGAAGCGAGCTCTGAGGATGAAATGGAATCCCCTCCGACTGCCGCCACCCGATCTCCGCCGGTTAGGCCTCCAAAGGTCGATCCGGTGATGTCCGCTGCAGCAAAAGCGAGCGCAACAATCAACAAAAACCCGATAAAGATCGGCAATCCGATCTTCGATTGAAAGAAACTACGAAAAAAAGAAATCATAAGAAGGGTCTGTTCTCGTCCGGGCGTTTACCTAGAGTTAGCGAAAGAGCTCGAAATCGGCGTTGAAAGCCGGTAGCGCCAGCGCCTTATCGGCCCTGCGACCTGTCGGCAACAGGTTGAGGCAGGTTTTGACTGGAAGCTGTTCCTCGTCTAGCCGACGCCGCCCTCTAATTCTAAATTCACGCCTAAGATTCGCCAGTAGTCAGGAATATCTCAATAATGCCCCAGCGTCCCTACATCGTTGGCAATTGGAAAATGCACGGCACGCGCGCAATGCTGTCTGAAGCACGCGCGATCGATCGCGCAGCGCAGCGGCATATGAAAGTCGAAGTCGCGATTGCTCCGCCTTTCACTTTGATCCATCCCGTGCACCGTGAAGCTGAACAGATCGGAGTGGGCGCGCAGAACTGCCATGAAGCCGATGGCGGCGCGCATACCGGGGAAATCTCCGCTTCAATGGTCGCGGATGCGGGCGCCAAATTCGTTATTCTGGGGCATAGCGAGCGGCGTCAGGATCAAAACGAAACCAATGCGTTGATCCGAGCCAAGGCTGATGCAGCGCTTGCCGCAGGCCTGCGCGTCATCATGTGCTGCGGCGAAAGCGAAGGGACCCGCGAGAAAGGCAAAGCGGTGACTTTCATCGAAAGTCAGCTCAAGGCGTCATTGCCTGAAGCCGGCGAAGCGCTCGCGCCTGTCCATGAAAAGCTGACCATCGCCTATGAGCCGATCTGGGCGATCGGCACCGGCAAGACCGCTGAACCGGCTGATATCGCAGAAATGCACGCTGCGATCCGGGCGCTTCTGGTTGAGCTCTACGGCAAGGAAGAAGGCAGCGAAGTGCGGATCCTATATGGCGGCTCGGTCAAGCCTGAAAACGCCCGCGACATTCTGGGAACACCGGAAGTGGGCGGGGCTCTTGTAGGCGGCGCAAGCCTTACGGCCGATAGCCTTATGGGAATTGCGCTTGCCGCAGGAGAAACCGCCGACAGCTAATCGGGCGAGCCGCGCTAGCTGACCTTGCCGCGCTTATCGCGGGCACCTATGTCGTGCAGATACTTAAACGGAAATCACCAGATCATGTCGCTTTTCATCTTTCTTACTGTGGTTCAGGCAATCGTTGCCGCCGCGCTTGTTGGCGTTGTGCTGATGCAGCGCAGCGAAGGCGGCGGACTTGGCATTGGCGGCAATCCTGGCGGAGCGCTGGGTGCACGCGGAGCAGCCGACTTCATGTCACGGGCAACCAAATGGATCGCGATTACCTTTGTGGCGCTGTCGATTGTGCTGGCGGCTTTGGCCGTGAACGAGACGACTGCAAGCACTGTTGAATCGACTCTCGAACGCGGCGGCAATCCCGCAGGCGGGGTTGATTTGCTGGGCGAAGGCGAAGCCGCGGGCGAGGGCGCTGAAGACGCCGCACCAAGCGCTGATCCGCTGGCAGGTCCTGAAACCCCGGCAGAAACTTCGGACGATCCGCTCGCCGACTAAGCCTTTTCGCGCAAGGCTGGCTGTGGATGGCTTGTGCGCGCACTCATTTAGTCGCTTGCCCCGAATCCACCTCGGCGCTTAAGGCCAGAGCCCCATGGCGCGGTACATTTTTATCACCGGCGGCGTGGTCTCCTCGCTTGGTAAGGGTCTGATGGCGGCAAGCTTGGCCGCGCTCCTGCAAGCGCGCGGCTATAAAGTGCGCATCCGCAAATTCGATCCGTACCTCAACGTCGATCCGGGCACGATGAGCCCGTATCAGCACGGCGAAGTCTATGTCACCGATGACGGCGCGGAAACCGACCTTGATCTAGGCCATTACGAACGCTTCACCGGGGTATCGGCGCGCCAGAGCGACAACATCACCAGCGGGCGGGTCTATCGCGACATCATCGCGCGCGAACGGCGTGGGGATTATCTAGGCGCAACGGTGCAGGTGATCCCGCACGTGACTGATGCGATCAAACAGTTTGCGCTCGCGGATCAGGACGATCACGATTTTATTCTGTGCGAGATCGGCGGCACGGTTGGCGATATCGAATCGCTCCCCGTCATGGAAGCAATCCGCCAGCTCAGGAATGAGCTTGAGCCGAGCCAAACGCTAAGCGTGCATGTTACGCTGGTGCCTTACATTGCGGCGGCCGGTGAGCTCAAAACAAAGCCGACTCAGCATTCGGTGCGCGAACTGGCGAGTCTCGGCATCAAGCCTGACGTGTTGCTGTGCCGCGCGGAACATCCGATCCCGGATGCTGAGCGTCAGAAAATCGCCAATTTCTGTAATGTTCGCAAGGAAGCGGTGATCCCGGCGCTCGATGCGCCGTCGATCTATTCCGTGCCGCTGCAATACCATGCCGAAGGGCTCGATGCCGAAGTGCTGCGCGGGTTCGGCATTACCGACGCGCCCGAACCCGATCTGGCAGCGTGGAACGACGTGACGGATCGCTATTTCAATCCCGAAGGCGAAGTTACAATCGGCGTCGTGGGCAAATATGTCGGCCTGCAGGATGCGTATAAGAGCCTTAACGAAGCTCTGATCCATGGCGGGTTAGCGAACCGGGTCAAAGTCAACATCAAGTGGATCGATGCCGAAATCTTTGAAGACAAGGATGACGGCGCGATTATCGCTGCGTTGGAGCCGATGCACGGGATCCTGGTTCCCGGCGGATTTGGCGAGCGCGGGAGCGAAGGCAAGATCGCAAGCGTGCGCTTTGCCCGGACCCGCAATGTGCCGTTTTTCGGGATCTGTCTGGGGATGCAGATGGCGTGCATCGAAGCAGCGCGCGAAGCAGGTTTCAGTCACGCATCGTCAACCGAATTCGGTGCAACTGATGAACCGGTGGTCGGGATCATCACGGAATGGATGAGCGAGGAAGGCCTTCAGGAGCGTCGGGAAGGCGGCGATCTCGGCGGGACGATGCGGCTCGGCGCGTATGAAGCGAAGCTGAGCGCTAACAGCCACACCGCGCGGATGTATGATGGGGCGCACGCAATCTCCGAACGCCATCGGCACCGCTACGAAGTCAACAGCGCCTATATCGATCCGCTCGAACGACAGGGTCTCGTGTTTGCAGGCATGTCACCTGATGGTTTGCTGCCTGAGATTGTTGAACGGCCCGAGCATTCCTGGTTTATCGGAGTGCAATTCCACCCCGAGCTCAAATCGAAGCCGTTCGCGCCGCATCCGCTGTTTGCCGGGTTTATCGCGGCGGCATTGGAGCAATCGCGGCTCGTGTGATTGACGCCAATGCGGTGTCTTACCGATCGATCTGGTCGCAGAGCGAAAAATTGACCCATCTCGTGCTGCGAATCTTTTGAGAAATGCCAAATTAAGCTCTCAGAGGCAAGCTTCTGTCGCAAATATACAAGTAACCTAGTTTAATCTTGCACAGATGGCGCGGGGCGCATACCCAGTGTGTCGCGGTTTAGTTTTTCTGAAGGGTAGGGGTACCGCTTTCAGGTGAAAATACCGGCTTGGCTGACACGGCTTGGTTTCAATCCGACGCCTATGTCAGTTTGGCTGTTTCGAGCTCGAACCGGAGCTGACTGTCTTCTGCGACCCGGATGGTCAGGGCCGGCCGAGGCGACTTATGGTCGCGGGGGCGGATCGTGCGATCTGCCCCCACTCTTTTCTTAAGATTTAGCTTTCTGGCGAGCTGCGTGTCTTACGCAGCATCGGCCGATTTATCGCTCTCTGCGTCAGGGACAGCAGTGAGCGCCGGGCCGCTGCCGACAGCAATTTTCTTCGGCTTCATCGCTTCCGGCACTTCGCGCACCAGATCGATGATCAGCAGGCCATCAGCAAGGTCGGCGTTTTCGACTCGCACATAGTCAGCCAATTCAAACCGGCGTTCAAATCCGCGATTGGCAATTCCGACATGGATCAGTTCTGAGCCATGATCGATATCGTCGCGCTTCTTGCCTTGAACCGTCAGCAAGTTCTGCTGAGCGGTGATATCGATATCCTGCGGGCGGAACCCGGCAACCGCGAGCGTGATCCGGTATTGATCTTCGCCGCGACGAGCGATGTTGAAAGGCGGGTAATTGTCGCCGGAATTTGAACGGGCCTGGCTTTCGAGCAAGTCGAACAGGCGATCAAACCCAACAGTGCTGCGGCGATAGGGGGTGAAATCAAGACGTGACATAATTGGCAAATCCTCTTGTTTGAGCAATTTGAACATGTGCGGAGAACCTGCCTCATGCAGCGCTCTCCCAGTGTCGCAATTCGCGCCTCCCAGGACTGGCGAAACGCTGCGACACACTTTAATTAGGGGCCGAGATAAGTCTTTCAAGAGCCCTTGCGCGGTGCGAAATGCGCAAGGGTTAAGCGCAATTGGGGATCACCGCGATGACTGCACCTGTGATTGATATCTATACCAAATTTGGCTGTCCGTATTGTGTGCGGGCAAAGCGCTTGCTGAAGTCCAAAGGCGCTGAATTCAACGAATTCGACATCACGCTTGGCGGCAAGAAGCGCGCTGAAATGCTGGAGCGCGCGCCGGATGCGATGACTGTGCCGCAGATCTTTATTGGTGCAACCCATGTCGGCGGATCGGATGAGCTCGCAGCGCTCGAAGATGCCGGCAAGCTCGACGCGCTGCTCGCGGGTTGATCCGCATAGGTGACCAAAATCGCTGTCCTTCAGATGACGTCGGGGATCGATCCCGAGGCTAATCTGCGCGTTATTGAAGAGAGCGTCAGCATGGCGGCGGACGCAGGCGCGAAAATCGTGTTCACGCCGGAGATGTCGCTTCTGCTCGACCGGAACCGGAACCGCGCCGCGCCTTGGATCGAGAGCAGCGAACCGCAGGATATGGCGGCGCGTCTTGGCTCTTTGGCGCATCGGACGGGGGTCGATATTGCCTTGGGCTCTTTGCCTATCAAAGCGAAGAATGGGAGATGGGCTAACCGCGCGATGTACTTTTCAGCATCGCAAAACACCGTCACGGCCTATGATAAAATCCATATGTTCGACGTCCAACTCGCCACTGGCGAGACCTGGCGTGAAAGCGCCGCCTACGAAGCCGGACGCGAAGTCGTTGCAATCGATGAAACACCATTGGGCCGGCTTGGCCTGACGATTTGCTATGATTTGCGGTTTCCCGCTCTGTTCGAAGCGCTTGGCAATCGCCGGTGCGATGCCATCGCCGTACCCGCCGCTTTCACAAAGCCAACCGGCGCAGCGCATTGGCACGTCCTTCTGCGCGCCCGCGCTATCGAAGCTTCGGCGTTCGTCATCGCTGCAGCACAAGTGGGCAAACACGAAGATGGTCGGGAAACCTACGGTCATAGCCTCGTTGTCGACCCTTGGGGCGAGATCCTGCTGGATATGGGCGGCGAGGAACCAGGTCTTAGCTTTTGCGATTTAGTCCTACACCGGATCGCTGAGGTCCGCGCGCAGTTGCCCAGCCTTGCTAACAGACGAGAAATACCCAAGTAGAACAAATCATGATTGTTTACGATTTGCAGTGCGATAAAGCTCACCGCTTCGAAGGCTGGTTCGGTTCCTCAGAGGATTTCGAGAGCCAACTTGAGCGTGGATTGCTCGAATGTCCTGAATGCGGCTCACGCGTGATTGTCAAAGCGCCGATGACCCCTGCAGTGCCGGCCAAAGGCAATACGAAAGCGGCTGAAACCGCGAAGGTTCCGGCAGTTTCCAAGCCTACTCAAGCGGTCGCTAACCAGCCGATGCCAGCAGAGATGAAGCGGGCGATGCAAGCGCTTGCGAAAGCGCAGCAAAAGGCGCTCGCGAACAGCACTTGGGTCGGCAGCGACTTTGCCGAAACTTCGCGCGCGATGCACTATGGCGAACGCGACGAAGCGGCGATCCATGGGCAAGCGAGTCTCGCTGAAGCGAAGTCGCTGGTCGAGGAAGGCGTGCCGATTGCGCCGCTGCCATTCCCGGTCGCGCCGCCGGATGAAGTCAATTGAAGACGCGAGCCGATTGATTGGCTGATCTGGACTGCTATTGGGGATCGCGCGTCCCCGTAGCTCAGGTGGATAGAGCGTCGGATTCCTAATCCGAAGGCCACAGGTTCGAATCCTGTCGGGGACACGTTTTTTGTCGGCGCTGTCGCTGTGCTGCTTGAGCGCGCATTGTCGGCGCTACCGCTTTGCTGCTTGAGCGCGCATTGTCGGCGCTATCGCTCCGCTGCTTGAGCGCGTATTGCTGGCGCCAACGGCTCAGTCCGTCAGCGCACCGCGTCATATTGTATTTTGAAATATCGCAATTTGCGCTCGGTCAATCCGGAGTGGGTTGGCCCGGGGCAGACCCCCCATTCGGAAACAGACCGTAGCGCGATTGCAAACAGCCCAGGCGGTCACGCGCAGGGCTGATGATACGACCGAGACAATCGGCTTAACCCGAGAGTAAACGAATTTAGTAATCCGCTCATTCGGAAAAACCTTAGCGCCTCGGAAATGGGAGTTAACCCTTGTTGGCTAACAAATGGTTAACACACGCCCATGCGTCGCAGATGAGCCTCACTCTAGCTGAGCCCGCCCGCTTTGCGCGCCATCGCGATCACCCCTTGCGCGAGTTCTTGTGGGCGGTCCTCCTGACAGAAATGCCCGCAAGTCGATAGCATGGCATGCGGCTGGCCTTTGGCCCCGGCGATCCGATCGATCAGCGGCTGAGCAAGCCCGCCGGTGACGGGATCATCTTCGCCGAACAGCGTCAGAAAGGGCCTGTCAAATCCGGCCAGACCTTCCCAGGCAGCTTTGTTTTGCGCGATCCCGTCCATACCGTCTTCGACCGGGACCAGTTGCGGGAAAGCGCGCGCACCCGCTTTGCTCGGCTCATCGGGGAAGGGCGCGTCATAAGCGGCGATCTCCGCTGCGCTGCGCTCGGTTTGCGTGGCGCGTTGCAGCAATTCGCCGATCTTGAACTCGGGCGAGGCTTTCGCGAATTCGCGCCACGCCAGAAAGGCTGGCGAAGGCGTGCCACCGGTCGGCAGGAAGGTGTTGCTGGCGACGACGAAGGAGAACCGCTGAGGCGCTTCGCCAACCATGCGCAGGCCCAGCAGACCGCCCCAATCCTGGCAGAACAGGCCGGCGACGTCCGGCACGGTCTCATCGCGCCATTGCGAGAGCCAGCTGACATGCCGGTCATAGGTGTAGAACTCGATCTGGTCAGGCGTATCGCTTTTACCAAACCCGATGAGATCAGGCGCGAGGCAGCGCAGGCCAGCATCCACCAGATGCGGGATCATCTTGCGGTAGAGAAAGCTCCAGCTTGGCTCGCCATGGAACAACAACACAGGCGGCGCGTCCTCGGGGCCTTCGTCGAGATAATGCATGCGCGCGGAATGCCCTTCGCCAAGGTCAATCTCGCACCAATTCTCAGCGAAAGGATAATCGGGCAGATCAGCGAAACGCGCCGGATCGTAGCTCAGAATTTCCATGGCTCTCCCTCCATGTGCTTCTAGACGGGAAGCACAGGATGATCGCCGCCCGCTTATGGCAAGGCCGCTTCGCCAAACGCTTCCCTAAGCGGTCTGCGTTCTTTGAACGCGTGCGCGATCCAAGGGAAGGGGCTTTCGATCTTGTGCCCGGTCGGAGCTTGCGTTTGATCGCGCGGATTACCGGAGCCCGGTTCAGCCAGACTGTATAATAATCGGGACGTTATGCCGATTACGCCTTGCGATCCCTTAGCAAGTGTGATTCTGTCCTGTGAAGAAATTGAGGTTGATATGCTGCGCACCGCGCCCCGCGAATATGTGAAACAAGGCATCGCTTTGGCGGTGCTGCTTGTGCTTGCCGGGTTTGCGATTGCCGGACCGACTGGCCTGCTTGCGTGGAACGAACAAGAGCAAGCGCTTAAGCAGCACGAAGCGCGCATCCTCAGCCTCACTGAAGAGCGCGATGCGCTTAAGAACCGGGTCGAGCTGCTTGACCCCGACGCGGCTGACCCTGACTTGGCGAGCGAGTTGGTGCGCCGCGATCTGGGCGTTATGCACGCCGATGAAGTGGTGATCACTCTGCCTGAGTAGGCGTCGTGAGACATCTGGCCTGAGCGCCATCTTCTTCCGTTGCGCTCTGCCTGATGGCAGGCTTATAGGCGTCATTATGAGGTCGCTTGCGACTTCGCTGCTTTATCGCCTTGTCGTTAAGGAGCCCTGCGCATTGGCTAAATCATCTGCGACATCTTCCGCTTCGAGCAAGCCTTCTTCCGCAATCGCCTCTGCTGACGATGCGGATTTCGCGCTGCGCTCGCTTCAGCAGGTCTTTGAACAGCGCAAGACCTATCCTGCGTCTGATGCGGAAATGCTTGAATTCTACAAGCAGATGCTCCTCATCCGGCGGTTTGAGGAGAAAGCGGGCCAGCTCTATGGCCTTGGGCTGATCGGTGGCTTTTGCCATCTCTACATCGGTCAGGAAGCGGTCGCGATCGGGCTTCAGTCGGCGCTCGATGGTGAACGCGACAGCGTGATCACCGGATACCGCGATCACGGGCATATGCTCGCTTACGGGATTGATCCCAAGCTGATCATGGCTGAGCTGACTGGCCGCGAAGCCGGGATATCGAAAGGCAAAGGCGGCTCGATGCATATGTTCTCGACCGAACATAAGTTCTATGGCGGGCACGGCATTGTCGGCGCGCAAGTTGCGCTGGGAGGCGGCCTCGCGCTGGCGCATCAGTACAATGAGGATGGCGGGCTTTGCCTTGCCTATTTTGGTGACGGTGCGGCTAATCAGGGTCAGGTCTATGAGACCTTCAACATGGCCGCGCTGTGGAACCTGCCGATCGTATTTGTGGTGGAAGACAATCAATACGCGATGGGCACGGCCACACAGCGCTCGTCAGCCGAGACCCGCTTTCACCGGCGCGGCACCGCGTTTCGGATTCCCGGCATGGATGTCGATGGCATGAATGTGCTCGAAGTGCGCGCTGCAGCAGAAGTCGCGTTCGACCATGTTCGTGCGGGCAAAGGGCCGGTCCTGATGGAGCTCAACACCTATCGCTATCGCGGGCATTCAATGTCGGATCCGGCAAAGTATCGCACGCGTGAAGAAGTCCAGGAACAGCGCGAACACCACGACCCGATCGAGCGGCTCAAGAAAACGCTGATCGAAGCCGGTAAAAGCGAAGATGAATTGAAAGCGATCGACAAGGAGATCCGCGCACGGATTGCGGAAGCGGCCGATTTTGCGGAGAGCTCGCCTAAGCCCGCGCTGAGCGAACTTTACACCGACGTTCTGGTGGAGGACTATTGATGGGTATCGAGCTCAAGATGCCCGCGCTTTCTCCTACGATGGAAGAGGGCACGCTTGCCAAATGGCTCAAGTCTGAAGGCGATGTGATCGAGCCTGGCGATATCATCGCAGAAATCGAAACCGATAAAGCCACGATGGAATTCGAAGCCATCGATGAAGGGACGCTGGGCAAGATCCTGGTCGCGGAAGGGACGGAGAATGTCGCAGTCGGCACCGTTATCGCGATGCTCGATGGGGAAGGGGAGGAAGCCGCACCTGCGCCTGCTTCAACTCCCACGCCAAAGCCCGCAGCGACGCCAGAGCCCGCAGCGACCACAGAACCCGCGCCCGCACCGGTGACACCGGCAGCCGCGCAGCCCGCCGCTGATCCGACCATTCCAAAGGGCACCGCTTTCACGTCGGTCCCTGTTCGCGAAGCCTTGCGTGATGCGATGGCGGAAGAGATGCGGCGCGATCGGCGCGTGTTTGTGATGGGCGAAGAGGTCGCCGAGTACCAAGGTGCCTACAAGGTCACGCAAGGCCTGCTCGAGGAATTCGGCGCCAAGCGCGTGATTGACACGCCCATCACCGAATACGGTTTTGCCGGGATTGGCACAGGCGCCGCGATGGGCGGGCTCAGGCCCATTGTCGAATTCATGACCTTCAATTTCGCGATGCAGGCGATTGATCATATCGTCAATTCTGCGGCTAAGACCAATTACATGAGCGGCGGTCAGATGCGTTGCCCGGTGGTCTTTCGCGGTCCTAACGGCGCTGCAAGCCGGGTCGGGGCACAACACAGCCAAAACTTTGGACCATGGTATGCAAGTGTTCCGGGGCTGATCGTCATCGCGCCTTATGACAGTGCTGATGCCAAGGGCCTGCTGAAAGCCGCAATCCGCTCTGAAGACCCGGTGGTATTCCTTGAAAACGAGCTGGTTTATGGACGCAGTTTTGAAGTGCCGGAACTTGACGATTACGTCCTGCCGATCGGTAAAGCGCGGATCATGCGTGAAGGCGCCGACGTGACTATCGTTTCGTATTCGATCGGGGTCGGCTTAGCGCTCGAAGCGGCTGAGGCGCTGGCAGGCGACGGGATCGATGCAGAGGTGATCGATCTTCGCACCTTGCGCCCGCTGGATCGCGAGACAGTCCTTAAGAGCCTTGTTAAGACTAACCGGCTGGTTGTGGCTGAAGAAGGCTGGCCGACCTGTTCGATCGCGAGCGAGATTGTCGCGCTCTGCATGGAGCATGGGTTCGATGATCTCGATGCTCCGGTTTTGCGCGTATGCAACGAGGATGTGCCGCTGCCCTATGCAGCGAACCTTGAGCAGATTGCGCTGGTCGACAGCGCGGCGATCATCACCGCTGCAAAGCAGGTATGCTATCGCTGAGCGCGCCTAAAAGCGCGAGCCTCCTAGGTCGCTGAGTAGGTCGAACAGGACGCGACGCTTGAAGCCGGATCGGTCTGGTACAACTGCGTCAGATCGCGCGAATCGCGGATATTGAACGCAGCGGTGTAAGTGATCTCTTGATTGTCCAGAAAATCGAACGGGGTGAGCGCTTCGTAGGTGTAGGAGACTTCGGCGAACATAACCGCAGTCCCTGCACTGGCGGTGATCTCCTTGCCCGCTTCGCCCATGCCTGCCAGCGTTGTGCCGGATGCACCGTCTCCTTCGACGCCATAGGTCGAGTTGAAAACCTTCGCTCCGCGGCAGCGCTGCCACGCAATCCACTGTCCGCCATCGGCGTTTTGTTGAAGGCTCGACAGGATGACCCGGCCATTAGCCATAATCCCGAGATTGGCTCCGAGCTTTTCCGCGCCGATAAAGACATCGTTGATGTCGCCTTCATAGACTTTGCGTGCGACCAGAACGTCCTGTTCGCCCACCCGCGACGCGCTGTCTGCGACCTGCATCGCGATCTGGCTGACTTTCATATGCGAGATCACGTAGTACGATGTTTCAGTCCCAAGCATGCCGAGCGCGAGGACCAACGGCGCAGTGAACGCAAATTCGACCATCGCAACGGCTGATGTATCACTCCGCAGAGCATTAAGCTTGCGGCGTGCGAAATCGCCCGCTCCAGGCACTTTTGAACGCAGCTTGATCATGGACAATTTCCTACCGCGACAGATTTGTTCTGCTCATCATAAGGCTGGTTGCGCAGCACCGTGGAGGCAGACAACGTCACGTTGTCCGACATGCCCACTAGGCCCGCCATCGGGAATAAGCGCGGATAGCTCACCGTTGCGGTGTAAAGCACGGCATCACGCGCGCCGCCGATCCCGCTCGCGCCGCGATCGGGATCCCATTGGCCGTTATTGTTCGAATCTTCGAACGGCTCGTTGTTGTTGCAGACCCCGTCGCCATCATTGTCGGTGAACTGTTCAGGTTCGCCGATATCGCTGAAGTCGAAATGCGAGAGTTTTTCCAGCGTCACAGTCGCGTTCGATGGCGTGACCGTCTGGATCTGGTTGATCACCGCCTGATCGATCGAGGTCTGCCGACTGCCTGCGTTTTCAAGCGTCAGGTCGCGTCCTGCCTTCTGCATGGCGCCATTGACGAGACCCGATGTGTATTGCGTGTGGGCCATATCGAAGATGCCCATGATCAAGACACACAGCACAGGTGCGACCAAGCCGAACTCGGTCAGGGTCGCGCCGCGCTCGTCCCTAAGCGCAGAGCCCACTTGCCTTGCAAAGGTTTTTGGATAGCCGATCATGAAGTCAACCTCAGCGCTGCAATCTTCTGCGCGATCTCTTGGAACGCGGAGTTGAGCGAAGCGGAATCGGTTGCTGCGTAAGCACGGCCCGGTGATGCGCAATCCTTCAGGTTCTGCGTCAGCGTAGTGCCGAATGCGACCACCCAGACCGAGATGTTCTCGTTCTTGGCAGCACGGCAAGCGGCCTGGAAACGCGCTGCGTGACGCGGCGAGGCCTGGCCATTGGTCCCGTTGTCAGTGACCCGGCGATCCCACCACTCAGTGCCATACGTGCCATAGACTTCGACGTTGGTCGCAAGGATCCCGTCTGTCATGAAGACAATGTGACGCGCGATCGCATCGCCATTGGGTGCAGAGGCATTATCAGCCGAAAAGATGCCGCGCGGCGAAATGAAGCGCGAACCCCAGATCATGCCAATGTCATGATAGGTGTTGCTGCGTCCCTGCAAATTGTTGACATAGGTCTCAAGCGCGCTGCGCGTGATATCAGTCAAGCGGAAGGCGGCAGCGGGGCACGAATAGCTTGGCCGGCTCTCGTCCCATGTCTGATAAAGCCAGCTTGTTGTGTTGTCGTTCGTTTCGGTGGACGAATTCCAGACCTCGCGCTTCCACGCTACATTGCGCAGAACCGGCTTCCATCTCTCCGCATCGGTTGACGGAACGAGATTGATATCAAGGTCATTGGCGCCGAGCGGGATCGGGTTGAAACTTGCGGTTGCAACCGTGTCGGCTTCTTCGACGCAGCCATCCCAGGTTATCGTCGACATCGCGCCCTGGCTTCCAACTGGCATCTGGATCTGGTTGTCGTCATAGAGGTTGGCGAGGGTTATCCCCGCCCAGCTTGGCTTGCCTGGTACGTCAGTACTGCCATCGCGGTTGTTGTCTGGCGGGCTTGCCAGATCGATCGGACGATAGACATACCGGTCGAAGACGTACTGGGTTTCAGTGATATCCTCGACTACGTCGTCCTGCGTGGCTTCGCGGGTTTTCCGAATGACCCCGCGGCACGCTGCGCGGCGATTTGCGTTGCCGCCATCAAAGTACTCAAGGACGTAATGATCGGTCAGGACTTCCCAGGTTTCGTTGCCGACCGTGTATGTTCCGTCGCGGTCATTACACTCGTCATAAGCCCAGTCAGCGCGTTCGTCTGGGTCACCGGGTTCATTGTCCCAGCGATAGCGCCACTGTTCCGAAGAGCCCCACCAAGAGAGGTTACGAGGCATGAGCTCTTCTTCTTCGGAGATGACGATTTCATCGCCGACTTCGACCCCGTTGCCTTCCTGGATGACAACCTCTTCGCTTTTGTATTCAGCCACGCGTGACTGATATGTATGCGAATTAGCCATGTAGCTTGTCGGGATTGATCCCCCGACATTCACATTCGATGCGTAAGGGACGATCCCGTAACGCACCTGCGCACTCGGCGAGGTGGCAGTGTTAACGGTGTCATAAAAGTTGAGCACTGCAGAGCGCAGTCCAACAATCCGCGAATTGGCGACTTCGGTGTTGTTGTTGTTACCGCTCGGGCAGCTTGACCCATCATCAGGGCAATTCATTGACCCGGTCACGTCGAGCACGAACATGATATCGGTGTTCGAGATGTTGATCTCGGCAGTGCAGTTCACTGTGATGTTGAATTCATCATAGCCGAACACCCCCATCAGGCTGGTGGGGAGATCACCGGTGGCGGTTCCTTTTACGGTGCCGTCTGCCAGACCTGAGTAATTGCGCGACAGGTTCTCAAGGCCGAAAGTGCCATCGGGATAGTTCTGATCAAAGAAGTTGTTGCCGATGCCTTCATGCACACTGGTGAAGGTTTTGTCAGCCATCGCCCGCCGCGCTGCTAGCGCTCCGGCATCGCACGCCGCCTGCAGGCGCGAGGCGGTCATGTAATAGCGACTAGAGTCGACCGCGCCGCCGACCATGCCGACGAGCGGGATCATCGCCGCAGCCGAGATCACGATCGTGTTGGCAGACGTATCGTGCAGCAACGAGCGCAGGAATGATTTCCGTGACGAATTTGGCATGCCCATATTTCGCACTTCCTTGTTCAATATTCCGCGGACGGAACTTCGCAAAAAGACATATGCCGTATGGGAATATCCTACGCTGGTAAGCGGAATACGAATGTCATTGGTAAAGTTTGGGTAAATGATAATTCAAAGCGAGTCCGCTGAGAGCGCCGTGCCAGAACAGAACGTTGGTTTGGCAAATCCTTATCAATTAACCGTTAACGCGCGGTGCGACGGGCCAATTAATTGTTGAGCGAATTCAGAATCCAAGAAACTGAGTGCGCGCTGCACACGCGAAAAACTGAATCGGTTGTTAACGATATGCTTTGGTCTTGGCTGAGCGTTACAGACTTTTCGTCCTCGCAATTTATGAGCGGCTAGGATCATCCGGGTTTAGACGCTATTGTTGCAGTCATGGGGCAAGGGGAGCGATGCGATGCGCCAGACGATTCTCGGAGTCTTTGTCGGGCTGCTGCTGGCAGGGGTAGGTGTGTTCTGGTGGCAAGGCAGAGCGCAGGTTGAAACCTACGCGCCGCCTCCGCCTGAGCCTGAAGAGACCGCTCCTCCGCCAGAAGAGCTGCCTATTACCGATCCAGGCGACATGGAAGGTCCGGCTCCGCCTGAAGCCTCTGAACTGACCCGTGAAGAGCGGCGTTTCTTCCGCTATGATCGAAACCGCGATCGGACCATCACGCGGACCGAGATGCTGTCGACCCGCTCAGACGCGTTCCGCAAGCTTGATACCGACGGCAACAATCTGCTGACATTCGAAGAATGGGCGATCACCACGGCTAACCGTTTCGATGGAGCGGACGGCAATGGCGATGGCGAGCTTACCGAAGCCGAATTTGCTACCACTGCGCCAAAGCCTAAGCGCAAGCCGACCTGTCGCTGTTAAGCTGCGATTGTCTCGCGTGAGGCGGAAATCCATTGCGCGAGATCGGCTTTGGCTCGGTCGGTGTAGGCTTGCTTGCGCGCTTTCTTCTTGACCTCATGCAGCGGCGGGAACAGCCCGAAATTAACGTTCATCGGCTGAAAGGTGTCGGCTTGCGCGTCGCCGGTGATATGGCTCAGCAAAGCGCCAAGCGCGGTCGTGCGGGGCAGGGCCTGCCATTTGCGCCCCGCTAACTCGCTTTCACTCATCAGCCCGGCGACAAGACCAATCGCTGCGCTTTCGACATAGCCTTCGCAGCCGGTCACTTGCCCGGCGAAACGGATATGCGGCGCTGCTTTTAGCCGGAGCTGTTCATCGAGCACTTGCGGTGAATTCAGGAACGTATTGCGATGAAGGCCGCCCAGACGGGCGAATTCGGCGTTTTCTAGGCCTGGAATGGTTCGGAACAGCTCGATCTGCGCGCCGTATTTGAGCTTGGTCTGAAAGCCGACCATGTTCCACAGCGTGCCAAGCTTATTGTCCTGGCGCAATTGCACCACGGCATACGGCCAGCGCCCCTGCGGATGCTCTTCACTGGTATCGTAGGGATTATCGAGGCCCACGCCTTTCATCGGTCCGTAGCGCAGCGTCTCAACCCCGCGCGCCGCCATCACTTCGATCGGCATACAGCCATCGAAATAGGGTGTGTCTTTCTCCCATTGCTTGAAGTCGGACTTCTCGCCGTCGATCAAACCTTGATGAAAAGCGAGGTATTGCTCTTTAGTCATTGGGCAATTGATGTAATCGCCATCCTCGTTGGAAGCTTCGGTGCGTTTGTTCCAGCGCGACTGGATCCAGCATTTCGACATACCGATACTGTCGCGGTGAATGATCGGTGCAATGGCATCAAAGAACGCCAGACGCTCCTTCCCGGTCGCACTGACGATGCTGGCGGCAAGCGCTTGGGCTGTCAGCGGGCCAGTCGCGACAATCGTCAGGCCGGCACTCGGTAGGGTATCGATCCGTTCCCGCACTATGTCGATATTGGGATGCTCGCTCAGCGCCTTTTGGACTTGCGCGCTGAAGACATCGCGATCGACTGCCATGGCGCTGCCAGCTGGCACTCGCGCCACTTCGCCAGCGCGCATGACGAGGCTGTCGAGCGCGCGCATCTCATGGTGCAGCAGTCCTACCGCATTGGTCTCATCATTGTCTGAGCGGAACGAATTCGAGCAGACAAGCTCCGCGAGACCATCGGTCTGATGTGCTGGTGTAAGCTCGCCGCCTTTGGCTTCAGGAGCGCCGCGCATCTCGGACAGACGCACGCGCACGCCGCGCTGTGCCAACTGCCAGGCGGCTTCTGAACCTGCCAGCCCGCCACCAATTACGTGCACATCAGGAGGGTTAAGATTCACTGCCATGGAGCGCGAAGTAATTGCGTGCTACAAAGGGTGCAAGAGCCAGCCATGGGCTCAACCGAGGAAGGGCTGTTCCAAAGGAGCCGCCCCAACAGGGGAATACGGGCCATGCCCAGACGCGCTTTGATCGATCATCGCCCGTGGCTCCTGGCGAGCATCACCGCTGCTATCGCGTATTATTTCCTGTGGGATAATCCGCTTGGCGGGCTGTGGCTGATCCTTCTGAAGGGGGCTGCGGTCGGGTTCTTGACGATTTACGCGATGCGCCTGGGCAAAGGGCTTGATGGCGCTATCCTGACGCTGGCGCTCGCTTTATCCGCTGCCGCTGACATGGTGCTGGAACTCAACTTCTATGCGGGAGGAGCGCTGTTTTTAGTCTCGCATGTGGTCGCGATCTCGCTCTATCTGCGCAATCGGCGCGCACCTCATGAAGCAAGCTGGGGTGCAGCGGCACTCGCAATATTTCTGCTTACTCCGCTTACGACATATCTGCTGAGCCAAAGCCCGATTGTCGCGGGTTACTCAGTCGGTCTGGCAGGGATGGCCGCTGCGGCCTGGCAAAGCCGTTTTCCCCGGCACCGCGTGGCAGCAGGAGCGATCCTGTTTATCGTGAGCGACTGGTTCCTATTCAGCCAGCTTGGTCCGCTTGATCTCGCCCCGCTGCCTGACTTGCTGGTCTGGCCGCTCTATTACGCAGCGCAGCTTTTGATCGCGACCGGTGTCGTCCAGACGCTGCGCGGCGAGATCAAAGTCAGGTAGCAGGCGAAGCGCCATCTGCTGGCGGATCGGCTGGCGTGTCGGGTTCGCTTGCAGGCTGCTCGTCTGCGGGCTCCTCGATCTTGACAGCGCTGACGATCGTCTCGCCGCCAGCCACATCGAACAATCTTACGCCAGCGGTGTTGCGACCCAGAATGCGCAGGCTTTCAAGCCCGATCCGGATCAGCTTGCCTTGGTCTGTTACCAGCATCAATTGCTCGCCTGAGCAAACCGGGAAGCTAGCGACGACCGGACCATTGCGGGCGATATTGTCGATATTGATCAAGCCCTGTCCGCCGCGCCCGATCCGCCGATATTCATAGGCGCTGGAGACCTTGCCATAGCCATTCGCGCAGACGGTGAGAATGTACTGTTCTTTCTCGCCCAATTCCGCAAAGCGTTCAGGCGTTAAGGCAGGTTCGCCCTCTTTATCAGCTTTGTAAGGCGCGAACTTCAGATATTGCTCGCGCTCTTCAGGGGTCGTGCCAGTCATCCCGAGGATCGAGAGCGAGACCACTTCGTCGCCATCTGCAAGCTTCATCCCGCGCACACCGGTTGACGTGCGAGAGGTGAATTCGCGTACATCCTCGCCCGCGAACCGGATCGCTTTGCCTAGCCGCGAGGCAAGCAGCACATCGTCGGTCTTAGTCAGCAAAGCCACCCCGATCAGCTTGTCATCGCTCGCAGCATCGAACTTCATCGCGAACTTGCCGTTCGACGGGATGTTCGTGAAAGCATCCATGCTGTTGCGCCGCACATTGCCTTTAGCGGTGGCGAACACGACGGACAATTCGCTCCACTCGTTCTCGTCTTCAGGCAGCGGAAGAACAGTGCGGATGGTCTCCCCATCATCCAAGGCAGGCAGCATATTGACGATCGGGCGACCGCGCGTGCTGGGACCACCTTCAGGCAGCTTCCAAACTTTGAGCCGGTAGACCTTGCCTGCGGTCGAGAAGAACAGCACCGGAGTGTGCGTCGAAGTGACGAACATTTCCGCGATTGCATCTTCGTCTTTGGTGGACATGCCAGCGCGGCCTTTGCCGCCACGATTTTGCGCGCGGAAAGCGGACAGCGCGGTGCGTTTAATATAGCCGTCATGCGTGACAGTGACGACCATCTCTTCGCGTTCGATCAGGTCTTCGTCTTCGATCCCGTCCCATGCCGGCGCAATCTCAGAGACGCGCGGCGTGGCATAAGTTGCGCGGATTTCTTCGAGTTCTTCGCGCATCACGGCATAGAGCTTTACGCGGTCCGCCAGAATTGAGAGCAATTCTTCGATCTGGGCCGCAAGCTCTTTTAATTCGTTGCCAATTTCATCGCGGCCAAGCGCGGTGAGGCGATGCAGGCGCAATTCGAGGATCGCTTTAACCTGACGGGTCGATAGCCGATACGTGCCGCCTTCTTGGTCTGCGCTAGGCTCGATCGCTTCAACCAGTTTGATATATTGCGCGATGTCGCCGATCGGCCATTCTTTCGCCAGCAAGCGTTCGCGCGCGGTCGCAGGGTTAGGAGCGCCGCGGATCATCGCGACCACTTCATCAAGGTTCGAAACCGCAACGACGAGACCCAGCAAGATGTGAGCCCGCTCACGCGCTTTGGCGAGTTCGAACTTGGTGCGCCGGGTGATGACTTCTTCGCGAAAGGCGATGAAGCTCTGGATGAAATCGCGCAGCAGCAGCGTTTCGGGTCGCCCGCCGCGAATGGCCAGCATGTTTGCAGGAAAGCTCGCTTGAGCAGGGCTGTGGCGCCACACCTGGTTGAGTACCACTTCGGCGGTCGCATCGCGTTTAAGATCGATCACGACCCGCACGCCTTCGCGCGAGGATTCGTCGCGAATGTCAGCGACGCCTTCGATGCGTTTATCCTTGGCCGCTTCGGCGATCTTCTCGACCAGACCGGATTTGCCGACTTGATAGGGTATCGAGGTGAACACGATGCTTTGCCGATCACCGGCTTTGGTCTCGATCTCGTGGCGGCAACGCATCAGGATCGAGCCGCGTCCGGTGGTGTAGGCAGCTTTCGCTCCGCTCGAACCCAGGATCAGCGGAGCCGTCGGAAAGTCCGGCCCAGGGATAAACTCGATGAGCTCTTCGGAGGTGATTGCAGGGTTCTCGATAAAGGCGATACAGCCATCGATGACTTCGCCGAGATTATGCGGCGGGACATTGGTCGCCATGCCGACTGCGATCCCGCCTGCGCCATTGACCAGCAGGTTGGGAAAGCGCGCTGGAAGCACGCTGGGTTCGCGCTCAGTGCCATCGTAATTGTCCTGAAAATCGACTGTATCCTTGTCGATATCGGTCAGCAGGGCAGAGGCAACGCGCTCCAGCCGCGCTTCGGTGTAGCGCTCAGCAGCGGGCGGGTCGGGGTCCATCGAGCCGAAATTGCCCTGACCATCGATCAGCGGCACGCGCATCGACCAGGGCTGTGTCAGGCGAGCGAGCGCGTCGTAAATCGCGGAATTGCCATGCGGGTGATACTTACCCATCGTGTCGCCGACGATGCGCGCCGATTTGCGATACGGCCGACCGGCAACATAGCCATTTTCCTGGCAAGTCCACAAAATCCGCCGGTGGACGGGTTTCAAACCATCGCGCACGTCAGGCAGCGCGCGGCTCACGATCACGCTCATCGCGTAATCGAGATAGCTCGTCTTCATCTCATCGACGATATCGACCCGGTCGAAATCATCGGGAAGGCCCGGCAGAGGGGGATCGATTGTGTTGCTATCGTCGCTCAAAAGGCGGTCCGTTTCGTAATTGGTGAAAGACTATCTGATGTCTTGTCATGTAGTCGCTAGGCGGCGAATTAGCCACTCGCCAGGCGGAACATAGGCCGAACTTACGAGCCTTTTCCACACTTGGCCAGCCGCCCGTTCAAACGCGTTAACAATTGTAACGAAATGGCATGCTGCGCCTCGGTTTGGTCACTATTCAAAGGGTGTTCAGCCCGGTTCAGCTAGTCGTAATTGCAATCGAGCTGCTGTGCGTGCACATGCGGCGCATCGCCATTCTATTTTGCCTGCGTCGCCATAAACGCAGCAATCGCATACTCTTGGAGGAGGACCCCCATGAACCGAATTTTGATCAATTCTGCACGAAAGCCGTTCTCCGGCCTATCGCTTGCGATCGCGCTTGCGACCGGGACAGCCGTGTTGGCAACCGCTGTGATCCCGGCTGAAGCGCAGGCTCAGCGCAAGAAGAAGGACAAGAAGAAGGACAAGAAGAAGGACGAGGGCAAAGCCTCGTACTCCGATGAGTTCGTTGCGGCGTATCAGCCGCTTGACGAAGCGCTGAAAGCGGAAGGCGCTGATGTTGCCGCGCTGCGCCCGCAGATTGATGCTCTGATCCCGCTGTCTGTCTCAGCGGACGAGCAGATCGCGACCGGCGGGCTGGTCTACAATGCCGGCACGCAAGCAAAGGATCAGGCGCTCCAACTTCAGGGCATGGAGATGATGCTGGCGAGCGGCAAAGTTCCGATCGAGGCAATTGGGCAATACAACTTCATCGCCTATCAATTGGCCGCCGCGCAAAAGGACTTCACGAAGGCGCGGTCCTATCTGCAAAGCGCGATCGATACCAATTTTACAAATGAGCGGGTCAAACCGGCCGATTTGAAGATTGCAATGGCTGAAAGCTATTTTTCAGCGGAAGAGAACGCGCAAGGTCTCGATTATCTCAAGCGCGCGATTGCCGAGCAGAAGAACCAAGGCCTGCCGGTTGATCAAACGTGGTATCGCCGCGGCATTACCGTTGCTTACAATTACGAGATCGTTCCGGACGTTTATGATTTCGTGGCAGGCTGGATTGCGGATTATCCCAGCCCGGAAAACTGGCGCGATGCGGTCAATCTGACCAGAAATCTCAACACGTTCGAAGGCCCGGAGATGCTTGATCTGCTGCGGCTCTCAAAGCGCGTCGACGCGCTCACGGAAAAGCAGGATTACATCTTGTATGTCGAAGCTGCCGATGCACGGCGGCTGCCACAGGAAGTCAAAGAGCTGATTGATCAGGCCTACGCCGCTGGTGCGATCGGGCGCGACGACACCTTCATCTCTGATGCGCTCAGAACTGCAAACGACCGGATCGCCGCTGACCGGGCTGATTTGCCCGCGCTTGAGACCGATGCGCGTAAAGCCGATGCCGGTTATCGCACTGTCCTCGCGGCGGGAAACGCATTTCTGAGCTATGGCGAATATGCCAAGGCGCAGGAATTCTACACCAAAGCGCTCGATATGCCCGGCGTTGACAAAGCCGAAGCGCTGACCCGGCTCGGGATCGCACAGATCGGGCTTAGCGATTATGATGGTGCGCGCGAGACCTTTGCCAAGGTCGAAGGTCAGCGGGTCCCGATCGCGCGCCTTTGGACAGCTTTCGCTGATCAGCAAAGCCAGCCTGCGACCCCAGGCGAGCCGGCCACAGAGCTGACCGGCGGCTAACCTCTCAGCCTATCGGATGCGAAAGGGGCGCTGAGGCGGACGTCTTGGCGCCCCTTTGTTTGCGCGCTGCCTAGCGCAATCGCTTTACGAAGATCTGATTGCCCGCGCGCCGATCGAGCGAGAAATTGTCGAGCGTTTCGAACATTTCACTCAGGCTTTTGAAACCGTAATTGCGCACGTCAAAGCTTGAACGGTTGCCTGCAATCTGGCCGACTTGCTGAAGCCGCGCATAGCCTTGCTCATCCCGCTTGGCTTCGGAATAGGCGGCGGTGATCAGTTCGAGCAGATCATCATCGACGATCCCCGTTGCGGTCTGCTTGGCAGGTTTGCGCTCGCCTGCGCGATCATCGGCATAATTGGCGATCAGCTTGCGGATATCGATAAAGCGGGTGCACACCGCCTGATAGGCTGCCGGCGTCTTTTTTTCGCCGAACCCATATACCACCAGTCCATCTTGCCTAAGCCGAGTGACGAGCGGGGTGAAATCGCTGTCCGATGTCATCAACCCAAAGCCATCGACTTTGCCTTGGTAAAGCAGGTCCATCGCATCGATCGTCATCGCCATGTCCGTTGCATTCTTGCCTTTGGTGACATCGAATTGCTGTTGCGGGCGAATTCCAAACTTGTTGGTGATCGTGTCCCAGCGCGACAGATTGTTCTTGGCAAAATTGCCATAGGCACGCCGGATATTGACCTGGCCAAGCTCGGCCATGACGGTGAGCACCGGATCAATCCCATCCGGTGTGGTGTTGTCAGCATCAATCAACAGCGCGATGTTTTTAAGATCGGTCTCAGCCATGCGCGCCTCTATGCAGAGCGCAACAGAGCGCGGCAAGTCACTCGATCGCGACGAAATCGCCGGTTGCTTCGTCGAGCGAATAGAGCAAGCCTTCCGAAATCGAGAAATGCGTGCCTCTCAATTTTAGCTTGCCGGCGCGTTCCTTTGCATCGAGCCAGGGAAACGTTCTGAGATTGGCAAGGCTTTGGCGGATGGCGGCAAACTCCATCGCGCGTTCGGCTGCGCGTCCGCTGACGCCATGGTGCTCTGCCACTGGACCACGCGCGCTATCGAGCAGTTTGATCCAGCCTGCAACGAAGCCGCCAGCACCTGGTTGAGCGCCTGCAAGGTTCTGCTCAAGCGCTGCTTTGCAACCTCCGCACCGCCCATGCCCCATAACCACGATCTGCGCGACTTCCAGTACTTGCACGGCATACTCAACTGCAGCGGATACGCCGTGCTGGCCTGGCGTGGTTTCAAATGGCGGCACAAGCGCTGCCACATTGCGCAGGACAAAGATCTCGCCCGGATCAACATCAAAGATCTGCGCTGGGTCGACCCGGCTGTCCGAGCAGCCGATTACCATCAGCTTGGGATGCTGGCCTTCGACCACAGTTTGATCGAACCGCTCGCGCTGGCGGGGATAGATATCCTCGCGAAAGCGGCGATAGCCTTTCAGGAGCTCAGCAAATTCTGGCATGTCCCATCCCGTCCCCACACCGATAAAGCATGCAGCAAGGCTATTCGGCAAGCATTTGGCCGCGTCGATCCGCAAGTTTGAGAGGCAAAGCGTAAGCTCGCTTGCGCGCAACGCGCTGAGACTTGCAGCAAATTCGCTCGTACCTATCCAAATGGGAGAGGGCGCGTGCTTGCGAGGTTCGGTTCGTCGACTTAGATAGCGGTATATGAACGATCTTGCGAATATGCCGCAGGCCAAATCGGCTGAAGCGCGTCCGGAACGCCAGCGCAAGCCGGATTGGATCCGCGTCCGCGCGCCAGTTAGCAAAGGCTATAACGAGACGCGCAAGCTCATGCGCGAACTGAACCTCAATACGGTCTGTGAAGAGGCGGCGTGCCCGAATATCGGCGAATGCTGGACGAAAAAGCACGCGACCGTGATGATCCTCGGTGATGTGTGCACCAGAGCCTGCGCGTTCTGCAATGTTAAGACCGGGATGCCCCGCGCGGTCGATCCGATGGAACCGGAAAATACCGCAATCGCGGCTGCTAAGCTGGGGCTTGAACATATCGTCGTCACCAGCGTTGACCGCGACGATTTGCCGGATGGCGGGGCAGGGCAGTTCGTAAAGGTGATCGAAGCGCTGCGGAGGAACACGCCGAACACCACGATCGAGATTCTCACGCCCGATTTTCGCGGCAAGATGCGCCCTGCCGTCGAAGCGATCTGCGAGGCAGGCCCTGATGTCTACAATCACAATCTCGAAACTGTCCCGCGGTTATATCCTACGATCAGGCCGGGAGCGCGCTATTATGCATCGCTCCGTCTGCTCGAAGAGGTCAAAGCCCATAACCCGCTGATTTTTACGAAATCAGGGATCATGCTGGGCTTGGGCGAGGAACGCTTGGAAGTGCACCAGGTTATGGATGACATGCGCTCTGCCGAGATCGATTTTATGACCATGGGCCAATATCTACAGCCGACCCCTAAACATGCCAAAGTGGCGGAGTTCGTCACACCCAAGGCATTTGGCGCGTACGGTTCGATCGCGCGCGCGAAAGGCTTTTTGCAAGTCGCGTCGAGCCCGCTCACGCGCTCCAGCTATCATGCGGGCGATGACTTTGCGAAAATGAAGGCAGCGCGCGAAGCAAAGCTCGCTCAGGCAGGAACGCGACCGCGTAAGCGAGATCGCGTAGACGTCTGATGCCGGGTATTCGTGAAACGCGCCGGCTGCCTTACAGCGCCGAAGAAATCTTCGACCTTGTCGCCGATGTCGGGCGCTATGCCGAGTTCCTGCCGTGGGTCGTTGCAACGCGCGTGCGCTCAGACAGCGAGACTGAGATGGTCGCTGACATGGTGGTCGGGTTCAAGGGTTTGCGCGAAAGCTTCGTCTCACGCGTGACAAAGGATCGCCCGCACGAGATTAGTGTCCACTATGTTGACGGGCCGCTCAGCGATCTCGACAACGTATGGAAGTTTCGCGCGTTAGGACCGCATGATTGCGAGATCGACTTCGCGGTCGATTTCACTTTCAAGAACAAGATATTCGAGCGCTTGGCCGGACAATATTTCGACCGCGCGTTTCGGCGAATGGTGGCAGCGTTCGAGACGCGCGCATTCGAGCTTTACGGCAGCAACAATTCAAGCGCGCAGATCGTCGCCTGATTGCGGATAATCGCGCGGCCATCGGCCTCATCGCCGCCTTCGAACCGTTTAAGCTCGCCTTCCGGCTCGTCACTTGAATTGCGGATTGCGCGGGCAAAGACGACTGTCCCGACCGGTTTCAGCTCTGACCCGCCGCCGGGGCCTGCGATCCCGCTGATCGCCACTGCGACATCAGCGTTAGAGCGCTCCAAAGCGCCTTGTGCCATCGCCCATACGCACGCAATCGAGACCGCTCCGAAAGTCTCGATGATATCCTGCGCTACCCCCAGCATCTCCATCTTGGCTTCGTTCGAATAGGTCACGAACCCTCGATCGAGCACCGCCGAGGAGCCGGCGATTTCCGTAAGCGCACTTGCCACAAGCCCGCCGGTGCAACTCTCGGCAAGGGTGATTGTTCGTCCAGCTGCGCTGTTCTGTTCGACGACCTTGGCCGCAAGCTCGACTATGTCATCCGGCAGTAGGGCAGTGCTCATTCTCTTAATTCCGGCTCTGGTGCAGGTTTACAAAGCTCAGGATTTTTAAGGTCTGCAAACTCTGCCGTAAATGTGATCAGCCCTGCGACGTTTTCGGCAGGCAAGGGGCTTAGCAGTTCGACCCCACGGGCGATCTTGTCACAGCTATCAAGCTTGATCTCCTTGAAGATCATCTGTTCGATAAAGCCATCGACGAACGGGCGCAAACTATCCTCCGGCAAGGCGTCGATCATTGCCTGAATACCGGCATCAGCTGCCTTTGATCGCTCGGTTTCCCGGTTCATGAAGATTTTGAGCAAGCGCAACGTGCCAGGCCAGGCCTGATCCTGCTGGACGCGGAAGCGCTCGGCAAAGGCATCGCCTTCGCTCAGCATGAAGCTGTCTTCAGAATACTGCGAACCACACTTTGTTTGCACCGCATCATAGGCGATCGGCATCGCATAGGTGATGGTGTCGAACAGGTCAGCGGGCGCGACACAGGGCGCTGCGGCTGCGGTCTGCGCTTGCGCGGCTTGGCTTGTGCAAAGTGCAACCAGCGCCATGGCAGAGGTAAGCGAGGCTGATTTCATTAGAGCATCTCCTGTCTCAAGAGGCTGACAATTGCTTGCGAAGCGATCCCTTCACCGCGCCCTGTAAAGCCAAGCCGCTCAGTGGTGGTCGCTTTGATGCTGATCGCACTTTCCGAAAGCCCTGTAAGCCGCGCGATCTCAGCGCGCATGGCAGGGCGATGAGGGCCGATCTTAGGCGCCTCGCAAATGATGGTAAGATCGATATTGCCGAGCGCGTAACCAGCCTTATTTGTGAGCTTCACCGCATGTTCAAGGAATTGGCCGGACCTTGCGCCTTCCCATTCAGGATCGCTTGGCGGAAAGTGCGTTCCAATATCGCCATCGCCAAGCGCGCCCAGCACTGCATCGGTGATCGCATGCAGCGCCACATCAGCATCCGAATGCCCGGCAAGGCCGTGAGTGTGCTCAAGTTGGATCCCGCCTAGCCAGAGCTCTTCGCCAGCGACAAGCTGGTGCACGTCGAACCCTTGCCCGACCCGGAATTGCACGGGCGTGTTTGCTTCCACTAAATCCTCCGCAAAGGTGATTTTCTTCAAGCGCTCATCACCGTCAACCAATGCGACTGAACCCTCGCTGTCTCTAGCGCTTGCGAGCAGCACTTGTGCATCATCTCCAGCATCAGCAGTGCTGGTCCAGGCCTGATGCGCTGCAAGGATGTCTGCAAACCTGAAGGCCTGCGGAGTTTGCACTCGGCGCAGCGTCTCGCGATCCGCTTTGCCCGACATGGTGTGGGTCTCGCTGGCGATAGCGAGGCTGTCGACCACCGGCAGGGTTGGAATGGCACCTTGGTGCTCATCGAGCGCGTTTAACAGGCGCACAATGACCTCTTGAGGGATGTCCGGACGAGCTGCATCATGGATCAGCACCCTTGCGGGCGCGTCGTCGCTTAAGCGCTCAAGTCCCTTGCGGACCGATACCTGTCTGGTCGCACCGCCGATAACGAATTCGACGCTGGCAATGCCGGCCAGCGCCGCTTGCGCATCAGCTTCGGCACCTTCGGCAATCACCACGACCAATCGCTCAGCTCCGGCTGAAAACAGGGCTTCAGCCGAATGCCTGAGCACCGGTTTACCCAGGTAAGGGCGAAATTGCTTGGGAATGTCTCCGCCGACCCGCAATCCCTTGCCGGCAGCGACGATGATTGCGGCGAAACTCGGGGCAGGGGGCGCGCTTGCCATGACTTGGCCGCGCTTAAGGTCTGGACGGATTTTTCGCAATCCACTATGTCCTGCCCATTATTTAGGCAGTTTCCCTTAGCATGCACGACATCCCAACCCCGCCGGCGCTAAAGCCGATCGAAATCGGCCCGGTGACGATTGCCGAGCCGGTTCTGCTCGCGCCAATGACCGGGGTTACCGATATGCCGTTTCGCACGCTGGTCAGGCGTTTCGGGTCAGGTCTGAACGTGACCGAGATGATCGCGAGCGAGGCTGCGATTCGCGAAACCCGCCAATCGATCCAGAAAGCGGAATGGGACAAGACCGAAGAGCCGGTTTCGATGCAGCTTGTCGGGTGCGACCCAGACAGCATGGCCGAAGCCGCTAAGCTTCAGGAAGGCAATGGCGCGGCCATTATCGACATCAATTTCGGCTGCCCGGTCCGCAAGGTGGTCGGTCAATATGCGGGTAGCGCCTTGATGCGAGAAGTGGGCCTCGCGACCAAGCTGATGGAAGCCACCGTCAAAGCGGTAAACGTGCCGGTCACAGTGAAGATGCGCATGGGCTGGGACCACCAGAGCCTCAATGCGCCAGACATGGCTCGCATTGCCGAAGACCTTGGCGTCAAGATGATCACGGTCCACGGCCGAACACGCAATCAGATGTATAAGGGCCACGCCGACTGGTCGTTCATCCGCACAGTGAAAGAGGCGGTGTCGATCCCTGTGATTGTCAATGGCGATATCTGCGGGATCGAAGACGCGGCGACAGCGCTGGAGCAATCGGGCGCCGACGGGCTGATGATCGGGCGCGGCGCTTACGGCAAACCATGGCTGCTCGGGCAGGTCATGCATTGGTGGCGCAACGGAGAGTGCATACCGACCCCTAGCTTTGATGAGCAATACGCGACGCTTGTCGAGCACTATCACCGGATGCTCGATCATTACGGGCGCGCTGTTGGGACCAAAATCGCCCGCAAGCATCTCGGCTGGTATACCAAGGGCATGCACGGCTCTGCTGAATTCAGGCACCACACCAACAGGATTGACGATCCAGCAGAAGTGCTCGGCGAGATCGAACGGTTTTACGAGCCGTTTCTGCGGCGCCGGGCGGCTTGATGGAAGGCGCTGACCCCGCGGCTAAAGCTGCGGCGCTTGAACCGCTGGGCCGTTTGCCGGACGCGCTTGGACCCAAGCCTTGCGATCGTCCGGATGCAGCAGCTCAGATTGCCGGGTTCATTTTTGGAGTTCTGTTGATCGATGGCGACGGCACAATCGTTGAAGTCAATCATGCAGCCGAGAATCTTCTCGGGATAGGAGCTCGCAGGTTGTGCGGGCGAGGGCTCTGCCAAGCGCTGGGGGTCGATGATGAGCGGGTTGCTCAGCGTCTTGCGGAGCATGATGCGCCGATTGTTGCGCGCGATCTGGCACTTTCAATCAACCGCACTGCGCTGCGAATAAACCTCACAGCATCGCCGGTCACCACGCATGCGGGTTGGCGTGTCATAACCCTGTCCGATGTAGGGCATGAGGAAGGCGCGCAAAACGTTCCTCTAAGCGCTGCAATCGCGGCGCCATCGATCCTCGCGCATGAGATCAAAAACCCGCTCGCAGCAATAAGGGGCGCTGGACAATTAATCGCGCGCAAGCTCGCCGATAAGGACCGCGGGCTTGCTCGAATGATCACCGATGAAGTCGATCGGATTGCCCGGCTCATCGATCGCATGCAGCAATTGGGCCGGACGGAAAGCGATCCGCCGAGCGCATGCAATCTGCACGAAGCGATCCGCGCTGCCGTCGCAGTTGTAACCACCGGCGCGGGCCACGAGGTGCAGATCCGCGAAGAGTTCGATCCATCGCTGCCTCCGGTCCTTGCGAACCGCGATGCACTTGAGCAGGTTCTGATCAATCTCATTTCAAACGCCCGCGAGGCTGCCTTAGCTGCCGGCGATAGCCCGCAAATGGCAATCAAAACCCGGTTTGTAAGCGGGTTTGCATTCAGCGCCATCAGGTTGGGAAGGACCGTGCGCCTGCCGATCGAGATCACCATCAGCGACAATGGGGCAGGCATCGATCCAGCAATGCGCGATCATGTGTTCGAGCCGTTCGTTTCGACAAAGCAGTCAGGCCAAGGCTTAGGCCTCGCGCTCGTTCGCAAACTGGTCCGCGATATGTCCGGCAACATCAGCCATGAGCGCGATAACCGCGCAGGCCAAACCCATTTCCGACTTCACTTGCCGCAAGCTTTAGAATCAGGGCAAGCGCGTGATGGCTGATCCACACTCGGGCGACATTCTGCTGGTGGAAGATGATCAAGCGATCGCTACCGTGATCATCGCGGCGCTTGAGGATGAAGGCTTCAGCCTCACCCGTTGCACCGGTATCGCAGAGCGCGACGATTGTCTGGCTCAGCATGACTATCAGGTGATGCTAACAGATGTGATGCTGTCAGATGGTGATGGCTTGGCGAGCCTTGCGCGCGTTAAGTCAGCGGCCCCGGACATGCCGATCATCGTTTTGTCCGCTCAGAACACGCTTGATACTGCCGTTCGGGCAAGCGAAGGCGAAGCGTTTGAATACTTCCCCAAACCGTTTGATCTGGACGAGTTGGTACAGGCAGTCACACAGGCTGCGGCGCTACGCGCTTTAAGCAGACCGACCCGGGCGGCTCCAGAAACTGTTCCTGAAACCGAGGTTGGAGGACTGCCGCTGGTCGGGCGCAGTGCTGCAATGCAGAGCGTCTACCGGATGATCACCCGGGTTCTGCGCAACGATCTTACGGTCTTGATCACAGGCGAAAGCGGGACCGGCAAGGAATTGGTCGCTGAAGCGATCCATCAGCTGGGCAAGCGCCAGACCGGACCGTTCATCGCGCTCAACACCGCAGCGATCCCGGCGGACTTGGTTGAAAGCGAGCTGTTCGGTCATGAAAAAGGCGCCTTTACCGGCGCCATCGCGCAGGCCATCGGCAAGTTCGAGCAAGCCAATGGCGGCACGCTTTTTCTCGACGAAATCGGCGATATGCCAGCGGCAGCACAGACCCGGCTGCTACGCGCGCTTCAGGCTGGCCGGATCCGCCGGGTCGGGGGCCGCCAGGAAATCTCGGTCGATGTGCGGATCATCGCTGCGACCAATCGCGATCTCGCGCCGATGATCGCGTCAGGCGCGTTTCGCGAAGATCTGTTCTACAGGCTCAACGTAGTCCCGATCCCACTTCCTGCTTTGCGCGAACGGCGCGAGGACATTAGCGAATTGGCGCAGCACTTTTTGTCAGAAGCGATTGAGGAAGGTCTGCCCAGGCGGCAGCTCACCAGCGATGCGATCGCTGATCTTGAGACGCGAGAATGGCGCGGCAATGTTCGCGAACTACGCAATCTCATTTTTCGGATCGCCTTGGTCGCTCGCGATGAAGTGGTCGATAGCGCCACGCTGCGGGAGATTATCGGCACCGAAGAACCGCTGAAAGCTGTCCCCCGAGCGCTCGCTGACGATGGTCTTGCCGGCGCGCTAGAGCAATGGCTGACAGATGAGAAACCGGTTTCAGGGACTGTCTATCACGCCGCACTGGCAGCATTCGAAAAGCCGCTGTTCGAGTTTGCGTTAGGTGAGACCGGCGGCAATCAGCTGCGCGCCGCCAAGCTGCTGGGGATTAACCGCAACACCTTGCGCAAGCGAATTACCGAGCTTGAAATCTTGCCTGATCGCTTCGCAAGACCGCTTTGACGCAGATTGAGCATTGCGCTGGAAATTTTCCTTGCATGAAAGTCACACAGGCGTTGTAACTTAGCCACGATGGAAGGGACTATGGCGAACGCCTCGACTGCTGCTGCGACAGACCCGCTTGCGGGTTCGTCTAGGCTCCCGCCGCGCACACCACCCCGCCAATCGCCCCGCCAATCGCGCCGCCATTCGCCACGCTGGTGGAGGCGATTTGTTATCGCATCGCGCCGGGCAAACATCTTTGGCTGGCTCGAAATCGTGTCAGTGATTGCTTTGATCGGAGCGATTACGGCGACCTATCTGACCTATTCGCGAGCTCCTCAAGACGGTGAATTGCTGCCGACAATGCAGGTCTCAGTGCTGCTCATCGCGACTTTGGTACCGGCGATGGCAATCCTGGTTTTGGTCGGCCGCCGGCTTGCATTAAGACGCGCTGCGGGAAGCACCGCGCGCCTCCATGTCCGGCTGGTGTTCTTCTTTTCGATGGTTGCGGCGGTTCCGACGCTTCTTGTCGCAGGGTTCGCCGCGTTTCTCTTTCAGTCAGGGGTCGATTTCTGGTTTTCCGATGATTCGCGCGGGCTCATGGAAAATGCCAACGAGCTCGCGCAAAGTTATTACGATGCCAATCAACGCGATGTTGAACGCGAAACGATCGCCATGGCGGGGGACATGCGGTTCTTCTTCTTCGAGCGCGGGGGACAGCTTTCGGATGAAAATTTCCCGGATTTCTACGCGTACCAGGCGCAACCGCGGGAAATAACCGAAAGCGCTATCCTGCAACGGCTTGAAGACGGTTCGCTGCGCACCGCTGCGATCATGAACCTGATGGAAGACAACCGTCCGTTGGAGTTTAGCAAAGCAGCCTTGCCGAAGCTCGACGAAGGCAATTTCGTAGTCGTCGAAGGCAGTCCGCAGCGTATCGCAGCCTTAGCGCCGATCGATGCGGAAAGCGGCATCTATCTGTATAACGCACGCACGACCGAAGCGACGATGTTCAATTCGTGGTCTCGTGCGCAGGCGATCTCGACCGCTTACGCTTCACTGACGAGCAGTGCCCGCACATTGCAATTGCGCTTCAACATTGCGCTGGTTCTGGTCAGCCTGGTGTTGGTTGGCTTGGCTGTTTGGTTCGCGTTGCGGTTTGCCGACCGGCAAGTCGAGCCGCTTACTGATCTGGTTGGTGCTGCGCGCAAAGTTGGGCAGGGCAATTTCGCTCTCCGGGTCGAAGGTCGCACGGGCGGCGATGAGATCGGCCTCCTCAATCGCGCGTTCAATCGGATGACCGCGCAGCTTGAGAAGCAGACGCACGCTCTCGTCAGCGCGAACCGCCAGCTTGATGACCGGCGCGCATTCACCGAAGCGGTGCTGGAATCGGTCTCAGCCGGGGTGATTTCTGTCGACGCGCAAAGCCGTGTGACTTTGATGAACGGCTCTGCTCAAGCTCTGTTAGGCGATGATGTGCTGTGCGAAGCTCATCCTGATGAACTTGTCGGGCGCTCGCTTGCGGAGATTTCACCCGAGATCTGCCAGATGGTGCGAGAAGGCAAGGAACGCGCAATTGTGAGCCAGGCGCGCGGCAACGAATTGCTTACGCTTGCGGTTACGGTTGCGCCCGGCAGCAGCGGCCAGGTTATCACGTTTGAAGACATCACCCGCCAATTGCTCGATCAGCGTCAAGCGGCATGGTCGGATGTTGCGCGGCGGATTGCTCATGAGATCAAGAACCCGCTTACGCCCATTCAATTGGCAACCGAGCGCTTGAAGCGGCGCTATCGCAAGCAGCTCGGTGAAGACGAAGACCTGTTTGATGAATTGACCAGTACAATCGTAAGGCAGGTTGGCGATCTGCGAAAAATGGTGGACGAGTTCTCGTCTTTCGCGCGTTTGCCCAAGCCGGTGTTCCGATCCGAAGATGCAGTCAATCTCGTGCGCCAAGCGGTGTTCCTTCAGGAAGTCGCAAGCCCTGAGATCGCGTTCGACATCCGGACCGAAAACCTCATGCCGCCGACGATAAATTGTGATCGCCACCAAATGGGTCAGGCGATGACCAACGTGCTCAAGAACGCAGTTGAAGCGGTAGAAGCAAGAGCGAGCGATACCTCGTCAGATTATGCCGGCCAAATCAGCATCACGCTGGCGGGTATCAACTGGACCAACAGCGATGAGGCCGCCCTCGAAGTGACGATTGAGGATAACGGAATCGGCTTGCCGGTCGATCGCGACCGATTGACTGAGCCCTATGTGACGACCCGCGAGAAAGGCACCGGGCTCGGGCTCGCAATCGTCAACAAGATCGTTGACGAGCATGGCGGCGAGATGAGCTTTGCGAACGGCGTTGACGGCGGAAGCCGGGTCACCATGCGTTTCGCGCGCGATCCCCAAATGGCTTTAGCTGAGACCGCCTGATGTCTGAAAACGCACCTGCAAGGAGCCGCTAATGGCGCTCGATATCCTGATAGTCGATGATGAACGCGATATTCGCGAATTGGTCTCCGGAGTGCTCGGCGATGAAGGCTATGCCTGCCGCACGGCTGCTGAAAGCAAAGGCGCGCTGGCAGCGATTGATGAGCGGCGCCCCAGTCTCGTGCTGCTGGATGTCTGGCTGCACGGGAGCGAGATGGACGGGCTTGAACTGCTTGATGCGATCAAGCTTCGCGAACCTGATCTGCCGGTCGTCATCTTTTCAGGGCATGGCAACATCGACACAGCGGTTTCGGCGATTTCGCGCGGCGCGATGGACTTTATCGAAAAGCCCTTCGAAGCTGAGCATTTGCTGCTTCTGGTCGAGCGCGCGACCGAGACAGAGCGCCTGCGCCGCGAAAACTCACGGCTGCGAGAAGGCAATTTTGGAGGCGCGGAGTTCACCGGCAATTCCTCCGCGATCAACACGGTGCGCGCAACACTCAAGCGGGTCGCTAACACAGGGAGCCGCGTGCTTATCAATGGGCCTGCCGGAGCGGGCAAGGAAGTCGCTGCACGGCTCCTTCATAGCTGGAGCGCGCGGGCCGACAAAGCTTTCGTAACCGTCAACTCGGCGCGGATTACCCCCGAACGGTTCGAACAGGAATTGTTCGGCGAAGAGGCGGATGGGAAACAAGTCCGGCCCGGTCTCCTTGAAGAGGCTGATGGCGGCACGCTTTATCTTGATGAAGTGGCTGACATGCCGCTCTCGACTCAAGCGAGAATCCTGAGAGTGCTGACCGACCAGAGCTTTGTCCGTGTTGGCGGAAGCCGTCAGATCGGAGTGGACGTTCGGGTTGTTTCATCAACCTCGCGCGACCTTGCAGTGGAGATGGAAGAGCGCCGCTTTCGCGAAGACCTGTTCTATCGGCTTAACGTGGTGCCCGTTACTATCCCGAGCCTAAGCGAGCGCCGCGACGATATTCCCACATTGGCTGAGCATTTCTTCACGCGCTATTCGACTAATCAAGGGATCGCGCCGCCGGAGATATCGGAAGAGGCGATGGCAGCGCTGCAAGCCTATGATTGGCCGGGCAACGTGCGGCAGTTGCGCAATGTGGTTGAACGCACAATCATCATGACGCCGCGTGAACGCTTAAGCGTTATTGAAACCGAAATGCTCCCCGCTGAGATCACAGGCGGGCGGCTCGTCACATCTGGTCAGGGGCTGTCAGGGATGATGGGTGTTCCTTTGCGCGAAGCGCGCGAGAGCTTCGAACGTGAATATCTTACCATTCAGATCAGGCGATTCTCCGGGAATATTTCAAAAACCGCAACATTCATCGGCATGGAACGCTCCGCGCTGCATCGTAAGTTGAAGCTGTTAGGCATGGTGGAACGTCGCGAAAACGCTCGCAAAGACTGACTTTTAAGGCCTGCTTGCCATTGACAAGTGTCAATTTCACTTGACAAAAATTCAAGCATTGCTCCTTGATGCTTGACAGTTCATTGTGTCGGCAAGCGCACGAGTTTTAACCCCCGCTCTCGTACGCTTGATCTGCGGACCGTAATGGCGGCCGCCAAGAACAGGAGCATGTGACATGTCTAGCGGACGAACCCTCTCGCCGCGCCCAAGGGCTAGCTCCGCTAGTCCGCCGCCGGCAGCCGAAAAAAGCCGAGCGAAGCCAACGCAAGGCAACTTGCAGGATGCGTTTCTCAATCTGCTTAGGCGTAACAAGACGCCCGTCACGATGTTTCTCGTAAAAGGCGTGAAGCTTCAGGGCATTGTGACGTGGTTTGACAATTTTTCGATTTTGCTTCGGCGCGATGGCCAGTCCCAACTGGTCTACAAGCACGCAATTTCGACCATTATGCCGGGGCAGGGGATTGATGCTGAGCAATTCGCAAATCGCTCTGGCAATTCCAAACAGCGCCTGTTGCAGGACGTCTTCCTAAGCCGCGTCAGCGATGCGCACGTTCAAGTGACGATGTTCCTTGTCAACGGCGTCATGCTGCAAGGGCGAATTGCTGCCTATGATCTGTTTTGCATGCTGCTTGAACGCGATGGCGCGGTCCAATTGGCGTACAAGCATGCCGTGTCGACAATTCAGCCTGCAAGCGCGGTTGACCTTAGCGTCGATGGAGATGAGCCGCGCGGCGAAAGCGGGGACGAATTCGACGATTTTGACGGGGTAGACGGCTGAGCTTTGATCCTGATCTGATGGATGAAGTGACCCGAGGCGCTCGCGCCTTGGTGCTATGCCCTAACATCCATGCCTTCGCTTATGACCTCGATGCTGACGAGCGCCTTGCTGAAGCGAGCGGGCTCGCGCTGGCGATCGGTGTGGTGATTGCCCATTCGGCCGTTCTTCCGATCCGTCAGATGCAGCCCAACACCTTGTTTGGTTCCGGGCAAGTGCGCAATATCGCTGACTGGTGCGAACAGTATGAATGCGAGCTTGTCATCGTTGATGGCGCGCTGACGCCGATCCAGCAGCGTAATCTTGAAGATCGTTTCAAGCGCAAGGTGATCGACCGAACCGGGCTTATCCTTGAGATTTTCGGAGAGCGAGCGGCGACTGCCGAAGGGCGCTTGCAGGTGGAGCTGGCACATCTCGATTACCAGCAAAGCCGCCTTGTGCGCAGTTGGACCCACCTTGAACGTCAGCGCGGCGGCTTCGGCTTTCTCGGCGGGCCTGGCGAAACTCAGATCGAAGCGGACCGCCGGATGATCCGACAGCGGATGGGCCGGCTGAGGCGCGAACTTGAGCAGGTTCGCAAAACGCGCGCGCTGCATCGCGAACGCCGGGGAAGGGCGCCCTGGCCGGTCATCGCGCTGGTTGGCTATACCAATGCAGGCAAATCGACGCTGTTCAACCGTCTGACCGGTGCTGAAGTGATGGCACAAGACATGCTGTTTGCAACGCTTGACCCGACTATGCGCGCAATCAGCCTTCCCGGCGTTGAAAAGGCGATCCTGTCCGACACTGTCGGCTTCATCTCGGACTTGCCGACCCAGCTGGTTGCGGCGTTTCGAGCAACGCTCGAAGAGGTAACCGGCGCTGACATCATTTGCCATGTGCGCGACATCGCCAATCCCGGGCATTCAGCTCAGAAAAAGCAAGTGATGGATGTGCTGGCCGATCTTGGTGTCGTCGATACCGACAGCGGAGCCAGCGCGATCCCGATCCTCGAAGTCTGGAACAAGGCCGACTTGCTTGAAGCTGAGCGCTTGGCCGAGTTGCAAGACGCAATTGACGGGCGCGATGCGGTTATGGTCTCGGCCGAAACCGGCGACGGTATCGATGCGCTTTCAGCACGTATCGGCGATATGCTGACCGGCAAAGCGCGCGAGGTCACACTGACGCTACCGGTTAGCGATGGACGGCGGATCGCATGGCTTCATGCGCATGGTGACGTCCTTAAAGTGGAAGATGCAGGGGTAGGGGAAGAGGGGCCGTTGCGCGCCCTGACAGTGCGGCTAAATCCTAAGGAATTCGGGCAATATGAAACGCTTGGGAATTGATTCTACTGAGGTTTCTCATTGGCTTTGACTTGCTGCCAAAGGGCTTCCTGCTGGCAGAGTGAGAGATCGGGAAATGTCTCTCCCGCGAGTGTCTCCATCGCTTGAAAGCGGGTTTCGAACTTAGTGTTGGCGGCGCGCAAGGCGTCTTCGGCAACAATCCCGTGCGCTCGCACAAAATTCACCACGGCGAATAGAAGATCGCCCGCTTCTTCAAATTTGTGTTCGTCTGAGGAAGCCGTGTTAAGCTCCTCCATCTCCTCGAAAATCTTGGCCCGCGAGCCCGCTGGATCGGGCCAATCGAACCCAGTGCGAGCGGCGCGTTTCTGGAGCTTTTGCGCGCGCAACAAAGCCGGGAGCGCTAAAGCGACGCCATCAAGCGCTCCTTGTACTCCCTTTTTTTCGCGTTCAGCTGCCTTGAGCTCTTCCCAACGCGTTTCGTCCATCGCGCCGGTTTCGCGCCCGAAGATATGCGGGTGGCGCGCTTCCATTTTATCGCTGATCGAGCGCGCCACATCACCGAAATCAAACAGGCCTTGTTCGTCAGCCATTTGTGCGTGGAACACCACTTGTAAAAGCAGATCGCCGAGTTCGTCTTTCAGCTCTGATGTGTCATCGCGCGCGATTGCATCGGCGACTTCGTAGGCTTCTTCGATGGTGTATGGCGCGATGCTGGCAAAGTTCTGCGCGCGATCCCATTCGCAGCCGCTTTCAGGATCGCGCAGCGTGCGCATGATGTTGAGCAGGCGGGTGAGCTGATCGGTTGTGGAGGTCTTGTTCATGCGATCTCGGCTTCAGTCACTATGATAATATATATTATGTTAAATTATGCCAGGATGGCAGGGCCAGCGCTTTTGACCGATCTCCTCGCCTCCAGCACATCGGATCATGCGATCACCTCCAGCCCATCATAGCCGACCGTGGCATGCGCAGGCACTTCCGCGGCCAGCGTCCCATAATCCATGCTCTTGTCGAGATGGCTCAGGACGACACGTTTCGCACGAGTGCGTGTCGCGAGCTCTAGCGCCAATTCGAGATGCGC
>JBCCJD010000012.1:0-69745 GCA_039027955.1 Pseudomonadota bacterium
CCAGAAGCCGAGATCCTGCAAGCTCGCGCCGACCCGAAAGATGTTGTGATAGCTTCCGATCACCCACAACGAGCCATCAGGCTTCAGCACCCGGCGCGCTTCACTAAGCCAGGCCCGGGTGAATTCGTCATACGCGCGAAAACTTGCAAACTGGTCCCAATGATCAGTCACGGCGTCGACTTCGCTGCCATCGGGCCGGTTAAGATCACCGCCCAGTTGCAGGTTGTAAGGCGGATCCGCGAACACGCAGTCGATCGAATTGTCGGGCAGCGTGCGCATCGCTTCGATGCAGTCGCCTGAAAGAATTTGCCCCAAAGGCAGGCCCGGGATGGGATGGCGCGCGCGCGCGGGCTCTGGCGTGCGCACGACGCCTGTACCAGTTCGCTTGATCGTTTCAGTCGCGCTCATAAATGTCCCAAAATAAGACAGATCGTGTCCTTATCCACAGGGAATGAGTTTTTGCTGACCTGCCGTCAAGCTCAGATGTGTGGCGAATTATGGTTAAGCCTTCGTAAAAACCGCAATTCTTGGGGCGGAACGAAACGTGACCCCACTATATGTAGAGTCTGAGTCCCGAATCGGGACTCGATATAAGGGGTGTGGCGCGTGTGCCGCGCGGCTCAAGAGAAACGCAAAAAAATTTCGTTTCGCTAAGCGAACACAAGCACAACGTTAGCGATAAATGCCGTGACGAGCAGCGCACCGACTATTCGCCCGATTCGTTTAGCCACCCATAAGAGCGCCAGTAACGCCACCGCGCTTGCCGCAAGCAGTGCCATTTGCAGCCCGGCAAGGCTTGCCGGAATGGCTGCCGGAGCAAGGCTCATCGTCGCGCCGCCGATCAGCAGGATGTTGTAGATGTTGGAGCCCACCACATTGCCTAGAGCAAGGCCTGACTTGCCGCGCAAAGCTGCCGCAATCGAAGCCGCCAGTTCCGGTAGCGAAGTGCCAACCGCCACGACGGTCAGCCCAATCACTGTTTCCGGCACATTCAAGAGCGTTGCGAGCGCGATGGCTCCGGTCACCAGCGCTTGCCCACCAAGCACCAGAATGCCGAGCCCCACGACAAACAGACCGCCGGCCACCACTGCGCGAACCTTTTCAGTGCCTCCGCCCCCATCGACCGGCGCATCGCCCGGATTGCGATACCGCCACACGATGTAGACGATGATCCCTCCAAGAAACGCAAAGCCGATCCAGCGCGCGCCCAGCTGCGACAAAGCGAGCCCCCAGAGCATGAGCGTCAGCCCGAGCGCCACCACCGCATCGCGTCGCCCGCTGCCGGTGAGCGCAATCGGCATCACCAGCGCTGAGACCCCTAGGATCAGCAGCGTGTTGGCCAGATTGGAGCCGACCACATTGCCCCAGGCAATTTGCGGCGAGCCAGCGAGCGCGGCCTGCACACTGGCGACCATTTCCGGCATCGAGGTGGCAAAGCCGACGATCACAAGCCCGGTAAACAGCGTCGATACACCTAGCTTCTGTGCGATCCCCACCGCGCCGCGAACCAGCAGTTCGCCGCCAATGGCGAGCCCGGCCAACCCTGCAAGACTGAGAAGAATCGCTTCGAACATAATGCGCGCGGGCGCTACCCGATGTCCTGACAGACGCTAAGCAAAAACTTGCCGCTAAAAGAGGCTTGCTTGCGCGACGGGTGCAAAGCTGCGCCGATGAAGCGGGCTTGGCCCATATTCGCGCAAGGCAGCAAGGTGTTCTGCGGTGCCATAACCTTTGTTGCGCTCCCAGCCGAAGCCAGGATACTCGCTTGCAGCCGCAATCATCAACCGGTCGCGCCATTCCTTGGCAATGATCGAGGCCGCGCTGATCGCCGGTTCGCTGCCATCACCGCCCACGATCGAGCGGGCGGGCCAGCGCCACTCCTCGCAGCGCCCGGCTGGTGTCTGATTGCCATCGATCAGGACGTGCGCGGGAACGTGGGCGGTCTCTTCACGCATTTGCGCGGCAAGCTCGCTAACGCAGCGGGTCATCGCCAGCATCGTGGCCTGAAAGATATTGACCCGGTCAATCTCTTGCGGCTCGACCACCGCGACTGCCCAACGACAGGTTTTGCGGATGGCTTCGTCAAGCCGCGCCCGGCGAGCTGGGGAAAGCCGCTTGGAATCGTCGAGCCCTTTGGGTACGCCTGCGCCTAGGACCACTGCTGCGGCCACCACCGGTCCAGCCAGCGGTCCGCGGCCTGCTTCATCAACTCCGATTGTCACGGAGCCAGGAGTGGACGCGGGGCTGTTAGAATCACACTCGGGAGCAATCTCACGCATGACTTTCTCTTCCAAATCGCCGTTTGCACTGTTTCTGCCTGCGCTGGTGCTCGCAAGCTGCGCTAATGCAAATTCGGGGGAAAGCGCCGCATCCGCCGATTACACAGTCGAGACGATGGGCATGTTCGCGGAGCCTTGGGCGATCGAATTCGCGCCGGGTACAGGGGTGTTGTTCATCACTGAAAAAGCCGGCGTCATCAAAGTCATGGACACCTCGACCGGCGAAATCGGCGAAGTCGCAGGCGCACCCGAAGTCGCTTTCGGCGGCCAGGGCGGGCTTGGCGATATCGCGTTTCTCGCGTCCGAAGCGGACCAGGAGCTCACCGGACGCACGATCTATTTAAGCTGGGCCGAAATGGGCGACGATGGCGACACGCGCGGCGCAGCGGTCGGTCGCGGGACACTTGATTGCGACGCGACCGATGCCTGCTCTGTCAAAGGGCTTGAGATCATCTGGCGCCAAGCACCCAAGGTCAGCGGGCGCGGGCACTTTTCGCACCGCATCGCTATCTCACCTGATGAGCAATATCTCTTCATCGGCAGCGGCGATCGGCAAAAGCAGACCCCGGCACAAGACAACACCAACACGCTTGGCACAATAGTGCGGCTTAATCTCGATGGCACGCCCGCTGAAGACAACCCGTTTGCGAACGAAGGCGGCGTGACTGCGGAAATATGGTCTTACGGCCACCGCAACATCCTCGGGATGGATTGGGACGCTGAAGGGCGCCTATGGGAAATCGAGCATGGCCCGGCTGGCGGTGATGAGCTTAACCTCGTTGCGCGCGAGAACAATTACGGCTGGCCGGTGCGCTCCAACGGCGACAATTACAACGGCACCGACATTCCCGATCACACCGCCGATGATGGCTTTACCAAGCCTGCGATCCATTGGACGCCTGTGATCGCGCCGGGCGACATGATCATCTATTCAGGCGACATGTTCGGCCCATGGAAAGGCGATGCGATCATCGCAGGGCTTCGCAGCGAAGCGCTGGTGCAGGTCGCACTGGAAGGCGACAGTGCGCGTGAACTTGCCCGGCATGAGCTTGGCGGGCGGCTGCGCTCGGTTGAACAAGGCCCGGACGGCGCAATCTGGGTCGCGGAAGACGGCAAGGAAGCCCGGCTTATCAAGCTCAGCATGTAAAAGGGTTGAGCGGTAAACGCCTGACAGGCATCGCGCGCGGCGGCTTGGCATAAGCGCAAAACACGCCTAACCGCGCGAGCCCATGAGCGAAAGCATCGCCACTTTGATACCGCTCGAAGCGGTTGATCCGGTCTTGATCGAACGGCTGCTTGACCGCGCCTTCGGTGAAGATCGGCATGCGCGCACGGCCTATCGCATCCGCGCCGGGATGGACTGGTTGCCGCAATTAAGCTTCGCCGCGCTCGATGCCGATGAAATGCTGGTGGGAACGCTGCAATGCTGGCCCATCGCGCTGCGCGATCCCGCCGGCCGGCCGGTGCCGCTCGTTATGGTGGGTCCGGTCGCGGTCGTGCCTGAACGCCAACGCGAAGGGTTTGGCCAAGGTCTGATGTCCGCCATGCTCGATGCCGAAGCGCGGCTTGCCCAGCCAAACCAGGCGGCCTTGGCCCAACTCCTGATCGGCGACGTGAGTTATTATGGGCGCTGGGGCTTTTCGGCTGCACCGACCGGGGGCTGGCGCTGTCCTGGCCCGTATGATCCTGCGCGATTGCTGGCGCGAGGCGCAAATCTGGCGGCAATGCCGGCTGAAGGCATGCTCGGGCCGTGGGAGGGGTAAGCAAGCCTGTCGGCGCGAGCCGCGAGCGTCTTGTTCTCAAGAGTGGCTTGTTTCAACAATAGCCCCCTTCCCCCGCTTGGCATCCTATGCCATCGCCTGATCGCGCTATGCCTTATGATCCGCCACCCTATCTTGCTGAGCTGACCCTTGCCGAGATCGCTCAGGAAATGGCTCAGCGCAAACTCCCACCGGTCGAGACCTGGGCCCCGACCCGCTTAGGCGAAAGCCATATGCGGATTGCAGCGGACGGAACCTGGTATCATGAAGGCGGTCCGATCCGGCGTCCTGCTATGGTGCGCGCGTTCTCAAGCCTTCTGACGCGCGATCAGGCAGGCCAGCATTGGCTGATCAGCCCGGTGGAAAAGCTCAGCATCGAAGTCGACGATGCCGCCTTCATTGCAACCGATTGCGTCGCCAAGACCGGCGAGATCGCGTTTCGGCTTAACACCGATGAACTGGTGCTAGCAGGACCCGGGCACGGTCTGCGCGCGGCAGGCGATCCGGAAACGCCAGCGATTTACTTACATGTGCGGCGCGGCTGCGAAGCGCGCCTCAACCGCTCGACCTATTCGCAGCTGGCGGAAATCGCGCTGGAGACCAGCGGGGATGATTGGCTTGTTACCAGCCAAGGCGAGATCTTTTCGCTCATTGCGTCCGGTTGACGCTTTGCCCGGCCTGTTCGATCACCTCTCGGCTCTGTTTGAACAGGGGCATGCGCGCGACATTTCAGGTCTGATGACTGATGAGCAATTCGCCGACGAGGGCACAATGGCTGAAGCTGCTGTGCTGATCCTGGTCTGCGACCGCCCGAAGCCTAGCGTCATCCTCACTAAGCGCCCGACCACCATGCGCGATCATCCCGGGCAAGTCGCCTTTCCCGGCGGCAAGCTTGACCCGGGCGAAGATGCGATCGCCGCAGCCTTGCGTGAAGCAGAAGAAGAGCTTGCAATTCCGCCTGATGCAGTCCGGGTTATCGGACCATCGGATCGCTACTTCACCGGGACGGGCTTTGCCATCACCCCGGTGGTGGGTGTCGCTGAAAGGAAACTCGCGATCCAGCCTAATCCGCGCGAAGTCGAAGCCTGGTTCGAAGCGCCCCTTCGACACTTGCTCATGCGCGAGCACTGGACCCAACGCAGCGCGATCTGGAAAGGCCAGGAGCGCCGCTATCTCGATATGCACTATAACGGGTTTCGCATCTGGGGCGTGACCGCCGCGATCATCGCCAACCTTGCGCGCCGGATCGATGTCGAGCAGCTCCTAGACGACGGATCGCGCGATGTTGCCTGAATTTGCAGGACGTCTTGAAGCGGCTGACTGGCCGCGCTGGACCGGGCTTTCCCGGCTGACCGAGATACTCGGAGCCGATACCATCCGCTGGGTCGGCGGCGCTGTGCGCGACACTTTGCTGGGTGCGCCAGTGCGCGATGTCGATTGCGCGACGCTGCTGACGCCTGATCGAGTGATCGAGCTGTGCGATCGAGCAAACATTCGCACCGTCCCGACCGGACTTGAGCACGGCACAGTGACAGCGGTCCTCGCCGATGGGCCGGTCGAAGTAACGACGCTCAGGCGCGATGTTGCAACCGATGGAAGGCGCGCGACGATCGCCTTTTCTGAAGACTGGCGCGAAGATGCAGCGCGGCGCGATTTCACCATAAATGCGCTCTATGCCCACCCGCAAAGCCTGGACATCGCCGACTATTTCGGCGGGCTCGATGATCTGGCGGCAAAGCGGGTGCGCTTTATCGGATCAGCGCGCCAGCGCATTGCTGAAGATCACTTGCGTATCCTGCGCTATTACCGGTTTGAAGCGCGGTTCGGCTCCGCGCTCGACCCGGAAGCCGAGGCGGCCTGTGCTGAGCTCGCTGACACTTTGAAAGGCCTTAGCCGTGAGCGGATTGCAGGCGAATTGCTCAGCCTGCTTGCGCTTGCCAATCCGCACCCCACGCTTGCCCGGATGCATGAGGCCGGTGTTCTTGGCGTAATCCTGCCTGAGGTTTCAGCCGAGCATCTTCAGTGTCTTGCAAAGCTCATCGAGAGCGAAGCGGAGCAGGGTTTTGCGCCTGAGCCGCTGCGGCGCCTGGCTGCTCTGTTGCCGCCAGCCCCGGACATGGCCGAACAGGTGGCAGCGCGGCTGAGACTTTCGAAAGCGCAGCGTGCGCGGCTGATCTCGGCTGCAGCCCGCACCGCCAGCGACACGACCGACCCTTTCGCGCTTGCCTACACCATCACGCCCGTCTGCGCGATCGATCGCTTGCTGCTGCTTGGCGCTGATGCACGCATCCTGACCGAGTGGCAGCCGCCGGTGTTTCCGCTGAAAGGCGGCGATATCGTAAAGCGCGGCGTAGCTGCTGGCCCACAAGTCGCAAGAATACTGCAGTTTGTCGAGGAACGCTGGGTGGCAGAAGGTTTTCCGAAAGCCGATCGGATTGAACAAATCTTGCGCGGCGCTTTAAGCGAAGCAGGTCAGTCGGGATAAACAGAGTAATCGCTGCGACCGATCATTGACACGCAGACCGCCACTTACTTGTCAGGGGTCAACCCATCGCCTAAGGAACTTTGCGCGCGCTTCGCTCATTACAGCAATAGCGCGCACGTCGATACGCGCGCCATAGGAGCATCAGCTCGGTCGCGGCATTTGCCCATCGGCATTTGTGAAACAATCGTGCGCTGTCCGATCGGGGGGTCGCAGCGCTTTTTTCAAGTTCTAGCAATGGAGAGCATCACCCATGAAATTTGCAAAGTTGGCAGCGATTGCCACCTGTCTCGCGGCAACCCCGATGACCGCGTTCGCCCAAGATGCGGGCACTACAGTTTACGGTAACGACGATGCTCCGATCGGCACCGTTACCTCCAACGAAAACGGCATCGTAACCGTCGACACCGGCACCCATAAAGCTCCGCTGCCCGCCAACCTTCTGGCTGAGCGCGAAATCGGCTGGACCGTCAATGCGACGAAGGGTCAGATCGATGGCATGATGGCTGCCCAAAAGGCAGAAGCCGAAGCCAAGTTGAGCGCCGCTCTGGTTGAAGGCGCCAGCGTTGTAAGCGCCGATGCGCAGCCCGCTGGCAACGTGCATTCGATTGATGAGGCAGCAGATGCAATCATCGTGAAGCGCGAAGGCGGCGTTATCACTTTGAAGCGTGAGCATTTCGCAGTTGATGCCAATGGCGCGCTGATGGCGCTGTTCACGGCTGAGCAGATCGCTGCCAACACGGTCGAAGTGCCTGAAGGCTCGCAGATCATGACTGCCAGCGAAATGCCAACCGACAACGAGACAACCGCGAGCGCGACTAACGGATCAACCACCGGCGCATCGCAATAAGGTATAGTTCTTCAGTGCAGAAAACCGCGGGGATCGATGGGGTCGCCCGCGGTTTTTTGTTTGGCCTTGGCCAGCAATTGGCCAACCTCAAGACGAGCGCTAAGCCTTAATCAAACCGATTGTTCTTGGGAAAGCCCTGCGGCGGCAAGCGTCCTGCCGCCCCGCGCGCGACTTTCCATAGGCCGATCTCGGTTTCGGTCCGGGTGCGTTCGCCAGACCCGCCCATACGCCAACTCAGTCCTTCGGCCAGCGCAAAGGTCGTTGCATCGGCCAGCCCGCCATCGCGGTAGCGCTGCAGCTGAACCCCTTGACCGCGCGTCATCACCGGCAATTCATCGAGTGCAAACACGACCAGCTTGCGATTGTCTCCCACCGCCGCAATGTGATCGTGATCGGATGGGACTTGGCGGATCACCGAAAGCTGCGCATCGCCTTTAAGATTGACCACCTGTCGCCCTTTTCGCGTCTCAGCAAGCAGTTCGCCGGTTTCAGCGATGAACCCCTTCCCGTTGCTGGCCGCGAGCAGGACCCGCCCGCCTGAACGGTGGACCAGCATGGTTGCGATCGAAGTATTCGCCTCGAGATCGATCATCGTCCTGACCGGCTCGCCAAACCCGCGCGCGCCCGGCAATTTGTCGCAACCCAACGTGTAGAACCGGCCATTGGCCGCCGCGATCAGCAGCTTGTCGGTGGTCTGCGCGTGGCAGATTACCGCCAGCGCATCGCCTTCCTTATATTTGAATTCCTGATCGAGCGGGACATGGCCTTTCGCCGCTCTGATCCAGCCCTTTTGACTGAGGATCACCGTCACTGGCTCTTTCTCAATCATCGCATCCATCGAAAATTCGACCGCTGGCGCTGCTTCGGCGATGGTCGTGCGGCGCGCGCCGAGCGCGGTGTCTTCAGCGTAATCCTTTCGCAGCTTAGCGAGATCCTGCTTGATCCGCGTGCGTTGACGAGCGGGACTTGCCAGCAGCTTTTCCAGGTCGTCCTGTTCGGCCAGCAACTTGTCCTTTTCCTGCCTCAGCTCCATTTCTTCCAGCCTGCGCAATGAGCGCAGCCGCATGTTGAGGATCGCTTCGGCCTGGCGGTCAGTCAGGCTGAATTCCGCCATCATCACAGGCTTTGGCTCATCTTCGGTGCGGATGATCTGGATCACCCGGTCAAGATTGAGAAATGCAATGATGTAGCCATCGACCAGTTCCAGCCGCGCCGCGATCTGATCGAGCCGGTGCTGGGTGCGCCGCCGAAGGATATCGATCTGCGCTCTGATCCAATGCGCCAGCAGCTCTTTAAGCCCCATCACCATCGGCGTGCGCGTGGCATCGAGCACGTTCATGTTGAGCCCGAAACGGGTCTCAAGGTCCGTCAGCTTGTAAAGGCTCTCTTTAAGCAAGTCGGGATCGACATTGCGGCTGCGCGGGACCAGCACGAGGCGGATCTGCTCATCGCTTTCATCGCGCACATCTTCGAGGATCGGCAGCTTCTTGTCTGCAATCGCCTGCGCGATCTGTTCGATCAGTTTGCCCTTTTGCACCTGATAGGGAATTTCCGAGACCACCAGCTGCCATTGCCCGCCGCCGAGCCGCTCGATCCCCGCTTCGCGGTCAGCCTGCTCTTTCGCTTCAGAGGCGTAGAACCGCCCGCGCACGCGGAAGCTGCCGCGCCCGGTGGCGTAGGCTTGCGAGATCGCTTCGGCGCTGTCGACCACTTGCCCGCCGGTGGCAAAGTCAGGGCCTTTGAAGACCTCCATCAGCGCGTCATGCGTGACATCCTTATTGAACAGCACCAGCTCGATCGCGTCGATCACTTCAGCCACATTGTGCGAGGGGATATTGGTCGCCATGCCCACCGCAATCCCGCTCGCGCCATTGGCGAGCAGATTAGGGAACAGGCCCGGCATCAAGACCGGTTCTGTGGTTTCATTGTTGTAGGTCGGGACGAAGTCGACTGTGCCTTCGTCAAGCCCGGCCATCAATTGCATCGCGGTTTTGGTGAGGCGCGCTTCGGTGTAGCGATAGGCAGCCGCGTTATCGCCGTCGATATTGCCGAAATTACCTTGCCCTTCGACCAGCGGGTAGCGCATCGCAAACGGCTGCGCGAGCCGGACCATCGCATCATACGCGGCACCGTCGCCATGCGGGTGATACTTGGCGAGCACTTCGCCGACCACCGCGGCGGATTTCTTGAACGCGCTGTCAGGCGACAGTTTGAGCCCGCGCATCGCCCACAGCAAGCGCCGGTGCACCGGCTTTAACCCATCGCGTAAATCAGGCAGCGAGCGCGCGGTAATGGTTGAGAGCGCATAGACCAGATAGCGCTCTTCAAGCGCTGCATCGAACGGGGCATCGACAATCGCATCGAACGGATCGTCTTGCGGTTCGGAATCGTCAGTCGTGGTCGGATCAGCCATCCCGACCATCTAGCAACCGTGCGAGCGAGGCGGGAGAGGGGTTTCCACAGGGATTGCGCGCAAACGCCGCCGAATTCGCCGGTAAAGCGAGTGTTTCAGGGTCATCCCCTATTCAGAAAGGTGAGCTTGACGGCTGCGACTGTATAGCAGATATTACAGCGATCTCGGTCTTGCAGAGTCGGACGGCGCTGTAAGCTAAGAGGGAATTCGGTGCGGAATGCCTGCTCGGCAGCCCAAATCCGAAGCTGCCCCCGCAACTGTAAGCGGAGAGCGGTTGATGAGAGAAAGCCACTAGCTTGGATCGGGCTGGGAAGGTTCAGACAACCGCGTCGACTCGCAAGCCAGGAGACCTGCCGGGATAGATAAGTCCGCGGACGGGGGTCTTCTGCAGGATATTGAAGGATCGGAGGCCATCGGCCTTCTCAATATCTGCGCCCCTTCGTCTTAGTTCGGGAGGACGGGATGGCATTGGAATACCACACTAACGGGTCCGCTCCGGGCGATCTGATCGGCTGTCTGACGTATCAGAGTCGCGCCGCGTCGGCCCCATCCGAAGCAGAGCTCGAAGCCCTTGTTGCAAAAGCGCGAGCCCGCAATCACAGCGTCGGCGTGACCGGCATGCTGCTTTATGAAAATGGCCGCTTCCTCCAGACCCTCGAAGGCCCGCCCGATGGCCTCGATGCGATCTGGTCATCGATCAGGCGCGACCAGCGGCACGCAGACATTGAAGTGCTGACGCAGCATCTCGTTTCCGCACGACTGTTTTCGGAATGGGACCTGCTGCTTTACAGCAGGCTTGAGCAGGCGCCGAAGAGCTTGCTTGAAAAGCTGCGGTTAAAGCACCCGCTCGCACAGCACATCCCGACGCTTGTCAAACTGGCGCTGGACGCGAACGAACAGCAGCTCAACGATCTGTTTGCAAGACTTGCCGAGAAAGGCTGGACCGGCGATGATCTGGCAAAGCAACTGATCGAACCGGCGGCGCGATCGATGGGCGATGCCTGGCTCGCGGATGAATGCAGCGAGTTTGATCTGACGCTTGGGCTGGGCATGCTGCAAATGGCCGGCCATGCCGTGCGCTACAGCCGCGATGCGGAGAGTCTTCGCGCGAGCAAGTACACGATCCTGCTGGCATCGGCTCCTGGCGAACCGCATATGCTGGGTACCTCGCTTCTCGCTGACCAGTTCACTGATGCGGGCTGGGTTGTCGATATGGTGTTCCCGAGCAGTGACGAAGCGCTCGCTAACCAGTTGAGCGAGCAGCAACCCGATGCCGTCGATATCGGCCTGTCCGATGCGGTGCCGCGTCACAGCAAGCTATCAAAGCTGCGCGAGACGGTAAAACGAAGTCGCTGGTCAATGCCTGATCAGCCGCTCGTCGTCTCGGTTGGAGGGCGTCTGTTTGCAGAGGCCGCCGCCACCGCTGAACATGTCGGAGCTGACCATGCCCGCAAATCGCTTGCCGGGATGCGGCTTAATATGGCCGAGCTTGTTGAAAGCGCGCGTCGGTCCCGCCTCAAACGATGACGCGCGCGCGGTGAGGCTGGCTGCGCTCTAACTGTTCCCCGCTGAACCTGCCGCGCGGCGGGAGTGTCTGGGATGGGGTGGGGAGCGGACGGTCTGCTTTTGGAACTATACGGACCCAAAGCGGGCGTAGACTGCTTAATCTGCGAAGGGCAGATCAAGACCCATTATTGGACGGTCGTTGACTAACGCTTTGAGGCATCGGCCTGGTCTGACGCGGCGATGCTCAAGGCTCTTTCGGTAAGTGGCGTGATCGATGAGCGGGCTGGCAGGTTTTCAGGGAGCTGAATATTCTTGGCGAGGCCAAGCCATGCCAAAAAACGTATGAAGTCATATCCCCAGTCAATTTGACCGGGATAGAGGCCGTGCCGGGCAGAAGCAGGGAAAGCGTGGTGGTTACAGTGCCAACTCTCGCCCATTGTCGGAATGGCAAGCCAACCGATATTGTATCCCTGAACGGCAGCGTCTTCCACAAACCAATCCTGATGTCCGCGTCTGTGTGCGAAATGAGCGATATACCAATGCATGGTGAAGCAAGTAGCCACGCGAACGACCACACCCCAAACAACCCATGGCCACCCTCCTATCCAATAGAGAACTAACGCCACCGGGATTTGATGCAGCATCCATGTACGTTGAAGGAAGATGTAGAATGGATCATCGCTCACGCCTGGCCCTGCGTCGAACTTGGGCGGCTTGTCGAAGATCAAACGGAAATTGAGATAATAAAATCCGTCAACAAGAGCCGACTTCTTGTGACACAGGAACCAATGGCAGTTTTCTTGACGTTGCGCCCAATCGCGTATGTCGTGAAGGCCTACAGTCCATAGTGGGCCGCCCATCCCAACGAGGACGCCGACGTATACCATCACCCTTTCAAGCCACTTTGGACAGTCGAAGGTGTGATGGATCAACCGACGGTGAAATCCAACCGAATGTCCCACACACAGTGTGAAGCCGGACAATACCAAGAAGACAACAACCGCGTCCCATGTGATGAATATTGGGCCTAGGATCAGCGCGCCAACAAGGAAGCCCATGTTCCAGAGCGAACGTGGCCAGTCCCACACCAACCTACCGCTACTGGGGTCAGCTTCCTCCAAACCTGACAGAGAATTCACCTTGAAAGCGCCATCTGCCGCCTCGCCTTGCGTTGCGCTCATTCTTCATCCTCGATGTCTGGGGCCGCGAGCTTTCGCTCTGCAGCAAGGGCGCGGGCCTCAGGGCAAAAGGGGGTCAGGAAGGAGTAGAGGCTGTTGGCGAGGTTATCAGCCGCAATCGAGTAGATAACTTCTTGTCCGCGCTTCTGACGGTGCAAAAGACCAGCGTCGTGCAAAACGGAAATGTGCTTTGAAATCGAAGGCATTGCCATATCAAACTTTGATGCAACCTCGCCGACGGTCATCGGTCCGCCAGCCAGATGGTTCAAAATTCTGCGTCTCGGAGTCGAGGCTAATGCTTTGAACGCCTTTTCCATCGTTATTTTCCTAAATAGGAAAATATGAAAGTCAAGCTACGTCTGTTCTTACCCTTAGTTTGCAACCAAAGGTACTAGCGCGACGCGCGCCTGCTTCCAGGCGCAGCTCGAGATAATCACAACGTCCCAATTAGGGCCGCAATCCGTCCCTACCCCGCCGTCTTCGTTATCCCGTCTATTCGCGCGTTTCGCGCAGCGCCGCGATGTCCGCCCTAAGCGCTTTCAGCTCCGAGATGATCTCTTCGCGCTCATCATGGGCTTCTTCGCTGGTCGCCTCTGACATTGCATTGACGATCACCCCGATAAACAGATTGAGCACGATAAAGCTGGTCAAGAGAATGAACGGGATGAAGAACGCCCAGGCATAAGGATATTCAGCCATAACCGGGCGCACGATCCCCATCGACCAGGATTCCAGCGTCATGATCTGGAACAGCGAATAAAGCGATGCGCCAAGATGCCCGAACCATTCCGGAAACGCAGGGCCAAACAGCTTCGTCGCCATCACAGCGCTGATATAGAACAGCAACAACAGCATCACGATCACTGTGCCGATGCTGGGTATCGCCCGGAACAGCCCGACAATCACTTTACGCATGCTCGGCACAACCGAGACCAGCCGCAAAGCGCGCAAGATGCGCAGCGCCCGCAAAACCGAGAACTGATCGCCCGCCGGCATCAAGGCCGCGCTTACGATCGCAAGATCGAAGATGTTCCAGCCGCTCTTGAAGAACCGCCAGCCATAGGCAAACAGCTTGAGCGCGAGCTCGATCACAAAAATCGTCAGCGCAAGCCCATCGAGTTGATCTATTACCCCGCCTGCCTGCGCCATGATGGCAGGTGACGTCTCAAGCCCGAGGCCAATCGCATTGAGAACAATGACGACAACGATGAATTGCTCGAACGCCTTTGCTTCGACCAGCGTGCGAACCCGTTCACGCAGCGTGGCAGGAGGCACAGAAAGGCTGTCATCAGACGCAGTCATACGCGGCAAATGGAGCGGTTTGGCGTGCGGATCAATCACTCATCGGACACCTGCAGACAGATTTGCGCTTGCCCGAATCCAAATTGTGTCCTAATTATGGCGAAAAGAAGGTAAGAATAAGGCATAATCGGACACCAGAGGCATATAGGAGGATTGTAATGCGAGCAAAGTGGGGTTTGATCGGACTGTCAGCTGTAGTGCTGGCCGCCTGCAGCGGCGCGGAAAACGAAGCCTCTGAGAGCGCAAACTTCGCGGCCGATGCGGCGGCCTATACTGAAGAAAGCGCGGAAGGCGCGGCAGCTTCCGCCAGCGACGAGCGGGCCGAGGCCAGCGAACCGGGACGCCCTGCCGCAAGCGCCCCTCAGATTGCCTATCGCTATGCGCTGGGTTTCCGCGTCCCATCCGCTGCGATCAAGCCTTTGCAGGAACGCCACGCCGATATGTGCGAAGCGCGCGGGCCAAATGTGTGCCGGATCATTTCGATGCGCCAAGCCGAAGAAGACGGCGATTATGCTTATGGCAATCTGCAGCTCGCTGTCGCGGCAAGCGAAGCGCGTGATTTCAGCAAGGCGTTGGAAGCCAGCTCAGGTGAAACCGATGGGGAACTGATCTCCTCTTCGATCGACGGCGAAGATCTGTCCAAGCAGATCATCGATACCGAAGCCAAACTGCGCGCCCGCACGCTGCTGCGTGACCGGTTGATGGAAATCCTGCGGACCCGGCGAGGCACAGTCGCAGAGCTGGTCGAAGCCGAACGCGGCGTGGCCCAAGTCAACCAGGAAATCGACCAGGCCCGCAGCTGGCTTAGCGAAATGCGCGGCCGCGTGGCGTTCAGCCAGATGGAAGTGAGCTACACCTCACGCGGTCCGATTGCAGGCGGCTTTGCTGAGCCAATCCGTACGGCATGGGGTTCGCTCGGGGCGATCCTGGGCAACCTTATCGCATTCTTGATGATGGCGTTCACGGTGCTGATCCCGCTCGGGCTGCTGGTGTGGCTGGCGGTGCGGCTGTGGCGGCTGGTGAACCCGCGTACGAGCGGCCTCACAAGCGATGGTGCGGCTCAAACCGCATCGGAAGGTTAGGTCGCGCGCGGCACGCTCACAGCGAGCCCGTCCAGTGCGTCAGTCAGTTCGATCTGGCACGACAAGCGGCTGGTCGGGCGCGCGCCGGGCGCAAAATCGAGCATGTCTTCCTCTTCCTCGCTCGCTTGAGGGAGCTGCCCTGACCATTCGCGTGCGATGATCACATGGCAGGTTGCGCAGGCCATCTGCCCTTCGCACGTCCCTTCAAGCGGGAGACCCGCGCTTTGCCCGACCCCAAGCAGCGTATCGCCCGGCTCAGCCTCTGCTTCGATCACTTTGCCCGCCGGATCGGTGAAGGTGACTTTCAGCCCCATACGAGCTGGTCCTTAACCGCTGCGTTGATGGCGGCGGCTGCCTGCTCGATCTCGTCGCTGGTGGTGTAGCGACCGAACCCGAGCCTGATCGAGGATTTGGCTTGCGGATCGCTCAGCCCGATCGCTTTGAGGACATGGCTGGGCCGGCCTGAACCGCTGGCGCAAGCGCTGCCGGCGGAGAACATGATGGTGCGGCATTCAGACATAAGGCGCGCGACATCAACGCCGTCTTTGCGCAGGTTAAGATTGCCGAGCCAGCGCGCTTCAGCGCTGCCGTTCAATTCCCACGCGGAGAACAGATCGCGCGCCTGTGCCCACAGCTTTTGCGTATGCGCAGCATCTTCTTCCATGCGCTCGCGCGCCAGCTCAGCGGCCGCGCCCATGCCTGCAATCAGCGCAGGCGAGAGCGTGCCTGAGCGCAGCTTTGCTTCCTGCCCGCCGCCCGTTTGCTGTTCGGCAAGGTCGACGCCATCGCGCACCCACAACGCCCCCACACCCTTAGGCCCGTGAAACTTGTGCGCCGAGATCGCGATGAGATCGGCTTGAGGCACCGCGAACTTGCCATAGGCCTGCACGGCATCGACCAGCAGGAGCGCGTTCGTCTCGCGCGCGCGGCTGGCCCATTGACTGAGCGGCTGGATCGTCCCGATCTCGTTATTGGCGGCCATGACCGCGATCATGCGAGTGTCTTGCCCGAGCGCCTGCGCGGGGTCGCAAAGCCCTTCGCGCGTGACGCTAAGCTCGTGATGCGAACCAGCGGCTTTCGCAGTGTCGCCGACCGCGGAATGCTCGATCGCGGAGAATGCAACTGGGCCTGCGCCGCGCGACCCCCGGATCGCAAGATTAAGCGCTTCGGTGGCGCCGCTGGTGAAGATCACGCGCCCGCCAGCGGGAAACAAAGCGGCGATTTTCTCGCGCGCGGCTTCAATTGCGGCGGCTGCCTGTCGCCCGAGCCGATGCGGCGAATGCGGATTGCCAAAAGTTGTGCCATCAGGCCCGTCCAGATGGCGGATCATCGCTTCGCGCGCTTCCAGAGCCAGCGGCGTGGTGGCCTGATAGTCGAGGTAGATCATAGCGCTCTTACCTTCGAACCGGAGCGGGTGGCCTGGCTCCGCATAATCATACAAGCGACTTCCACGCCTCAGCAAACGCGTCCAGCTCCTCTGCCGTAGTCGACCAGCCAAGACTCACCCGGATCGTGCGCGCGGCGACATCGTCGGGCACGCCAAACGCATCGAGCACCCGGCTTTTCTTGAGCGTGCCCGAGGAACACGCGCTGCCCGCTGAGACGGCAAAACCCATCGTATCAAGGCGAATCAGGAGCGCTTGGGCGGATAGGGTTGGGTGAACGAAAGGAACAATGTAGCCGCACTCATACCCGGTTTCGAAGTAACTCGCATATTCGATGCGCGCCTTTTCGAATTCGTGGCTTTTGGTCGGCGGATTGGCACCAGGCTTCCAACATTCGAGCGCTGCAGCCATGCCCAAGGCGGCAGGCATGTTTTCGGTGCCCTGACGGTAGCCACGCTCATGCCCCCCTATGGGTTCAAGCATAGCAAAATCGCGCACCAGCAAGGCGCCAATCCCAATCGGACCGCCAAATTTGTGAGCGGAGATCACAATTATGTCGGCATCAGGCAATACAACTCGCCCTGCCGCTTGCGACGCGTCGCAAAGCACTAATCCACCCTTGCCTCGGACCAAGGTGCTGACGGCCGCGATGTCCGTAAACCCATGCCCTTGATAGAAACACAAACCGGTCTCGGAATTAATCGCTTGCAGCGCAACCACTGCCGGATCGCCAGCCTCAAGAGCGATCCCGAAAGCCTCTTCGTCTACCGTGAGGTTAAGTTCATCCAAAGGCACCACCTCCGCATCCGGTGCAGCCCTGAACACCGCATCATGCTCCACCGCGCTGACGATCCGCCGCTTCGCTTTCGAACGGTTAAGCGCAATCCAAAGCGCTTCGCTTGCACCGCTCGTATAAATCACCTCGCCATCCCAACCCAGCGCCCGCTTGATCCGCTCGCGCGCATCTTCAAGCGCCTGCTTCGCCTTGCGCCCTTCGGCATGCGGGCTCGAGGGGTTCGCCCACAGCGCAAAGCCCTCCTCCATCGCCGCGCGCGCTTCAGGGCGCAGCGGCGAAGTCGCGGCATGATCGAGGTAAATGCGGGTCATTCCGGCCTTAATGAGAACGGTTCTTAAAAAATTGCGCAATCGCCATGCGCTGGTATATAGACCTCAAGCACGCGCGTGCCAGCCGGTGCGTCGCGCCATCCATTTCAGCCCCGTCTGACCAAATAAGGTTGTTTCATGCCGTCAGTGATCTTTCCCGGCCCCGAAGGCCGTCTCGAAGGCCGTTTCTCCCCTCCTCCGCGTCCGCGCGCGCCTGTTGCGATGATCCTCCACCCGCATCCTGAAGGCGGGGGGACGATGAATGACCGGATCGTGCAGCGGCTTTACAAGACGTTCGTCGATCGCGGGTTCGCCACCCTGCGCTTCAATTTCCGCGGGGTGGGACGCAGCCAGGGCAGCTTCGATTCGGGTGTTGGCGAATTGTCCGATGCAGCAAGCGCGCTCGACTGGGTGCAATCGATCCATCCCGAAGCGCAGACCACCTGGGTCGCGGGCTATTCCTTCGGTGCGCTCATTGGCATGCAATTGCTAATGCGCCGCCCGGAAGTGCGCGGCTTCATCTCGGTTGCCCCGCCTGCCAACATGTACGACTTTTCCTTCCTCGCGCCGTGCCCTGCTTCAGGCATTTTTGTGCAAGGCGCCGCCGACACTGTGGTTCAGCCAAGCGCGGTCCAAAAGCTGGTCGATAAACTGCGCACGCAAAAGCACATCACGATCCATCACGATGAGATCCCGCGCGCCAATCATTTCTTCGAAAACGAGATCGAAGACATGATGGCCTCGGTCGACAACTATCTCGATTTCCGCCTCTCGCCTGACTGTCCGATCAAATAGGCTGAAGAACGAGCGGGCTACCGCATTGTAGGTCTGTGCGCGCAGCAACGGCGTAGGCGCGCGCGCAGCCTTATCGTCAGCCAGCTGAGCGGTTCGACGCGATTTCACTCCAGAGTGAAACGCAGATCGGACATTCGTATCTCTTCCCCTCGCGGGCAGGAGAGATAAAGTTCGCCGGACACGCCATCGCGATCGTCAGGTTCAGGAAACCCATGTTTATCGATACGCCGAGAAAAATACTGTTTATTCACAATCCTAAAACCGCTGGAATGTCCGTAGCAAAGGCTTTGGGTATGTGCGAGGATCGGCCACTAAGCCTGTCACATTTAACATCGCGAACAGTACGCGATGCGTTTTTACAGAGCGCTTGGGACACGTTTTACTCATTTTGCTTCGTGCGCGAACCGATCGCCCGGTACTATTCTCTTTATAACTATCAAAGATCAGTGCGATACGGTGTATTGCTTCAGCAGAACGAAAGCCATCGGATCGCGCGGAACTACAATTTTGTCGAATGGCTCTATTTCAACCTTAACGCTGGACCGAAATCGAACCACTTCGGAATTCCTCAGTCCGAATGGTATGCTGGAGTGACGAAAGTCTTCCGGTTCGAAGACATCGCCGCAGCGCGGCTTGAATTGATGAGCGATCTCGGGATCGATCTAGAGCTCGAAAAGCGCAACACAGGCCGCTATCGTCCGCTCGATCGCGGATCCCTCCCGAGCGAAGCGGTCGATGCAATCAATGACATCGATCACGAATGCCTCGACGATTACTACACCTGCAGCAAATAGGCGCAAAGCGTCTTGGCTCCGCCTAGTTGGCTGCAACTAGTTGGCTGCGCCTAGCGCTCTAGGGTCGCGCCTGCTCTCATCTCGTCAACAACCGGCTGATCACGTCTCAAGCACATCAGCCAGACGCGGGAGATCGACAAGAGAAACTGAGCCAGCGGAGCCCATTCCTGTCGCACTTCGGCTTGCCGGACCCGAATAAGGTAGCCTCCGCGGGAAAACTGCGCGAACTCGCGCAAGGGGATATAGGCGACCGGACGGCCTGCACCTTGTGCCAGTTCGACATTGTAAAAGATCCGCCCGACACGCCCGTTTCCATCGCTGAACGGATGGCAATTGGTGATCGCGACCAGACCGATCATGGCTCGATATGCGTGCGGGCTGTCCTTTGAAGCGCGCAGCAATTGATCAAGCGCTTGAAGTTGCGCAGCGATCAGCTCAGCTTCGGGAAAGACGACAAAGCGCCCTTTCGGGTCTGCGCTCGTTGCGACACCTGACACACGATAGCCATCAGCGCCTGCCGCCTTGCTTGCAGCCAGCCCAAGGCCGCCCGAAAGACTGTCTTCAAAGGCGCGATATGTTGCCCGCAGAGCCGCAAACTCACGCCGCGCATAGGTCAATTCGATCGCCTGCTTGACCGGTGGGAACTTGCAAGACAGCGCGTGATGTATCCCACGCTCGAACCGCAATGGCGGGTCTAACGCCTGATCCAAACCCGCATCGATCCGGTTAAGCGAGACCTCGTGAATGCGCCGGAATACCTCGTCGGTCTCGCGCAAGGCTTGCCGCGAGGCTTCGCATAACTCGTTCCATTCCGGCAGGATCAGCAGGTCTCGCTGGATCCATTTCTTCATGGGTTGGCGTGCGTGTGATCCGGCGCCTTGAACGACTTGATGACGATCACGGATCGCAGTGCCGGGCAATCGCGCGCCGGCGAGCGCGCCGTATGAGGGATCGTTCCGCTGAAGTGAACCAAGCGTCCCGGCTTTGGAAACGAGGAATGAAGGATCGTATCCCTGTCTGAATTGAAGAACAGCGTCTCCCCGCCCCAATTGTGGTCCCATTGAGGGTGCGCGTAATACAGCGAGGTGTAATGGCCGGGCGTCGTTGCATCGGTGTGCACATGACCATCATCACCAAAGGTATGACCATTGGCGTAGACCCGCACAGGGACGTGGCCGGCCCCGATCGACTGCTTGATCAATTGCCACAGCTCAAGCACCGGTGCGACTAACGGGCGGTCATGCAGTTCGGTCTCGCAATCGACTTCGCCGCCATCATCATTATCGCCTGCGAAATGCGAGTGCCAAAAGAAGTGCTGGCTTTGTGTGTCGGCCGCCTTCCAGCCGTAGCGCCAGATGTTCATTTCCATCAATGCAGACAGCTTGAGCTGAAGGAGGCTCGGAACGAAGTCATCAAGCATCATGAAACGCTGCGCAGCGCCGCTTTCATCGCTGGTGAGCGGGCCGTCGCAAATCGATATCGGTTGCGCGGGTCGATCGAAAATCTGGTCGATCTCGCTGACTGCCGAAGCGCACAGAAGCGGTCGCATCTCCTTGAAAAAGGACACGTTGCGGCTCTTCTGCCGCGCGCGCATTCTGGGAAACTGCTCAAGCCAGTTCGCGGTAAAAACGTGGAGCAGAGCGTCCTCTTTGGGCGAGAGGATTTCGCGACCTTTCGCGCCGTCGCGGCGTACTTTGGCGCGCAGCTGCGTCGTGAATTGCCGCGTATCAAGCGAGCAGAATTCAAACGCGAGCTCTTCGGCTTCAGAGCCGATGATTTCAGCGATCTTGGGGCGCGCCGACAGCGGCAGGGTCTGTCGGCGAAAGCTGGTGGTCCCATAGACTGAGTGAAACAGCCCGGCAAAGGCAATTGGTTGCTCGCACTGCCAAGCGACCAGCTTATCGTAAACGCCTTTGAGATGCTCAAACAGCGTCGCACCGCTGTGCCGCGCGTTGATCGCGGGGAATGAGCGAAGATAGTCAAACGCCAAACTCTCAGCGTCCTCAGATGCTCGCTTCAGAGACTGACTCTCTTCGATGAGGATATTTTGTGCGCTCAACTTTCCGGCCTCCTCGCCCGCTTTGTTTGTCCGACCCGAATTTTATCGGCGAAATCGAAAACACAAAGCGGGTTCGTGCCTGATACCAGACCGGAAATGGGAGCTTATATGGACGGCACCGTCATTGATCGACAAAGCGGACCATGAGCCGGTTCATCTTTTCATAGGCGCAATCCGACAGCTTCAGAAAACGGCGCCGGCGATCTGCGGTGTCGTGATACCGATGCACAATGCCGCGATCCTCCAGCATCTGGCACCATCTGAGCGCTGATGACATCGGCACCGACGCTGCGATACAGGCATTGCCTACGGTGACTTCGTAATCGTCCGCTCGCGCAACGTAGAGTTCCAGCAAAATGTCCCAACCCGGTTCGGCGAAGAGCCCTACGCCGAAGAGTTTGGCGCGCTGACGTCTCAGCTTTATGCCCTGCCTAGCGGCATTGACCGCCTGGCTCTCAAGCGAACAGGTTTGTGCTGTGCTCTCGATGGCCCCCGCCTGATCGACACCAGGCATTCGGTCTGCTAGCTTCTCAACATACAGCGATAGCTGCTGTACTTGATCCTTGAGATTTAAATAATTCTCAGCGTTTGATTGGACCTCAGACATGGCTGATCAGTCCAGCTAGTGTTTCATGAATTCCTCTACTTACGATCCCTAACATAACGACCCACTCCACTATAGAACAAGTTTCCCCCTGTCTTTCCAAACATGCGTAGAATGTTCTCACTTTCAGTTTCTACACTTACAATGCTCACCACGAATCAAAGGTATGCTCCTTCTTTTCGGAATTCTGGAAGTTACTCTCGGCGAAGCGTTTTCAGAGTCCGGTGGTTTGATTGCTTGCCCTTCAACCCTCCATAATCTGAAGCGACATCAATCCGAACGCGGCTCGCCGTTCCTCAAGAATTGGCCCATGCCTTTTGTTGCGGCCCCGCCACCTCCCATCACACGAAACGCAGGACATCGAAGCTCGATGATCTGCTGACCCCGGCGCGGCTGGTTCACCGCGCCGAGCATACGATCCCCATCAGGCCGCGATAACGCAAACAAGATTCGCTCCGATTTGAGAGTCTTATGGCTAATTTGACTCGCTGTTCGGGTGTGATTGCCACTTCACGCGGCTGATGCCTTGGCCGAAGCTGCAAGGCCAACCCGGCTTATGAAGCCGACTTCCTCCGGTGTTCCGGCACACCAGTTTGCAGTGAGTGTTTAGGTGAGTGATAGCGCAAAGACAGCCAACCCGTCCCACGCTTCGATCTTTCGCCCCGAAGCGCTTGAGGGTTTGCGGACCAAGTACGGAAAACCCGTCCCGCTGTTCGGGCTGGGAAGCTGGGTGATCGTATCGTTTATGATGACGGTGCTGGTTGTCGTGGGCGTATTCCTGATCGCTTCAAACTTTGCTCGCGCGGAGACGGTTTCAGGCCAGTTGCAGCCTGCCAGCGGAAGCGCCGATATTCTTGCGACAAGAGCCGGGCGGATCGCCGAAGTGTACGTGCAAGAAGGGCAGAACGTCACCGAAGGACAGCCGCTTATGCGGATCTCGGTGGATCAGGCGCTGGATCAGCAGGGCGGCTCTCTCAGCGAACGCACGCTGGCTGCCAACAAGCTTCAGGCGATCGAGCTGGAAGCCGCGCTGGCCGCAGGAGAGGCATCGAACCAAGCGCGCCATGTCGAGATAAAAAGCCGGATCAGCGGCTCACGAGCTCAGATCGAACATCTCAACGCCGCGCTTGTCCTTGCGCAAAAGCGCACCGAACTCGAACAGGAAAACCTGGACGGCATACGCAAGCTTGAAGAGCGCGGCTTTGCCCCCAGCATGCGCGTGCGCGAACAGGAAGCGCAGGTGCTCGCGCTCAGCCAATCGGTTGCAGAGACACAGCGGCAGATCGCGCAAACCCGCTCGGACATCCTGGCGATGGAGGCAGCGCTCGCTCAGGTAGCGGCCGACAACATGCAATCAGCGGCCCGGATGCGGTCAGAACGCGCAGCGCTGGCTGAACAAAAGGCCAAAGCCGATGCCGATAGCGGCTTTGAACTCCTCGCACCGTACAACGGAAGGGTCGTGACGATGCGATCGACTATCGGGAAGACCGTCGATCCGTCGATGACTTTAGCGACGATCCTGCCCGAAAATGGCCGCTTGGAAGCGATCCTGTGGGTGCCATCGCGCGCAATCGGGTTCGTTAAGCCCGGCGACGATGTGCGGCTCATGTTCGACCCGTTCCCGTTTGAGCGCTTCGGGACTGGCGAAGGCAAAGTGATGGCCATCTCGTCCACCCCTGTCGCCGCCAGCGAAGTTCCGGTCGATAACGCTGGTCCAAGCGAAGCGCTTTACCGCGTACGGGTCAGGCTCGCGGCGCAGTCAATCCAAGCCTATGGCAAGAAATGGGTGTTGGTCCCGGGAAGCCGGCTGCAGGCCGATCTGATACTGGAGCGACAATCGCTGTTCGACTGGTTGCTAGACCCGCTTAGGGCATTTCGGCAGCGTTCTGCATGAACCGGTCGGCCACGCGCAACTTGCAGACGGAAGCCGCCGAATGCGGGCTGGCGTGCCTTGCTGCATCAGCTCAAAAAGCCGGCGCCGATATTGAGCTTGCATGGTTGCGGCAACACTTCCCGGGCAGCATCCGCGGCATGAACATGCGCGAGTTAAGCGAGATCGCGCATGGAATAGGAATGACGTCGCGCGCGGTGCGATGCGAACCGGACGAATTGAGCGGGCTGCAATTGCCGGCAATCCTGCATTGGGGCTTTCAGCACTTCGTCATGCTGGACAAGGTGAACCGCAATTCGATCAGAGTGTTTGATCCGGCTCAGGGTTTCAAAACGATCCGGCGCGAAGAAATCAATCTGCGCTTCACCGGGGTCGCACTGGAACTCGCTGCAACACCTGATTTTCGCAAGAAGATAGAGCGCCCCTCGTTCAATCCGCTGTCCCTGATCTCGTGGTCAGGCGACGTAAAAGCTGGCCTTGCTCAAGTGCTCCTCCTGTCGTTGATCCTCCAGATCTATCTGGTTGCATCGCCGCTCTACATCCAAGTGGCGGTCGATAGCGGCGCTTTGCGAGGCGATAGCGATCTGCTCGGCGCGCTGACTATCGGGTTCGTCCTGTTTGCCATGTTCAACGCGAGCGCCCAAGCGATGCGAGCGGTCGTGCTCCAGCGCCTCTCCGCTATACTGAGCTGGGATATGAGCAGGCGCCTGTTCCACCACCTCATACGATTGCCGCTCGGATGGTTCGAAAAGCGCAAGCTAGCAGATACGATGGCGCGCTTTCAGGCGATTGAGCCGATCAAGGGCCTTATCGCAAATGGTCTGATCGCCTCGGTGCTCGATGGGGTGCTGTCGATCAGCATGATTGCGCTGATGTTTGTCTATTCGACATCGCTTGCGCTGGTTGCGCTCGCTGGCTTTGGCGCGTTCCTGATCGTGCGGTTTGGCACGCTGCCGCTGACAATGCGATTTGAAGCCGAGCAGTTTCGCGCATCGATTGCAGAGCAAGGCCGCCGGATCGAATCCTTGAGATCCATTCAGACGATCAAAGTCATGTCCGGCGAAGTCCAGCGCGAAGGCGTGTGGTCGAACAAGCAGGCGCTGCTCGTCAAAGCCCAGCAGAATGCCGGGCTTGCCAATGGGCTGGTCGGAACCTTTCAGCAATTATGCGAAGTGATCACGCTGATCGCAGTCGTCTATATCGGCTCAAAACAGGTTGTTGCCGGAGCCTTTTCGGTTGGCGCGCTTTACGCGTTCGTTTCCTATCGGCAGCAATTTTCAACCCGTGCCGCCGGACTGGTCGAAACTTTCATCAGTTGGCGGCTGCTCGAGATCTACAACGCCCGGATCGCTGACATCGTGCTGACCGAGCCAGAGGCGGGGATTGAAACCGAGCCGACCAGCCTTCCTGAAATGCGCGGCAAGCTTGAACTGAACGCTGCGTCTTTCCGATACAGTGCCAATGAGCCGTTCGTGTTTCAGAACGCGTCTTTTACGATCGAGGCAGGCCAATCGATTGCCGTGATCGGGCGTTCGGGATGCGGGAAATCGACCCTTTTGAAGACCGTTTGCGGCCTCTATCCGCTCTCCTTCGGCGATGTCCTGGTGGACGGCCTGCCGCTATCGATCTGGGGTCCGAGGGCGATCCGGGAGGGGTTTGGCGTGGTCTTGCAAAATGACAGCCTGTTGCCCGGCTCGGTGCTTGAGAATGTGACATTCTTTGATGACGACACCGATGTCGAATTCGCCTGGCATTGCATGGAGCAGGCCGTCATCGCTGATGAAGTTCGACGCATGCCAATGTCTGAACACACTTATGTGGGCGATCTTGGCACGTCGCTTTCTGGAGGCCAAGTTCAGCGCATTCTGCTTGCACGCGCGCTTTACAAGCGGCCACGCTTTTTGATCCTTGATGAAGCGACCGCACATCTCGATGTCGAACGCGAAGACCGGATCAATGAGCATTTGCGCGCGCTTTCAATCACGCGGCTAGTGGTTGCGCACCGGCCCGATACGATTGCAAACGCGGATCGGGTTTTGCTTTTGGAAGGCGCGATAAGCGACCTTGGCAAAGGCTCCGACTACATGGCCAAGCGGCGTAGCCGTCACTCAAGCCTGAGCGCTATCGGCTGAGCGAGCGCAAGTCCTAATCGATTGTGTAGATGTCAGCTCCACCCTCTAGCTTTACATCGACATACAAACGCGTGGCCGGCCCTCTCCTTGCGCCTGATCGACAGAAAGCTCTTCGATCTCAAATGAGCCTGAAAGCCCGATCGCAGCTTGCCCCATCAAAGATGAGTAAAACTTGAAGGCTCCAGCGCTTAAGGGCTGTAGCGCTCGTCACACCATCACTGTGCGGCGTCTAACGGCACGATGATCTCGCGCCCGTCTGCTCGCCCTTCACCCACCAGCGCGATCCTCAGATCATCGCCTGCGCACTGGAGCGAGACGTCTGGCATCTGCGCAAACTGCGCGATGCCTTGATTGACGTCGGCGAGGATCGCTTCAGACACCGATGCGCCGGCAATGCTGATCGCGGAGACCGCATAAAAGACCGCTGTGGTTTTCTCGTTATCGAGCACGAAGCTCAGCGTGCCGTTCGTCCCGCTGCGTTGGCACTGCACTTGCCTTGTATATTGCGTAAGATACGCAACTTCCCAACGCGGGCCTGAAGTCACAGTGACAGGTTCGCTGTCAGCTATCTGAGGCACACTCGCTCCAACCGGTGCGCTGAGCACACCGGTCAAAGCAAGCGCTGCGAGCACCTGTCCCATCATGCCGGGCACGTCGCCGCGGTCAGATCCATTGCAGGCGGCAATGGCGGCGGCGTTCCGGTCTGGCCCATGAGGTCTGTCGCTGGAACATCATAGATCGCTTTGTCGGTATAGTCATACTCACGCATCTGGCCTGCGGCATCGATGATGTAGAAGGTGAGCGCATTCGGATCAGCGCCGCCTGCAACCAGCGCATCCATCTGGTCCCAGTCGCCAGGGCTTGGATACCGATCTGCCGCTGCCAATTGCGCATCGAGCGTCGGGTTACCAGTGCTCGGTGCAGTCGGATGAGTGTGAACAAAGCCGACAATATCGTCTGCACCCACCCCTGCCGGAGCTGTCACTGAGACGTTGCCCGGCGTGCCGCTTGCTACCGGGGTGCGTTCAATCGCTCCGGTGACCGGATCACGATAGATCAGCGCGCCTTGCTCAAGCGCTGCACCGGTGACAGGATCGACCGGGTTTTGAGCATTTATGTCGTTAGCAATGTCGATCGCTTCGTCTTTCTCCTGCTCGGCTTCGGTCTGATTGTCGCATGGATCAGGCGGCGGCGGAGGACTATCACCGCCGCCACCACCGCCGCCATCGACAGTATCATCGCCATAATCATCACCCCAGTCACCCCAATCGCCCCAGTCTCCCCAATCGCCGTCATCACCGCCAGTGACCACGATCCCTCCGGTCTCCCAACCGCCGCCGATCAGCTCGAGTTCTTTCTTGGTAAGTTCACGCATGCCTTCCTCCTCTTGCGCCGTCCGCGCGCGGGAACATTCCCGCCCGGCTTGCTGACGGGAAGTTTCATTCGGCCAGCTTCGTTTCCAAAGCTTGGTCTCGTTCAGCGCTGCATCAATCGCCCTTAAAGCCGGATCGCTAGGAGTTGCGCTGTGCGCTCTGCGTAAGCGAACCGCCCTTTACAGGAGTGATCAAGGGACGCTGAACCTAGGATTCGTCCACCAGGTCAAAGCTCCAATTGACCGCAAAGTCTTGCTCGACATTGACCTGCGCTAAAGCTCTTTGACCGTTCTCAAGCGCTTGACCGAGTACCAGCAAGGTCGTTCTGGTAGGCTGGTCACCTTTGGCAGGATTACACGTAGCCGAGACATCTTGAACCGATGAGAACTTTCCAAACACTTCGGTCTGAGCATCATCCAACGATCTTCGCTTTTCGCCGGCCATCGAAATGCTGACTGATCCAGCAATAGGCTGATTGGAGCCTTGCGATTTCCAAGCCACATACCATCGCACATCAGCGCACGAGATTGTCTTTGTGGCTTCGTAGGAATCGGCAACACCTGTCTCTTCAATCACAATCGTGTTGTCGGGCTGGCTTGCAGCGGTTCTTTCAGAATCAAACATTAGAGCAGCTCCCAAGGAAAAAAGTAAAAACATAAATGTCTCTCCAGCAATTAAGTTGACTGACCAATCAACAAAATAAGCTGATTATGCGAGTACGTGGCTTGATACGGGGCTTAACAAGTCTAACGGTGTCAAAATTACTTGGCATTTGGAAACACCGTTCATCAGACGCGATCAATAGAGATTGACGTTAACACCGCCACCGCCGCCGCCACCGCCACCGCCGCCGCCGCCGCCGCCGACACCACCACCGGTTGTTCCACCACCGGAGGCACCAGCACCGCAGTCAGCACCAGCATTGGGATCAACAACCGTACCGGCCGATCCAACATTTTGCGTGCCGCTCGGATTGCCCGATGTCGCACCACGTTCAGCCGGTGTCATGTAGTCGAAGGCTCGCATAGTGCCGGTGGAATCGATGATATAGATAGTAAGCGTATCACCATTGGCGCCTGCAGCAACCATCTGGTCATGCGCTTTCCAATCTCCGTCTGAGGGCGCCTGGTTTCGTATGTCGGTTGGTGCATGGCCGGATGGCGGATGCGTGTGAATTGTCGCCACAACAGAACCCCAGCCGTAACCATCAGGCGGCGACAACGACGCGGTGGGTGGATTTGCTTCGTTGTAAGATTGACCCATGTCGACGTCAGACGAGAAATAATCGCCTCCCGATGCAGCGATCGTCGCGCCATATTCGGGCTGGTCTGTGCCGGAACGCCCATCAGCTGCATCAGCCGATGCGATATCACTTGCAATCGAAGCGACCGCGCTATTTTCGCAGTCATGCTCATTGTCAGGCGGCGGAGGAGGAGGGCTATCGCCGCCACCACCACCGCCATCACCGACAGTGTCATCGCCATAGTCATCACCCCAGTCGCCCCAATCGCCCCAGTCACCCCAATCGCCATCATCACCGCCGGTAACGACGATCCCGCAGGTCTCGCAGCCCCCACCGATCAGCTCGAGTTCCTTCTTGGTAAGTTCACGCACGTTACCCTCCTCTTTCGTGATGGAAGACGCGCGCCAGACGCCCGCCTTCGGGTAATAATCTCAGCGACTTTTCACCTGTTCTGAAATCTCAAGGTCACCCAGCGCAGCATCGATTGCCCGCGGATGGGGGATTGCAAGGAGTTGCGCTGTGCGCTGATCACGCACAGTAAGATCGCTTTCGATGACAGTCGCCGCAGGGTCTTCGCGATAGCGGCGCTCAAGCTCGAGATCGTCACTCAGCCCAAGCATGAAGCGATATTCGGGGGTTTGCGGGGCAAGCCGATAATGGTCAGGTGCGGTGAAATTCCCGAAGAACCTCAGCGCCTTGGCTTCGCGCGGACCGTATCTGACGTAATCATAAGTCCGCAGCGGCTGGCGCGGCCGGTCGGACGCGCCGTTGCGTTCACGTCCGAAGCGGCTCGACATTTCGATGTCCGTCAAAACGCCGTCTTTCGGCTCGATATAGAAAGTCGACAGCGAAGAAATGTTCTTGCGCTGCTCAGGTTCGAGCAACGCGCCAATCCTGATCCGTTCGATCAGGGGATCGATCCCGACATATTGCGGCGCGATGTAGTGCGTGACTTCCCAGTCTTCGCCATACACTTCGATCAAGCGCGCCGCGAGTTCGCTATAGCCGGTATTCTCGAACCCGCCCGGCTTAAACTGGAATTCGCCGACCACTCCGACTTGCCACAAGACGATATGCAAAGTCGGGTCGATTTGCCGACCGCGCAGCAGCAGGTCGGTCGCCTCAAAACTGGCCATACCCGGCAGCGCCGGGTCAAACCCGATATCCGCAACCAGATGGTCAAGCGCTGAGACGCCTGCTCGCATGCGCGCGCGGTGTCCTTCGTGCCTGGCGATATGCACCGCGCGATGAGCCGGCATCGCGAAAATGCCCGGATGCCCGTAAAAGAACGCCACCACTTTCTGACCGCAGCGCACGCGATGCAGGATCGCTTCTGCCATACGGACATAAGTCAGATGCCGCTCGACATCTTCGTCATAGAGGATACACAAGTCATAGGCGTCGGGCCGCAGCTCACCGATCCAAGCCTGTGTCACTTTGTCATAGACACAATGAAACACCGCATCGGCTGAACACAGCTCTTTTTCAGCGTCGCGGGTCAAATCGATGATCGAAATGCCCGAGCCAAGCACGACAAGTTCGCCCGTTTCATCGCCATTGTAACGCGCGCTGGCCATCTCGGCGGCGTAGTCCGCCCAGCGGGCTATCATGGTCTCGGTGTTTGGTGATGAAGCCATCATTGAGAGATCCTCCCCGCTGGGTCTGGTCTTCGGTTTGCTTGCTGGGATCTTGGTAACAGCCACAAGGGCCCAGCCAAACGGGCTAAAGGGTCCGATTATGCTCCCGCTTTTGCTCTCGTTTTGGATGGATCAGCGTGTGAGCCAGAACAATAAAGTTTCAAAACGCACACCGGTTGCATTGCGCGACGGGTCCTAAGCTGCAACTCGAAACAATTTTGAAACAACTGATCGATGCGGTACCTCGTAGGCCGAGCGTCCGTCTGACCACCCCTGCTTAACGCTCAGACAAGGCCTGCTCGCGTGACGAAATGAACGAGGAGCCCCCACCATGAATTATGCCACCACCGCAAAACAGACGCGCCCTGCCGCCCTGCTCGGCGCGCTCGGTGTCCCTGCTGCATTCGGCGCGCTGATGGCCGTTGGCCTTACCGTGACGGTTGCGCTTGAAGAGAAAGACGAAGACTTAACCTCGTTCGATGTGACCGTACGGTCTCAGGTGCTGCCTCCTCCTCCTCCGCCTGATCCGACACCGCAGAAATCGCAGACCAAAGAAACCGCACCACCGGTAGAGACCACGTCGAACACGGCGATCATCGCGCCTGACAGTCCGATCAATCTGGGCGGGGATACCCCGCTTGATGGCTTACCGGGCCTTGACGGGATTGACCTTGGCACAGGGCCGATTGATCTTGGCATCGAAGTCGCGCCGCCCGCACCGCTGCCCGATCCGATTGCCGCAAGTCCGCGCGGCAATCCAGGCGGCTGGATTACTGAGCGCGACTATCGCCCGCGCTGGGTGCGTGAAGGCCTGTCAGGCAGCACGGGCTTCTCGCTTGAGATAAGCGAGCGTGGGCGAGTGAGCGAGTGCACGATCACCCGTTCAAGCGGCCACAGCGTGCTTGACCGAGCGACGTGCAGCTTGCTGACGGATCGCGCACGGTTCAATCCGGCTAAAGACAGCGCTGGTCAGTCGGTCGCGGGGACCTTTTCAAGCACGGTCAATTGGCAATTGCCTGATTAAGAGGCGCTGCGCGGCGGATCCTGGCGCTGACCAGACCGCCGCTCACGCGCAGCTAAGCGAAGGCTTTCCTACTGACGCGTTCCGGCGGTAGATGTGAGGGATGCCTTCGCTTTTCCTGCCCCTTAAATCCGCCCGACTGATCGAGAAAATCGATCAATAAAGCGTCCTGTGATCGATTGGATTTTTACCCTAAGACTGTGTTCCATGTGTTCTAAGCGTGCATGACGTGCGATGAAATGCAGGCGCGCTCAGTTTTCTTGCTCAAGCTGCTGCGCTTGCTCCAGCGGGGTCTCACCAGCCGGGCTCGGCAAGGTCCAGATCAGCACATTGATGATCGCGACCAGCGCCAGGATGATCATCAAGGCGGGCTGTTTGGTTTCACCTGTGCGGCGCCACATCACCACCGCGCCAGCGGTCAGCAGCACGGCTGCAAGCATCACAATCGACAACACCAGATCGGCCATGAGTGTTTGACTTCCTTTCTGCTCAGCGCGCGAGCGCCGCGTCATCACGCTGGAACATCGCGGCCCTATCCCGTAGCTTTGGCAAAGGGTCTCGATGAAGGAGGACATAATGGGAATTTTCAGTTCGATCAAAAATGCCATCTGGGGCGCAGAAGAAGAAGAGGCTCAACCCGAAGCGGCGCCCGCTCCGACGCCCGAAGCCGCTCCCGCAGCGCCGCAACAGCGCGCCGCGATCAGCGAAGTCGATGTGGTCGCGCGGGTCAGCGCAATTCCCGGTGCCGACAGCCTCAACTGGCGCACATCGATCGTCGATCTGATGAAGCTGCTTAACCTTGATTCAAGCTATGACAATCGCAAGGAACTCGCCGGCGAAGTCGGGATCGATGGCTATTCAGGCTCAGCGGAAGACAATATCGCGCTGCATAAAGCGGTGATGACAAAGCTCGCCGAGGCAGGCGGGATCGTACCGGCTGATCTGAAGGACTGATTGACTGTCTTTTGTGGCGCGATAGACCCAAGCGCCATGAGAGAGGATGCAACGAGGATCACGCGCCGCCGGGCGCTTAAGGGGCTTGGCGGCGCTTCAAGTGTAGTGGCGGGGGCTGCGCTTTTGCCTGGCTGTACCGCGCCGGGCACGCAAGGCGCTGGGCTGGCAAGCGTTGAGACGCGAGGCGCGTTGGCGGGGCCGGATGCCAAGCTCGACGAGATCGCCTACCGGATGCTGGCGCATGAGCCCGGTCGCGCAACCGGACTTGGGGTTGATACCGGCGAATATGCGAGCTGGCGCGGTCAGTTCGCAAAGCCGGGCGAAGCGGGACTTGAGGACTATAAGGCAACGCTCAGCGAATTGCTGGAGGAGGCGCGGGCCTATCCCAAGGAAGGACTGACCCCGGACCAGGAGACCGGCTTTGAAGTGGTGACGAGCGCCTTTGCCAAGGCCATCGAAGGGATGAACCTGCCCTATGGCGATATCGCGGTCGGTAGCTGGCGCAACGCGCCTTACGTGGTGATCCAGAATGTCGGCGCTTACATCGACATGCCGCGCTTCATGGGTTCAACCCAGCCGGTTCGCAATGAAGAGGATATCTACTTCTATCTTAACCGCTTGTCGCAAATCCCAGCTATGCTTGACGGTGAGACGGAGCGAATGCAGGCGGCGCGCGGTTTGGGCGTGGTGCCGCCTGATTTCCTGCTCGACAAGGCGATTGGGCAGATGGAGACGAGCCTTGCCGACGCGGCCCAAGGCGGAGTGCTGGTCGGCGCGCTTACCTCCAAGATCATCGAGCAGTTCGGCGAAGACGCACTCGGAGAAAAGGGCGAATATGCCTACACAATCGTCACTCGCGATATCGCGCCTGCACTTCAGCGCCAACTCACAGAGCTCAAAACCCAGCGCGCTGCCGCCAAGTCCGAAGCCGGCTTATGGGCCCAGCCAAGCGGCGATGAGTGGTATGCGTGGGTCACCAGCGCTTCGACCACGACCTCGCTCACGCCCGATGAAATCCACCAGCAGGGCCTTGAAGAGCTCGCTGAATTGCAAGGCCGGATGGATCCTATTCTTAAGGAAATCGGATATTCCAAAGGCACTGTCGGCGAACGCATGCAGGCGTTAAGCGAAGATCCGCGCTACAAGTTTGCGCCAGGCGATCCGGGTCGTGCAGAAATCTTCGCATTCATCAATGATCAGGTCGAATACATCAAAGCGCAGATGCCGCGTGCCTTCACGCAATTGGTCAATCCGAACATGGAAGTGCGCCGACTACCGCTCGCCGAAGAGCCCGGCGCACCGGGTGCCTATGGCGGCGCGGGAAGCAAGGATGGCTCGATCCCTGGGCGGATGTGGATCAATTTGAGAACAACCGACCTGCATCGCAAATACGATCTGCCCGATCTGACTTTCCATGAAACGATCCCGGGCCATGTGTGGGAAGGCGAATACTCGAACCGCTTGCCGCTGATCCGTTCGGTTCTCGCCTTTGGCGCATTTTCCGAAGGCTGGGCGCTTTATGCCGAACAGCTGGCAGACGAGCTTGGCGCGTATGACGATTTCAAGGTCGGGCGGCTCGGATATCTCCAAAGCCTCGCTTTTCGCGCCTGCCGCCTGGTGGTCGACACCGGGCTTCATTCCAAGCGCTGGACCCGTGAGCGAGCGCGCGACTTCTTCGTGACTCGCAACGGCTCCAAGCCGGATGAGGTCGCGAGCGAAGTTGATCGCTATTGCAGCTGGCCCGGCCAAGCATGCTCGTACAAGATCGGGCATTCCGAGATCGTTCGCCAACGCGAACGGGCGCAGCGAGAGCTTGGCTCAGCCTATGATTTCAAGGCCTTCAACACGGCTGTCATCCTTGGCGGCAATGCTCCGCTCGATGTGGTCGAAAAGACGGTAAGCAGGTATATTGCGGACGCACGAGGATAATCCGGAGGCATTTATGGAAGCGTTTGGACAGGAACTTGAGACAATGCGGCGCGTCCCGCTGGCGCAGGCGCATGTCGATGCGATCTGCGAGATCGGGCGCGAAGTCACCTATCCTGCTGGCCATATCGTCGCTGATATTGGCGATGTCATGGACACGTTCGTCTATGTCCTTGAAGGCGAGCTGGAAGTGGTCAACCGCTATACCGGAGAGCGACTGCTCGAATCGGGCCTCGGCCCGACACAGTTCATGGGCGAAATCGGCTTCCTCAATCGCGGCACGCACTATCTCAAAATGCGCGCGAGCATGGAGACCCGCGTGATCGAAGCTCCGCGCGAAGGTGTGCTCGATCTGATGAACCGGATCCCTGAACTGTCCGATCATATCATTACCGTGTTTGCTGCACGCCGCCGCAAACAATTCGAACTCAGCAACGGTTCGGTCAAGATCATCGGCGCTGATCGCGATCCCGCTGTGCAGGAATGCGAACGGTTCCTGTCCCGCAATCGCATCCCGTTCGAAAGCTATGACATGGACGCGCACGATGCCGAGACGAACAGAGTATGCGACTTAACCGGGCACGAGCCTTCCGTCATTTTGGGCGAGAGCGAAAAGCTGGAAAACCCGACACCGCGCAAGGTCGCACAATTCCTCAATCTCGATCTCGATATCGCATCGCAAAAGGTGTTTGATCTGTTGATCGTTGGGGGTGGCCCCGCCGGGGTCGCGGCCGCCGTCTATGCCGGATCAGAAGGCCTTAACGCGATCGTAGTCGAGGATATGGCGATTGGCGGCCAGGCAGGCACATCGAGCCGGATCGAGAACTACATGGGCTTTCCAACCGGCATCAGCGGGACGGATCTGACTTATCGCGGCCAGATTCAGGCCCTTAAATTCGGAACCCGGTTTGCTATGCCGCGCCGAGTAGAAGCCCTCGAGAAGCGCGCTGACGGGATCTTCTGCGCGACGCTCGACCAAGATGCAGATGGCGACGGTGAGCCTGATGTCATTTGCGCACGCGCTGTGCTCGTCAGCACGGGTGTGCAATATCGCCGGCTTCCACTCGATAATCTGCGCGAACTCGAAGGGGCCGGAGTGTTCTATTCCGCCACGGAAATGGAAGCGCGGTTTTGCGGCAGCACTGAGGTAGTGGTGATCGGCGGCGGCAATTCTGCCGGACAAGCCGCCATGTTCCTTTCGCGAACGGCAAAGCACGTCCATTTATTGGTCCGCTCAGGCAGCCTTGCAGCGTCGATGTCGAGCTATCTTTCGAGTCGACTGGAGGCTGATCCGCGCATTACCATCCACTATCACACGCAGGTCAGCGAGTTGCACGGAAACAAATGGCTCGAAGCGGTGACGCTTAAGACACAGGAAGGCGAACGTCGGCTAGACACCAGCGCTCTGTTTATCATGATTGGAGCTGCACCAAACACGGACTGGCTGTCAGGACTGGTTGAAACCGATGCCAAGGGCTTTTTGATTACAGGGATCGATGCGGGACGTGAGAGCCCGTTCGAAACGGGTACGGACGGCATTTTTGCTGTCGGCGACGTGCGCGCAGGCTCAGTTAAGCGCGTCGCAAGCGCTGTCGGCGAAGGCTCAGTCGTCGTCAGCCGGATCTGGACCTATCTGGACGAGCTTGATCGCGCCGATGAGGCCATCCCTGAGCCTGCCTGAGTGAGACTACGGAGCCATTGAAAATTCAGGAGTTTAAGCTACTATCTCGCTCTAACGGAGGGGCGTTTAGCTGATGATCATTCGGGTTTGGCTGCTGCTTGCTTTTGCCGCTGGGCTATCGCTTTCGGCGAGCCCTGCCCAAGCCGATTGGTACGAAGCATCGAGCGATCACTTCGTGGTCTATGCCAATGACAGCGAAAAAGACATCAGGCGGTTTTCGGCAAACCTTGAGCGTTTTCATAAAGCGATGGAGCAGCTCACCGGGCGCACGGTCGCAAAGCCCAGCCCGTCCAACCGAGTTGTCATCTTCGTGGTGGGAAGCGGGAAACAGCTACGCAAGGTCGCAGGCAGAGGAAGCCGTAATGTGGCGGGTTTCTATATCCCGCGCGCCGGCGCGAGCCGGGCGTTTGTGCAGACGATCCGCAACAAGCGCGGCTATCCCGACTTTTCGACCATCGTGTTGATGCATGAATACGCCCACCACTTTCTCATCTCTTCGTCGCGGTTTGAGATGCCACGCTGGTTATCGGAAGGTGCCGCTGAGTTTTTCGCCGCGGCCTCGTTTGAAAAGGATGGCGGGGTCTTGATCGGACGAGTGGCGCGCCACCGCGCTAACGAACTGAGCTTTGCGCAGGACGTATCCGTAGAAGAGTTGCTCGATCATGAGCTTTATGAAGAACGCTATGGACGCCGCTACACAGCCTTTTACGGGCGCAGCTGGCTGCTTTATCACTACCTCACATTCAATCCCGAGCGCCGCTCGCAGATCAGCGATTATGCCCGCGCAGTCTTTCAAGGAGCCAACCCGATCGAGGCTGGCGAACAGGCCTTTGGGGACCTTGCTGAGCTACAACGCGAACTCGACCAATATATGCGCGGTCGCCGCTTCAATATGCTGAAACTGGAGCCCGGCAAGCTGCCAATCGGTGAAATCACGCTGCGCCGCCTTCCCGAAGGCGAAGCCAAGATGATGCCGCTGCGCATTCGTTCTCAACGCGGAGTAACTCGCAAGCAAGCAGAAGAGTTGGTGGTCGACGTGCGTGAAGTCGCTGCGCAATTTCCGAACGACCCAGGTGTGCTGACAGCGCTTGCTGAAGCTGAATACGATGCCGGGCATGACGATGCAGCGATCGCTGCGGCAGACCGGGCGATTGCGCTCGATCCCTCGCGCGCAAACGCTTACGTGCAAAAGGGTTTTGCGATGTTCCGCCAAGCGGATGAGGCCGCGCCGGGCGAAGCTGAAGCGGCATATGATCAGGCGATGAAGCCGTTTTCAGCGCTTAACAAAGTTGAAAATGATCACCCGCTCCCGCTGATCTACTACTATCGAAGTTATGTCCAACGCGGCGTCGAACCGCCCGAAAATGCCAAGCACGCGCTTGAGCGCGCCGCTCAGCTTGCACCTTTTGACAAGTTCTTGTGGCTGAATGTCGCGAGGATGCAGATCAGCGAAGGCAAAATCGAACTGGCGAAACAGTCCTTGCAACCGATCGCGTTCGACCCACACGGCGGCGATCAGGCCGAACGGATCAAGCTCGTGCTCGAAGTGCTTGATAACACTGTAGAAGGCACAAGGCTGCCCCCTTCGTTGAAAGCCTTGCTGAACGGAACAACGGCGTCTGAATCGCAACCCACCGATGAGAGCACTTCCGCAAACGAAAGCTCACCGGCCGCTTCGACCGCAGACGCGGACAACAATGACGGTTCAGAAGAAGAGAGCCCCGCGCCGGCCCTCGACTGACTCGACCGAACGCCTAGCGCATCATGCCTGTCACAATCGAGCCGAGGATGCCGCCAAGCGGATTGCTTGACGCGCCTGCCGCCGCGCTGCTCCCACTCGCTTGGCCTGTGGCTGACTTGGCAAGGTACCCCGCCACCGCCATCGCAAGGATCGGTAGCATCTTCTTCAGCAATCCTTCGTCAAGCCCGGTCACGCCTGCGACTTCACCTGCAACAGAGCGGCTGACGTCTTTGCTGCCGAATATATTGCCGAGAATGTCATTGCCCGGTGCAGTCGGGGTCGGGTCGCTACCAAGCACTGCATCGAGCAAGCCGCCTCCCAGCATTCCGCCAAGACCGCCCATAGCGCTGCTTCCGCTTGACCCACTCGCACCAAGAATAGCCCCCGCAAGCGAGCCGAGCCCGCCGAGCGGATCAGGCGTGCTTGTCCCGCCAGTGGCGCTGCGCCCCATCCCGGCGACGATCGCTGGCAGCAATGCGCCTGCCGCAGTCTGAGCGGTGGTTTCATCCACGCCCAGTTCTTTAGCCATGCTGGTGATTGCTCCGCTTTGCTGAAGCATAGTTGCGAGACTCATCGCGGTCTCCTCCCCCACTTGTTGTCAGATCATGCGAGCTCGCGCGGCTCAGCTCTTTCCGAACAGCCCTTTAGCCATGTCGGTGATGTCATCGATCGGACTGCCATCGCCGTCTTGGTCAAGCATATCCATAATCCCAGACAGGCCGCCTTCACTGCTTTGGAGTTTGCCGGCGATATCGCCAAGCGCCCCTTCACCGCCGAGCTGCTCCATGATCGAGCCGAGCGCACCGGTGTCCATCCCAGTCTTCGCCGCCGCAAGCTCAACTGTATCGCCATCTTCAGCATGCGATTGTCCCAACGCCGCGACAGCCTTTTCGGCCATCGCCGGATTAATACCGACCTTTTCTGCGAGGCTGGCGACGGTATCGGGCGACCCGGAAACCTGGCTCATGATCGTATCGAGAATGCTCATATCGGTCTCCTGGCTGATGTGGTCTGAACGCGAATCTTCAAAAGCGAGTGTGCGCTTGCAACGACCAAAAGAAAAGGCCTCACTCGCTAGGTGAGTGAGGCCTTTCAAAACAAGAAACGTTCCGGACTAGGCAGCGACGGGAGCCGCCTGGCGAACCCCTTCATCGACATGCGCTTCGAATTCAGCAAAATTGTCGATGAACAGTTGGACGAGCTTTTGCGCGGTCGCGTCGTAATCCTGCTTATCCGTCCACGTGCTGCGTGGATCGAGGATCGACTGATCGATGCCCTTATCCGCCAATGCCGGAACATGCACCGGCACAGCGAAACCGAAATTGTCGTCCTGGCGATAATCGACCGCTTCAATGTCGCCATCAAGCGCAGCGTTCAGAAGCGCTCTGGTGGCCTTGATCGGCATCCGGTTACCCACGCCATATTTGCCGCCGGTCCAGCCCGTATTGAGAAGCCAGCACTGCACCCCGCCACGCGCGATCCGCTCTTTTAGAAGATTGCCGTATACACTGGGATGGCGCGGCATAAAGGGCGCGCCAAAACACGTGCTGAACGTCGCTTCAGGCTCAGTCACGCCGATTTCGGTCCCGGCAACCTTCGCGGTGTAGCCCGAAAGGAAATGGTACATCGCCTGTTCGGGTGTGAGCCGAGCGATCGGAGGTAGAACGCCAAACGCATCGGCCGTCAGCATCACGATATTGCTCGGCACCGGGCCAAGATTGTCCTTGGTGGTGTTGGGAATATACTCGATCGGGTAAGCCCCGCGAGTGTTCTCCGCGAGCGAGTTGTCGTCAAAGTCAAGCTCGCGCGTAGACGGATCCATTACGACATTCTCAAGCACCGTCCCGAAGCGGCGCGTCGTGGCGTAGATTTCGGGTTCGGCTTCTTCGGAAAGCCGGATCATCTTGGCATAACAACCGCCTTCGAAATTAAACACCGCGGTATCCGACCAACCATGCTCATCATCGCCGATCAGAGTGCGGCTTGCATCGGCGCTGAGAGTTGTCTTGCCGGTTCCTGACAATCCGAAGAACACAGCAGTCCGATTGTCTTGTCCGATATTGGCCGAACAGTGCATCGGCATCACGCCTTTAGCCGGAAGCAGGTAGTTAAGGATTCCGAAGACGCTCTTCTTCATTTCGCCAGCATATTTGGTGCCACCGATAAGAACGAGTTTTTCGCTGAGGTTCACCGCAATCACGGTCTCGCTGCGACAGCCATGGCGTTCCGGGTCGGCCCGGAAACTTGGCAGATCGATGATCGTGTATTCGGGCGCGAAGTCAGCCAGGTCCTCAACCGAAGGCCGCACCAGCAGAGTCCGGATGAACAGGTTGTGCCACGCAAGCTCATTGATGACCCGGACATTGGCGCGATGCTCAGGCTGCGAACCGCCAAAAAGATCAGCTACGTAGAGCGTCTCTTTTTCCGCGAGTGCCGCATAGAAGTCCTCTTTCAAAGCGGCAAAGTGGTCCGGCTCCATCGGGACATTAACTTTGCCCCACCATACGCTGCCTTCGGTCACATGATCGCGGACAATGTACTTGTCTTTAGCGCTTCGCCCGGTGTGCTGCCCGGTCTCAACCACCAATGCGCCATCTTTGGACAGCGCCCCTTCGCCAGCAGCAAGCGACGCTTCAACCAGCTCGGCTGTGCCCAGATTGGAGTGAATGTCAGCCTCGGTGTGAATGCCCTGGGCCGACAATGAATGGGCAAGCGGGGTCAAAGTATTTCTCCTGAACGAATACAGTTCCAGCTCAGATGCTGTGGCGCGTTCCGACCGTCGATTTTGGTTTACGATTCGATCCCACCACGACCTTAGCCGCACTAATTGCATAAAGACGCTCAAGGCGGTCGTAAACCGCTCAAAGTGGCTAGTCCTACCCCGAAGTGCGAGGCTCAAGAGGAGGTATCCAGCCGACCTTAAACACGTTCAGCCGATATTCTGTGCCGCCTTGATACAGCTGCGAATTGTCACCTGCGCGGCTTGCCGCTAATCGAATGAAGAAGCGCAAGCGTTGGCGCTTCGGGAGCATAAACATGACCAGCGGCACACCGGATTTGCAGGCTAACCTGACAACAGGTTTGGCCAATGGCGACCATGCAACAGCGCCGCGCGTGCCGGATAATCAGAATGCGCCGGACGAGCCGATTGAAATAGCTTTGGTCGATGATGATCGTAATATCCTCACGACAGTCTCAATCGCGCTTCAAGCAGAAGGGTTTGTCACCCGACTTTATTCCGACGGCGAAACGGCTTTGAAGGCTCTGCTCGAGAACCCCCCGGATCTGGCGGTGTTTGATATCAAGATGCCTAAGATGGACGGGATGGAACTGCTCCGCCGCGTGCGCGAGCATGCACCCCTGCCTGTTATCTTTCTAACCAGCAAAGATGATGAAAGCGACGAAGAAGCAGGGCTTGAGCTTGGCGCGGACGATTACATCGCCAAACCGTTTAGCCTGCGTCTCTTGACCGCACGGATCAGAGCGATCCTGCGCCGCGCAGATCCCGGCCGGGCGCTGGGTTCCGATCAGGCCGAAGCTGAGCAAGCGCATCCTATCATCGCTCGCGGGCGGCTATACATGGATCCCGCACGTCACCACGTGACTTGGAACGAGCGCTCGGTAAGTTTGACGGTGACCGAGTTTCTAATCCTTGAGGCTCTTGCTGCGCGACCGGGCGTGATAAAGAGCCGCAATCAGCTCATGGACGCCGCTTACCCTGACGATGTGTTCGTCGATGATCGCACCGTCGACAGTCACATCAAACGCATGCGGCGCAAGTTCCGGAGCGTCGATCCAGAGTTCGGCGCGATCGATACGCTGTATGGAGCCGGCTATAGCTTCACCGATGCATGAACCTATTGCCGCCCAAACTCACGAGGATTCATCGAGCATAGGCTCAGTGGGTCGCGGGGCGGAACAGCTCACGACGACCGGTCGCTTTGCACTCACTGCGCGTATTCTGGTGGTCAATATTCTACCGCTCGCGCTGCTCGGCGGCGGGCTGTTCTACCTTGATGGATACCGCACGCAGCTCATCAATGAACGCTTCAAGCTGGCCCGTATCGAAGCACAGATAACGGCTGAGGCTCTGGCAGGCGCCACCCTTGACCGCCAGGAAGCGCTGCTGGTTCAGATTGGCAAAGAACAAAGCCTAAGGTTGCGGATGTTCGATGCCGACGGAGAGATGATCGCGGACAGTTTCGCGCTTGATGAACCCGCTTTCGAATTCGATGATATCTCCGATGACAGCTGGGATCAGCAATTCGCTCGCTGGCTTGATCGCACCGTCGATACAATCGTCAGTGCTGAAGCGGTTCCGGATTACGTCGAGCCCGAAGCGCAGCAAGCAGACGCGTGGCCTGAACTCGCTCGTGCGCGCGAACAGGGCTTGAGCCAGATTAGCCTGTACGATTGGCAGGACGGGACACCAGTGATTACTGCGGCTGCGCCGGTTGGCCTGAACGGGGCGACGCTGCTGACGGTGCGCAACCCCGTCGACATCACCGAAAGCGTGCGCTCAGCCCGCTCAGCGCTCGGTTTTGCGGTGCTATTGGTGCTTATTGCGGCAGCACTGCTTTCCCTGTTCCTCGCACGCACGATCGTGACGCCGCTGCGAGCGCTCGCCAAAGCTGCCGTACGTGTGCGCCAAGGGCGCGAGCGCGAAGTCGAAGTGCCGCGACTGCCTCAGCGCAGTGATGAGATCGGTTTGCTCGCCCGGGCGCTGTCTGACATGACTGGTGGCTTGCGTCAGCAGATCGACGCGGTCGACAGCTTTGCTGCTGATGTTGCGCATGAGATCAAGAACCCGCTCGCCAGCCTTCGCAGTGCAATCGAATCTCTGCCGCGCGTCGAAGACCCAGCTCTGCGCGAGGAACTGATCCAGATAGCCACGCATGATGTGCGCCGGATTGATCGGCTTGTCAGCGAAATCTCAGATGCAAGCCGGATCGATGCTGAGATGTCGCGCGCAACGCTAGAACAGATCGATATGGCCGACCTGGTCCGCGCGATTATCGGCAGTCGCGAGCATCGCGCCGAAAATGAAGGCCGCGAAATCAAGCTTGAGACGCGCGGTTTTGCGGCCAACGTCATGGGCGTTGGCGCGCGGCTTGAGCGGGTGGTCGAAAACTTACTCGATAACGCTGTCTCGTTTTCTCCGCCCGGTGCACCTATTGAAGTGCTGATCGATAATGATGGCGAATGCGTCACACTTAAAGTCAGCGACTATGGCCCAGGCATTCCTAAGGCCGAACGAGAGAAAGTCTTTAAGCGTTTCCATTCCATCCGGCCTGAACAAGAGGACTTCGGAAACCACTCAGGCCTCGGTCTTGCCATCGGACGCGCTATCGCTGAAGCCCATGATGGCTCCCTCACAGCCGAAGAGCGCAGTGATGAAGCCGAAGGCGCGGTTCTGGTGTTTCGTCTGCCCGCAGCGTAGCGACACGGTTGCTATATGACCGGACACCACACAGTCTTGCAAGCGAGCGCAGTGGCGCTCGATGGTCGCGCGCTGCTGCTGGAAGGGCCGCCTGCAAGCGGCAAATCCTCCCTCGCGCTTGCGCTGATTGATCGAGGGGCTGAATTGCTGGGCGATGACGGCGTCACACTCACTCAGTCTGGGTCACAAATCATAGTCGCCCCGCCGCCCAATATCGCCGGAATGCTTGAGATCCGCGGGATCGGATTGGTAACTCTGCCGACAGCTTCCCCTACCCCGCTTGCGCTGATCCTCTCTCTCGTGGCGGAAGCTGAGACAGAACGTCTGCCGGACGTTATCTCCACTCGCCGCGTATGCGATGTCTCCATCCCTATCTTGAAATTCGCTCCTGTAGGCATCGCTCCTGCAGCGCGAGCGGAATGGGCGCTTAGGCAGCACGGACTATGCACGACTTGACCAGCGCGGTCAGCCGAGTACCGCCTGTGCAAAACAGTCTTCAGAGGGTTCATTCGTGCTTTCCATTAAGCGCGGTTGGAGCGACAAACTAACTATGGATGAGCCGCTCACCACAGAACCGCGTCAGCTGTCGGATGAGCCGCAACGCCTGCTTCTGATTACCGGCCTGTCAGGTGCTGGCAAATCGACCGCTCTTGCAGTGCTCGAAGACCTTGGTTGGGAGACGATCGACAATTTTCCGGTGCGACTGCTCAAACGTTTAGTCGCCAAACCAGAACAGCAAGCCAACCCACAGCGTAATCCGATGGCGGTCGGGTTTGATTCGCGAACGCGCGGGTTCGTGCCCAGTGACATTATCGCGCTGGTCAAAGAACTCACCGAACGGCCAGACCTTGCGGTCACTTTCATGTATATCGATTGCGCCGGGGCTGAGCTTGAGAGGCGCTACAACGAGACTCGTCGGCGCCACCCGATGTCTCAGGGGCGTCCAGTATTCGACGGGATCGCAGCTGAACGCGAATTGCTTGAGCCCTTGCGGCGTTGGTCAGACATCGTGATCGATACCACCGCGCTTTCCGTCAACGAATTCCAGGGCCATGTCCGCAATATGTTTGGCGATCATCAAAGCGGGATGACGCTGACAGTATCGAGTTTCGGCTTCGCACGAGGGATGCCGCCCTTGGCCGATCTCGTATTCGATATGCGGTTTCTTGATAATCCGCACTGGGTCGAGGGTCTGCGTGATTTAACCGGACGAGATCAGGCTGTGGCTGATCATATCCAACGCGATCCTTCGTTTGAGCAAGTCTTTACGCAAATTTACGAACTGCTCAGCCAACTTCTGCCGCGCTACCAAGCACAGGGAAAGGCTTACGTTCACGTCGCTTTCGGATGTACCGGAGGGAGACACCGGTCAGTCTTTACCGCTGAACGGATGGCGCAACACTTGCGCGACGCCGGGTTTTCGCCCACGGTCCGCCATAGAAATTTGCGCTCGCGCGCTGCTGACGAAATCGAACGTGAGCGACGCTAAGAGCCTGGTGCAACCCTTCCCCGTGTCCAGCAAATTGACCTTTGGCGCGGTTAAACAATGGGCGTGTTCTCACACATGATCGGACTGATCCTGGTAACCCATGGCCGGCTTGCCGAGCAATTTGTTGAAGCGATGGAGCATGTTGTTGGTCCGCAGGCGGCGATCGAGACCGTGTGCATCGGGGCTAACGATGACATGGAACAAAGACGCAAGGATATTGCATCAGCGATTGACCGGGTAGAAAGCGGCAAAGGGGTGATTATTCTGACTGATCTGTTCGGCGGGACGCCTTCCAACCTGGCGATTTCGCTGCTTGAGGCAGGCCGGATTGAAGTCATTGCCGGGATCAATCTGCCTATGCTCATCCGGCTGGCCGGTGCTCGCAAGTCCATGTCGGTCGTCGAAGCTGTTGAAGCAGGCCAGGCAGCCGGGCGCAACTATATTACTGTCGCAAGTGAATTGCTCGGCAGCGATGACAGTGGTGAGGCGCGACAGGCCTCCGGTAACTCGGGTTGATCCAGCAATCGTGACGAGCGCGCGTCAAAGTGTAACTATCGTCAATCAGCGCGGCTTGCACGCCCGGGCCAGCGCTAAATTTGTCGGCGCGGTGGCTGCTTTGCCTGACGGCATGAACGTGCGGGTCGCTAAAGACGGGCAAGAGGCGGCGGGTGGCTCGATCCTGGGGCTGATGATGCTGGGCGCTGCAAAAGGTCACGAAATCGAAGTCATTGTCGAAGGCGACAATTGTGAAATAGTACTCGATGATCTCGTAGCGCTTGTGGCCGACGGCTTCGGCGAGGACTAGAGCGCAGAAATGGCGAGCGAACCGACTGCGCCGCGCAAGCACATCTCGGGATTCTCCAATTCCAGTGTCAAATATTGGCGCTCCTTGCGCGATAAAAAGCACCGCAAACGTGCCGGCCAGTTTCTCGTCGAAGGGCTCCGGCTGCTCGAAGATGCGCGACAGGCAGGCTATCTGCCGCAGCAGCTGGTCATGGCGGCCGAGCGCGCACCGCATCCGTTGCTCGATCAGCTTGAACTTGCAGTGGTGGACGCAGGTGGTGAAGTCATCACCACCACGCCTGAAATCCTCAGCAAAATCACAGGTAAATCCAATCCGCAGGCGGTGCTTGGCGTGTTCGATGAGTGGGACACAGGATTGGAGAAACTGGAAAAGGCCGCCGCGCCGATCTGGCTGGTTGCAGAGCGCCTGCGCGATCCCGGCAATCTCGGCACTATGCTGCGTACAGGCGATGCGGTGGGTGCGGGCGGTTTGATCCTGATTGACGATTGCGCTGACCCATTCAGCGCCGAAGCCGTGCGAGCGAGCATGGGAGCGGTGTTCAGTCAAAGAATTGCCCAGGCGTCGTGGGATGCGTTCATCACATGGCTCCGCGAACCTGGTGGCATTGCTGCAGGTCAACTCGTCGCGGCGAGCCTGCGCGAGGCCGTGCCTTATCGCGAAGCTAAGTATCGTGCGCCCTGCTTCATTCTTGTCGGCAACGAATCCCAAGGTCTGCCCGAGGCTTATGAAGCCGAATGCGATCTGAGAGTGACAATGCCGATGAAAGGACGAGCGGACTCGCTCAACGCCGCAATGGCCGGCGCAGTGCTGGCGTATCAAGTGCTCGCAGGGTTAGACGAATAAGCCTACTCAGCCGCTTCGCGCCGGTCGTCATCATCGAATTCGAGCGACGATGCATCGCTCTTAGACGCTGCTGAATCGGCGGCATTATAGCGCGGCGAACTCTCCACCAACGGCACGTCGTCGATCTCTCGCTTACCGATTTCGACGCCTTTTTCAGCGAGGCGCTTGCCTGAAGACAACACGTTGCGTTCAAAACTACCGACGAACTTATTGTAATTGTTGACGGCGCTTTCGAGACCACCGCCGACACGTTTCAGATGTTCCGCCGTCAGCGCAAGCCGATCATAAAGTTCGGCACCCATCCGGCCGATCTCCTGCGCTTCCTTTGCCAGACCATCCTGCCGCCAGACCTGCGCAACCGTCCGGGCAATCGCGACAAGATTAGTCGGTGTTGCGAGCAGAACGCGCCGCTCAAACGCAAAATCCCATAAGGCTGGATCGTGCTCGAGCGCTGCGGCCACAAAATGCTCACCGGGCACAAACATCACAACGTAATCGGGCGCTTCTTCGAATTGCGACTGGTAGGATTTTGCACCCAGTTGCTGCACATGATTACGCATAGAACGGACGTGATCGGCGAGCGCTGCATCACGTGCTTCATAGCCTTCGGCTTCGAACGCAGCTTGATAAGCATTGAGCGAAACCTTGGCATCGATCACTAGTACCTTACCGCCCGGGATGCGCACGATCGCATCGGGCCTAAGGCGCCCATCTTCCGTTTCAATCGAAGCTTCGAGCTGAAAATCAGTGTGCTCAGCAAGGCCAACCTGTTCGAGCAGGTTTTTCAATTGCTGCTCGCCCCAGCGCCCACGAGCCTTCGGTGCATTGGTTAGCGAGTTGCCTAGCCGCTGCGCTTCGCGGCGAACCTCTTCCTGGCCTTCGCGCATCGACTGGATCAAGCCATTGAGCTGTCCGAATGCATCGACTCGCTGCTTTTCGAGCGTTTCGACTTGTCTTTCATATTTCTCGAGCCGCTCACCCACTGGTGAAAGCAGCGCCTTGATCTTCTCTTCGCCCGTTTCTTCCGATTGCTTAAAGCGCGCTTCAGCCCGTTTCAAAAACTCGTCCTGATTGGCCTTAAGGACCTCGGCACCGGTTGCTTTGAATTGGTTCAGCAATTCCTCGCGCGCTTCGACCATAACCCGCTTTTGCTCGACGAAAGCCTTTTCGCGCTCAGCCGCAGTGCTTTCGAGCGAAGCCAGCCGTTCAGCAAACCTCGTGCGCTCGGCTCTCGCACCTTCAAGCTGCTCAGCCAGACTATCCGCGCGCCCTGCCCGCTCCTGTGCTGTGGCAAGCTCAATCTTCGCTTCACCCAGCTCTGCGATTGCTGTCTTGAACTCAGCCTCGCGCGCATCGAGACGCTCGCGCAAATCTGCCACGGGTCGCGTCGCAGAAAACCAGGCCACTCCACCGCCAAGGATAAGGCCGGCGACGAGCACACTCGTGCTGAGAATCACGCTATCCATCGAAGTATTATAGCACGGAACAAATAAAGAACATAAGCGCGTGCGGAGGATATCCCCGATTACGCCGCCTGACGCAGCTTCTTCAGCTTCTTAAGCGCCATTCCGCGTTTGAGCCGGGAGAGATGATCGATGAACAGGATGCCTTCGAGGTGATCCATCTCGTGCTGGAGGCACGTCGCCATCAGCCCATCGAGATGCTCTTCGTGAGTATTCCCATCGAGATCCTGATAGCGTACTGTGCAGGTCGCCGGGCGATCGACGTCGGCATAGATTTCCGGAACTGACAGACAGCCTTCCTGATACGTCGACATCTCCTCTGCCGGATTGAGGATCACCGGGTTCACGAACACGCGCGGATCGTTTTTGATCGGCTGTCGTTCCACACCGTCTTCGCCTTTGATAGGTTCGGCATCGCCATCAGGCATTTGGAGGTCAATCACCAGCAAGCGCTTAGGCACGCCCACCTGAATTGCCGCAAGGCCGATGCCGGGAGCATCATACATCGTCTCGAACATATCTTCGACCAGAATGCGCAGGTCATCGTTGAACTCGTCAGCTTCAACCTCAATCGAAACAGTCTTCAGTCGAGGATCGGGAACTTCAAGGATTTCGCGAATAGCCATACTTAGAAAATAGTCGCCCGTTGCAAGGCGCGCAAGCATAAGACTTTGATCAGCGTGATCGAATGCCTTGAATGACGCCGTGCGGCGCTATGAGATTGGTCGCCGCGCTCTTAGAGCCTGCGCCAAAGTCCCTTCATCAAGGTAATCGAGTTCACCGCCGACCGGTAAGCCATGTGCAAGCTGCGTTATCCGCACAGAATGCTCCTCAAGCCGTTCAGCGAGGTAGTGTGCGGTCGTTTGCCCTTCGAGCGTCGCGTTCATGGCCAGCACCACTTCATCGACCGCGCCGTCGCTAACCCGTTCCAGCAGCGCCGCAATGCTCAGGTCATCGGGCCCCACGCCATCGAGCGCAGAAAGCCGTCCGCCGAGCACATGATAGCGCCCCGCAAACAGCCGCGCCCGATCAAGCGCCCAGACGTCGGCGACATCCTCCACCACGCACAGGCTGCGGGCATCGCGCCTCGGGTCGCTGCAAATCCCGCACGGATCGCTAGTGTCGACATTGCCGCAGATGGAACATTCGACCAGCGTTTCAGCGACAGTTCCTAACGCATCGAGCAGCGCAGGAAGAGCCTGTTCCCGGTTTTTTACCAGCCATAGCACTGCGCGCCGCGCAGAACGTGGGCCGAGACCGGGTAGACGGGCCAAACTTTGCGAAAGCGCTTCGATCTCTTGCGATGCCATAGGGTGGGAGATAGGGCCTAGCGCTTAGGTAACAAAGGTCGCGGGCACACCTTATGCGCATCACATTCATGGGAACGCCCGACTTCGCTGTCCCGACACTAAGCGGGCTCCATGCCGCTGGGCATGAGATTGCCTGTGTTTACACTCAGCCGCCACGCCCGGCGGGTCGGGGCAAGAAGCTGCGCCCCTCACCTGTACAGGCTAAGGCAGAGGAATTGGGTCTCGCTGTGCGTTCGCCCAAATCTCTAAAGCCAACGGAGGAGAAAGCGGCCTTTGCCGGGCTCGATAGCGATGTCGCCGTGGTCGCCGCCTATGGTCTGATCCTTTCACAAACTGTGCTCGATGCACCAAAGCACGGTTGCCTTAATGTCCACGCCTCGATCCTGCCGCGCTGGCGCGGTGCCGCGCCGATCCACCGCGCAATCATGGCGGGGGATGCAGAGACCGGTGTGACGATCATGCAAATGGAAGCGGGGCTAGACACAGGACCAATGCTGCATACGGTTCGAACGCCGATCGCGCGCAAGACAACCGGCGACCTGACAGCGGAGCTGGCTGAGATTGGCGCACAGGCGATGGTCGAGGTGTTGGCCGACCTTGCTGGGTTCCCACCGCAGCGCCAAGACGATGCGGGCGCTTGCTACGCGCCAAAGATCGATAAAGCTGAAGCCCGGATCGACTGGACAAAGGATGCCGAAACCATCGAACGCGAGGTGCGCGGCCTTGCTCCATTTCCGGGCGCATGGTTCGAGCTTGGCGCATACGAGCGGCGCGAACGGGTAAAGCTCCTACTTGCCGAGACAATCGATGCATCAGGTCCACCCGGGTCAGTGCTCGATGACGCAATGACTATCGCTTGCGGCTCCGGCGCGATCCGCCCGGTCCGGCTGCAACGCGCCGGCAAACCGGCGATGGAACGGGCTGACTTTATGCGTGGTCATCCGATTGAGCAGGGATCGATCCTCGCCTGATCCGCCATTATGAAACGCTTTGCGCTCACCATCGAATTCGACGGCACGCCGTTCCAAGGGCTCCAGCGCCAAAAGCACGGGCCAAGCGTCCAGCAGGCGATCGAAGAAGCGCTTGAGCGTGTTTCGGATGAACAGCCAGTGCTGCACAGCGCTGGGCGGACTGACACCGGAGTGCACGCGCTCGCGATGCGCAGTCATGTCGATCTGGCGAAAGACCTAGCTCCGTTTCGTCTTATGGAAGCGCTCAACGCACACTTGCGGCCCGATCCAATCGCCATCACTCATTGCGAGGTTGTGCCCGATGACTGGCACGCGCGCTTCTCTTGCGTGGGACGACGCTATCTTTTTCGCATTGTAAATCGCCGTGCACCGCTGACCCTCGCCAAAAGCCGTGCATGGCAAGTCGCGCAAGAGCTCGATCCACAAGCAATGCACCGCGCCGCACAAGCTCTGGTTGGCCGGCATGACTTCACGACCTTTCGCTCAGTCCAGTGCCAGGCGAAAGACCCGGTAAAGAGGCTCGACCGGCTTGATGTGGTCGCTGCGAAAACCGAATTCGGCGAGGAAATCCAGATCCATGCGGCGGCTCGTAGCTTTCTGCATCACCAGGTCCGCTCGATGGTCGGCTGCCTTAAGCTGGTTGGCCAAGGCAGCTGGCCGGAAGAGCGGGTAGCTCACGCGCTTGCCGCACGCGACCGTGCCGAATTGGGGCTTAACGCCCCGCCGCACGGGCTCTACTTCGTCGAAGCGATTTATCCCGAAAGAGGAGAGGATACACAATGACAACAACCGGAAAACAGCTTTTCACAACGCTTAGTGCCGATGGCAAACTTACGCTTGAACTGAGCGAAGAATCCTTCCCCGAGCCGACCGGCAATCAAGTGCTGGTGAAGATGGAAGCGGCCCCAATCAACCCCAGCGATCTGGCGATCCTTACGAGCGCTGCCGATTTCGAGAACGCTGAATACGCGCCGGGAAAAGTCGTAGCCGATATGCCCGAGCCATTCCTGTCCGGGCAGAAGGGACGGCATGGGCAGCGCCTCGAATCCGGCAATGAAGGTGCCGGAACCGTCGTTGCAACAGGCGACGGCGACATGGCCAAAGCTTTGATGGGTCAGCGTGTCGCGTGCGTTCCGGGACATGCCTTTAGCCAGTACGCGATTGCCGATGCAATGATGTGTCTGCCTTTAGGAGAACATTCATCGGAGGTCGGCGCGTCAAGCTTCGTAAATCCCATGACTGCGCTTGGTTTTGTCGAAACGGCCAAAGCGGAAGGTCATGATGCAATCATCCATTTGGCGGCCGCTTCTAACCTTGGTCAGATGCTCAATAAAATTTGCCTCGAAGACGGTATGAAACTGGTCAATATTGTGCGCAAAGAAAGCCATGTCGAGTTGCTGAAAGGGATTGGAGCGACCCATATCGTCAACTCCTCGGATGACGATTACATGAGCCAGCTGCGCGCTGCGATCAGTGAGACGGGGGCCTTTCTTGGGTTTGATCCGATTGGCGGCGGGCAGAACACCGATCATGTCTTGAAAGCGATGGAGCAAGTCGCTGCGGGGCAGATGGACCAATATTCGCGCTATGGCTCGAACCAGGACAAGAAGGTCTACATGTATGGCAGGCTCGATCTTGGCCCTACAATTCTGACGCCATCGTATGGCTTGCAATGGTGCGTTTCGGGCTGGCTCTTGACCCCCTTCCTCGCCAAAGCTGGTATGGAAACCGTGATCAAAATGCGCACCCGAGTGCAGCAAAACCTCACGACCACGTTTGCTTCGAGCTACAAAGCAAAGGTCAATTTGGAACAGATGCTTACGAAAGAGGCAATTCTGGATTATCGGCAAATGAAGACCGGTGAGAAATATCTGGTAACACCTTGGGGATGAGAGCTTTTCCCTGGCGAACAAACGATTGGCCAGGCGCTTTTCAGGGTCGATCAAACGCGGCCTGAAGTCGAGCGGGATCGGTGATCCCGCTCGCGATCATAACCATCAGCAGCATCCGCGCTTTGGCTGGTCCCAAAGTGCGCGCTGCGACAAAGCCGTAAGCGTCATCGTCGACTTCGACGTTGCGATCGACCATGCCTTCATCGACCCGAGCTGAACGCACAACAGCAATGCCGTTTGCGGCCGCCTCACCAAGCGCATCAAGAACTGCACGCGGAGCGTTGCCCTGTCCCATCCCCGCTAACACCACGCCCTTGCAGCCGATACCGAGCAGCGCTTCGACCGGCTTTGCATCCATGCCCGCACCAGCGGTCAGGATTGCAACCCTTGGGAGCGCGCGCGGCCACGGAAACCTCGCAGGCGAACCGCTGCGATGCTGCGGCGCAAACCAGTCGAGGCTCGACGGCGTTACCCGCGCTAACGGACCTCTTGGGAAGCCTCGAAATGCATCGATGTTGGCGGTTGCGGCTTTGCGGACATCGCTCGCGGCAAAGACGGTATCGCCCATTACGATGAGCACTCCGCGCTCGGCGGCTTCGGGATCGATTGCGACCAGCACGGCATTCGCGAAGTTCCTTAAGCCGTCGCTGCCCACTGCATCAGCCGGGCGCATGGCTCCAGCCAAGACTACCGGCTTCCCCGCCGCGAGCGTCAGATCAAACAGATAAGCGGTCTCCTCGGCTGTATCGGTACCGTGCGTAACGATAATCCCGGTGATCGCTGGATCATCCTGCGCAGCGGTGATTGCCTTATGCAGGACATCCCACTCAGCCCAACCGATATCCTGCGAGCCGATCTGCGCGACCGGACGCGCGATCAACTCGGCATCAAGTCCCAATCGACCTATTTCAGCAATCAGACGATCGAGCGCCAATTCCCCGGCGGCATAGGCTTTGCCTGTGGCTGAACCGGCAGCTCCGGCGATGGTACCGCCTGTGCCAAGCACCAGGATTCGGGGTTTCGTCATCGCGCGCGCAATAGCGCCCTGAAAACCGAGCGGCTACATGCGCAATTGATTTTGACGAATTTGCCGCTAGATAGCCGTCTCCGGCATGTACCGTAGGGCGGTTAGCTCAGTTGGTAGAGCATCTCGTTTACACCGAGAGGGTCGGCGGTTCGAGACCGTCACCGCCCACCAGCGTGCCGCGGAACGGCATTGTCACTCCGCCAGCGCTTCCCTGATCGCGGCGATAGCCTCTTCGCTGTCCCATTTGTAATCGCCGACCACGCGGAACACTTCGCGCCCTTGTGCATCAAACAGGATCGTTTGTGGCAAAACGCCGCCATCAGCGAAGTTCGCGCCCAGCTCCGTTTCAGGATCAAGCCATGGCTCCAGGTTCTGAAATCCCTTCTCCGCAAAGAACGGCACGACTTTTTCCGCGCCCTGAATATCCTGGCTGATCGTGATCACCCGCACTTCGCCAGCGAGTTCATCAGCAAGACGATCGAGCATCGGCATCTCTAAGACACACGGCGCACACCAAGTCGCCCACAGGTTAAGCAGAACAGGTTCTCCGACCTTTGCAAGCTCAAGCGTTTTGCCGTCAGGATCAGCAAAGGTGAGATCCGGGACAGCGGTACCTGCATTGACGCGCACGATTTTACCCGGCAGCGGCGGCGGGGCCGCCGCAGCTTCACCGGCTTCGCCTGCACCGTTAGTATCCGTGTTCGAGCGTTGCGCGCTCTGCTGTGCGGGACTATCGCACCCGGTCAACACCATTCCCATCAGGGCAAAAGCGAAAATTGAGCGTAGCATGACAGACTCCAACACGATGTGGGGCGGACGGTTCGCCGCCGGACCTAGCGCCGTCATGCGTGAAATCAATGCTTCGATCCCGTTTGATAAGGCCTTGTGGCGCGAAGACATCCGCGCCTCGAAAGCGCATGCGGCGATGCTGGCTGCGCAAGGGATTGTAAGCCTCGAGGATGCTGAAGCGATCGCAACCGGGCTTGACCAGATCGCGGATGAATATGCCGCGCAAGGTGTGCCCGAGAATTGGGATCTCGAAGACATCCATATGACGACCGAGGCGCGCTTGTCTGAGCTGATCGGTCCGGCGGCAGGCCGGCTGCACACCGCGCGCAGTCGCAACGATCAGGTCGCGACCGATTTCAAGCTCTGGCTGCGCGGCGTCATGGACCAGATGGATCGCGATCTTGCAGCGCTCCAACATGCGCTGGTGGTTCGCGCTGACGAGCATGCCGCAAGCATCATGCCCGGCTTTACCCATCTGCAGACCGCGCAACCGGTGACGCTGGGCCATCACCTCATGGCCTATTTCGAGATGTTTTCGCGCGATCGCTCGCGTCTCGCTGATGCCCGCGCACGACTCAATGAATGCCCGCTTGGCTCAGCCGCCCTTGCTGGGACAGGCTTTCCGATCGACCGCACCATGACAGCAAGCGCGCTTGAGTTTGATCGGCCGACCAGCAATTCGCTTGATACCGTGTCAGACCGTGATTTTGCGCTGGATTACCTTCATCTAGCGGCGGTCACAGCGCTTCATTTATCCCGCCTCGCCGAAGAGCTCATCATCTGGGCCAGCCAGCCCTTCGGATTTGTGCGTATGCCCGATAGCCTGTCGACCGGCTCCTCGATCATGCCGCAAAAGAAGAACCCTGACGCAGCTGAACTGGTGCGCGGACATGCTGGCCGAATAATCGGTTGCGCAAACGCCTTGATGATCACCATGAAAGGCCTCCCGCTTGCCTATTCGAAAGACATGCAGGATGATAAACCGCCTGTATTCGAAGCGGAAACGCTTACGACGCTGTCCCTTGCCGCGATGACCGGAATGATTGCTGAATGCACCTTTGATACCGATCGGATGCGCCAAGCAGCCGAGCTCGGCTATGCCACTGCAACGGACCTTGCCGATTGGCTGGTGCGCGAAGCAGGCATTCCGTTTCGCGAAGCGCATCATATCACCGGCGCGGCGGTAAAGCTCGCTGAGCAACGAGGCGTCGCGCTCGACTCCTTGGCGCTGGCCGACCTGCAGGCGATTGACAAGCGGATCGATGAGCGCGTTTACCAAGCGTTGAGCGTCGATGCTTCGGTCGCCTCGCGCAGCTCTTATGGCGGAACCGCACCCGAGCAGGTACGCTATCAGATTGAGCGAGCCCGCGCGGTTTTGGAACAGGAGTGAGTATGCGGACCTCAATCGGATTGCTGCTGTGCGTTTTAGCGCTCGCCGGATGTGGTTCACGCGAACGCCTTGAGCCACTTGAAGGAGCGAGCCTTCCCGTGGCCCCCTATGGCGCGCCTGCGAGACCGACCTCGGACGAGTTGTTGGAACTCGAAGCCCTTGCTGCGCCTGAACGCAGCGTCGAACTGCGCCGTCGCTCAGAAGAGCGCGAAGACGACCCGTTCGATCTGCCTCCAGAAAGCAACTGACCCCATGGATCACTTCTCGCTCAAAAACGGCGTGATGCACGCCGAAGACGTTCCGCTGCCGGAAATTGCAGCTGAGGTCGGCACACCGGTCTATGTGTATTCGCGGGCAACGCTTGATCGGCACGCTAGCGTATTCCGCGATGCGCTTAAGGCGGTGCCTGACAAGCTGATCGCTTTCGCAGTCAAAGCCAATCCCAACCTTGCTGTGCTCAAAGTCCTGCAAAGCCATGGATATGGTGCAGATTGCGTGTCGATCGGCGAAGTACGCCGCGCGCTCGCAGCGGGGATTACGCCAGACAAGATCGTCTTTTCCGGGGTTGGCAAAACCCGCGCAGAACTGATCGCTGGGCTCGAATCTGGCATCGGCCAGTTCAACATTGAAAGCGAAGAAGAAGGTCTCGAATTGGCGGAAGTCGCCGGAGAGATGGGGCTTACAGCGCAGTGCACCTTGCGGATCAATCCCGATGTCGATGCCGGCACGCATGACAAGATCTCCACCGGCAAAGCGGACAACAAGTTCGGGGTTCCGATCACTGCGGCAGGGCAGATCTTCGGACGCCTTGCCAATTCCCCCGGCATTACGCTGCGCGGTGTTGCTGTCCATATCGGAAGCCAGCTGAGCGACCTCACACCGCTCGAGAATGCCTTTACCAAACTTGGCGATCTGGTTCGCGCTTTGCGCGGGGCCGGTCATACGATCACGCATGTCGATCTTGGCGGCGGGCTGGGGGTTCCATACCGGGCCGGCGAAATGCCTCCGAGCCCGGCAGAGTATGGCGCGATGGTTGCCCGCGTTACCCACGATTGGAACGTCAAGCTCATCTTTGAACCTGGCCGGGTGATCGCTGGCAATGCTGGCGTACTTTTGACCCGCGTCGTGCGCGTGAAGCGCGGCGTTAACGACCCCTTCGTCATTGTCGATGCGGCCATGAACGATCTTGCTCGCCCTGCCCTTTACGGCGCGTATCATGACTTTGCGGCGGTCGAGCCAAGCGGCGCGCGTATGACTGCCAATCTGGTCGGCCCGATTTGCGAGACAGGCGATACCTTCGCGATGGGGCGCGAATGCGACGCTTTGACAGCAGGCGATCTTGCGGTGTTCCGCACGGCCGGGGCGTATGGCGCGACCATGGCGTCGAGCTACAACTCGCGCGGATTTGTCGCTGAAGTGCTGGTCGACGGCGAACAATTCGCGGTTGTCGCGGACCGGATCGATGCCAGCACGATAATGGACGCTGAGCGAGTCCCTGAATGGCTTGCGTGACGCGCAGACTGCGTTTGATGGCGCTGCGCAAGGGGCCCTGAAAGCGATGAGCGCCCTCGCCAGTCTCCCCTTGTTCCACCAGATCGCCGGGACCAAAGTGCTGGTGCTCGGCAGTGGTGAGGCAGCCGAGCCCAAGCGCCGACTGGTTGAGCGCGCGGGCGCAATGATCGTTGCAGACCAGAGCGAAGCGTTGGTACAAGGGGTTCGCATCGCGTTCGTTGCGCTGGATGATCCTGCCGAGTGCGAAGCCGCTGCAGCTGATCTCAAGCAGGCCGGACTTTTGGTCAATGTCGTTGATCGACCCGAACTGTGCGATTTCACTACGCCAAGCCTGCTTGATCGCGATCCGTTGCTGCTGGCAATTGGTACAGGCGGCGCGTCGGCTGGTTTGGCGAAGCACGTGCGCCTGCGGCTTGAACGCCTGCTCCCGCAGACTCTGGGCGACCTGGCTGAAGGCCTGCGCGCAGTAAGGCCGGTGCTGCGTAAACGGCTTCCCGATGGCGCGGATCGCCGCCGCGTGATCGATGCTGCGCTGCGCGAAGGCGGTGCGCTCGATGCGCTGGTCGAAGGATCACACGCCAAAGTCGCAAGTTGGGCAGATGGTCTCGCTCCCGCTGATGAAGGCGGCACAGATGATCTTGCCAAACGGACAACCAGCCCGGTGGCTCCGATGGCAAATGAGCCTGAAGTCCTCAAGCCCGGTACCTTCGCTGAGTTCCACCTTGCCAGCCCTGACCCTGACGATTTGACCATCCGTCAGGCTCGGCTCTTAGGCGAAGCTGACCGGGTCTTGCTCGATCCGCCGCCTGGCTCTGAATTTCCTTCAGCGATCCTTGCGCGGGCGCGTGCCGATGCGCAGCGGCTCCAGTGGTACAGCGCTCGCGACAACCGCGTTCCGGATGCCTTTTCCGTGGTGCTGCATTATCGCCCTGCGCCTAACTCGCTCATCAGGCGATTTCTTAGAAGCATGCTCGCTCAAGACCTTTGATACTCGCACGCACGAACGCGTCAGGCGGCTTCAGCGAGCGGCGTTTCCACTTCAGCAAAATAGCGCGCCATCGCCTCCAGCGATTGCTCGCTTAGGACGATGAACGCCCGCCGCTTGTCCGAGGGATCATCGACCCGCTCAAAAATACCGCTTTCAACCATCTGCTTAAGCCAACGCAGCGCTGTGGTCGCTGGCACTCCGGCGGCTATGCACAGCGACGTGACTGAAACCTGCGCCTGTTCAGCATGCGCTGCTGTCAGGTCAAGCAGCATATCCCAGGCGGGATCGGCAAACAGTTCGGCATCAAAGAACCGCGCCCGTGCCTGACGAGCAGCGATAACGCGGCGCACAAATCGCGGATCAGGAAGCGCTGCCCGCGCTGAATTGAACAAGGGAGCCGCAGTGCTGGCACGCGGGATATCAGGCGCATGCTCGCTTCGCATTGGCTGTTCGAACGCCTGCTGATGATCCGACAGGCCTTCAAGCTTGTGGGCAATCGCTTCGACTTCGCGTGAGAGATGCAGCAGGCTTAACCGATCATTCTCGCTCATCTCGCGCACACGGCCCGGCGCCAGCTCTGCCAGCACGCGGCCGACTGCGACCAGCCGTTCTGCCCGGCTTGGTTGAACCAGAATTTGCGGCGCCGATTGATCAAGCGCAGCAAACACATCATCAAGCGCTTTGAGTGACGTTGAAATGATCAAGTGTGCGCCTGTCCTTGCTGCGCGCATATCGAGCCTGATCAAACCGGCCAATTCGCGCGCTTCCAAAGTGGGGCAGTCCACCAGCACCACATCGCCCATCAATGTGATCGGACCATCGATCAGATCTTCCAGCGCGCCCCCATCGATCGTACGGAAGCCCGCGCTATCCAGATCTTCTGCCAATTCGTCACGGCGCCGTGCACGCTCAGCAAAGATCACGACACGGGCGGGCAGCCCTGCTGGATCACACACCGCCTGAACGCTCGGCCCATAGGCAAAATTGGCTATTCCCTGTTCTGCTTGAACCATCGACTCGCCTCCTGTTGAGGAGAACGTGAGTAGAACAAATAGAGATCAAGTCAAGTATCACTACGTAATTGGCGGTTTTCGCTGCCGGATTGAACCTTTTACCGATTTGCTCAGCGAGCCGCCGGACACATGACCACTTCCCTCATGCGCGGATCCGGATCGGAGTGCCATCAGGCACCAGCCGCCATAGCTCTTCGATCTCGGCATTGCTGAGCGCAATACAGCCATCGGTCCAGTCCCTCGCCAGCGGCGCGCCGCGCCAACCATTGGGCTGGCCGTGGATGAAGATGTCCCCGCCCGGTGAGCGGCCATACTGCGCGGCAAACGCACGATCGCGGGCGTTGGGATAGGAGATTCTGAGGCTTAAATGAAAGCGGCTGTTCGGATTGCGCGTATCGATATGATAGAGCCCTTCAGGGGTGCGCTCATCGCCTTCAAAGCGTTTGTGCCCGCTCGGTGCATCACCAAACCGGATCCCGCGAAACGTCCGGATCGGTTGGCCGCCAGCATAAGCGATCAACAGCCGCTCGGATTTGTCCACCAGCAAAAAGTCAGCAACTTGCGGGCGCGGCGGTGCCCAGTTTTGCGGCGCAGGAGCCGGAATTGAACGGGTCGCGGTGCGCTCCGGCAAAGGCGCGCTCGATGAAGCGGTACAACCAGCCAGCAGCAGCGCTAAACTTAAGGCATGCAAACGTTTCATACCGTCCGATAATACCTGTTACCTTACAGACTAACAATTCCGGCTCTGCGCCTATGTCCCAAGCAGGGAACCGCTCACCGGCATCGCCTCTGCGCTGAGAGGCTCAATCGACAAACGGATCGCGTATCAGGATTGTATCGTCCCGCTCAGGACTGGTCGAAACCAGCGCAACCGGGCATTCGATAAGCTCCTGCACGCGCTGGATATACTTGATCGCATTGGCCGGAAGATCAGCGAACGAGCGCGCGCCCGCGGTTGACTGCGACCAGCCTTCCATCTCTTCATAGATCGGCTCGACTGCGGCCTGATCGCCGGCATGGCTCGGCAAATAGTCATAGACGTTGTTATGAAGCCGATAGCCGGTGCAGATCTTGACCCGTTCGAACCCGTCCAGCACGTCGATCTTAGTTAGAGCAATTCCGGTCACGCCTGCGATCGCGCAGGTTTGCCGGACAAGCACAGCATCAAACCATCCGACCCGGCGTTGCCGCCCGGTGACTGTGCCAAATTCATGGCCCCGCTCGCCAAGGCTCTGACCGACTTCGTCTTCGAGTTCGGTTGGAAACGGACCTGAGCCGACCCGGGTGGTGTAGGCTTTGACAATCCCCAGCACGAAACCCGTCGCAGACGGCCCCAGACCCGAACCTGACGCGGCTGTGCCGCTCACGACATTCGAGCTGGTCACAAACGGATACGTCCCGTGATCAACATCGAGCAGCACGCCCTGTGCGCCTTCGAACAGGATCTTTGCGCCGGCTTTGCGCACTTTCTTAAGCCGCTTCCACACCGGTTGAGCAAACCGCAGGACAAACTCGGCCACATCGCTGAGCTCTGCCAAGAGCGCGGCGCGATCGACTGGCGGCTGATCAAACCCAGCACGCAAGGCATCGTGATGCGCGCATAGCCGGTCAAGCTGCGGCTCCAGATCGTCAAGATGAGCAAGATCACACACCCGGATCGCGCGCCGTCCGACCTTGTCTTCATAAGCAGGGCCAATCCCGCGCCCGGTCGTGCCGATTTTGCCTTTGCCCGCCTGGGTTTCGCGCAAGGCATCGAGATCGCGGTGAAGCGGTAGGATGAGCGGGCAATTGTCCGCTACCGCAAGGTTATCATGCGTGATCGCAATACCCTGGTTTTCAAGCTGCTCGATCTCATCGCGCAGCGCCCACGGATCGAGCACCACGCCATTGCCGATCATCGAAAGCGTGCCTGAGACGATCCCTGATGGAAGCAGGCTGAGCTTGTAGGTCGTACCTTCGATCACCAAGGTATGCCCGGCATTGTGGCCGCCTTGAAAGCGCACCACGGCATCCGCCCGGCTTGCCAGCCAGTCGACAATCTTGCCTTTGCCTTCATCGCCCCATTGAGCGCCGATTACGGTGACGTTGGCCATCTGGTTCCTTCGATCATTTCTCAGCCCGGCTGAGCAAACCGCGCGGCATTAGGAGCTTGCGTATACAAGAGCAAGGCGCGCGGCGAACGCTTTGGGCACGCGGTTCCATTCAACGCTTCATCGCTCAAAATGCACGGTTGGAACACATGGAACACAGTCCTGGGCTAAGAAACCAATCGATCACACAAAGCCCGTTTGATCGAAAAAATCGATCGTAAAAGCGAGCAAGGCACGATCTTTGGGTGTCATCACGCCCGCACCTTACCCGCCTTAATGCGGCGTAGGAAAGTTTCGCCCGCCGCCAAGCCAATACGGAGAACTCGCCATGTTTGATATCCGGTGGAAATCGCTAATCGTCTCAATCCTTGCCTATCAGTTGCTGCTCACATGGTGCCTGTTCGACCTGGTCGACACAGCCGCTTATCTCGCGCGGACCGAATGCGGCGCGCGGTGCGCTAATGAATGGTTCGGCTTCATCCTGACCAATCAGGGCGGGCACAACACAGCGATGACCTTCCTGTTCTGGTCCGCCATCATCGCGTTCATCAACGCCCTCATCTGGCTTAAACTCGGGCGCGACAAGCATCCTGGCTCAAGCGCTGACAACGCCTAAGCGGCGCAGCTTTGGCACGGTGCGCTACCGCTTAATCTGAAGGCAATGTTAGCGAGACAAACCACGACAAAACGCGACTGGCCATGGCCGCATCGCCTGCGTCACAGGGGGCATGAGGGCCAACTCGTTGGGAAATTCATCTCGATCAGCTAAGCCCCGTCCCAGCACCGCGCATGGCTGCGACACGTATCGTTTCACTGCGTTACATACCGGGACACGATAATGGCTCGCTTGCGCGAAGGACTTGCGCAAAACCTGCGTTTACCGGGGCAGCGAATATCAAAGGAAAACCCGATGCACCCCTCCACCACTCCCGCTTCTCCAGCACCTGTCAAAGCCACCCTTCTTGCGACTTTCGCAGCCGGCCTTGCCGCAGCGCTTATTGCAGTCCCTTTGCTGGCGCAGGAGCGCGGCGGCAGACCCTCGCGCGAATGCATCCGCGAGATCGTCAGCCTGTGCGGGCGCGATCGCGCGCAAATCCCTGCCTGCATTGCTGAAAAAGCGAGCCAATTGTCGGACGGCTGCCGCTCAGAAGTCGAGCAACGCATGGAAGCGCGAGCCGGTCAAGCTGGCAGACGCGGTACGCCTTCGGGCACGCCGTCGGGCGAAGCGATGCAGCCGACCGCCAAAGTAAGCCGCACCATTTTCTATGGCCAGGACCGCCGCCAGCAAATCGATGTCTATGTCCCCGGCGATGCAGTCGATGATCTGCCGCTGGTCTTATTCGTCCATGGCGGAGGATGGCAGCGCGGCAGTCACAAGCAGGTCCAGGCAAAGCCTGCGCATTTCAACAAAGCCAATTACGTCTTCGCTTCGACCGGATATCGTGTGTTGCCTGAAGCACCGGTCGAACAGCAAGCGCAGGATGTCGGGGCTGCCGTGCAAGCCTTGCGCGCGCAGGCTGTGAGTATCGGGTTGGATCCTGACCGGATCGTGTTGATGGGCCATAGCGCAGGCGCGCATCTCGCCGCGCTGGTGGCAACCGATCCGCAATATGCTGGCGATGCGTTCGGATCGATCAAAGGCGTCGTGCTGCTTGATGGAGCGGGCTATGATATCGCAGCCCGGATGGCGATGATCGGCCCGCAGCAGGCGGGGACCTATGAACGCGCCTTCAGCACTGATCCGGCGCGGCAGAAACAGCTCTCACCGCTCACGCATGTCAGCCAAGGCGATGCGCCGCACTGGCTTGCGCTCTATGTTGACACAAGGCCAGTCGCTGAAATGCAGGCGCAGGATTTGAGTGCAGCGCTTGTGAGCGCCGGTTCTGAAGCGAAAGCAGTCGCGATTGCTGACACTGACCATGGGCGGATGAACCGCGAGCTCGGGACCAAAGCGGGTGCTGCGCAAACCGAAGCGGTCGATCAGTTCCTCGCGCGGATCTTCAGCTAAAGCGGATCGATGTCAGCGCCGCGCAGGATATGCGTGCAGCCCAAAGCTGCTGCGTCTTCGTCTTCGCTCAGCGCCGCGCATGTCCGCCATCCCTCAGCGCGCAGTTCCGCCGCACGCATCGCGTCATGGCCTGTCGCCAGATAGATCATGGCCGCGCGCTCGGGCTGAGGCAAAGCCAGCGCGCAGCGATCGAGATAGAGCGTAAACCCGGTCGCCGGTTCATCGCTGCCGCCAATCGTATAGGTCCCGCCGCGCCCGGCAGACCCGCGCACGCCTTCGGCATAGAGCGTAAAGCCAAACCAGCTTTGATATTCGAACCCATACCGCTCGGTCGGATCGAGCGTGATGTCAGGCGCTTGATCACCCAGCTCGCTCAGCCGCGCAGCGATGGCTTCGAGCCCATCGAGCCGGCTTGCCAGCGCGCCGCCGGGATCAAGCGCGCGCAGCGCAGGGAGCGCTTCAGCAAACGGACCGGTTGCATAAAGCAGCGGGAGATAGGCTTCACCGCCCACCGCCGCGAGCCCTCCTGCATCCTTGGTCTCCAATTCGTGCTGGATCGCTGCAATCGTAGTGCGATCTAGCGAGCGATCCTGCGCTGCAATCGTATCGACCAGATCAGGCAGCGTGAAATCGACCGAAATTCCGTGAAGTCCTGCACTTCGCAGCGCTTCAACCGCGAGCACGACGATTTCGCTCGCCGCAGCGACCGTGTCGGCTCCGATCAGTTCAGCGCCCAATTGCAAGCGTTCGCGCGCGGGATCGAGTTGGCTCGCGCGGATAATCGCGGTGTCCCCGCAATAGGCCAGTCGCAGCGGGCGCGCCGACCCCTGTAGGGACGTCGCCGCAATCCGCCCGATTTGCGGCGTGATATCGCTGCGCAATGCAAGCGTACGTAAGCTCGCCGGATCAGTCATGCGGAACATCGCGCGGGCAATTGCCGCTTCGCCATCCTGATGCATCCGGCTTGCAAGCGAGCGCTCGAACTCAAGCAGCGGCGGGCGCACCCGATCATAACTATGGCGATCCAGCACATCGAGGCACGCGCGCATCGCCTTTGTAATGCGCTCGGCATCGCCCGGCAGCCGATCTGCCAGCCCCTCAGGCAGGAGGTCTGTAGGTTGCGTCATTCGGATATCCGTCACCCCGGACTGTTCGCGGGGTCTCTTCTTCTCTGCCTGTCCGCCTGAGCGGATCGCGGCCCCGGGTCAAGCCCGGGGCGACGAACGCGTTTAAAACACCAGAGCCTTAGCAAGGTTGACACCTTCGGCCTGCTCGGTCTCAGCAATCACCGCCTCGCTCAGCGCTTCATCAAGGCTCAACAGCAGCACGGCTTCCCCGCCAGCGTCGCGCCGACCGAGATTGAAGGTGCCGATATTGATCCCGTGATTGCCCAGCAGCGTTCCGATGCGGCCGATAAAGCCCGGCTTATCATCGTTCACGACATACAGCATATGACCATCAAGCTCGGCTTCGATCCCGATCCCGAACATCTCGACGAGCCGCGGCGCGCCGCTTCCGAACAACGTGCCCGCAACAGAGCGCGGCCCGGCATCGGTTTCAACCGTGACCCGAATGAGCGTGTTGAACGCGCCTTCGCGCTCATGCCGGATCTCGCTCACATCAAGCCCGCGCTCTTTTGCAAGATAAGGCGCGTTGACCATGTTTACTGTGTCGGAATAGCGCCGCATAAAGCCTGCCAGCACTGCGCCGGTGATCGGCTTGCCATTAAGCTCAGCAGCAGCGCCTTCGCGCTCGATGCTGATCGTTGTCAGATTGCCTCTTGCAAGCTGGCCAACCAGACTGCCGAGCTTTTCCGCCAGCGCCATATAGGGTTTCAGCTTGGGCGCTTCTTCAGCCGAAAGCGACGGCATATTAAGCGCGTTCGTTACTCCGCCATTGACGAGGTAATCGCTCATCTGTTCAGCCACTTGCAGCGCGACATTGACTTGCGCTTCGGTCGTGCTCGCGCCGAGATGCGGCGTGCAGATGAAGTTCGGCGCGCCGAACAGCGGGTTTTCCTTGGCCGGTTCTTCAGCGAACACATCAAGCGCAGCGCCTGCGACCTGGCCGCTTTCGAGGCAATCCTTAAGCGCGGCTTCGTCGATCAGCCCGCCGCGCGCGCAATTGACGATACGGATGCCGGGTTTAGCGTTTTCCAGACGTTCGCGGCTCAGGATATTGCGGGTCTCTTCCGTCAGCGGCGTGTGCAGCGTCACAAAATCCGCGCGCGCCAGCAGCGTATCAAGATCGACTTTCTCAACCCCGATTTCGACCGCCCGCTCTTCGGTAAGGAAGGGATCATACGCGATCACTTTCATTTTAAGGCCCAGCGCACGCGCTGCTACGATCGAACCGATATTGCCCGCCCCGATCAGACCCAGTGTCTTGCCGGTGACTTCAACGCCCATGAAGTCCTTTTTAGGCCATTCGCCGCTTTGCGTGCGGGTGTTCGCTGCCGGAATTTGCCGTGCGAGCGCCATGGTCATCGCGATGGCATGCTCTGCTGTGGTGATCGAGTTGCCAAACGGTGTGTTCATCACCACCACGCCTTTGCCGCTGGCATAAGGGATATCGACATTGTCGACCCCGATCCCTGCCCGGCCGATCACTTTAAGATTGGTCGCGGCATCAAGGATCTCAGGCGTCACCTTAGTCGATGAACGGATTGCAAGACCATGATAGTCACCGATCACGGCCTTCAATTCATCAGGCGTCATGCCCGGTTTTACATCCACCTCGCAGCCGCGTTCGGCAAAGATGCGGGCGGCGTTTTCGTCCATCTTGTCGGAAATGAGTACTTTGGGCTTGGTCATGGGTAATTCCTCATGCGGGTCGCGGAATTGCACCGGCCCGTAAAAATGACTTTGGAAGGGAGGCGCCTCGATCTGCGAGGCGCCCTAGAGTTCAGCCGTGCTTGACGGTCTCGTAGGCCCATTCGATCCACGGCAGGAGCCGCTTCAGATCCTCGACTTCGAGCGTCCCGCCGCACCAGATGCGCAAGCTTGGCGGAGCATCGCGGTAGCCATTGAAATCGTAGCCGACGTCGCGCTCTTCGAGGAGCTTGACGATCTTCTTTGGCACCGCCGCCTGATCTTCGGCGGAGAGGCTGTCATACCACTCGCCTTGGAACATCATGCATACGCCGGTATTGGTGCGCTTGGCCGGATCAGCGACCATATTGCGCAGCCACGGAGTCGCTTCGATCCAGTCCTTGACCAGATCAGCATTGGCATTGGCCCGCTCGATCAAGGCCGCGCGGCCACCGATGGATTTGGCCCATTCGAGCGCGGCAATGTAATCCTCGGTCGCAAGCAATGACGGCGTGTTGATCGTAGCGCCTTCGAAAATGCCGCGGTTGAGCTTGTCGCCTTTCTTCAAGCGGAAAAGCTTCGGCAGCGGCCATGGCGGATCATAGCTTTCGATCCGCTCAATCGCTTTGGGAGAGAGGATCAGCATGCCGTGCTGCGCTTCGGAGCCCATGACTTTCTGCCAGCTATAGGTCGTGGCATCGAGTTTCGGCCAATCCATCTCCTGAGCAAAGATTGCGCTGGTGGCATCGTTCAGCACCACGCCTTCGCGCCCCGGATGCAGCCATTGGGTATCAGGGATCATCGCGCCCGAAGTTGTGCCGTTCCAGGTGAACACGACATCGTTTTCCTGCGGGATCGAGGTCAGGTCGGGAATTTCGCCATAATCAGCGCTCAGCACTTGCAGGTTTGGCAGTTTGAGCTGCTTGACCGCGTCCTGGATCCAGACATTGCCAAAGCTTTCCCAAGCGGCAACGGTTGCCGGGCGGGCGGGATCGAGCATGGTCCACATCGCCGCTTCGATCGCGCCGGTGTCAGAAGCTGGCATGATGCCGATCAGATAATCATCAGGAATGCCGAGCAGCTCGCGGCTAAGATCGATCGCGTATTTCAGCCGACCTTTGGCGGTGGCCGAACGGTGCGAGCGGCCTAGCGAAGCGGTATCAAGTTTATCGAGCGACCATCCCGGAAATTTGACCGTGGGACCGGACGAAAATTGCGGACGGGAAGGTTTTAGGGTGGGCTCAGCGGCCACCCTGACGAGTGTTTCAGTCATGTATTCTCTCCTTGCAGAGAGCACGCGCGGCGTTGGGACCGCGTGGCCCGGCACCGCCTTTACAGATGCACGGTTACGTGTCAATGAATTAGGTAAGGTTCCTGAGCGCGGGTAAGTCTCGGCAAAGCCCGGCGCTCCAATCGGCGATGCACGTGCCTACCCGCACAAACCGCCTGCGCGACGGCTCACTGTGGCCACAACCGATCGTTCTCCCTCGCCAAGCGCCGCCAGCTTTTCTATGGGTCGCGCGCAATGGAGACCTCCGATCTGCGGATTGCCCTGTTCAGCGGCAACTACAATTACACCAGGGACGGTGCCAATCAGGCGCTCAACCGGCTGGTGGGTTCGATGCTCGGCCAGAGCGCTGCTGTACGGGTCTATTCGCCAACTGTCGAAAAACCCGCATTTGAGCCGACCGGCGAGCTTATCGGAGTGCCTTCGATCGGAGCGCCATTCGGGCGCGGAGAATATCGCCTGCCGATCGGCCTCGGCCTGAAAGTCCGGCGCGACCTTGCCAAGTTCGCGCCTAACGTCATCCATCTGTCGTCGCCTGATCCGGCCAGCCATGCGGCGCTCAAATGGGCTCAGCGCGCCGATATCCCGGTGCTTGCTTCCGTCCACACCCGGTTTGAGACCTATCCGCGCTATTATGGGCTGGGCTTTGCCGAACCGCTTGTCGTGATGCTGCTCAGAAGGTTCTACAATCGCTGCGATGCGCTGGTCGCGCCATCGGAAAGCATGATCGATGAATTGCTTGAACAGGAGATGCATGACGATATCGGCCTGTGGAGCCGCGGCGTTGATCGCACGATTTTTGCCAGCGAAAAACGCGATCTTGCATGGAGACGCTCGCTGGGCCTTGCGGATGATGACGTTGCGATCGTCTTTCTCGGGCGGCTGGTGATGGAAAAAGGTCTCGATGTGTTTGCTGAGACCATCGTGCAATTGCGCAAACGCCAAGTCCCGCACAAAGTGCTGGTGATCGGCGATGGCCCGGCGCGCAGCTGGTTTGAAGACAATCTGCCGGGCGGAATCTTTGCAGGCTTCATGACTGGCCCTGAGCTCGGTAAATCGCTTGCAAGCGGGGACGTGTTCTTCAATCCCTCGATCACAGAGACATTTGGCAATGTCACGCTGGAGGCGATGGCTTGCGGCCTCCCCGTAGTCGCCGCCGGCGCGACTGGTGCCGCGAGCCTAGTGCGCGACGGACTTACCGGAAGACTGGTCCCGCCGAGCGGAAAATCCGGCAATAGCGCAGGCTTTGCCGAAGCGATTGCGCCCTATTGCAAGGACCCGGCCCTGCGCGCTCAGCACGGCGCGGCAGGCGAAGCACGCTCATGCGAGTTTAGCTGGGAAGCGATCAACCAAGTGGTCGCAGAGACGTATCTTCGACTGGTCGAAGAGCGCCGGTTTCTGCAGGAACGCGAAGCCGCCTCTTAAGCGTTCGCTGGCCAGAAAAGGGCGCCAACGCGGCCCGGCCAGGGGGCAACACACGGGCAGCACAGGCGCGCGCGGCACACGCTTAACGGCTGGCCGCGCGCCACCCTTTGCAGCAGGCGAAAAAACCAAGCTGCGCCTTTTCGATCAAAGCCGCTCGATCCGCTTAGCGACTTCATCGATGATATCGACGATCTCGTTCATCGCGTCTTCGTCAAGCGTGCCGGCGCGCGCGCGGTTCTTGAGCACATTGCCGAGATTGCCCATCGCTCTGAACAGATCAGGCGAGCGGACTTTTTCCGCGCGTTCGCCATGTTCGCCGAGCCGCTCCATCAGCGCATCGACTTCGTCTTTGCGCTCTTCAAGTTCTGCCGTTCCGTCAGCGGTCACTTCAAACGGCTTCTTCGCGCCTTCGGCCTCTGCTTCAGCGATCTTGCCTTCATCCGCGAGCAATTGCAGCGTCGGATAAACCGCCCCGGGGCTTGGCGCATAGGCGCCGCCGGTGAGATCCTCGATCGCTTTGATCAATTCATAGCCATGGCGCGGCTCTTCAGCGATCAGTGCAAGCAGAGCCAGCCGCAATTCGCCGCTGCCAAACATCCTGCGCCGACGGCGGCGCGAACGCGAACCGCCGCTCCAGTCGCCACCCCAATCGCTCCAGTCAGAGCCCCATTTGCCGCCATAATTGCCTGATGCGGCCATCATCGCCATCAACGGACCATACATTTGCCAGGCTGCGTTGCCGCGTTTCATGCGGCGATATTTCTGCCAGGTCATGCTTCTACTCCCTTATTATTTCGATAGCACTAAGATATATCATAGAAATTCCTTTGCAAGTCCCGCGCGACATTTTGCGACGAGGCGCTTAAGGCGTCCGATCAGTGTTCACTCACCCGATCTCCTGTAAGCTGATGTCCCATCAGGCGCGCCTTGGATGCGTATGAACCAAGCCCCTCATTTCGAATGCTTTCTTGCCGTCGACTGGTCCGGTGCCAAAGGCGAACGGCATAAAGGGATCGCGCTGGCGCTGGCCTATGCGGCAGGCGGCGCACCGGTGCTGATCGAACCGCCGGCGCGCGGTTGGTCCCGGCTAAACGTGCTGGCGATCCTGCGCGACGCATTACCGGCTGCGACTCTAGTGGGAATGGATCTCGGGATCAGCCTGCCGTTTGCTGATTGCGGCGCGTTCTTTCCAGGTTGGGCGGAGAGCCCTGCGGACGCCAAAGCGCTGTGGGCTTTGATCGAGCGCATTTGCGCTGCTGACCCCTATCTTGGCGCTAACAGCTTCGTCACGCATGCGGACGCAGCGCGCTATTTCCGTCATTCAAAAGAGCATGTGGGCGACCATTTCCTGCTCCCCGAAGCCCCGACACGCGAAGGTCGCTTTCGCGTAGCGGAATTGTCGCAGCGCGCTGGCGGCGCGCGTCCGGTCAGCAATTTCAATCTCGTTGGCGCAGCACAGGTCGGCAAAAGCTCGCTCACCGGCATGCGCATGCTGCATCATCTCAAGGAACGGCTTCCAGTCTGGCCCATTGATCCCTTGCCTCAGCATGGCTCAGTGATTGTCGAGATGTACACCTCGATCGCTGCGCTCGGCGGCGGCGCGCGCAAGGGAACCACCAAACTGCGCAGCTATGAAGCGCTAAACGATGCGCTTGATGTGCTTGGCTCGCCGCCTGTCGCAGGGACAGGACCGCTCGATGATCATTCGTCCGATGCGCTCGTCACCGCCGCCTGGCTGCGCAAAGTGCACCGGGACCCCGCGTGCTGGCACCCTGCGAACCTGACGCCTGACATCGCGCGGACCGAAGGCTGGACATTCGGAGCGTTATGATTGGTTGAAACGCTTCCCCTCTTGAGAGCGCCAAGGCTTTGCCCTAGGGGACCGCCTTTCGCATCGCATCTTGGGATTGCGTTGGCCGGCTTAGCTCAGTTGGTAGAGCAGTTGATTTGTAATCATCAGGTCAGGGGTTCGACTCCTCTAGCCGGCACCATTGCGACGC
>JBCCJD010000013.1:0-69229 GCA_039027955.1 Pseudomonadota bacterium
CAGGATATGCATATGGCAGCGCACCGCGAGCAGAAACCCTTCAGCGCGGCGGAAGCTGCGATATTCGGCTTTTGTAAGAAGACCAAGCTCAGCCAGTTCAGCAGCGCTGTCGACCCGGTGGATGTACTTGCCGATCCAGTAAAGCGTCTGCAGATCGCGCAGGCCTCCCTTGCCATCCTTGATATTGGGTTCGACGACATAGCGACTATCGCCCATGCGGACATGGCGCTGATTGCGCTCTTCGAGTTTCTGGGTGAGGAATTGACGCTCGCTCCCGCGCACGACTTCGCTCCAGAAACGCTGGCGGGCTTCTTCGTAAAGCGCTTGGTCGCCCCAGATGAGCCGCGCTTCGAGCAGCGCAGTGCGGATCGTCAGGTCATCCTTAGCCATCCGCATAGTGTCGCTGACAGTGCGACTGGAATGGCCGACTTTCAGCCCCAGATCCCACAGCAGATAGAGCATCGCTTCGATCACTTGCTCGCACCAGGGAGCCCGGCGGATCGGCGTGATGAAGGCGATGTCGACATCGGAATGCGGCGCCATTTCCGCGCGTCCGTAGCCGCCCACAGCAAGGATCGTGAGCCGTTCAGCCGAAGTCGGGCTCGCCAGCGGATAGACATGCTCGGTCACGTAATCATGGATCACGCGGATCAGTTGGTCCGTCAGAAATGAATGGCCATGGACGCACGCATGCCCGGCAGAAGGATCAGCGCGCAAGCGATTGGCCAGTTCGCTGCGCCCTTGTTCCAGTGCGTCGCGCAAAGCCGCAACAATTGCCGGGCGCGATGCTCCATCCTGCTCGTGGGCGAGCTCTGCGATGCGCGCCGACAGCTCGCGCCGATCAATGATTGCGCGTTGCCGAGGGATGCGGTGATGCGGCATTACCTATCCCTCGGCAAAATCGCCGAAAACGTGCCAGTGTCAGGCGGCAGCAAGCTGTTTCGTATAGGCTTCACGCAGCGACTTTTTATCGATCTTCTGAGTGCCAAGGCGAGGCAAGACATCCGTCGCCACCCAGATATGTTCTTCCAGCGGCACTTTAAACGGCGCAATCCGCGACAGCAGAAATTCACGCAATTCGCTTGCGCTCATCGTGTCTGCGCTGTCCTTGACCCGGAATACCGCGGCGGGCACTTCACCCATGCGATCATCCGGCAAGCCAAAGACCGAACATTCAGCGATATCTGCATGCGCATAGATCGCATCTTCGACTTCGATGCAGGAGATGTTCTCACCGCCGCGGATGATGATGTCCTTCTTGCGGTCAACGATAAACAAGTAGTCGTCTTCATCAAGATAGCCGAGATCGCCAGTGCGGAAAAAGCGGTCCTTAGTGAAGGCTTTTTCGGTGGCCTCTTCGTTGTTCCAATAGCCGCGAAAATTGGCGACGGTGCGAATGCAGACCTCACCAATGTCGCCTTGAGCCATCGCTGCGCCGTCATCGTCAAGGATCGCGACTTCTACCAGTGGCTGTGACGCGCGCCCGGTCGAACCAGGCTTAGCGAGATAATTCTCGTTGAAATTGCCGCAGCCCACAGCGTTCGTCTCCGTCAGGCCATAACCGAGCAGCGGAAAGCCTTTGGGAAAGGCTTCCTTGATCTTGTTCACATGCTCAAGCGGACGCGGCGCGCCGCCTGCAGCAAAGCTCTTGCAGGCTGACAGGTCATATTGGTCCTTGTTGGGATGCATCGCGATTTCATAGCTCATCAGCGGAACGCCGACGAAGTAGGTGACTTTTTCTTCAGCCATCAGCCGCAGCGCTTCTTCAGCGTTCCATTTCGGCATCAGCACCAGCTTGCGCGCGATTGCATAGCTCTGGAGAAACAATGGCACTTCGCCGGTTACGTGGAACAGCGGCACAGCAACCAACGCGCAAGGCTGCGCGCTCATATCCTCGCCTTGCTTTTCGAGCAGGATCTTTGCCATCGCGCTCTGGCTGACATAGCTCATCACGCCAGCGACGACGCCGCGATGATCGGACCATGCGCCTTTCGATTGGCCGGTCGACCCCGAAGTGTAGAGAATGGTGGCAAGATCATCCGCTGTCAGACTGCCGAGCATCTGCATCGCGACCGAAGGTGCCTCCTCGCCGGGGACTGCCCAGATTTCGGCGAGGCCTTCAGCCGGTGCATTGTCATGCTCAAACAGCACCAGCTTGGCGGAGTGGTCAGTTCCCTCCAGACGCTTAGCCCGGCCGGCATCAGCCAGCACCAGTTTGCATTCAGCCAAGCGGACACCGTAAGCGAGCTCTTCGCCTGACCAGAAACCGTTCAGCAGTGTGGCGCAGCCACCGGCCATGGCGATGCCCATATAGGCGATGATCCAATTGGCCGAATTGCGCGCGGCAATCCCGACCCGGTCGCCCTTTTCCAATCCATGCTTGGTGGCAAGCCCTTGAGCCACGCACACCGCTGCCGCATAGGCTTCACCAAAGGTCAGCCGAACATCGCCATCGACCAGGAATTCGGTGTCTTTATGCTGGTTGCAGAAATGCGCGAAGTAATGCGCCAAGGTCGGCGGTGCCATCGCAAAAGCGGGCATCGTTACGCCCTGTTGCTCAAATGGGACCGTAAAAAATGGCTGACCTTCTTTTGTCAGCTCGCCGATGATCGCTTCAAGCGCATTGTCCAACTGAGTGGGCATGCAGAATTCTCTCCTCTTGATCCCAAAAACCGAGGCTGGGTGCAGCCAGACGGCCGACAAACCGTTTGTGCTCGCTTGTGCGCTGAAGCGGCTGCGCAGTCAGCAGATCAAACGCGCCGCTTGCGATTTGCCGAACCTGTTTGCCCCAGACCTCTTTTCCCTTATCTCGCAGTGTGCCACAAGCCATGCAAACATGGCGCAAGGCTGCGGCATACCATTGCTATTAAGAGGTTCCTTTAGTGCTGTCACTACTTGCTGCAAGCGCTGGCGCGGCAGATCCAATCATGTGGTCAGAGCTTGGACTAAGGCCCTATCTCTTTAAGCTTGGCTGGTTTGAGCTGCGCTATTATTCGCTCGCGTATCTGATCGGAGTGATCTTTGCCTATTGGCATTTGTCGCGGATGATCAAACAGCCCGGTGCCCCGCTCGCGCAGCGCCACGCCGATGACCTGTTCTTCTATTGCACTCTAGGCGTGATTGTCGGCGGACGGCTTGGCTACGCGGCGTTCTACACAGGCGGCGCGGCTGACACGCCCAGCGTCTTCACCGATTTTTCCGGCGACAGTTTCGTCAAGTGGAGATTGCTTGAAGTCTGGGAAGGCGGAATGGCTTTTCACGGCGGCCTGATCGGCGTGCTGCTTGCGATCGCGTTTGTGACGTGGCGCGGCAAGCTGTCTTTCCTCAGAGTGTGCGATTACATCGCCGTCAACGTGCCGATGGGTATGCTGCTCGGACGGCTGGCAAACTTCAACAATGGCGAATTGTGGGGGCGCGTGACCGATGTGCCTTGGGCGATGGTGTTTCCCAAAGCCGATGAGCTCCCGCGCCACCCGAGCCAGCTTTATCAGGCCGGGCTTGAAGGCCTGTTGCTGCTGATCGTGCTGATGCTGTTGTTCTGGAAAACCCGCGCGCGCTACCGCCCGGGTCTGCTCGTCGGTATTTTTACATTAGGCATCGGAATTGCCCGGTTCGTTAACGAATTTTTCCGGGAGCCTGACGCACAATTGTCTGAATTCGCGTACCAGACCGGGCTTTCGATGGGGCAATGGCTGACCATTCCGCTGATTGTGATTGGATTGATTGTAACGCTTTACGCGTTGACAAGGAAACCGGTGGGGACCGGAGCAGCAGCGCGTCCGCAGACGGCTTAGCAAGCCGGTACGCTGGCGCAGACGATGATGCGCATGCCTGGCAGCCGCGTGCGCTTAGGCTGATTGAGCCGGATGGAAGCGTAACCGAAGTTCCGCTCGACACGCCGGCGCCGCCTCCTGCCAAACCAGCCAAGAAATCCCCTGCCGCGCAGGCTAAAGCCAAGCGCGAAGCGGAGTTGAAAGCCAAGCGCGACGCTGAAGAGAAGGCGCGCGAAGAAGCCGCCGCTCGCAAAGCTGCAGAAGCGCGGGCTAAAGCCAAAGCGGCTGCCGAGGCTAAAGCGAAGCGCGAAGCTGAGGAGGCAGCTCGCAAGGAAGCTGAAGCCAAGGCGCGACGCGAGGCTGAAGAGCAGGCTCGCAGAGAAGCTGAAGCAAGAGCGAAGGCTGAAGCGGAGGAGGAGGCCAGGCGTCTCGAAGAAGCGAAGGCCAAGAAAGAAGCGGAGCTTAAAGCCAAACGCGAAGCGGAAGAGAAGGCCCGTAAAGAGGCAGAGGCCAAAGCCAAGCGCGAAGCGGAATTGAAAGCCAAGCGCGAAGCGGAGGAAAAAGCGCGCAAAGAGGCCGAGCTGAAGGCCAAGCAAGCCGCTGAAGAAAAGGCTCGCAAAGAAGCTGAGGCAAAAGCGAAAGCTGAAGCGGAAGCCAAAGCGAAGAAAGAGGCGGAGGCCAAGGCCAAGCGCGAAGCCGAAGAGAAAGCGCGGCGCGAGGCCGAAGAAAAAGCCCGCAAGGCTGCTGAAGCGAAAGCCAAGAAGGACGCGGAAGCCAAAGCTAAGAAAGAAGCTGAGGCCAAAGCCAAGAAAGAAGCCGAGCTCAAGGCTAAGAAAGAAGCCGAGCTCAAGGCAAAACGCGAAGCCGAAGAGCAGGCTCGCAAGGAAGCTGAAGCCAAAGCGAATGCAGAAGCAGAGGAGAAGGCTAAACGCGCTGCGGAAGCCAAGGCCAAGAAAGAAGCTGAGGCCAAAGCCAAGAAAGAGGCAGACGCCAAAGCCAAACGCGAGGCAGAGGAGAAGGCCCGCCAAGAGGCCGAGGCCAAAGCCAAGGCGGAAGCAGAAGCAAAAGCGCGTGAGGAAGCCGAAGCCGCAGCGTTACCGCAGGCGATCACACCTAAAGAGCTTGCTGCTGAGCTACGCGAGGAAATCGGCGCTAACGGCCCGATCAGTTTTGCTGGGTACATGGCGCGCTGCAACGCCTGCTATACCGCGCACCGCGATCCTCAAAGCAAGCATTACACAACCTCGCTAGCGCCAGAAATCAGCCCGATATTCGGCGAGTTGGTCGGATTGTGGATCGCAGATCTGTTCGTCCGGATGGGCTCGCCTAAACGCATCCATCTGGTTGAGCTCGGGCCTGAGCGCGGCACGCTGATAAACGATGTCATGCGTACTTCGACGCGTTATGAGTTTGAACCGGTTCTGCATTTCGTTGAGACGTCGCCTGCGCTGCGAAAGGTGCAAAGCGAGGCCTTCCCTAAAGCCAAGCATCACGCCGACCTCAGCAGCTTGCCAGAAGACCGCCCGCTGCTGATCATTGCCAACGAGTATTTTGCAGCCCAGCCCGTGCACCAGCTGGTCCGTTCGGCGCAGGGCTGGCACGAACGCGTGGTCGGGCTTGAAGAGGGCCGGTTGAGCTTCATAGCGGGCGAAGAGCCGATGGATGATATGGTCCCCCCGAGCTGGCGAAGCGCAGCGCAAGGGACCATGATCGAGACCAGTCAGGCGGCCGTTGGCTTGATGCGCGAGATCGCGACCCGGCTGACCAATCAGGGCGGCGCCGCGCTCATCATTGACAACGGTCCGCGCGAGCTGCGCGCTGGCTCAACCCTTAAGGCGCAGCGCCGCGGAAAAACGGTCGATGCGCTCTCGCATGCAGGCGAAGCCAAGCTTACCTCGCATGTCGATTTCGAATTGCTCGCCCATGTCGCAGAGCAGAACGGTGCGGATGTGATGGGTCTCGAAATGCAAGGCGAATGGCTGCGCCAGCTTGGCATCGAAACACGCACAGAAGCGCTTCAGCGCCGCTTGCCTGACGATGTTAAAGATATTCAGCGACGCCATGACCGGCTAGTCGAAGATGGCGAGATGGGCGCACCTTACAAAGTGCTTGGGATTTGCGGACGCCGTTGGCCAATCGGGGTCGGTTTCGAATAGCATTGTGTAACCAGGCGCGCTGCTTCAGCGTATTCTTGACTGAGGCAAGATGGAGGCTGCTATGCTGGCGCGCGCGTGGTTCGGATTGGGATTGGCTTTGGCAGCAGGAAGCGCCGGGCTGAGCCCCGCCTTCGCCGCTGATCCGATCGCGGGGCGCTGGGTGACGCAAGACAAGGATGCCATTGTCACCATCAAACCGTGCGGCAAAGCGACATGCGGGGTGATTTCGCGGTTTCTGGTGCCGCCGCCTGACGGACCTGACCAGCGCGACATCAACAATCCTGATCGCAAACTGAAATCGCGCCGCCTGCTGGGCTTGCCGGTGCTCTCAGGCTTCCAGGAAGAACCGAGCCTGTGGCGCGGGCGGATCTACGATCCCAAAACCGGCAAGAGCTATCGCTCAGTCCTGCGCCGCAAAGGCCCTGACACGCTCGAAGTGAAAGGTTGCATCAGCATCTTTTGCCAAACCCAGATCTGGCGCCGGGTGAAGTAAAGATCGCTCAAGCAGCGTGCGTGGCTGGGGCGCTCGACTTAAAGCCCGATTGTCTTAGCGAGTTGTGCAGCGGCCGCTTCGGGCGTCAGCTTGCCGTCATCTTCGCGGTCGACGGCATAATTAGCCGCCCGCATATCTTCGACCTTAATCGCGCCGATCAGCGGCTCAAGCGCTGCCACTAAGGCTGGATCATTGGCAATCCGCGGCGAGAGCATCAGCATCGCATCGTAAAACGGCAGCGCTTCGCGTGGGTCTTCCAGCACCACCAGCCGGTCAGCCGCAATCCGCCCGTCCGAAGTATAGGCGCTGATCACATCGGCTTCGCCTGATTTCAGCGCATTGTACATGAAAGTCGGCGAGAAATTGCGCTGCTGGCCAAACCGCATGCCATAAGCCTCGCGCACAGCGATCCATTCGGGCCGCTCGAAAAATTCCGGATCGCCGCCGACTGCCAGCTGACGCGCGACCGGGACCAGGTCTTCAAGCGTTGCGACCCCAAGCTCGGCTGCCCGATCTTCGCGCATCGCGAAAGCATAGGCGTTTTCAAAGCCCAGCCGTCCGAGCACGCGGATGCCGTTTTCGCGCAAGTCCCAGGCCTTGATTTGTTCAAACATCTCATCGCGCCCGATCTGGTCAGTGCGCTTCATCTCATTCGTCCAGACCGTGCCGGTGTAATCGACCGAGATATCGATGCTTGAATTGGCAACGGCGCTGTGGACCACAGCCGAGCCAAGCCCGTCGCGGTAGTCTACTGAGTATCCGGCCTGTTCAAGCCGCGCTCCGATCAAGCGCGCAAGGATCAACTGCTCAGAAAATTGCTTCGAGCCGATCACGATTTGATTGTCATCGTGCCGTTCGACCTGGACTAGCAATGCAACGGCAATCCCGAGCGCGACTGCCAGCATGCCGCCGCCATATTGCACGCGCTTGCGGGCTGCGAGGCCGCGCTCGATAACGCCCAGGAGCATATCGGTGATCAGAGCAAGGCCGGCGCTCGCTACGCATCCTGCCAGCACTAAGGCCCAGTTTTGGGTCTGCAATCCAGCGAAGATCGGATCGCCAAGGCTCGGCTGGCCGATCGTCGTCGAAAGCGTCGCTGCGCCAATCGTCCATACGCTAGCCGTGCGAATGCCAGCCATGATGAATGGAGCCGATAGCGGCGCTTCGACCAAGGTGAGTTTCTGCCAGCTGGTCATCCCGACCCCGTCAGCGGCTTCGAGTATTCCCGGATCAAGATTGGCTTGCGCGGTGACTGCGTTCCTCAGGATCGGCAGCAGCGCATAAAGCGCCAGCGCAAGCAGCGCGGGGAGAAAGCCGAGCGTTGGCAAGTCTTCGCCGAACACAGCGCGCAAGCTTAAGAGGATCGGGAAAAACAGCGCCAGCAAAGCGAGCGCAGGGATCGTCTGTACGAGACTGGCAAAGCCCAGCGCCAGCCGCGAGACTGTCGGGGAGCGGCTTGCCCAAACCGCGAGCGGCAGCGCGACGATAATGCCAAGACCGATTGCGCTTGCAGCAAGCACGACATGCGCTGCAAGTTTATCGCCTAATCCCAGCATGTTCCCCCAAAAGCCATCCATCAGCAGCGACGCTCCATCGCGGCGAGTTTTTCGGCCTGTTCGCGCGGGACCGCAACAAGACCTTGCGCGATCTCGCCGCCATCCCCTGCTAGCAGCTCAGCGGGCGTCAGGTCTGCTACCAGGTCGCCTGCGTCCATCACCAGCACTCGGTCGGCCAGTAGCAAGGCCTCTGCCATGTCATGCGTGACCATCACTGTAGTAAGGCCCAGGCTTTCGTGCAGTTCGCGCACCTTTTCGCCCAGCGCATCGCGCGTGATCGGATCCAGTGCGCCGAACGGTTCGTCCATCAAAAGCAGTTCAGGTTCGCCTGCCAGTGCGCGCGCGACCCCTACCCGTTGCCGCTGCCCGCCTGACAGTTCGTCCGGCATCCGGGTAGAAAGCTCTGGGTCAAGCTCGACCAGGCTCAGCAATTCGGCGATCCGTTCAGGGGCCAGTTTTTCGCCTGCAAGGCGCGGCCCGACTGCAATGTTTTCCGCTACACTGAAATGAGGGAACAAACCGATCCCTTGAAAGACATAGCCGATCCGCCGCCGCAGCCGCGCTGGTTTGAGGTCAGTCACATCTTCGCCTGCAAGCAGCACTCGCCCAGAGCTTGGGACAACCAGCGCGTTGACCATCTTCAGCAAAGTCGATTTGCCTGAGCCTGATGCGCCAACCATCGCGACAAAGCTGCCTGCATCGATTGCACAATCGACGCCCGCAACGGCAACCACGTCGCCGCATTCGCCATATCGGCGCGCGGTCTGGTCGAAGGTCAGCAGTGAACCGGAAAAGGGCGAATAATCGGCAAGGTCTGAGATCGGTTCAGCCCTCGATTGCCGTGGTGCCAATTGCGCGGCTCACTGGTACCGCCAGTTGCGCGCTTTCTCGCCAGTGCCCCTTCATCACGTTGATAAGCCTAGAGCGGAACACGCGTTAGGCCAAGCGCAGTTTGGTGAGCGCGCAATTGCGCGAGTATGGCCGCCGGGAACACCGCCAAGTGCTGCCTACTTGCCGAGCCGTTCGGCAGGGACTTTCAGCACCGCTTGCAACCCGGTTTCTTGCCAATCATGCGTGATGGAGCCGCCTAACTGATGGTTGATCGTGAGGTCGATCAGTTTCGAGCCGAAGCCTGCGTCTTTAGGCGGGGATGCTGGCGGTCCGCCTTCTTCACTCCAGGTGATAGAGATGGTCTCGCCTTGGTTGTCGATTGTGATCGCAACTTTGCCATCGACTGCGCTAAGCGCGCCATACTTAGCCGAATTGGTCGCAAGTTCGTGAAACACCAGCGCAAGCGGGGTTGCAGTTCCGCGGCCGCTCTTGACTGGATCGCCGGTGATGGTGACTGCGCCAGTGTCAGGCAGGCCATAAGGCGCCATCAAGCCTGTCAGGAGAACTTTGAGGTCTTCGCTGCCTTCCTGCTCGGTTCGCAGCGCAAAATCCTGAGCCCGGGCAAGAGCAAGGATGTTTTCAGAGAGCGCTTTGCCAAAGGGCCGCAGCGTGTCATCGCTGCGCACATACAAGTTGATCAGCCCGGTTATGACTGAAAACACATTCTTGATCCTATGCGCGAGTTCTCCGGCGAGCAATTCGCGCTCTTGCGAGATGCGATAGCGATCATCGATGTCGGTCAGCGTGCCGAACCAGCGGGTTGTTTGCGGATCATCGCTTGAAGGAACCGCGCGCGAGAGGACCCAGCGATAGCTGCCATCGGCTTGGCGCAGGCGCCATTCATCCTCGAACCTTTCCGCACTGCTCAGCGCGGTTTCGAATTTGACGCGGGTCTCGTCATAATCGTCGGGATGGATGAGGTCTCGCCAATCCTCGACTGAACGCGGTGGGGGCACGCCTGTGATGTCTTGCCAGCGTGCATTGAAGTAATCGAATTCGCCTCCGGCAGCGGCTGACCAGGCGATATCGGGCACGCTATCAAGCACGAACTGGACCCGCGCGGCGCTCGCCGTCAGCTCGCTGATCGCGCGGCTTGCTTGCCGGTGGGTCTCAATCCGCCGTTTGACCGCTTCAGCGAGCACAAGCAGGCCTTCGCGCTGGATTTCTGTCAATCCGCCGGGGCGTGTGACGACGTCCGTGACGCACAGCGCCCCAATCGGTGCGCCTTCTGCAGAAATCAGCGGGGCACCTGCGTAAAACCGCAAATGGCGCTCGCTCGTGACCGCGGTGAAGTCGGCAAAACGCGGATCAGCGGTCGTGTCCGTCACTTCGAGAATGTCTGCCCCGTGCATGGCATGCGCGCAGATGCTGGTCGAGCGCGGCGTTTCGTTGACGCGCACGCCTTCGCTGGCGAGGAAAAGCTGCCGTTCGGCTTCGACCAGGCTGATCGCTCCGGTTGGCGTTTCGCACAGCCGCGCTGCAAACCGCGCCAGCCGGGCGAGTTCGGGATCGCCTTCGAGCTCATCAAACGCAAAGCTGGCCAGCACCACCAGCCGTTCAGGCTCCGCGCAATACTCGCTCGCAGGGCCAGTGCCGGTTGGCCAGGGGAGAGGCTCAGACTTAGTCAGCGCTAGGCTCCTTTGCGGCTCGCCATACAGCAATGCCGAAGCTCGTCAAACTGAGCGGCAAGGCAGGCGGCAACGGGTGTTTGTGCTTGTCCGCAAAGCTTCAGAACGATTGATCAGCCACGCTCTGACTCTAGCAAAAGATGCAACCGCGCGCGTTTCCCTTGCGTAACTCACCTGTAACAAGGCATGAGTGCTTTGCTTGGGGAGAGAAACTTGCCGCACAATGAAACACGCAGAGTCACCATACTGTCGCGGATTGTGCGCCGGATCATCCTCTGGCTGTATGCCTGGAAAGGCTGGCGGATCGATGGCTCGCTGCCTAAGCATCTGAAAAAGTATGTGATTGCCGGGGCGCCGCACACTTCAAGTTGGGACTTCGTATTCTTTGCCGGCGCAACCCATAAAGAGAATATCCAACCCAATTTCATGGGTAAGCACACCTTGTTCAAAGGGATGATGCGCAATTTCATGTTCGATATGGGCGGCATTCCCGTCGATAAGACCAAGAACACCAATGCCGTTGAGCAAGTCGCCGCTGAATTTGACCGGCGCGACGAATTGGCGCTGGTGATTGCCGCAGAAGGCACGCGCGACACCGATGGCCGCTGGAAATCTGGGTTCTACCACATCGCACGCACTGCCGGAGTGCCGATCGTGCCCGCCTATGCTGACAATGATCGGATGATCATCGGATTTGGCCCGCCCTTGATCCCGACCGGCAATTATGGCGAAGACCTGCTGAAACTTGCGCAGTGGTTCCGCTCGAAACTGCCTGATTATGAGCGCTACAAGGTGCTTGAAGCGCAAGCACGCGCGATCATCGAAGGGCGCAACGAATTCTGAAATCGAGTTCGCGCAGACCGGCGTACAGCGATGGATTGCCAGTGATAGTCGCAAAGCGCGGATCGGCCTGACATATTGCGCCGCACAAATTTTTTGACAGGCGTCTTTAACACATCTCGCGAGTGCCCTATGTAGCTATGACAGTGGAGGGCTGAGGCACGATGGCACTCACCAATGAGGTCCGGCAGAACGAGCGTGAGCGGATCGCGCGTATGGTGCTCGAATTAGTCAGGGAGCGCGGGGCCGAGATACCCTATAGCGTTGTTGCGAGCGAAAGTGGCTTGGCACGCAGCCGGTTCGAGCAGTTGTTCGATGGTCATGACGATCTGTTCGAAACGATTGCGCAGGTTTGGCTGCAACCGCATATGAGCGTGATGGAAGAGGTGATGGCAGCTGACTTGCCGCCACATCGCAAGATGTTCGAATTCTTCCGTCGTCGCTTCGAAATCAATCGCGATCGCTTCCGCCAGGACGCAGAATACTTCACGATTATCTGCGAGATGGGAGCCGCTAATTTCGAGAAAGTGCGCTCCTACGTTGACCTTGCCGACCATTATCTGTGCGAGATTATCGTTCAAGCGCAGGCCGATGGCTATTTCGCTGGACTGGAAATCGATCAGGCTTTGTCGCTGATCAATCAGATGATGTCGACCTATTCGATGCCGGAGACCATCATCTATCTCGGCGACAAGCTGACCGAAGATAAGCTTGCACAGATCATCGATACGATTTTCATCGGGTTGTCAGCCGAAGCAGGTCCTGCCTCGCGCGGCGTGAACACTCTGAAAGTCGCATCCTGACGCCTGTTCAGCCGTCGCGCTCGCTTGCCCACCAGGCATAGGACGGATCGCTCGGAAAGCGATCGCCCCGGCGCATCAGCGTGTCATAGAGCCCGCCAGAGGTCTGCATGCTGGCTGGCCCATTGCGGTTCCAATCCATGATGTAGCGCCGCTCAGCGATCTTCCAGGTGCCATCGGTTTTGGTCAGCGTGTCGAGATAGCGTCCGCCGACCACTACTTCGACATCGGGTTCGCCGGGGATGATGTGAAGCGCGACGCAATAGGTCTCGCACCGCGCCTTCCCGCCTGCTTCAAGCGCGCAGATAATGTTGCCGATATTGTGCTGTGTCAGCTTCATGGCGCGAAGCCCGCTCATCAGCGAGGCAATCGCCTCTGCAATCGGTGTTGCGCCATCGCCGTAATCGATCTGGGCATCAGCGGTGAACACCTCAGTCAGGGCATCTGCATCGCAGCGGTCAATCCCGCGGCAATAGCGCGCAAGAACTTCCTCGATCGCAAGTCTGTCGGTGAGATCCTGAACAAGATCAGAGCTGCTCATATAGTGCCCGATAGCCTGCTTTCAGCGCTAGCGGCATTAGCACTTCCGTGCGCTCTTAGCGCTTGGGGCGTTTGAATTGCAGCACATTGGCTGGGAGCTTGCGCGGGGTTCGCCTCAGGCGCTTTTCATCCAACGCATATTTGAGGCTTGCAAGGATCAAAGCGCCTGACACCAGCAGAATAAGCGATGCCCAAACCCAATGCGGGAGGAGCAATGCCGCTTCGATCTGGCCGGTATCAGACAGGATGCGCCGACCGCCGATCACCGCCTCTTCGGTAAACAGGTAATTGAAGTCGCGCAGCATGCTGAGCGAAGCCAGCACCCCGATGAATTGCAGCGTGAAGCGAGTGATGCCGGGAGGCGCGCGCCAGGCGACCAGCGCTAGACCCGCGGCCACCAGCGGCAGCACAGCATAACCGGTGGGTGAGCGGACATATGCGATCACGGATGCAAGGATTACAATCGCCACCAGCCATAGCGCTGGGCGCCATGCGCGCGGATGCGCGCTGGCAATGATTAGTCCGCACCCGGCAACGACAGGTGCAAGCGGCCCGCCTGCAGCAATCGCAGCCCGCACAAACGGCGAGACATCGGGTTCAAGGCGGCTTTCGGCAACGCCTGAGCCGTTGGCATAAAGGATCAGCTGCTCGAAATGCTGGCCCATCAGGATCGCGGTGATCCCATGGCCCATTTCGTGAAACCACGTTGTCAGGATCACGAAGGGATAGATGAGGTAAACGCCGAAAGGCAGCGCTGGGAGCGCGAGCACGACCACAACCGCGATAAGCAGCCGCCCGACCTGTTCAGCCTGGCTGCCGGGTTCAACCATTGAGCGCATGATCAGGCGTCCTCGGTCCGCTTGGCCGAAGCCGGGTCGAGCGATTTAGGCACACGTCCATCGCTCCCGACGCGCACGCGCGGGCGTCGCTTCGGGCTGCTGCCATCATCGCTCACGGCTTGATTGTCTTCGCGCATTTCCTGAAGGATCGACCAGCTCGCCAGGAACAGACCTGCGACAAGCGGACCAAGCACGATCCCTGAAAAGCCGACAAACGAAATTCCGCCGAGCGTCGTCACCAGGATAATCCAGTCAGGAATGCCGGTATCGCGTCCGACCAGGATGGGGCGCAGCACATTGTCGGCCGACGAGACGACAATAAAGCCTGAGCCAAGCACAAACAGGCCTTGCCAGACGGATCCGGTGACCAGCAGATAAACTCCGGCCGGACCCCACACCAGCACCGTGCCGACGACCGGAACCAGCGACAAGATCGCCATCAGGACGCCGAACAGGACAACTGACGGCAGCCCGACAATCGCGAATGTGATCGCACCCAGCGTGCCTTGCACGATGCCGACTACTACGGAGCCTTTGATTGTCGCGCGCACAATCCCGAGAAAGCGATCCGCTAGACGGTCGGCGATCGAGCGCTCGACCGGAACTGAACTCAGCACGGTTTCGCCGATCCGACTGCCATCACGCAGCAGGAAGAAAGTGACATACAGCCCAAGCGTAAAGGCGAACACGAAATTGAGCGCGCCACCTCCGATTGAAACCGCTTGGCTTGCGATCAGTCCGGCGCTTTCGCCGAAGAATTCCTGAATCCGCTGTTGCGCGGCGGACAGATCAGTCCAGCCGCTGTCATCGATGGCGTCCTGTGCGATAGCAGGCAGCATATCGTAGACCATCTCAAAGGTGGCCGACAGGTCGATCGGATTGCGCCTGAACTGATCCACCACTTGGAGCATCTCGTTTACGACCATGCTTCCGAGCCACAACGCCGGAACCAAAACCGCGAAAAAGATGATCGTCAGGGATAGCAGCGCCGCCGGATTGCGCCGCCCGCGCATCTTCTTAAGCGACCATTTGTAAAGCGGCTGGAACATGATCGCCGCCAGCGCGGACCACAGCAGGCTCGTTGCAAACGGCCACACGATCACTGCCAGCATGATCGTCACCACCGCAAGGATCAGCAGAAAGCTCGCTTGTTCGATTTCGCGGGAATGCTGGAGATGATTCATTTCACACGCGATGTCGGACGTCTGAAGCGCAAGATCAAGCCCTGCCAGCGCCGCTGCCGATCAGGCATCAGACATCGAGATTGGCGACGTTAAGCGCATTGTCTTGAATGAACTCGCGGCGCGGTTCGACCACATCGCCCATCAGCCGCGTGAATATCTCATCGGTGATGTCGGCGTCTTCAACTTTGACTTGCAGCAAAGCGCGGTTTTCAGGATCGAGCGTGGTCTCCCACAATTGCTCGGCGTTCATTTCGCCTAACCCTTTGTAACGCTGGATCGAAAGCCCCTTGCGACCGGCTGCAAACACTTGCTCAAGCAATTGCGTCGGCCGGGTGATCGCGTCATCGTTAAGCGGAGCGGGCAGGTCATCGGCTTCCGCGTCGTCCTCGGCCACGGTTTCAGGCTCAGCGGGCGTATCGGCGCTTTTGACTAACTGAGCAGACCCCGCATAGGCTTCGGCTTGAGGCCCGGCGAGCGCGTGCAATTTGTGGGCTTCTGTACTGGTGAGGAACCGCGCCTCGATATCATGCACGTCCGTGACGCCGCGCCACAGCCGCGAGAATTGGACCGATCCATCCTCCAGGACGCGCGCGCTCCATTGCGCTTCGGGATCGCCCGCCTGCAGCCTTTGCGCGGTGAGATCGAGTGCTTCAGCGCGGGTTTCCCGCGGCAGTTCAGGATCAAGCGCGCCTGATAGCGCCATTTGCTCCACGATACTCAAATCATATCGGCGCGGCACAAAGCCCAGCATGTTCTTCAAGCGCAGCGCATGATCGACCAGCGCTCGCAAGTCCTGACCGGAGCGCGCACCTTCGCGGGTCTCCAGCACGCGGCCTTGCAGCCCTGCATCGACCAGATAGCGATCCAGCGCGCCTTGGTCTTTCAAATAGACCTCGCTGCGGCCTTTTGCGACTTTGAAAAGCGGCGGCTGCGCGATGAACAGATGCCCGGCTTTCACGATCTCAGGCATTTGCCGGTGAAAGAACGTAAGCAGCAGCGTGCGGATATGCGCGCCGTCGACATCCGCGTCAGTCATGATCACGATCTTGTGATAGCGCAGCTTTTCAAGATCAAACTCGTCGCGAATACCGGTGCCCATTGCCTGAATGAGCGTGCCGACTTCTTTGGAGCTGATGATCCGGTCAAATCGCGCGCGCTCGACATTGAGGATCTTGCCTTTGAGCGGAAGAATGGCTTGCGTCTTGCGGTCACGCCCTTGCTTGGCTGAGCCGCCGGCGGAATCGCCTTCGACCAGGAACAGTTCGGCTTTGGTGGCGTCGCGCTCTTGGCAATCGGCCAGCTTACCCGGCAGGCTGGCGACACTCATCGCGCCTTTGCGGCTCATTTCGCGTGCGCGCCGAGCCGCTTCGCGGGCTGCGGCCGCATCGACCACCTTCTGAATGATCGCCTTTGCATCAGCCGGATTTTCTTCGAGCCATTCGTTCATCTTCTCTGCGATAAGCGACTCAAGCGGCTGGCGCACTTCGGATGAGACGAGCTTGTCTTTGGTTTGCGAGGAGAATTTGGGATCAGGCAGTTTCACGCTGACGATCGCGCTCAAGCCTTCGCGCATATCTTCGCCGGAGAGCGAGACCTTCTCTTTCTTCAGCAAGCCGGAACGGTCAGCATAGCCGTTAAGCGTACGCGTCAGCGCAGCACGGAACGCAGCCAGATGGGTGCCGCCATCGCGTTGCGGGATATTGTTGGTGAAGGTCAGGACGTTTTCATAATAGCTGTCGTTCCATTGCAGCGCGACATCGATCCCGATCCCGTCTTTGTTAGCTGAGACCGCGATAGGCGCTGCGATCAGCGCCTGCTTGTTGCGATCGAGATATTGCACGAACGCGCCGATCCCGCCTTCGTAATAGAGATCGTGTTCAGCGATTTCCTCATGACGCTTGTCACGCAGCAGGATGCGCACCCCGGAATTGAGGAAAGCAAGCTCGCGATAACGGTGCTCAAGCTTGTCAAAATCGAATTCAGTAATGTTTTTGAAGGTCTCTGTCGAAGCCTTGAACGTTACTCGCGTGCCTTTCTTGAAGCCGTCTTCGTCGGGGTTGCGCTCTGCTTTCGGCGCTGGCCCGCGCATCTCAAGACTGCCGGTCGCATCGCCGTGCTCAAACCGCATCCAGTGCTCTTTACCATCGCGCCAGATCGTCAGCTCAAGCCATTCGCTGAGCGCGTTGACGACTGACACGCCGACGCCGTGGAGACCGCCAGAGACCTTGTAGGCGTTATCGTCAGATGTGTTTTCAAATTTGCCGCCAGCATGGAGCTGCGTCATGATGACTTCGGCTGCTGAAACGCCTTCTTCCTTATGGAGGCCAACCGGGATGCCGCGGCCATTATCTTCGACGCTGACGCTGCCATCAGGATTGAGTTCGATCAGGACAAGGTCGCAATGACCCGCAAGCGCTTCATCGATCGCGTTGTCGGACACCTCGAACACCATGTGATGCAAGCCAGAGCCATCATCGGTGTCGCCGATATACATCCCTGGCCGTTTGCGAACCGCATCAAGACCTTTCAGAACCTTGATCGAATCCGCACTGTATTCGCCGTTCTGGCGCCCGTTTTCGTTATTGTTGGAGGTGTTCTCGTCCATATCGATTATATAAGCGCAAACCCCCCGATCCCCAAACGATACGCGGCTTTACCTGGGGGTTTTCCACCCTTTGTCCGTGCAGCTTGAAGCCCGGTGTTAGCGGCCCGCTGGTCGTCCCGTTTTGGGTCAGGAGCAAGCCTGCGCAAGCGCGCCTGGGCGGCAGGAGCGATGGCTTTAGTACGGGCTGGGAAATGCGAGGCGGAAATGCACCAGTCCGCGCCATAAATGCGTTTCGAGCGCATCGATCAGGCCAGCCCGCGCTACTTCATCAAACCGGCTTTCATAGCAAGCGAGCGCGCCGCGCGCTGCGTCAAGATCGATCGCTTCATAGCCGATCCGGTCTGTGATCAGTGCGGGATTGACCATCGCCCAGTCTTCAAACCCCGGGAAGGCTGGCGGGCTTGTGCCGCGCGCAGCAAGATAGATCAGCTCAGGCCGGTCCGCGCCGAGCGCTTGAACCACCTGTGTGGCGGCTGCGCTCACCATCCGGTGATCGTCATCGCCTGAGCCGCCGTCCGGCCCCCAAGTCATCACCACCCGCGGCCGAACCCGGGTTATGGCAGAGGCGATGTTTGCGACAAGCGCGCGCGCCGTGCTGCTCGGCTCGCTTGCCTCGGCGCTCAGCGTGCCTTCACCAAGCTGCCAGAAGACAGGCTTGTCGATTGCGAGCGCGAACGCAGCGCAGCGCGCTTCTGCTTCGCGCAGCTGTGCAAGGTCACGTCCCGGTTCAAGCGTGCTGAGCCCGGGATCGGCATCACCGCTGGTAGCGAAAGCGAGCGTGACTTCGCCGCCTTCGCGGGCAATCCGGGCGAGCGCAGGCGCAAACAGGATTTCATCATCGGGATGGGCCAACAGCACCAGAACAGACGGCGCTGCCGACTGCGATACCCGAGCGGCAGGCGGGCCGTCTGCCTGCGTCTCTTCCTGTGCGTTCGCCGCTGCCGGCATGCCGAGCGCCAGTGCGAAGACTGCGAACGCGGCACGCAGCGCGGTGTGACGGGTAGCTGCGGCTCGCTTCATTGGGATGCCTCTTAAAGTCGCGTATTTGTGTTAATCGCAAATGTCGCGCAGACAGGTAAACAAATCGTCCTGTCGCTTTGCGATGGGTTTCGCGCGGAGCGCTGGCCTCTTGCGGGCTGTTTCAACACGCGTCATCCTCGGCCGTATGATCCCCTATGATGCACGTCCCGAAATCCAGGCCCGGCTCAGCGAAGAGTTTGGCTCGTTTGCCGATATTTTGCGGCAATGGGCGGTGGCGCAGCCTGACACAATTGCGCTCATCGATGACACAGGCGATGTGGCTTGGGCGGAATTGATCGGGCTGGTGGAGCGGCTTGCTGCGCGGCTGATTGAAACAGGCCTTAAGCGCGGGCAATCGGTCGCGATCCTTGGCACCTCTTCGAGCAATTATGCGCTCGTATTCCTCGCGGCCATCCGCGCCGGAGGGGTCGCAGCACCGCTGACAACCAGCGCCGCACCGGCGCAGCTGGCAGGCATGCTGAAGGATTCAGGCGCGCGCCACCTCTTTATCGACCAACGCAAAGCGGATGAACTGAGCGCGCAATTCGGGGCTGAGACAATCCGGGTGCCGCTCGAAGAGATCGAGCACTGGATGGCTCCGCCCGGAGCGCGCGCGCCCGATTTCGAGCCTGCCCCGCGCGACCCGTTCAACATCATCTATTCATCCGGCACGACCGGCACTCCCAAAGGTATTGTGCACAGCCATCTGATGCGCTGGCGGCAATTTGCCCCAACCGCGCAATCCTATCTCGAAGCGGGTCTGGACGTGCGCTCGCTTGCATCGACTCCGCTCTATTCGAACACCACCATGGTCGGCTTTCTGGCCCCGTTGCTGGCTGGCGGCACAGTGCGGATCATGGGCAAGTTTGATACGGCGCGCTGGCTTGAACATGCCGCTGCTGATCGCACCACACTCACCATGCTGGTGCCGGTGCAATATCAGCGGTTGCTTGATCACGCGGAGTTCGAGGCGCACGATCTAAGCGCGCTTGCCATGAAATACTGCACATCAGCCCCCTTTTCTGCCGAGCTGAAGCGCGCAGTGCTTGAACGCATGCCGGGCGGGCTGGTTGAGATCTATTCGATGACTGAAGGGGGTGTTGTGTGCCTGCTTGAAGCGCATAAGTTCCCCGACAAGCTCCACACAGTCGGGCGTCCAGCGCCGGGCAGCGATATGAAAGTGCTGGATGACAACGACCGCGAGCTCCCGCCTGGCGTGGCGGGAGATCTGGTCGGACGCTCGCCCACCATGATGAGCGGTTATAACAATCGGCCTGACAAAACCGCTGAAGCGCAATGGCGTGATCCGGCAACCGGCGAGCTATGGATGCGGATGGGAGATATCGCGCGGGTCGATGCGGACGGATTTGTCGAACTTGTCGGACGGGCCAAAGACATGATCATCTCTGGCGGGTTCAATATCTATCCGAGCGATCTCGAAGCCGAATTGCTGCGCGAAGAAGGCGTGCGCGAAGCCGCTGTGGTCGGCATCGCGTCAGCGCGCTGGGGCGAGACCCCGGTCGGATTTGTGGTGTTAAGCGATGGCGCGCCAACGGCCGATGCGATTATGGCGGCGGTGAATGCGCGGCTTGGCAAGACGCAGCGCTTGTCTGCACTCCATAGGGTTGCGGAGATGCCGCGCAGCCATATCGGAAAGCTCTTGAAGACCGAATTGCGTGAGCGCGCTGAGATCCTAAGCGCGGCAGGCCAAAGCGGCTGACCGATGCAGCCCTCGCCAGCACCCCATCTGATTGCAAAGGCGCGCCAAGCGAGGACCACATCTGGCCATTCAATTACACGATCAGCGTGTTGAAAGCAGCGCCGCTAACGAAAACGGCTGCGGCCAACGCGATCGCTTTTTCGATGATCGACTGCATGGCAGTGCTCCTTCCTGATGACCCGCAAGGCGGGCGGTCCGGCAAGCGGGGATGCGCCGGCTTCGCTGACATATATGGGAATAGGTAAAGAATATTATTACTGTTCTACGCAGTAATATTTCTAATAAGCATTAGAGAATTTTTCGATCAGTCCGCCGGAGCGCCGAGCAAAAGACGCGGTCACCATCGGGGGGGGAATGGCGGTGACCGCGTCTCGCTCGCAGCTGTCCCGCCGGCCTCAGGGCCGGGCACAAGGCGATTGAGGTGCTGATTGCCGATCCCATGCACTCACGAAGAGCGCTCAGTCATCACACCTGTCACCGCCGTCTGACAATGCCATGGCCGGCTGTGTCGCGCAGCGCGGCGCCCTGGTTCGAGGGGGAGACGGCTGGCCCGTGCTGGAAGTCACGAAGCTTAGCCGACGAACCGTTGGCATCTGTCAGCTCACCGTAAAACGGTCAGCGCGGGTCGCAGCGGTGTTTGAGCGCCGCTGCATCATGCGTCAGCCGGGGATGGAGAGGACCCTTGATCGTCTGCCGCGGGCTCCAAATGGTGTTCGACTACATCGAACTCAAATGCGAAAACACGCAGCTTTCATGCAAGTTTTGCAATATAGTGCGGACGTAGAAATCGTCGCAAAGCCGATAACAAAAACGACCGCCGGATCCTCTCCAGCGGTCGTTTTCGCGTTTCAATAAAACTGATTAGTTGGCAGCAACCTGGCGACCACGCCGCGCAGCAGCGGTTGCGACGCGCTCGACTTCAGCCTGCGCTTCGGCGCGAGCATCATTCATGCACTTTTGATCGACGATCGTGCGACCATAGCCATAGCGGTTGTTGCGCTCGATCGTGCAGGCTTCGCGCAGTTCCACCTGGACGCGCTGCTCAAGCGCTTCGCGGCCAGCAGCGGTGCTGAGATCGATATCGTCATAAGAAATCCGCACGGTCAGCACTTCTTCGCCGGTTTGCGGAGCGGCAGCGGCCGGAGCCGCGACGGCTGCCAGAGCAAGCAAGGAAAGGACGAAACGCATAATAAATTCCTTTGGAGAGGGAGTTCAATATTATTTTTATGTGGCCCCGCTTCGCCTCTTGGTTTCATTTTGAAACGCTGCGACGCACAAGACAATTGTGCAAATGCGAAGAAAGCGGATCGGTTCCTGCGACGCGCATGCAATTTTATCAACTTATCATGCAGTTTTGGCGATGTTCAGGTTGTGCGGTGCAGCAACAAGTGGTCGGTCTGATGGAAGTTCGCGCAGGCGCTGGACAGTCGCCGCCGCGCTGCCGTAACGCGCCTCAATGGTTTACGCGCAGCACGCAGACTCGATCCTTATCGTCGACTTTGGCAGTCAAGTAACGCAGCTGATCGCGCGGCGCGTGCGCGAAGCTGGGGTCTATTCGGAAATCGCGCCGTTCAGCCTGGCTGAAGACGCCTTCCGCCGCATGAAACCCAAAGGGATCATCCTGTCGGGTTCACCTGCCAGTGTGCCTGATGAAGGCTCTCCGCGCAGCCCGCAGAGCTTTTTCGAAGCCGGCATTCCGGTCCTCGGCATCTGTTACGGGCAACAGGTGATGAGCCACCAATTAGGCGGTGAAGTGCGCCCGGGCCATGAAACCGGCGAAGGCGGCGAGTTCGGCCGCGCTTACCTAACTGTCACTAAACCATGCGCTTTGTTTGATGGGTTGTGGCAGAAAGGCGAGCGTCACCAGGTCTGGATGAGCCATGGCGACAAGGTCACCGAGTTCGCGCCCGGCTTTGAAATCGTCGCGACCTCCGATGGCGCGCCGTTTGCCGTGATCGCTGACGAAGAGCGCAAGTTCTACGGCACCCAGTTCCATCCCGAAGTCGTCCACACGCCTGACGGCGGAAGATTGCTGGCGAACTTCGTGCGGCATGTCTGCGGCCTTAAAGGCGATTGGACCATGGCTGAGTTCCGCAAGACCAAGATTGAGGAAATTCGCGCTCAGGTTGGTGACAAGCGAGTGATCTGTGGCCTGTCCGGCGGGGTCGACAGCGCAGTGGCTGCGGTGCTGATCCACGAGGCAATCGGCGATCAGCTCACGTGCGTGTTCGTTGATCACGGCTTGATGCGCCTTAACGAAGCCGAACAGGTTGTGAGCTTGTTTCGCGATCACTACAACATCCCGCTGGTCGCGGTGGATGCTGAAGAGGCCTTTCTCGGCGGCCTTGCCGGAGTGAGTGACCCTGAGAAAAAGCGCAAGTTTATCGGCGGTGCGTTCATCGATCTGTTCGAAGCCGAAGCGGCCAAGATCGGCGGAGCCGATTTCCTTGCGCAAGGAACGCTCTATCCCGATGTGATCGAAAGCGTGTCGTTTACCGGCGGGCCGAGCGTCACGATCAAGAGCCACCATAATGTCGGCGGCCTGCCTGAGCGGATGAACATGGCGCTGGTTGAGCCTTTGCGCGAATTGTTCAAAGACGAAGTGCGCGAATTAGGCCGCGAACTGGGTTTGCCTGAAGCGTTTGTCGGCCGCCATCCTTTCCCCGGCCCTGGCCTTGCCATCCGCATCCCGGGCGAAGTCACTAAGGAACGCTGCGACATTCTGCGCAAAGCGGACGCGATCTACCTCGAAGAAATCCGCAATGCCGGGCTCTATGATGCGATCTGGCAGGCCTTTGCAGTGCTGCTTCCGGTCAAGACTGTGGGCGTGATGGGCGATGGGCGTACCTATGACAATGTATGCGGCCTGCGCGCGGTGACCTCAACTGACGGGATGACCGCTGATGTCTATCCGTTCGACGCTGGTTTCCTGACAAGAGTTGCCACTCGGATCGTCAATGAAGTGCCAGGGATCAACCGCGTGGTCTATGATTGTACGTCAAAGCCGCCCGGGACCATTGAATGGGAATAAAGCTTCTGTAATGTAACACTATTATCGAGTGATAAAGGCAGGGGGCAAACCGGTCTGGAAAGGGCTGTTCGATGCGCAAACTCTTCCTCCTCGCGGCTTGCCTTGCGTTGTTGCAGCCGGCCGCTGCCAAAGCCGATATCTCTTATCGCCTTGGGATGGGCAAAATCCTTGCCGATCAGGTGCTGTTCGACAAGGTGCTGGTACCCATTGCGACTGGGCGTGAGGCCGCGGATGACGGCAGTGCTCCCTCAACCTCTTCGCCTGCCCCCAAACCGGCGACCGCACCTTTCAAAGGTACATTCAAGGCTGATCCTGCGCTGAGGCAGGCCGCGATTGAAAAGATGCAACAGCGCATCGCACAAGCCTCGCCAACGAACGCCGGAGAGCCCGCTGATGCTATCTTCGCTCAGTTCGAAGAGCTGCTTGCACCGCTTGGCCTTCGCACCACCAGCCTTGCCGATACAGCAGCGGTCTATGCAGCTGCGATGCATGATGCGGCAAACGGCACCGTAACGCGTGCTTCTGCTGCGCAGGCGCAAGGCCTCTCGGAGCAATTCGCAAAAGCTTTTGGAGAGCTTATTCCGGCTGAACCCGGATTGCAGGATCCAAGCCTTGTCCAGCGGCAAGCTGATCTGTTTGTGCTTCAGGCCTGGCTGGTTCTGACACTCAATTCATCATTCGCCCAACCCGGGGTTTCGGCATCAGATCGCGAAAGCTACCAGATTGCCATGCGCGACACGGGCCAGAAGGTGTTCGGGCTTGATCTTACTGAAGTGGAGTGGACCTCTCGCGGTCTGGTGCAGCGGTAAAAGGGGGCGAGGATTGTCTGTGTTTTATGTGTTAGGTGTATGGGTGGTATGATGCGAACATCTCTATGGGTTGGAGAGCAGCCTCAAGCGCTCGATCTTGGGGCAATGGCGCTTGCCGGCTTCGCGCTGGCGGGGGTCACGTTGGCTCTGGCACCTGCGATTGACTGGTGTTTGCTGGTCTTGGCGGTGCTAGCATGGGATATTGGTGCAGGGCTCGTCTCCAATGCGACAGCTGCCACACGAGAGGCGTGGCGGCGACATGCCAGCAAATCGGACCGCTACGGCTTCATGATCAGCCATCTGACAGTCTACCCGATTGTGCTTTACTGGCTGGCATCAGGCGATCTGGTGTTGACTGGGCTGGTTTGCGCTTTCCTTCTAGCAAAGGTCATCCTGTTCATCTCTGGCCAGCGTCCGCACTGGATCAGATAGCATAGCAGAGACGCACGGGGCATTCGGTCGTTTTGCTGGCAGCCGCGTGCAACCTTTGATCAGCATCAGCGTTCTGTTAGGCAACTCGTCAAGCTTATCGTCATGAGGTCTCGCTGTGAAAAATACGTTCTACACCGCATCGGCAGCCGCTTTGTTGATGCTGGCGGGTTGCGCGCAACCCACTGAAACCCAAGCCACTCCGGTCATCGAAGGTGCATGGACCGTCGATCCTGACGCATCGAGCCTGTCCTATGTCTCAGTCAAATCGGGCGAAGTCGCCGAGGCCAACGAATTCACTGCGCTGTCAGGCTCGGTTTCTGCCGCCGGCGAGGCGGAGATCGTGATCGATCTTGCTTCAGTGAGCACAGGCGTGGACATTCGCGATGAGCGGATGCGCGATATCTTCTTCAACGTGGCCGACAACCCGACCGCAAGTGTTACTGCGCAGCTTGATCCCGCCGCGTTCGAAGCGCTTGGCTTAGGCGAGAGCCTGACGCAAACGCTCGATGCGACACTTAACGTCAAAGGCGTCGAAGCCCCGATCCAGACGCAGGTTGCCGTTACCCGGGTGGCGGATGACCGGGTGCTCGCAGTCTCAAGCGATCCCGTGATCGTCTATGCTGACGCACTGGAACTGAGTGAAGGTCTTGCGACGCTACAGGAATTGGCTGGCCTTGATGCGATCACACCGGCGGTGCCTGTAACCTTCTCGATCATGTTTGAGCGGTGAGCGAGGCGCCCACGCGGCATCTCATGTTTCCAGCGCTGCTCGCATTAGCGTCCGCCTGCGCTGCTTCTCCTTCAGGACCTGAGCCGCAGGCGGGCGAGCCTGTGACAGACTTTGGCGCGCCTCAGCCGATTGCGGTTACCGGCTATGATGGCGATGCGATGGAGCCGTTTCTCGCGCGCGACGGGACGCGGCTTTTCTTCAACAACCGCAACGATCCGGCCGATCAGACCGACATTCATTGGGCTGAGCGAAGCGGGCCTCACAGTTTCGCGTATCGCGGGCGGGTGGACGGCGCTGCATTGCCTGATGTGCTCGATGGTGTGCCTTCAATGAGCGAGGACGGCACGTTCGTGTTCACTTCGCTGCGCGGGGTCGATGACAAACGCACGATCTGGCGCGGCAGATTTGCCGAAGGCAAGCTGAGCGCGCTTGGTCCGGTGAAAGGCAGCGTCAATATCGAGCGCGCGTTCTGGGTGAATATGGACAGCGAAATCAGCGCCGATGGCCGGGTGCTGGTGACGACTGATAGCCGGTTTGATCCGTTGCGCGGGCGTATTGTCGAAAGCAATCTGGTCTATGCCGAAGCGAGCGACGATGCGTATCTTCGCGCCGAGAAAAATGCTGAATTGTTCGCCCGCATAAACACAAATCTGCTTGAATATGCCGCTGCAATGACCCGTGATCTCAAGACCTTGTATTTCACGCGGGCCGATTTTGAAGCGCTTGCTGCAGGCGATCCTGCGGGGTTTCAGACATTGGTCGCAACGCGGACCCGCATCGACGCACCGTGGGGCGTGCCGCGCCCCATTGCCAGCATTAAAGGCTATGCTGAAGCGGTGACCTTATCGCCGGACGAATGCAGTTTGTATTTCCATCAGCGGGTGGACGCGCGTTTTGTCATCATGCGCACCACAAAGACGTCTTGCGCTACGGTCCGAAACGGCGCGCGCTAAGACATGCAGCTCGACCTTGGTCCTGATCATCGCACCGACATCCTGCGCGCTGCGCAAGCGGCCTTGATCGAGCGCTTTGGCCGCGTCATTCGCCCGCCGGAAAAGCGCCGCGATCCTGTCTGGGTGCTGGTCCACGGAGTGATTGGCGCGCAAACCAAGACGATCCATTCCAACGCTTCGACCGATGGTTTGATTGCAACGTACGGCACATGGGATGCGGTTGCGGCGCAGTCGGTCGATGTGCTTGAAGCACAGCTTCAGCGCCAGACCTTCCCAAGCGTCGCTGCAGAGCGATTGAAAGCGTGCCTTAACGCGATCATCGCGGTGCGCGGCACAGTCGATCTCAGCCATCTTGCCGACCTTGGCACTCACGAAGCGATGGTGTGGTTGGAGACGCTGCCGGGGGTTGCTCGCAAGAATTCAGCCGGGGTGATGAATGCCAGCACGTTTGAGCGCCGCGCTGTGGTGATCGATGCGCATCACCGCCGGATCATGCAGCGTATGGGGCTGGTCCCGGCTAAAGCTGATACCACCCGAACCTATAATGCGCTGATGCCGATTATGCCGCCTGAATGGACTGCGGCAGACATTGATGAGCACCACTTGCTCTTAAAACGGCTTGGCCAGACGCTGTGCCGCCCGCGTGAGGCCAATTGTAAAGATTGCCCAGTGCGCAGCGATTGCAAGACGGGAACCGGACGGGCGCCTTAAGCGCTGCTCAAACAATGCTGAGCGAACCGGACGTCGAACGGGTCTACCGCGCGCTTGCTAAAGCGATGCCGGGCCGCACGAAAAATGCGAAAGGTCCCAAGGGGCAGCCCGACGCATTTCGCTCCTGCGTCTCATGCATGCTTTCAGCCCAATCGCTTGATCGCAATACAGCCGCAGCGACGAAGGCCCTGTTCAAGCTGGCCAGGACGCCTGAAGCGATGCTTGCGCTGCACGATGACGCCATTCGCGAGGCGATCAAACCGTGCGGGCTTTACAACAACAAGACGAAGAACATCCGCAGGTTCTGCGAAAGTCTGATCGAAGAGCATGGCGGAGTCGTGCCTGAGACGCGCGCAGGGCTTATGAGCCTGCCCGGCATTGGCCGTAAATGCGCCGATATCGTGATGAGCTTTACCTTCGGCGCGGATGTGATCGCGGTCGATACGCACGTGCACCGGGTAGCGAACCGGATCGGGCTGACTGAGGCGAGGACTGCTGAAAAGACTGCGCAGCAGCTGGAAGAACGCTCGCCTGATTGGGCGATGCGCGATGGGCATTTTTGGTTGATCCAGTTTGGCAAGCGCGTGTGCCGTGCGCGTGTGCCTAAATGCGAGATCTGCGTGGTGAGCGAGTTATGCGAGACAGGGCCGATAGAATCTACGGGCTAAGGTCTATTCAAACTGTTCAGGATCGAACGTGTCCTCGGCACGCCGCCAGTCGAGCAACACGCGTTGTGCGAGCCAGCCAGCCGCAGCGCAGATCGCTACCACTAGGGTGACGAACAGCAGCGATTCGGGGTCTAGTATTTGCTGCGAGAGGCCATCGGGAAACAGGACAATGCTGACAATCGCGCTGGCTACGATAGCGCCGGTGACAGCGCCGAGCCACTGGCTTGGCGGCATTACACGGCGCAGCGCTAACCCGACAAGGCAACCCAACGGTGCGGTGATCAGAAAAGCGATCCCGACAGCGGGAATTGCCATTACAGCGCCGCCCCAAAAAAACGCTGTGAAGAACATCGCTGGACTTGCTCCGTCGAACGAGAGGCTAAACGAAACCAGAACAAGGATACCCAGATAGGCAAAGGCCGAGGCGAGCAGGCCGGTCTCGTAGAATTCGGGAATTGTCGGGGGCTCGTTTTCAATCGCCATCTGTGCTGTCCTCGCTTGATAGCTTGCGTTCCGCCGCGATCTCGCGCGCTTCGGGGCAGAAGGGGGTGAGGAAGGAGTAGAGCGAGTTCGCAAGGTTATCGGCGGCGATCGAATAGATCACCTCCTGCCCGCGTTTCTGCCGGTGGAGCAGGCCTGCATCATGCAGCACAGAGATATGCTTTGAGATCGAGGGCATCGCCATATCGAATTGTGCAGCGATCTCTCCCACGGTCATGGGGCCACCGGCAAGGTGATTAAGGATGCGCCGGCGCGGATTGGAAGCGAGCGCTTTGAAAGCTTTTTCCATAGATAGTTTCCTAAGTAGGAAAATATCTAAATGCAAGATAGTTCCCGCGTCCTCAATAACGAGCGCGCTTTACGCTGCGTCACGGTTGCATGCGCTTCTAATCTCGGCTTGTCTTCAGCCAAACACGAATCGACGGGAGACAACACATATGAAAACCGCCATCACGGAAATGTTCGGCATCCAGCACCCCATCATTCAGGGCGGCATGCATTACGTCGGCTTTGCCGAAATGGCAGCGGCGGTCTCGAACGCTGGTGGGCTTGGTATCATCACTGGCCTAACTCAAGGTACGCCTGAAAAGCTCGCTAACGAAATCGCGCGCTGCAAGGACATGACTGACAAGCCGTTCGGCGTGAATCTCACGATCCTGCCGACGCTTACACCGCCCGATTATCCCGGGCTTGTCAAAGCCGTGATCGATGCTGGCGTACCTGTCGTGGAGACTGCCGGGCGCAACCCGATCGAGCTGCTCGGGCCGCTCAAAGATGCCGGGATCAAAGTGATCCACAAATGCACCAGCGTGCGCCATTCCCTCAAAGCGCAGGAGATCGGCTGCGATGCAGTGAGCGTCGATGGGTTTGAATGCGGCGGACATCCGGGCGAAGACGATATTCCCAATTTCATCCTGTTGCCGCGCGCCGCCGACGAATTGGAAATTCCGTTTGTCTCAAGCGGAGGCATGGCTGACGGCCGCAGCCTGGTCGCGAGCCTCGCTATGGGCGCAGAAGGCATGAATATGGGCACGCGCTTTATCGCGACCAAAGAGGCGCCTGTGCACGAAAATGTAAAGCGCGCGATTGTCGAAGCCTCCGAACTCGATACCCGGCTTGTCATGCGACCCCTGCGCAACACGGAGCGCGTGCTGGCAAACGACGCGGTCGAGCGGCTGCTTGAAAAGGAAAAAGAACTGGGCGATGCGATCACCATTCAGGATATCCTGCCTGAAGTGGCCGGCGTTTATCCATCGATTATGCTCGAAGGCGAAATGGACAAAGGCGCGTGGAGTTGCGGCATGGTCGCTGGCTTGATCAACGATATTCCGACCTGCCAGGAACTGATCGAAGGGATCATTTCCCAGGCTGAGGATATCCTTGCGCGCATGAACGCGATGGCGCGCGATTCGGTGCCTGCCTGACGCGCTGAAATGTCGTAAAATCAGCTGGTTGCACCAACCCTCTGCCGTGCCGGATAGGCCGCACAGAGAAAAGGTTAATGCCCTTCTAAGTAGCCGTGCGAATTAAATGAGCTCGGCAACTCCGGTATCATACGCATGTTCGAACGTGACCTGTCGCGATAGCTTCATGCTCGGATCGGGGGTTGAAACTCAGACAATCGTCACTGCGAAGTGGGACGCGCGGTGCTGACGAAGGGTACTTGGATGGGACAGATTATTGCGTTCGAAGTTTGGCTGGTGCTGGTCACCGCTCCGTGTGTGATCGCGTGGATCATTGGTGAGCGACATGGCGCTGCGCGTATGCGCAAACTTAGCGAAAGCGCTGCGATCGGATCGCTAGCGGACCTCACTCCGCTATCGCCCGCGCCAAAATCGCACGCCGCTCAACAGGCTCACAGCGCGGTCAAGCGGGCCGCGCCGATGCGCGCTCCATCGGCCGCCGATGATAGTGCCGTGCGTAGCGGGCGTAGTGTTGCTCCCGGTGGTCTGCAGTCTGAACTGATCGAGCCGAGCTTTCTCGCTGCCGAGCGCGCCGCAGCGGTCGCGCATCGCAAAGAAACCTTCGACGGAATGCCGTCTCTGTCAGAATTGCATGCTCAGGCTGAGCGCATCCGCCGCGAAGGCCGGGTATGGGACGATCCTGAAGTGCAGCTAAGCCTCACTCAGGTTGATCCGATCTCAGCCCGAGTGCTCGATCACTACCAGACCTCAATCGACGAATTGCAGCGCGTCACGGGCTGGTCAGGCACATTGCTCAACCCCGCGGATCTGATGCGCGAACGGCCGCGCTTTGCCGACGCCGCGCCCGTTTCGACGCGCACAGGTTTTGGATGAAGCGATGCAGAGCGGCGCTGTCTTTGCAGCGGTTCGTTCTTAAGCGAGGCTGGCTGCCTGAGAGGCGCGAGTGTCGGCGCTAAGCTGCGCTTCAGCTCGCCTCTTCGTCTTCTTTGATGCGGGTGTAGGGCACGAAGTCTTCGAACAGCACAGCGCCTGTAAAGAACCCGACCACCCGGTCGACTGTGGTAACCACATCGAGCCGGCACAATTCAGTGGGCACGAACCGGCGCTGCACCAACACATCGTCGCGGTCGATACTGCTCGGGTCCTGCGTCCGCTGGACATAGATCGTGTTTCCGCGGCCATAGACATAGGCGGTCTTGTCAATCACCGTCAGCGGCTGATTTCGGAACGAGCGAATGCAATTAACCGGCTCACCCTTGACGCGGCCTTCAAGCATTTTGGCAAGCCGCTTCTCGCCTTTGGTCAGCTCAGCCGGAGCAGCCTCTTCGGCCTGCTCAGATGGATCGGGCTCATCCGCGAGCGCTGGTTGCGCAGCGACAAGCGTCAAGCCGATCACACCGGCAGCGGCGAGCGCGAAATGGCGCGAACGGGCGAAATGGGGCGAGAGGGCCATGCTCTTCTCCTGTAACACTACCGATGAGACGTGCCATAGATAAGCTGAACCCGCGATGAGCATTTTTGCGCGCGGTTTGGGGCTTGTAGGGCGGCTGTCTCGGTCTTGTGCTAGTGACGTAGCCGCGACCGCTGAGCCTCATTCATATTCGAGTGTGACGGCGAATTCGCCTTCGTACACGCCCGGTTCCTGATCGGCGGCAACTTGCAGGCGCCCTGCAATCGTGAACGAGAAAAAGCCATCAGGATTAGCGATCCGGAAGCGGCGCGGATTGGTCGTGATCCGGATCGGTGGCTGGCTGCCAATCGTCACGCGGTCGAACAGCATGGTCTCGCTGCCGCCCGCGCGGGTGAGCAGATAGGTGTTCTGGTCGATATTGATGAGGACGCGCTGGTTGAATGTGCCATAGCCCCAGAAGCGCGCGGGCACTTGGGTTCCGGCAACCGCAATCACGCCATTCGTGGTGGTGATCGCGCCGGTCGAATCCATCGTCACAGCGCCGTTGGTGTTGCTTGGGATGATCTGCCCGAAATCGAGATCGGTCTGCTTAACAAAGCTGAGCGGTGTCACAAGAAAGGCGCGCGCTTCAGGCGTCTGGGTATCCTGCGCCAGCGCTGCATTGGGTGCAGCCGCCAGCAACACTGCGGCGCAGATCAGCGCCAGTCTATGAAGAAGTGCACGCATTAATTGATTGGCCCCTGGGTTCCCCGTTGGCCGAGTGTTTAAGATCAACGCGTTAACAATGTTTTGAAGGGACGCCGCCGGCCGATTTGCGGGCATCCTGATGGTTAATTTGCAATTGTGGGCTGGTTCGACTCACCATCAGCCCGTCGATCCGCGCTCGCCTTCTGCGCCCGTTTCCGCTGGCTGCGGCGCGCTATCCCTTGCGCTCCAGGTGCGCTTCTTTAAGACCGCGCAGCATGTCCGATACAGCCGCTGCTCCTGCGATCAGGATCGAAAATCTGGTGAAGCGCTATGCGCCGCCCAAAGGAGCCAAAGGCGCTGATGCAGCGGGCAAACTCGCGCTTGATGGCGTGAGTTTCGATGTGCCCGAAGGCTCGATATTCGGCTTGCTCGGGCCGAACGGGGCAGGCAAATCGACGCTGATCAATATTCTCGCAGGGCTAGTCAACAAGACCAGCGGTGCAGCCAACATCTGGGGCTTCGATATCGATCGCCAGCGCCGCAATGCAAGCCGCGCGATCGGCATTGTCCCGCAGGAAATCGTGTTCGACCCGTTCTTCACGCCGTTCGAAGTGCTGGAAAACCAAGGCGGCTTTTATGGCATTCCGGCAAGCGATCGGCGCAGCGAGGAATTGCTTGCAGCCGTGCGGCTGGCTGACAAGCGCAATGCCTATGCCCGCACGCTGTCAGGCGGGATGAAGCGTCGCCTGCTGGTCGCTAAAGCGATGGTCCATTCGCCTCCGATCCTGGTGCTGGATGAGCCTACCGCGGGCGTCGATGTCGAGCTGCGCCGGCAATTGTGGGAATTGGTGACTGCGATGAACCGCGAAGGCGTGACGGTTGTACTGACCACGCATTACCTCGAGGAAGCCGAAGAATTGTGCGACCGGATCGCGATCATCAATCACGGAAAACTGATCGCGAACAAGCCCACCCGCGAACTCGTCAACATGGCGCGCGACAAGATCGTTGCCGTGACGCTGGCGCAGGAAATTTCGCAGGCGCCACAGCACAAAGCTTTCAGCAAAGTCGAATTGCTTGGCGAGCATGCCGTAGAAATCACTTACGACAAGGATCGGATGAGCGCTGGCCAAGTGCTTGCCATCCTGCAAGACCAAGGCTTGACGATTGAAGACGTGACCACGCGCGAAGCCGACCTTGAAGACGTGTTCGTGCAGCTGACGGGGACGGGTGGCTGAAAGCTCGTCTGGCGCGACCTATTGGGACCCTGCCAGCGTCACGACCGACCTTGATTGCTATGCGCTCTAGCTGGCGACCGGGTGCGCGCGATAAGCCGCAGCCAGACCTTGCTCTGGGCATGATTGCGCGCCATGAGCGACGATATGCTGCAATCTGCGACCGCTTCTCAAGAATACGATGTCATTGTGATAGGCTCGGGCGCGGCCGGGCTTACGGCTGCGCTTGAGCTCGCCGAGACTAAGCGTGTGCTTGTACTCGCCAAAGGTTCGTTGACCGGCGGGTCGACCGCGTGGGCGCAAGGCGGGATCGCCGCAGTGCTTGATGCAGGCGATACATTCGAGAACCATGTGCGCGATACGATGATCGCAGGCGCAGGGCTGAACGATCGCGAAGCGGTCGAATTCGTGATCGAGCGCGCCCCTGCCAGTATTGACCGGCTGTGCGAGCTCGGAGTGCCGTTCAATCGGGAAAGCGGCGATCTGCACCTCACCCGTGAAGGCGGCCATTCGCACCGGCGGATCGTCCATGTCGACGATGCGACCGGCTGGGCGGTACAGGAAGCGTTGCTAAAGGCCGCGGAGGCTTCTGAGAACATCACCATGCTCAGCGGGCGCACGGCGATCGACTTCATCACTGACCGCCACCGCGAGCAGTTCTCTGCCGCTGGCAGGGTGTGGGGTGTCTATGCGCTCAACGAGGAGACGGGCCGGGTGGAGCGGCATATCGCACGCGCTACTGTCCTTGCAGCGGGCGGTGCCGGACGGGTCTACCAGTTCTCCACTGCCCCGCGCGGCGCGACCGGCGATGGCATCGCGATGGCGTGGCGGGCGGGTGCGCGCGTCTCCAATATGGAGATGATGCAGTTCCACCCGACCTGCCTTTACAATCTCGAGGTCAAGAACTTCCTCATCACCGAAGCCGTACGCGGCGAAGGCGGACGCCTGTTCAATCCGCGCACCGGCAAGCGCTTCATGGAATTTTACGACGCTGAGCGCATGGAGCTTGCCCCGCGCGATGTCGTTGCGCGCGCGATCGATGCCGAGATCAAGCGCTTTGGCCTTGACTATGTCCATCTCGATATCAGCCATGAGAGCCCCAATTTCATCGTCCAGCATTTCCCTACGATCCACGAAAAGCTGACGGGGCTGGGGATCGATATGACGCAAGGCCCGATCCCGGTGGTCCCGGCACAGCATTACACCTGCGGGGGTGTGGTGGTGGACCTTTATGCCCGCACCGACCTGCCAGGTCTGTGGGCGGCGGGCGAATGCACCGAATCTGGCCTGCACGGCGCGAACCGGCTGGCGTCAAACTCGCTGCTTGAATGCTTCGTGTTCGGCGAAGCAGCCGCCAGCGATATCCTGACCATGTGGGACGAGTTGGACGATCCGCCAGCGATCCTGCCATGGGATGAAAGCCGCGTGACCGATTCCGATGAAGAGGTCGTCATCAAGCAGAACTGGACCGAAATCCGCCGCTTCATGTGGAACTATGTTGGCATTGTGCGCACGACCAAACGGTTGGAGCGCGCCAAGAACCGCATCGAACTGCTGATGAAAGAGGTCGAGGACTATTACGGCGCGTTTCGGGTGACGACGGACCTTATCGAATTGCGCAATCTGTTGCAGGCAGCGCAGCTGATCGTGAATTCCGCGCTGGAGCGTCAGGAAAGCCGGGGGCTGCACTACACACTCGATTACCCCGAGACGGATAAAGAAGGCGAGCCTGAAGATACGGTGCTGGTGCCGTGAAGCCTGAGATCATTCACACACCCTATGATCTGGGTTTGGGCTTCAAGCTTGGAGTTGATTGCTCCATTCGCGTCAGCGCCTATTGCCACATGGAGTGGTGTCAGGACCACTTGAACTTGTTTTGGGAACTCGAGGGTGCAGAGAAGCCGATCCTGCTCATCAACTTCGAAAACGCGCTTATAGCCCGCGTGCTAGATGAAATGTGGCACAGCACCGAAACCAATCCTGACAGGTGGAAAGGCATTGATGGCAGCTTTGCGCGGGTGATCAAGGGCTCGGAGTACCCTACCCACCATGATCTGCTTAAGACGATCCATCCGGCCGCGAAGCACTATGCGTTCGTAACAGACAGCGATTGTGTCGATGTCATTGCGCTGGACCCACCTCTCGCGAAAATGATTGAAGTCGAAGAGATTGCACGACACCGCCTGCAATTTCCGTTGCCCGATTAGAGTCACCGGGCCTGATAAAGGTCAGAGCAATGCGAGCCTGATAGGGCTTTTCAAATGAAAACTAGCGTCTCTTTGTCCGCCTTTGCGCTAGCCTTGCTGGCCTTTCCGCTCGCCGCCCAAACCCCCGAACCCGCCGAGCCACCACCCCAAAACTCCATCGTCGTCACTGCCCAGCGTTCCGGCGCGCCGATGTGGACCATCGACACCGATAGCGGCACCATCATCCTTGTCGGTGAAATCGGCGCTGTGCCTAAGTCCACGCCATGGCAGCCCGACCGGCTCGAAGAAGCGACCGCCGAAGCAAGCCGGGTGATCCTTCGGGCTCGTCCCAAATTCTCCCCCGGCGATGTCTTCCGGCTGATCTTTGCGGGCGGCAAAATCACTAAGCTGCCCAATAAGAGCGTTGCTGCCGATTACCTCTCGCCTCCTCAGCGCGCGAGGCTCGCCGCGCTCGAAACAGAATACGACATCGATTACGATCGCCGCTCGTTTCTGATGACAAGCTTTGACCTGCTCGCCCGGCGGCTCGATTTCGATGATGATACGACCAAGGATGCGACCGAGATCGTCAAGAAAGCCGCCAACAAGGCCGATGTGCCGATCACGCGGCCCGAACGCTTCCGCGGCGAAGACCTGCTCGACAACCTCGCCGAAGCGCCGCCGGCAAGCCACATACCCTGCCTCGAAGCTGCCATGAGCGCGACTGAGCAGGGCCAGCCGATTATCGAGGCGCGGGGCAATGACTGGCGCAAATTCGATGTGCCAGCGGTGATGGCTAACCCGCTTGAACAGGCGCTCGGGCAATGCTGGCCGTGGGCCGATGCTGAAGTCGGCACGCAAATCCGCGACCAATGGACTGGGATGATCGAACAGGCCGCAAGCCAGTCGGGTGTCACGCTGGCGGTAGTGCCTTTACGGGTTCTTGCCGAAAGCCAAGGCGTGCTCGACCAGCTTGAGGCCCGCGGGTTTGAAATCTATGGTCCGGGCTGGCGGTGATATCTCCGCCAATGACGGGGCGGACTGATGAGCGGCGACAGGCAGATATTCGAACACTCACTCGATCCATCGGACCGGGATGCTGACCGCGCAGTCGCGCAACGGGTGCTCGATGATATGTTCGATGACCTCCAGACCGCGCGAGCAAGGCCCGTCTGGCAGCCAGTGCATGATGCCGTCCGGGCAAGGCTTGAAAGTGCACTCCCGCAAAAAGGTGCCCCGCTCGATGAAGTCGTGCGGCATGCGCGCGTATGGCTGGATCAGAATAGTGCGCCTTTAGCAGCGCAATGACCACAAGGATGAGGATAGAGATCTAATGCCCGCCATCACCACCACTACGACCGGGATCGAGCTGTTTTACGAAGCGCATGGCGAGCCTGCAAACGAAGCGATCCTGCTGATCATGGGGTTAGGTGCGCAATTGACCTTGTGGCCTGATGAGTTCGTCGAAGCGCTGGTGAAGCGCGGCTATTATGTGATCCGGTATGACAATCGCGATATCGGCCTCAGCCAAAAGATGGGCGATGCGCGCGCGCCAAGCCTGCGCTGGCAAGTGCTTCGAAAAGCGCTCGGCTGGCCTGCGCCGGTGCCGTACACGCTGAAAGATATGGCGAGCGATGGCGCAGGGCTGTTGGAAGCGCTCGGGATCGATCAAGCGCATGTCGTCGGTGCGTCGATGGGTGGGATGATCGCGCAGCTCATGGCGGTGCATCATCGCCACAAGCTCTTGTCGCTCACTTCGATCATGTCATCGACTGGCAATCCGCGTCTGCCGGCCGCGGATAAGGAAGCGATGGGAGCGCTGATTGCGCCGCTGCCATCGATGGAAGAGGACGATGTGGTCGCACACGGGGTCAATATCCGGGAGAAGATTGGCAGTCCGGGCTATCCCGGCGATCCGGCGCGGCGACACGCAACCGTGCTTAAATCGGTCAAACGCAGCGTCTATCCGCCCGGTCTTCCGCGCCAGCTGGCAGCGATCATCGATGACGGCGATCGGCGCAAGCGCCTCGAAGGCATCACCACGCCGACGCTGGTGCTGCACGGCGAAGGCGATCCGCTGGTAAAGCTCGCGGCAGGGCAAGACACCGCCAAGCATATCTCGGGCGCCAAGCTGTTGACAATTCCTGGTTGGGGCCATGATCTACCGCTCGAACTGGTTGACCGGCTGGCGGGTGAAATCGCTGATCATGCGCGCAGTGTGAGCGGGGCCGAGACGGAGCCGGCCTGACGCGCCGCGCAACAATCTTGCTGCCATTGAACCGAAAGATTCAAGGATTGATTCACATGATTCAATCACCAAATTTTTCTTCACAGTTTCATTTTGACTCTTGCGAGACTCGCGACTCAAGCTTTGTCCACGCGTCGCGGTGGTTGAGCGGGCTAACACACCCCGCTGCAACGGCAGATTAGGGTTAATCACTTGTTGACCGGATTCCCCTGCCGATTCATGATCTAGTGGTTCGGCTCGCGCTGGACCCCCAAATACTTGTGGCTTTTCGCGCGCTCTTGCGGGCGTGATCAAAGAAGGAGTCAGCGAAAACGGGGTATCATGCGCGAGGTGTGGACAGCATGACGGAAAACCCTGTGGACCGCCTGAAGGCTGCCAGAGGTAAAGCTGTCGGTAGATTGGTGCAGAACAGAATCGGAACAAACGCTTTTTTCCGCTAATGAGGTAGGCGCTGGCTCGATTCGAACAAGACAAGACTGAGGCTATGATGGATTTCAAGGCGAGTGAAGAAGTGCTCAGCGATAGCGAGACAGGTGTAGACACCAGCGAGACGCTTGGCACGGATGATAAAATCGAAAAGGCCGTGACGATGGACAAGCCCGATACCGGCAGCGAAGAGCTGCTTGCAGCAAAAGGCGCTGAAGCGCTCGGCAATGCCGTCGCCGCTGCTGCCAAAGAGGCCGCGGCCCCTGATAGCAAACGAGTCAATCCGCGCCGGTTCGATGTCCAGATTGATACGTCGCGCGATGCCAACCTTACAGAATTCGGCAAAGAGACGCTGACTGACCGCTATCTGCTTCCGGGCGAGCGCTATCAGGATCTGTTTGCGCGGGTGGCGGATGCCTATGCCGACGATGCTGAGCACGCGCAGCGGCTTTATGATTACATCTCGAACCTGTGGTTCATGCCGGCAACCCCTGTGCTTTCGAATGGCGGCACCGGACGCGGCTTGCCGATCAGCTGCTATTTGAACAGCGTTGAAGACAGTCTGGGCGGAATTGTCGGTACCTGGAACGAGAATGTCTGGCTTGCTTCCAAAGGCGGCGGCATCGGAACCTATTGGGGCAATGTCCGCGGCATTGGCGAGCCGGTTGGTCTTAACGGCAAGACCAGCGGCATCATTCCGTTTGTGCGCGTAATGGACAGTTTGACGCTGGCGATTTCGCAAGGTTCGCTGAGGCGCGGCTCAGCCGCGTGCTATCTCGACATTAGCCACCCGGAGATCGAGGAATTCCTCGAGATCCGCAAACCTTCAGGCGATTTCAACCGCAAGGCGCTCAACCTCCACCACGGCGTGCTGCTGACCGATGAATTCATGAACGCGGTGCGTGAAGGGGCCGAGTTCGAACTTAAATCGCCTAAGACCGGCGAAGTGCGCGGGCGCGCCGATGCGCGTTCGCTGTTCCAGAAACTGGTCGAGACCCGGTTGGCGACAGGTGAACCTTACATCGTGTTTAACGACACAGTGAACCGCATGATGCCCAAGCATCACCGCGACCTGGGTCTGAAGGTTTCAACCTCAAACCTGTGCAGTGAAATCACGCTGCCGACCGGGATTGACCACCTCGGCAATGATCGCACCGCGGTGTGCTGCCTTTCCTCGCTCAATCTTGAAAAGTGGGATGAGTGGTCAGGCGATAAGCAATTCATCGAAGACGTGATGCGTTTCCTCGACAATGTCCTGCAGGACTATATCGATCGCGCCCCTGAAGAGATGGCGCGTGCGAAATATTCTGCTGAGCGTGAGCGCAGCGTCGGCCTTGGCGTGATGGGCTTTCACTCGTTCCTTCAGCAAAAGGGGCTCGGGTTTGAAAGCGCGATGGCCAAAGCGCACAATCTGAAGATGTTCCAGCACATTCAGGCCAAAGCAGCCGAAGCCTCGATGCTGCTTGCACAGGAACGCGGGCCCTGCCCCGATGCTGCTGAAATGGGCGCAATGGAGCGGTTTTCGTGTAAGATGGCGATCGCGCCGACCGCGTCGATCAGCATTATCTGCGGCGGTACATCGGCCTGCATCGAGCCGATACCGGCGAACATCTACACCCACAAGACTTTGTCAGGCAGCTTCATCGTCAAGAATCCTTATCTTGAAAAAGTGCTTGATAAAAAGTCGAAAAATTCGACCAATGTCTGGAACTCGATCCTTGAACGGGGCGGCAGCGTCCAGCACCTCGATTTCCTTTCGGACGAGGAAAAGGCGAGCTTCAAGACCAGCTTTGAAATCGATCAGCGCTGGCTGCTTGAGTTCGCGGCGGATCGCTCGCCTTACATCGATCAGGCTCAATCACTGAACCTGTTCATTCCGGCTGATGTCGACAAGTGGGATCTGATGATGCTGCACTTCCAGGCATGGGAGAAAGGCATCAAGTCGCTCTATTATCTGCGTTCAAAATCGGTCCAGCGTGCAGGCTTTGCCGGCGGGGTTGAAGCCGACAACACCTCAGATGCCGCTAAGATCGAGCTGTCAGCGACTGCGGGCGAACAGACCGATTACGAGGAATGCTTAAGCTGCCAGTAGTCTGAGCGCGTTCTAAAATTTGAAAGCCCCTGCAAGCACAGCGCCTTGCGGGGGCTTTTCTTTTGATGGAATCGGTGTTTCAATCCCTTGGTCGTGAATACGGGCACGAAACAGGGGCATAAGATGAATGGTAGTACTGAACTTGGATTAGAAACTCCGGCCTGTTCAGCATGTCGAGATTTGTGGCGCGAATATGAAATGTGTCGTAATGGTATTAAAGACTATGACGACTACCTATTTCGTGTTCGTACTTGGTCAACTGCAGTAAATGCAGCATTTCTTGGTGCTATCCTGACACTAGAATCTGAGGGCGTTGGTGCATTGCAATATGGTGTCGCTGCAATGCTTGTCGCAGGCATAGCCTTATGCTTCTGGATTCAAGATGCGGCCAATAAGTCTTTGCAATATGTCTATATCCGAAGTTCACGCAAACTAGAATTGGCATTACACAAAGGCTCGGAAGAAAATCTTGCTATGCACCCTTCGATTTCGCATCGCTTCATTACCCGTAACAACAATTTGAATTCGAGAGTGTTGCGGAGGATGTGGGACACATCCGTATTGATATACCATGTCCCAGCTATAATATTATCCTACATTATAATTTCAATGAGTTACTACGGTAACGCTTTGTCGAATAAACCCAATTCGACCGATAATTCTGAAAATATCATTGATGAAAAATTAATGACGATATTATCACCCGAATATACAGCTATTTTAATTGGGTCATTACCACTTGCAATCATTTTATTTGGATTTCTGTTATATCTTTTTCTTGAGGAGTGCGATGAGGATAAGGTTTTTGAGCAGATCTGTGCAGATTCAAATTTGTTCGAAAATTGTTCGAATTTTGATCAGCGTATCGATCTTATTCGTGCCCAATGTAAGACTGGGCAAGGTAGTCCAATCGAACGCTTCTTTGTGCCATATGCGCGAGCGACAAAGGGTATCACGCCAAGGGCCCAGAATCACATGATCAGCGATCCGCCGTCCTCTTCCGCGATTGCTTCCGAAGAGGCGGCGTTCGCGCTGATCACAGCTGTGCAAGAGCGCGCTGCTTTGAGCGCTGCGCTCAGCGATGCTGGCTTGCCGACCGATGATCTCGACAACCCCGCCATCAACATCTTTGCGCTGCGCAAAGCCGATGAGCCGATCGGATTTGTCGGCCTCGAAGGCACAGGCACGGACCGTCTGCTGCGCTCGCTGGTCGTGCTCCCGGGCGCGCGCGGCACCGGTGGAGGCAAGCAGCTCGTCGCCGCGCTTGAGGGTTTCGCGCGCGATGACGGCTGCGCGCGCTTGCACCTTCTTACCACCACGGCCGAAGCTTTCTTTGCAAAGCTGGGCTATGCGCGTGCAGATCGCGCCAGCGCGCCTTCCAGCATTAGCGGCTCAGCCGAGTTTACATCGCTCTGCCCGGCAAGCGCGGCCTACATGATGAAAGCGCTGAGCTGACCGGACTGCCTGGCCTTGCGCGTTTACCCTTTGTCAGAGGGTCAATGATATTGCTTGAGCAATCATGAAAGCGCGCCGAAATCCCCGCGAACCCACTACGGCAACCGGCTCCTATCGGACCGGACGCGGGATGCAATGGGACGTCGAACTGGCGGACCTCTCGCGCGGCGGCTGCCGGGTGGCGGATCCGCGTGGAGGCCTGAGGCTGGGCGAATATGTTAAGCTGTTCATCGCCGGAACGGGCCCGCACACCGCCGAAGTCGCATGGCGCCAGAGCGACCGGGTCGGCCTCGAATTCGCACGCCCTTTGCCTGAACGCGTGGTAGCGCATCTTGCTGACGCGGATTGGGACAGCGCGCAGGAAGCCTATCGCAGCACCAGCCAAGAAGGCCTTGTCCGCCGGTTCTGTTGACAGGGCTGCACTGAAGCGGGCGAGCGCTGGGCGTCTCTTGCGTAATTGTCACTCGCGATTAACGTCTTAATATGTCATATACCTTTGACAGCGCTGCGGGATCGGCGCCAAGCAAAGGATGGGAACTTATGTCAATTCCTCTAGCAGCCGGCCTGTTCGGCGTGATCGTTTCGCTTATCTTTCTTTTCAATGCGCTCCGTACGCTTAAGGCTGAAGGCCAAGGCCATGCCCATAACGCGGCGATGATCCATGTCGGGATGACCTCGATGTTCTTGCCGGCGAGCCTGTTTATCGTCTTCGCAGCGCTGGTCTGAACCCTGCCAGCACTGCGCATAGCATGTATCGCAGGGCTTGCTCTGCTTCTGGCCGCCTGTGCAAGCCAGATTGATGCAGGTGTTAGCGACGCGCGCGATGCGCCGAGCTTTCTGTGGGGATTGTGGCACGGGTTCATTTTCCCATGGGCCTGGATCGGCTCGCTCTTTTCCGATGAGATTGCGGTCTATGCTGTCCCTAATTCGGGTGGCTGGTACGATTTCGGGTTCTTTCTCGGCATCACCGTGCTCGGCGGGGGAAGCTTCTTCGGCTCGCGTAGACGCCGCCGCGACTGACATCGCTCACGAACCGGTCGTGCTCCAATACCAGACGTAAATCGCAACCCAGCCGAGCGCGAACGCGGTCCACACCGCGCGGGCGCCGATGCGCTCTTTCAGCCATGGTCCGATTAAGCCTGAAAGAACCGCGACGAGCGCAAAGCGCGGGAAACGGGCAAGCAGCGATGCGATCACGAACAGCGCAAGGCCTTGTGGATTTTGCCCGCCAACGGTGCCGGCGGCGAGTGCGTACAGCTTGTAAGGCACGCCTGAAAAGCTCCCCATCATCATGCCGATTGGCCCGTTCGCGCGCCAATCCTCGTATGCGTATTCAATCAGGTCTTCGCCGATCGCCGGGACCGCAAGCATCATCGTGGTCACATCCTCGGGGTTCAATCCTGCCCACAGCCACACAATCGCGCCGCCTGAAGCGGCAAAGGCCGATGCGATCGCTGCCCCTGTAAGCGCCTTCTTCCAGCCCGCTTTGATCCCGAGCGCTGTGATCGGCACATCGGCGATGATGAAAAACACGATCCCTTCGGCAAAGGCCCAGACGGCAATAAGTGCGAGCATACCGGAGTGCCCTATGGCACGAAGAAATAATTGGTGAGGTGGAAGAAGACAGGCGCTGCGAAACTCACCGAATCCATCCGATCAAGCGCCCCGCCATGGCCTTCGATCATAGTGCCCCAGTCCTTTGCGCCGAGCGAGCGCTTCACCGCTGAAAGCACTAACCCGCCAGCAAATCCCGCAAACACGATCGTGAGCGCAAGCAGCGCTGCCTGCCATGGTGAAAACGGTGTGATCCAGAACAGGCCTGCGCCGATAGCCGAAGCGGACAGGCCGCCGCCGATCAGGCCTTCCCAGGTCTTTGCAGGGCTAACGCGCGGGGCGACCTTGTGTTTTCCAAACAGCTTGCCGAACACGTATTGCAAGACGTCAGAAAGCTGCACCACGGCAATCAGGAAGAACAGCAGCAAGAAGTTCTGCTCAAAACCCGGAATGTCGAGCAGCAGCAAAGCGGGCGCGTGGCTGATGCAAAAGACATTCAGCATGAGCGCCCATTGAATGCGCGAGGAGCGAGTGAGGAAGTCGCGCGTCTCCCCTTTCAAAACAGCGAGCAGCGGCAAAAGCAGGAATGCCCAGACCGGGATCATGATCATCAGCAGCGCAAGATAATCAATCCAGATCAGCCAGTATTGGAGCGGGATGAACAGATAGAACGCAGCGATCGTCGCGCTGTGATCTTCTGCCCGGGTTGGCGTGATCGAGAGGAATTCGCGCAGGCAATAAAAGCTCGTAAGCGCAAACAGGATGATGGTGACGCCTTTGCCGAAAGTGAATGCAAACGCGAAGATCGCGATCATCAGCCACCAGGCTTTGATCCGCGCATTGAGGTTTGCGACTGTCTCAATCCCTGCATCGCTGGAGACGCGTTGGGACAGGATAAAGCCGATAATCGAGGCAGTAAGCAGGAGCGCGAACACGCCGCCAAACAGCGCTAGCATTGTGGGGTTCATGACGCGCTCTCCGCAATCAGGTGCTCATCGGCGAGATCGATCACTGCTTGGCGTGCGCGAGTGAGGAATGCCGTTTTGTCCTCACCTTGGCCAAGTGCAATGGGCTCTCCGAAATGGGCAACGCAGCTGATTGGAGCGGGAATGATCGCGCCTTTGGGATAGGCGCGCGCGAGATTGGTGAGATAGATCGGCACCAGTTCAGCCTGGGGGTAGTCCTTAGCGAGGTGGTAAAGCCCCGATTTGAACGCGCCGGGTACCGCTTCAGGACGCCGTGTGCCTTCGGGAAAGATGATCAACGAGCCACCCTTGTCGAGCGCATCGCGCAAAGGCGCGAGTGGGTCGCGCGCTCCGCTGCGGTCGACCAGCACTGCATTGAGGACTTCAAGCGCGATGAAGCGTTGCACCGCGCCTTGACCCCAGTAATCCGCCGCCGCGACAGGATGCGTGGTCGCACGCAGATAAGGCGGCAATGCTCCGCACAGCAGGATCGTGTCGAGGTGGCTTGCGTGATTGGCGAAATAGATCCGCTGCTGCCGGGCCGGCTCGCAGCCGCGCCAGCGGGCATGTCCGCCGACCAGAAAGCGCGCCGCAGCAAAGATCGCTTCGCCGGTCAGCCGCGCGATCATGAACCGGTGTCCTTATTGCTGCCACTCGCTTGGGCGTTGAGCAATCGAGCAATGCGGATGGTGCGGATGACGCAGGTAAGAGCGCTTCCGATGACGATGATCGAGAGCGCGAGCACAAGCGGGGCCGGACCAGGCAAAGCAAAGCTGCTGATCGCGGGACCGGGGTAAAAGAAGCTCCCAAGCGCGCCTACTGTCAGTACGAACATGCGGTGCTGCTTGGCCATGGGCCCGACAAAATCCTGCGCAAAGCCCAGCGCCCCGCCCGATGCGCGGATATAGGCGGTGGCAAAGGCCAGGATCGTCGCGCCATAGCCCAGCTCCGCCGCGCCTGCCGCATAGCCCGCCGCGATCAGCAGCAGCGCATCCTCCACCCGGTCAGGCAGTTCGTTAAACAGCGGTCCGGTGGCCGATGATTTGCCTTCTTCTACCGCGACCAGGCCATCGAGCATGTTCGCCAGCAGCCGCAATTGAATGCCGAAAGCGGCGCCGAGCCAAAGCCAGCCATTGCCAGGCGCAGCCATAAAGCACCATGCGCCCGCTGCAGCAAACCCAACCCCGATCACCGAGATCACGTTCGGCGTCAGCCCGGCCACCGCCAGTCCATGCGCAAGCGCTTTCGCCCAGCCAGCACCGCGCGTCTTGAGCGGCCGCCTGTTTGCTGCAGTCATGGTCTGATGATCCCCTTATGACCCCTTAGCATCGCCTGCTATGTCGCTATTGCGGTAAAGGCTTAAGCCACGGCTAACCAGACCCAAATCAACCGCTCTTGCACCGCTCGCAAGTTAACATGGTGAGCTTCGCGCAAGCCGACGGTGGCTGCGTTCGGTTCGACTCAGAAAAAGCACATTCTATCCCCAGCGAATAATACTCGCTTGCCTTCGTTTTTGGAGTTTGATTCCCTATATAGGACAGCCAATTGATACGAAGGAAACACAAGATGTCGTTGCTCGAAGCCCGCAAGACCTACAAGCCCTTTGAATATCCGTGGGCTTACGACTTCTGGAAACGCCAGCAGCAGATCCACTGGATGCCGGAAGAAGTGCCGCTTGGCGAAGACTGCCGCGACTGGGCGCAGAAGATCACTGAGCATGAGCGCAATCTCCTCACTCAGATTTTCCGTTTCTTCACTCAGGCCGACGTCGAAGTGCAGGATTGCTACCACGAAAAATATGGCAGCGTCTTCAAGCCGACCGAGATCAAGATGATGCTGACCGCGTTCTCCAATATGGAGACGGTCCACATCGCCGCCTATTCGCATTTGCTCGATACGATCGGCATGCCGGAAAGCGAATATTCCGCGTTCCTCGAATATGAGGAAATGGCAGACAAGCACGATTACATGCAGCAATTCAGCGTCGATAACGACGAGGATATTGCTCGCACGCTCGCGATGTTTGGCGGCTTTACCGAAGGGCTCCAACTGTTCGCCAGCTTTGCCATGCTGATGAACTTCCCGCGCCACAACAAGATGAAAGGCATGGGTCAGATCGTGTCCTGGTCAGTGCGCGATGAAAGCCTCCATTGCGAAGGCATCATCAAGATGTTCCACACGTTCTGCGAAGAGCGCGGTTGCCTGACCAAGGCAGTCAAGGAAGACATCATCGACATCTGCCAGAAGACCGTGCGGCTCGAAGATGCGTTCATCGATCTTGCGTTCGAGATGGGCCCGGTTGACGGGATGAGCGCTAAGGAGATCAAGAAGTATATCCGCTATATCGCTGACTGGCGGCTCGGCCAGCTTGGTCTGCAACCGATCTATCTGGTCGAAGAGCATCCGCTCCCATGGCTCACGCCGCTTCTGAACGGGGTGGAGCACGCCAACTTCTTCGAGACCCGCGCGACCGAATATTCCAAAGGCGCAACCCGCGGCAATTGGAACGATGTATGGTCAAGCTTTGACAACCGCCAGAAAGCCAAAGCGGTCAACGAAGACTGCGCGCCCGAGGGTGACGGCGAGGCTGGCATGTTTGACGACGAGGTGCAGGCGGCGGAGTAGCGTCCCTTGATCTAACTCAGAAGTTACTTCAAGTCTTCTGAGTGAGTAAACGCTACATCATTTATTGTGACGAATCCGACGTAAAAGGGCGATTTTTCTCGCACTTTTACGGCGGCGTCCTTTTGGAAGCGTCAAAGCAAGAAGAGCTTCATGAAGAGCTGCAAGACCTGAAAGATCAGGTTAATGTCTTCGGCGGAGAGATGAAATGGCAAAAGATTACATCGCACTATGTAGATAAGTATCTCGCCTTTGTGGATGCTACCTTCGACATCCTTGAACGTGGCGATATGAAAATGCGCATAATGTTCACGCAAAACAGGCATGTTCCATTGTTGCGAGAGTATCAAGTCGATAACGAGTACTTCTTGCTGTACTATCAGTTCATCAAGAATGCGTTTGGACTGCGATACAGTGTTGGAGATGCGGGCTCTGCATCTGCCGCAATCCTTCTTGACGATATACCTCAAAATGCGGAGAAGCTGCACCAATTCAAGGATTACATGTCGTCTTTATCTGCATTCCCGATCTGGAAACGATCCGGATTTAGTATTGCCTACGAGGACATCACTGACGTTAACTCCAAGAATCACAATGTGCTTCAAGCACTTGATGTTGTTCTTGGCGGGATCCAATCAAGACTGAACGAAAAGCATACTAAACCGATCCCGCCCGCAAAGCGCCGGACGAAAAGAGCTCGGGCCAAAGATGCCGTCTACAAACGGATCAAAGAGCGCATTTTTGCGCTCTATCCAAATTTCAATGTTGGGATTTCGACCGGAACTCCGAATGGGCCTGAGGACCGTTTCCATCATCCGTATCGGCACTGGTTGCTTGTTCCATCTAATGCTCGCGTTGATGAGAATAAGACGAAGAAGGCGGCAGGTATTAGAAAGTGACCCCACGATGCTCTACTAAGACCTCTCGCTCCGCGTAAGGCTTCAAGCGCCGCAGGGCCACCCTACATATATGTGGCAGAGTCCTACATTAATACTATCAGTTGTCTTCGGACTCAATTTTTGCACAACTTGACGCAAATTTTCCACAAATTTGCATGGTCAAGAGGCAAAAGGTTGAATTGCGATGACGTGAAGGAGATGCTTATCTCGTTCGTCTAATCCCACGCCCATGGGCAGCCTTCACAAACTCGATCCAAACAAGCCGCGCAAGCTGAGTGAGACCGAATGGACCGAAAGCGGCGTGTGCCTCTCCCCGGTCGAGCTTGTTATCGAAAGCGGCTGGTTCTGGCCCGCCATGCTGACCTTTCCGTCGGGCGCTTTTTTGATCATCTTCTTTTGGTGAGCTTTCCTCGCGGCCGGGATGACGAAACCTGGGTGGATGGGCCTTGCTCGCCCTTAACACCAAACACCCGCGCCCCTGCTCTCAGAGACGCGGGTCCCTCATGCCGCCCAAATAAAGTCGGTCTTGGCGACCACCTGCCACGGGCCCCCGCGAGTGGCCTTTGCTTCTGATGCGCTTTTAGTAGCCACAACGCCCACTCACACACCAAAACGATTTGGTCGCATCCGCACGCTAGGCTAACCTGCTATCGAAAGGTTATTGCCATGCCAGTGCGTCTATCCATCCTTACCGCCGCCGCCATCGCGCTCACCGCCGTTCCGCTCGCGTCTGCTCTGGCGCAAGAGGCCGAGCCCGACCCGGTTATCGAATTCCAGACCAGCGATGCGAAGATGAACGCCGCCAAAGCCGAAGCGCAGGAAACTCTGCCGGAATGGCTCGCTGTCCTCGCTGATCCGCAAGCGGGCGCTAGTGATATCAGCTTCAAGTTCCCGCTTGATGGCTGGGAGCATATCTGGGTCAGCAACGTCTCGCTCGAAGATGGCCGCCTGCAAGGGACGCTCAACAACTCGCCGCATTCCGAAGGCTGGGCGCTGGGCGATCCGGTAAGTGTGCCGCTCGAACTGGTGTCGGACTGGGGCTATCGCGGAGCAGACGGTGTCATGCGGGGCCACCGCACGACCCGCGTGATCCTAGAGCAGCTTACGCCTGAAACCGTCGCCGCGATCAAAGCTGATTTCGGCTGGTAACAGGCTCTTGCCAAACCTCCGAGCGTGAAGATTAGCACACGCGATCGGACCACCAGCGCCCCTCCGCCCGGGCGGCAAAGCGCGCTGCGCTCCGCCACCCATCACGGCGATATCACCAGCGATCGATCAGCGTTTCACTTTCTTCTCGGTCCATTCGACGAAATCCTTGGCATAGGCATCGCGCAGCTCAAGCTTCGCTGTTTCGACCATTTCGGCCGTCTTTGGCGGAAACTCTTCAAGCGGGTTTTTGACTTGGCCTTTGCCTTTGATGGTGATCTTGTCGCCGTCAAAATGCCGGTAATTCCAGCCGGTAAACAGGTTTGATCCGTACATCATCGCCTTGTGATAGAAGATGTGCGTGGTGATCAGCTCGGCATAACAGGTGTTTGTGCTGTCAGTGATCCTTTCGCCGCGCTTGATCTTCTTGTTAAGCGCTTTGATCTCGGCCTTGAGCTCTTCGTCTTCCTTGACATCCTCGTTCCACGGCGTGGGGTCCTGGATGATCACGCGATATTGTGCAGGGTCGAGCTTGAGCTTCGCCATGTAATCAAGCTTTTCGAGCTCAGTAAGTTGAATTTCCGGGCCAAGATAGTCGCGCATCAAATCCTTGACCGTTTTGACTTCGTCTTCGTTCCCTTCAGCATCAAGCACTGCGCCGACGATCCCGAAGCCGCTTAAAAGCCCCATCTTGACGCCGATATAGTTTTCCGTCGGCCATACATGCAGCTCGCAAGGCTTAGCCGCATCGGCAGCCGCCGCTGCGAGAGCTTCGGCTGCGTCAGCCGCCGCCGCTTCGACTGCTTGTGCGGCGGCCTGTTCAGATGCGTTCGAGACGCCATCAAGTCCCGCCGGAGCATTGGGCTCGCCTGCTTGCTCATCGGCTGGCGGCGCAGCTGCTGGCTCGCTTTGCCCAGTTTCGGTTACAGCCCTTTGCTCGACGCTTTCCATGGCCGTGGCGTCATCGGTTTCCTGCCCCAGCGAAGGCCCTGCAACAAGCGCCGTTGCCGAAACAAAGCCGGCCAAATAAAACAGTGATTTCATTGTGTTGTAGTCCCCATCCATGCCCGCAATCCCCACCCGCGAGCGCTACCATGCTAAAACGGTGCAATCGCGGTGACAAGTCGGAACTGCTCTGCAAAGCGGGGGCGCAGCGCGCACGGCGTGCCTGCACAATCTTGGCGGACGCTTGATCCAAATCAAAGACCGCGCCGAACAGCGCCGATAACTTGGCCTCCTTCAAGATGGAAGGGAGCCAGACATGTCCGCACATTGCCCGCACGAATTGCACGAAGAATTTCCTCATGACGTCGATGCCCTGCACCGGCTCAAACTTGGAGATGCGCATTTCTGCAATCTTGCCGCGCGCTATCATGCGCTTAACCGGGCGATCCACCGGGCCGGAACCAATGTGGAACCGGCCAGCGATCAGTTTGCCGAGACGCTGAAAAAGCAGCGGCTCAGCCTGCTCGATGAGATTGCAGCGATGCTTGAGGCGACGTCGGTCCGGATGGTGCGCGAGCCGGTCGCGGCGTAACATTCCGATCCTGCCGCCTCGCATGATGCAGGGTGCCCCTACCGCGCGTGGATGGAGGGATGCGTGCGCGGACCCATGAGAGCGGTGCATGAGGCGATGCGCCGCTCTCACCATGTGCGGATGATTCCGGTACATGCCGACCAAGCGCTTGCGATGCGCGAGGCGGCTTGGCACAGTCCGACCTGTCATCAGGGAGGACAGGTATGACCCGCACCACGCTGAGCGCCGCGCGCGTGAGTTTCGCACTGATTATCGCAGCTGCAATCGGATTGGCCGGTCTGGCGCTCAACGGGCCGCTGCGTGCAGACGGGCACCAAGACGCAGCGAGCGAGAGCGATGTCGTCATCGAAAGCGATATGGCGCTGCCTGCGGATGCCGCATGGAAGCACAGCTTTGATGTCTACGAAGCCGAAGCGGGCGAGGAAAGCCGGGTGCTGGCAACCGCACTTAGATTTGCCAAAGCAATGGAGGATGAAGGGATCGCGCAGGAGCGGGTCAAACTTGGCCTCGTCATCCACGGGCCGTCCGTGTTCGATGTCGCAAGCGATGCGCGCTATGCCGCGAAACACGGCACCGGCTCCACCGCATACGAGACCAACCCCAATGCCGCAGTGGTTGCCGAATTGGTCGAACGCGGCGCTGAAATCTGGGTCTGCGGGGTCGCTGCCAAATACCACAAGGTTGGCAATGCCGATCTGCTGCCGGGCGTGAAGATGGCGCCAAGCGGCACGGTCGCTCATGCGGAGCTGCAACGCCGCGGCTTTGGCATGAACCCGTATTGAGTGGGGAATTAATATGGCCCTGATCGGGCAGGCGGCCCGTGTCTCTAACACGCCGCGACGGATTACGCCGTCCTCAGCGCCTTTCTTCGCCCCGGCCCTTGGGGATGTCGGCACCCAGATTGTCGAAAATCTGTCGTAAAAACAATTACCTTTCGCAGGGCTCCGTAATCCTTTGTTCATACTAATGGGCGATCTCCGCCTAGGATTTTAGCTGGGATGGGGTTGTGTGATGTTCTTTTTAAAGGCGTTGGGTGGGTGCCTTCTGGTCGTCTTTAGCGGGCTCTTCTTCATGGGTTTCTTCGATCACGAGCAGGCGGTTCTGAACGCGGTCGAAACCGTTCGCCAAGCTGAGATTGAGGACAACAAGAATGCGCGTTGGGGCCCTGAATGCGATGGGCTGCGCGACAAGTATATGGGCGTGCAGGGCGGTGCTCCGGTGGGTCTTGCTGGCCGTAATGCGCTCGAAAGCATCGCCAAGCTCCAAGCCGCCGAACGCAGGCTCAAGGAAGCGGGCTGCGACATTGACGCTGCGCCCGGCGCCATCAACCCGTTCGACAAGTCGCGCGATGGTGGCTTTCGCCCCGTCACCACCACACTGAGCGATGACCCGGCGGACAACATCGCTGATGGCAGCGAGTGGGGCGGTGATCCCAACGCCTTCAACGAAGGCGGCTCGGACGATTGGGGCATCAACGAGTAGCGGCCTCTCTCGGGAAAACCCGCCGCTTCCCTCAGCGCGCGAGGCCGCCTAGACCGGCTTACAGGGAGCATATTGGCGGGATACCAGAATGAGCGAGAAAGTCGGGCAGGCGACCAGTATCGAGGATTATGGCGCGGTTATGGGCGCGGCGATGGCAGGGGGGCGGCCTAATTACCGGCCCTATGAGCCCTTGCCAGAGGGGCATCCCAAGGACGTCTTCATCACCAGCTGGGCCAAAAGCGGTACGACCTTGATGCAGCAGATGTTCCACCAGCTTCGCACCGCGCATGCCGGTGGCGATATGGATTTCGATGACATCAGCCGGGTCGTGCCCTGGGACGACACCGCCTATCTGCTCGATTTCGACATGACCGCCGCTCAACGCGGGAGCCCGCGCGGCTTCAAGTCGCACCGCGAATATGAGCGCCTGCCTGCCGGCCAGCGCTACGTCATCACACTGCGCGATCCCAAGGAATGTTACGTCTCGTTTTACCGCTTTATCAATGGCTGGCACCTCAAGCGCGATGCGGTGCCGATGGAGGGCTTTATGCCGCTTTGGATGGGTGGCGGGCCGCAGGGCTGTGACTATTTCACGCATCTGTTGAGCTGGTATGCAAGGCGCAGCGAAGCCGATACGCTGCTGATGAATTATCGCTGGGTTGTGAAGAACCGCGAAGCAGCGATCCGCCGTCTGGCCGCCTTTTGCGAGATTGAGCTGACTGCGCAAGGCGAAGCGCTGGTGCGCGAACGCACAAGCCGCGAGTTCATGGTCGAATTCAAAGATCGCTTTGATGACGGGATGATCTGCGTCCTGCTCGAAGAGAAGTGCGGGATCCCGGCGGTGAGCGATTCGAGCAAAGTCCAATCCGCCGGCAGCAAAGCCGATGCGCTACCGGCCAGTATTGCCGATGAGATCGATGCAATGTGGGCGCAGCGGATCGCGCCTGTCACCGGACATGCAAGCTTTGCCGAACTCGCAGCCGAAATTGAGGCGCTCGCCTAAATCTTAAAACAGCAGGGTCTTGGGATCAGGCATCGGTTCTTGCTTTTGTGCTCTGATGAGGCTGAAAACGGACCGCACGCCGATCCATACAGCGATCAATACATAGAGCAGAGCGCCGATCAACACGAACAGCAAAACGAACGCGATGATGCTGGCAACAAAGCCGACCCAGAATGTGGTGATGAGATAGGTGAAATGGGATTCCTCCCATCCCCCTTTGCTCTCACCTTGCCACACATGCGCCAGCACAATGCCGACGAGCCCTGACACGCCGCCGGTGACAAAGCCGCCAAGATAAAGAAGCGAGATAATCGTCGGCTGGTTGAAATCGAAACCGCTATTGGTGGTTGGTTCGGACATGGCTGATCCCCTAGCTGGCCGTGTTCGTTTCCGATAGACTAGAGGATGCGAGGCAAGGGGCAAGCCCTTAATCCGGCTGGATGAGCCGACGGCGGCTCAGGCGCACCAATTGCGCGGCGTGCTGCCCCACCCCGTTTCGCTGGCGAGCCCTTGGCTGATCATGGTTTCGGCAAGATATTCGCTGTCATCCTTGCCTGAAACGCGGCGCACAGCGCGCAATTCGCGGCCATATTGATCGCGCGGCGGATCGTCCGCCCCGCTCCATTCAAAGGTCCCGCGCGTCAGCCAGTCATGCAAAGCAAGCCGGGCCTTGCCCGCCAGTTCGCGTTCGGCAGTGCAAGCGCCGTTAAGCTCAGGCGTATCGAACCCGGTGAAGCGGATCCGACGCTGCTGCGGCCCGAACCCGATGATGACTGTATCGCCATCGGCAACGCAGCCAAATGCGCCTGAAGAGCCACTGCCGCACAAGGTAAAGCTCTGTTCAACCGCGACCCAGCCTTTCTGCGGTGTCGCGGGGCGGATCGTGAACCACCACCCGGCCATTACCACTAACAGGAACAACGGCACTCGCCACAGGATCCACCAGGTAACCATGGGGCTGCGTCGACGCGGTTGCTGATATGAAGTGCGGCGAAAAAACATGGTTTAGCCAAACTAACCATGCAAAGCGCGCTTGCCCAGCGTTACAACGATCTATGCAGCGCTATAAAATTAAGGTTAGGCTTTGTCGCTCGCGTCATCGTCTGGATTGTCGCTGCGACGATCAAGTCCGGAACGCCGTTCGCTCTTGCGGCGATCTTCACCTGAGCGCCGCTGACCGTTGCGGCGATCATCCCCTTCGAACGGCACTTGCTGCTTGCGGCGTTCTTCCTTGCGGCGCGGATTGACGCCGTCATCACGCGGATCATTGCCGGTATCGTCTGTCATCCTCAACTCCAAAGTTCAAATGGAAGCGACCGGAGTAATCATCGCTTCCGCTAAGGCGTTATCAGTCGCGCAGGTTCTCCGCTGCGCAACAAGTGTACCGCACAAGCAGCAAATATTATCCTATTTCCTGTTTCAATATACAAAAAGACCGCCGGAACCTAATTCCAGCGGCCTTCCTTATCCACAAGGTCTGATGCCTTTTAGACCTGTTGCAGCGGCCTGCGACGCATACCGCGCCGCAAGCGTTGGCTTAGACGTTTTCTGTCTCTTCAAGCGAACCGAACGAGCCATCGGGCCGCTCGATCGTGACGCATGTGCCTTTATCGACATAGGACCAGGCATTGCCTTGGTAGTCGATCACGCTGGTACCAGCACAGCTTGTGCCCGGACCAGCGGCGCAGCCATTCTCACCGGCGAGCGAGACGCCAAAGCACTTCTCTTTTTCGCCGCCGCCTGCCGCAGCAAGCGCTTCGGTTTCAGTGGTGGCAGCGCCCGCTTCTGCCGCTTCGGTTGGCGCATCGGCACCCCCGGAGCAAGCCGCCGCAAGCCCTGCAGCAGCGGCCAGTGCGAGTGAACCATTAAGACGAGTGGTTTTCATCAATATCCTCCAGTCCAGTTTGTACTTGGCGATGCACATCCCGCATCACCGCCAAGACGATTCGCATTGAACAGCCAATCGGTTACCTTGCCAAGTGGAAAGTTGGCGGCGCGCTAGCGAAATAAGGCAAGGCGCGAGGTCTTTGCACACTCGAGCGAAGCGGCTAAGCGCTGCGCCTAATGATCCACTATCGCCTGACTTGCGCCGTATGAGCGATCTTTCCGCTGAAGCTGAAGGCCGCGCCGTGCTGGCCAAGACAGAAGTCCTGATCGAAGCGCTGCCTTATCTCCAGCGCTATGCTGGCCGCACGTTCGTCGTCAAATATGGCGGCCATGCAATGGGCGATGCGAAGGCCGCGCGCGAGTTTGCCGAAGATATTGTGCTGTTAAAGGCTGTCGGCATCAATCCGGTTGTCGTCCATGGCGGCGGGCCGCAAATCGGCGAGATGTTGAGCCGGCTTGGCGTGACGAGCACTTTTGTCGATGGCTTGCGGGTGACTGATGAAGCCACCGCAGAAATCGCCGAAATGGTCCTGTCCGGGGCCATCAACAAGCAATTGGTCGGCTGGCTTGCAAGCGCCGGAGGTAAAGCGATCGGGCTGTCCGGCAAAGATGGCGCGATGGTCACCGCGCGCAAAGTGGAACGCACAACGCGCGATCCTGAAAGCCATATCGAACGCGTGATCGATCTCGGATTTGTCGGAGAGCCTGCGCATGTTGACACCAGCGTGATCGATACAGCGATTGCAGCCGGGATGATCCCGGTGATCGCGCCGATCGCTGCGGGAAAAGATGGCGCGACGTACAATATCAACGCTGACACGATGGCAGGCGCGATTGCCGCGGCGCTGAGCGCTGCGCGCCTGTTCCTGCTGACCGATGTCGCGGGAGTGCTTGATGCGAACGGTGAATTGCTTAGCGATCTTACGCCGGCTGACATCGCCACTCTGCGGGAGGATGGCGTGATTACAGGCGGCATGGTGCCAAAGCTTGAAACCTGCGTTGCCGCAGTCGAAGCTGGATGCGAAGCGGCTGTAGTGCTTGATGGACGCGTTGCGCATGCGATGCTGCTTGAATTCTTTACGGCAAGTGGCGCAGGCACGCTGGTGCGAGCGTAATGCGGTTCCTATATGGGGTAGCGCAAGGCGTATTAGTCGGGTAATACGGCACTTCAGCCAATCAGAGCGAGCCCGCCTGCACAAGGGCGGCGATACAGGAATAGGAACACAATGACAGGTCTCATCGCCCTTTATCAGATCATCGACATGATTGTTGGCGTGTTCGTTATGCTGATCATCATCCAGTTTGTGATCGGCCTGTTATTCGCTTTCAACGTGGTCAGCCCGACTAACCAGTTTCTGATGACGTTTTACAATGCAATCAACACTTTGCTTGATCCTGTGCTACGCCCGATCAGGCGGTTGATGCCCGATACAGGAGCGATCGATTTCTCCCCGATCGTGCTCATCATCCTGCTGCGTATCGTCCTGATTGTGCTGTGGGCGATCATCACGGGATGAGCGCAACGCGAATTGATGGGAAGGCCTTTGCGCAGCGCCTGCGCGAACGAGTTGGGGATGCCGCGCTTGCTTTTACTGCGCAAGCCGGACGCAAGCCAGGCCTTGCCGTGGTGCTGGTGGGTGATGATCCAGCGAGCCAGGTCTATGTCGGCAGCAAAGGCAAAGCGACGCTGGCGGCCAATATGGAGAGCTTCACGCACCGTTTGCCAGCGGATGTGAGCGAAGCGGAACTACTTAGTTTGGTGAGTCAGCTGAATGGCGATGACGGGGTCGATGGCATTCTGGTGCAGCTGCCGTTGCCTGATCACCTTGAAGAGCACAGCATCATCGCGTCGATCAGTCCCGATAAGGACGTCGATGGCTTCCATGTGATCAATGCCGGGCGCTTGAGTGTAGGACAGACCGGGTTTGTACCGTGTACACCGCTTGGCTGCATGATGCTGCTGACAGACCGGCTAGGCGATCTCTCAGGCCTTGAAGCGGTGGTAATCGGGCGCTCCAATATCGTTGGCAAGCCAATGGCGCAGTTATTGCTCGACGCCAATGCAACCGTGACGATTGCGCATAGCCGGACGAAGGACTTGCAAGCCGTGGTTAAGCGTGCAGACATCGTGGTTGCGGCAGTCGGTCGTCCTGAAATGATCGGCAAGGATTGGCTGAAGCAAGGCGCGACAGTGATCGATGTCGGGATTAACCGGCTTCCGCCTGAGCCGGGCAAGGACAAAGGCAGATTGGTGGGCGATGTGGCGTATTCCGAAGCAAGCGAAGTCGCGAGCGCGATTACGCCGGTGCCAGGCGGCGTTGGGCCGATGACGATCGCCGTGCTCCTCAGAAACACACTGGTTGCAGCGCATCGCAATGCCGGATTGGCTGTGCCGGAGGGGCTATGAAGATCGGTGCCGCCTCGCTTGTGCTAGCAACCCTTGCTGTAACGCTCGCTGCGTGCAGCACTGGCCAGCGGCGCGGCCCGCCAACGCAAGTGATCAATCGCGCTTTGGCCAGCGCGCCTGGCGCTGCACAGCCCAGCGCTGTCGTCAAAACCGAGATTGCCTATGCCCGCGAAGCGCGTGAACGCGGTCAGTTCACGGTCGGCCAGGAGTTTGCCGCACCAGGCGCGCTCTTCCATGGCCGCAACGGTCCGGTTCCTTTCGCTGCTTTGTCCGATGTTTTGCCTGACCCTGCCAAAGCGGCTGAATGGCGCCCACGCACGGTCGTGCTCAGCTGCGATGGCGCGCTGGCGGTAAGCCAAGGCCGCTTCCGTGATGCTGAAGGTTTGGTCGGCAATTATGTCACCACTTGGGTACGGCAGAGCGATGGACGTTACAAATGGAGCTATGACGTCGCCGGGCGCGATGATCCTCAGCCCCCGCCGCGGCCGGAATTTGAAGACGGCGATATCGTTGTAACGGCGATCGATGCGGTGCAGGGTTTAATCGCGAGCTGCCCGCGCGCTGGTGAAAACGTGCCGCCGCCGCCAGCGATCCCGATCGGAGAAGACGGCAAAACCGATGCGCAATTGTCGCGCGATGGGACTTTGCGCTGGCGCTGGGAACACCGCGATGACGGCATCAAATATGTCGCAGCGGAGTATTTCTACGAAGGCGAATGGGTCACCGCGGTCGAAGAAAGCCTTGCATCACCGCGCGAATAATGATGAGGGCGCGAGCGCTAGCCTGCCCAGCCATTATTGAAGAGTAGATCCGGGCTTTATGGTCCTTCCCGAACTGTTTGTTTCTGCGTTTATCACCCTGTTTGTCGTGATCGATCCGCCCGGCTGTGCGCCGATCTATGCCGGGCTGACTAAAGGTGCGAGCGCAGCGCAAGCGCGGCTGATGGCGCTTCGTGCGACCGTCATCGCCGCAGCCATCCTGCTGGTCTTTGCGTTCTTTGGCGAGGATCTGCTTGGCGCGCTCCATATCGAGCTTGACAGTTTTCGCATTGCTGGTGGGCTGATGTTGTTCTGGATCGCGTTCGAGATGGTGTTCGAAAGGCGCACCCAGCGGCGCGAGGAACGCGCTGACCGAATTAGTGCCAATCCTGAAATCGAAGACGTCTCGGTATTCCCGATGGCGATCCCGATGCTGGCTGGCCCCGGCGCGATTGCGGCAATCATGCTGCTTATGAACGAAGCGGAGAACCTGGCCGAGCGGCTTGAAGTGTTCGGCGCGCTTGGCTTGGTCCTTGCTCTGACGGCACTTGCGCTGATGGCGGCAGGCCCATTGATCCGCCTGCTGGGAGACAAAGTCGAAGCCGCGATCACGCGCTTGCTTGGCGTTCTGTTAGCTGCGCTTGCCGCGCAATATGTGATTGATGGCTTGCGCGGGGCGTTCGGTTAAAGCTCCATAAGATCAACCGATGCCGCCTGCGTTAAGCCATGCGGTTCGTGTGAGGTTCATCACCGGCTTTGCAAGGCTTTCCCGCACAGTTTGGGAGGAGACTTGCGTGTTCACACATTGCGTAAGAGCATTGGCTACGCTCGGTTTGCTGGTGGCCACTCCGCTTAACGCGCAGCCTATTCCCGACCTTTCGCTAGCCGAGCTTGAAACCCGGATCGACGCGGGCGAATACGGCAAAATCCGAAGCCTTGCTGCGATGCAGAACGGCAAGACCGTCTATCGCAAACGGTTTGGCAAAGGCGCGCTCGGCGAGCGGGTCGACATCAAGTCAGCCGGTAAATCGGTCACAGCGCTTGCCGTTGGCGCAGCGATTGCCGATGGCGCATTGCCGGGCGTTGAGCTTGAAGTCTGGCCATATCTCGATGCCCGTCGCAGCGCCCCGTTCAGCGACATTACCATCGCTGATCTGCTTTCGATGTCGTCGGCGCTTGATTGCAACGATTGGGAGCGGCGTTCACCCGGCCAGGAAGAAAAGATGTATCGCAAACGACATTGGGCGAAATTCGCGCTCGCATTGCCAGCGCGCGAGTTTGCCCGCGATGATCGCGGGATCGGCCCTTTTTCCTACTGCACGGCAGGGGTGTTCCTGCTTGGACAAGTGGTCGAGAAAGCGACCGGTGAGCGGTTTGACCAGTATGTTCAGCGCCGCCTGTTCGATCCGCTCGGGATCGATGGAGCGGAATGGCGCACGTCGCGCAGCGGCGAAATCCAGTCAGGCGGGCAGCTTACGATATCCGATACAGCGCTGCTTAAACTCGGGCAGATGGTGCTCGATGGAGGCGTCTGGGAAGGCGAACGAATCCTTCCTGAAGACTGGCTGCGCACGATGCTCACGCCTAAGCACAGCTTAAGCGAGCATGTGCATTATGGCTATCTGTGGTGGGCCACGCCGCTGCGGTCAGCGCGCGGATTTGAAGGTGCTTTCATGATGAAAGGCAATGGCGGCAACATCGTTGCTATTGTGCCAAACCTCAAAGCGGTGCTGGTGGTGCAGAGCGAAAACTACAATCGCAACGAAGCCGAGCGGCATTCCTTCATTGCGCTGACGAACCTTTTGCGCACTCTCGACGTGCCAGAAGATTAGGCAATGGGCGCAGTCCGAACGGGCACGTTCGTCACTGCAAAGTGATGATTTCCTCATCGCCATCGCGGCGCCCGAAGAATTGCATCAACTGGACCAGCAATTCGCAGCGCGCGGACAGGTCTTTGGCTTCGAGCAGCGCTTGCTTTGATGCTGGATCGAACGGTGCGATCTGCGATACGCCATTGATAAGCGACTGGTCATCGAGCCGTTCAACCGAATCCCAATCAACGCTGTAGCCTTGCGCATCGGCAAACTGGCGCGCTTCGGCTTCAAACCCGCCGCGCTGCGCATGTGTGAGCGTTTCATCGCTGTCATCTTCGATCAGCTCGCCTTCAACCTGGCGAAAGGCAGTCGCGACATCGAGTTCGCGCACCATCTTGAAGCGCGCTTCGCCTTCGAGGATGAGATTATAGCGTCCATCGTCCATCGCTTCGATCTCGCCGATCCGCCCAACACAGCCCACTGTATAAAGCGGCGCGCCTTCGGCAGGTCGCTGCGGCTGGATCATCGCAATCCGCCGGTCACGCACCAGCGCATCGCCGACCAGCGCGCGGTAACGCGGCTCGAAGATATGGAGCGGCAATTGCAGCCCAGGGAACAGCACGGCTCCGGGCAAGGGAAAGATCGAGAGGCGGGTCGGCATGGTCTCGGGTAATCCTCTCAAATCAACCGAACAGGATCTTCGACAGACGCCGACGCGTGGCAACAACCCACTCATCTTCAAGTCCGATCGCTTCGAAGATCTGGAGCAGCTTAGTGCGCGCTGCGCCTTCGTTCCATTCGCGGTCAGCCGCGACCATCGCCAGCAATGTATCAGCGGCATCATTGCGCTCGCCGGCAGCGAAAGCCGCTTCAGCAAAGGCCAATTGCGCGTCCATATCGTCAGGTGAGGCCTGTGCAGCGGCGCGCAGACCCGCAAGTTCGCTGTCATCGACTTTGGTGCTGGCAAGCTCGAGCGCGCTTTTGGCAGCAGCGATCGCTGGGTCGGCAGCGAGTTTGGGATCGGCATTGACCACTTCGAGAACCCGATGCGCTTCTTCGGCCTGGTCAAGCTGGACCAACGCGCGGATCAGCCCGGCATGAGCAGCGGCATTGTCGCTTGCAAACTCAGTGACCTGCGCAAAAATTCCCGCAGCGCGCTGCGCATCGCCTGAATTCAGAGCTTCTTCGCCTAGCGCAATGAACTGTTCGATCTCTTCTGGTGAAGGGCCTTGCGGTCCGCCTGCCGCATCGCTGCCCGGCTGGATCGGCAATTGCGCAAGGATCTGGTCTAGCGCTTGCTTGAACTGGCTTTCGCTGCGTGCGCTGGTGAGATCGGCCACGGGCTGGCCTTGAAACATCGCATAGACCGTCGGGATCGATTTCACTTGAAACTGGCCGGCGATGAATTGTTCTTCATCGACATTCACTTTGGCCAGAACGACGCCTTTGTCAGCGTATTCAGCGGCCACCTTTTCAAGCATCGGTGTCAGCGCTTTGCACGGCCCGCACCATTCGGCCCAGAAATCGAGGATCACAAGTTTGGTCTGCGATGGCTCGACTACATTGGTGCGGAACCGCTCGACTGCTTTTTGTTCGTCGATGTTAAGACCCATGCTGGCCAAGAGTGATGCTCCTCGTGATGATGAGTAACGCTGGGATGCCTCACAATGTGGGGGATTTTACGGCATTGTGAAGCGCTGTCTTGCGCTGGCCCCTTGTCGAAGCCGGATCAAGCAATATTTGGACTTGCAGGCGCGCAAGACCGCTGCTAATCGCGCCGCCTCCCCCGCAGACGTTAGGCCTTATCGCCGCATCTGCGAGCGTCAGTGAGCGGGCGTAGCTCAGGGGTAGAGCACAACCTTGCCAAGGTTGGGGTCGGGCGTTCGAATCGCCTCGCCCGCTCCATAAAATCAATTATTTACGCGATTTCTGCAAGCTCGCCACCCAAGTTGGGCGCCGCATAGGTATCAGCTTCGTTTTGCGTCGCATGTGAGGGGATCGCGGCTGCGAATGGATCACGATTTTTAGGCTTCGGAAGGTGTCAAGAGATTGGCTGGTGCGTAAGGGTTTCTCAACACTCGAGTCGCGCAATGGATCTGGTTTCTTTGAACTGACTGAACCCTTGTGACGACCGTAATCAAAACGTCTTATTTGGGCAGTTCTCCCCGTGAATGCGCGAGTCCGACTTAGTCAAGAATTTTATTTCAAAAAAATTTTGACTTCGATTGATATCGTAATACCTATTGTAAAACAAATCAGATGGGGCGCATCGTAAAGATAAATGAGTAGTGCTCATTATGATGATGGGGGACTGAATTATTGTACAGAAACCTATTGCTGTGTTCTTCGTGTGCGTTAGCTCTTGCTGTTTCGAATGTGAGCATTGCAAGAGCACAATCCGAAGATCGCAATTTCTCGTACGATGCGTTAGGGCGATTGATTACTACAGATGTCGCTGGGGGGGGTGAACAACGACGACACTCGAACTATTTGCTACGATCAGGTGGGAAACCGTGAAGAATTTAAGACGAGAGCTGACGGGACCATACCTCAATGCTCCCCTCCGCCCTCTCCACCACCACCACCGCCTCCTCCCCCGTCGAACAATCCGCCCAATGCAGTGGATGATTCGGCTAATGGTTCATGCGGTGCATGGCGATTGGTCACGGTGACTACAAACGATACAGATCCGGACGGGCACACACCGCTCACAGTTACGAACGTCGTAAAGACGAGTGGGTAGGCCACAGTCGTAAGTTTTTCGGGTGGCACGATCGGGGTTTCTCTTGGCCCGCAGTTCGATACGTCAACATTTACCTACACGGTTGCTGACACGCTCGGAGCAACGGATACCGCAGTACTGACCACCTTTAGCAACTCGTGTTATGGTGGAGGTATACCGCAGTGATACGGTCGTGCCTCTGGCCATGATTTCAAATTATTGGGGGAATGACAGTGAAATTTTCAAAACGCGCTGCGTTCTTAATTTTGTTTGCGGCTCTTTCTCTTACCCCGCTTGTAACTGCAGGGGCTCAAGTGGTCGGCTCAGACGAGGGGTCAATAGAGGAAAAAACGACCCCGGTGTGTATGGCCCGCCCGCGAGCCAATGTTGCCCAAGTCCAAGAAGAAGACCGAGGACGCCCCGTAAACGTGGTTGTGACGCCGCGGTCCGTTCCAGAGCTTGAGATAAGAGGGTTTGGAATCGTCGAATGTGCTGACGCTGGTTTTTCAAAGCCCCAAGATTTCGCGGCTTATCGCGATCGCGTTTGCGAGTTTGCCGCGTCAGGCAACGAGGCAGTGCAAAACCAGTTCGAGAGGGCTTTCGGAGAACAGCCATCAATCCTCTGCGCCAACGCAGAACAATACGCAGGGCGGTGGGATCGCAAGCAAAGTCGACTGAAAGAGTAGGCCGGGACCAATCCTATCCAGAATCCTCGTCTTTTAACAAGGGGGTATATATGAAGGCTAAGACGCTTATTCTTTCGACAGCGGCAATCCTCGCACCAGCAATAATGATTGCGCCGTCAGCTGCCGCTCAAAGCACAACGCTAGCCGATCCCAGCATTCGGTCTCCCGTTGATGAGAAGGGCGTTGACCTAACGTCGGGCGAGGTGATTGTTCCCTCGTCGAGCATCTCGATTGGCGGTGCGAACGGTCTCGCTCATGTCCGCACGCGAGTGAGCAAGGGATGGCCACATAACTACCTTATTTCTGCCGAGATCACTAACGGAGCGCCGACTGCCGCAGTGAACTTTAGTGGCGCGAGAATGACATTCGATCTCGTGGGTGGGATTTACGAGTCGTCGCAAGGCACAGGCGAGACAATTGCGCCCAATTTTTCCACGGGCACCCATGTCCTGACATTGCGCGATGGAACAGAAGTTGTTTTCAAAGAGTCCCATGTAGCCAATGGAGCGAGCTATTACGGAGCAGTAGACGCGGTCGCTGATTTAATGACCGCGCGCGAGGGCGGCGATGTGCCTCAACTCGTCGATACGTGAGAAAAGATCGATCTCGGGTTCGAAAACGAGTTGAAACACATGTGTGGTCCGCCCGCCTTTCTTTGCAAGCACACGAGCAGGCATGCTGAACAAGAGGCTATGCGGAACTATCACAGACGAGCCTGACAGACGAATTGAACCTTCACGCGGGTGTAGCTCATTCAACTTGGTGGAGAGGAGATTGATTTCCATTACCTGCCCACGATGAGCCCCGGTCTCAATTATATCTCCAACGACATATGCCTGTGTGAAGGTTCGATAAGCAGAGCCCGAGAGGCAAAGGATCAATTCCTTAGTCGCAATGACGATCGCGACCGCCACCGCAGTAAGCGAGAGAGCAAAGGTTCTGAGCTGCGGTGCCCAAATCATCAGCAAACCGACAACTGCAATCAATATTAGCGCGTTGCGGATATTGGTCGTCCATCGGCCGGCAGCCTGCGATGACAAATCGTCACTGTGGCGCAATGCCCTACCTGTAACCCACCACCCAATCAGAAGGACCGAGACGAGGGCTAAAGACGCGAGCGCATCTGATCCTGAAACGCCAACAGGCAATTCGAGACGCATAATTGGACTCCAGCGTGTTCTACGTGTGATTATAGGTGGTTAGGTGTGTGGTGGAAAGCTGCAGTCGGCTGCAGCGGTTTGTGCAACTTGATCGGAGTGCTAGCTTAGGCGCTACGTTCATGGCTCTGATCTTGAAGCAGACGATCCGCTGGTCTGGTACGAGGGAAGCGCGATCAACGGGGCCGCACGCCGCTACCTCCATCCCGATCCCCGCGGAAGCATCGTCGCAATCACAAGCTTCCAAGGCAATTTGCTGACCATCAACTCCTATGATGAATACGGCATCCCCGATACGGCGAGCGGCAATGACGTTAGCACCAAAGGGCGGTTCCGTTACACAGGCCAGGCATGGATCCCTGAGATCGGGATGTACCACTACAAGGCGCGGATATACTCACCCACTCTAGGCCGGTTCCTGCAGACCGATCCCATCGGCTACGAAGATCAATACAACCTCTATGCTTGTGCCGGAAACGATCCGGTTAATGCTGTGGATCCGAGCGGAATGTGTCAGACGACATCCGACAGCGAAGGCAATCAAGTTTCAACTGGAATCTGCGGCTTCACAGAAAATGAACAAAGCTATATTGATGAGCGGATCGCCGATGAGAATTCTGCAACTGCGCAATTGGAGGCTGATCTTATAGCGGAGGGAAAAATTGCTACCGTGGAATTTGTTGTAAATAGCCCAATTATTGCCGGTGGTGGCGTCGAATAACTGATGGCGAGACGTACGCCGTTACCCTTGATGTTGGTGAGACTATTAGGACCGATAATCTCGATGCGTCAGACGCAGTAGCGGATTCATACATGAACTCATTGGACGATATTTGGGAGCACGAAGGACCAGGGCACATTGGAAATGATCTAGCTGGGGGAGATATCAGCGATGAAGTACCCGCCATTGATGCCGAGAATAGGCTCCGATCTAATAGGGGGAATCCACTCGTACGTTCATACAATAGCCGAGGTAAAGTCTGTGACTCACGTGGTCAGTGCAATTAGTTTAGCATTAAGTGTGTGGATGAATGATGGTTCAAAGCTCGTAAAATCTGTCGATGAAACGCCGAGCTTGAATAGCTGCGCTCAGGAAATTAACGAAGACATCAAAATCTACAATACTCCATCTATATTAATTAAAATAAAAGATAAATCATATATTTCTGTAATTGGTGGCTCAAATGGTAATATTCTTCACTTAACGAATATGAATAATTTCCATGATGTCAGTATATTCACCATGGAGTCGACAGTCGGATTGCAAACAGCGGGAAGATACTATTTTTCCCATGCCGTTGCGCTTGACAAACCTTACATCCTCTACAGAAGTACATTGTCCAATGGAGAAGTACATTTAGGATTGATAACATATCGAGGTTTTTCGCTTTCTTATGAATGTCAGTTACGGTCTTAGCTCCCTAGGATACGTATGGCGTCCGACGCGATACTCATCCGAAGACCACAGTGCCCCAAGAGCAATGATTCTGACTTCAACGGTTCCCTAAACGGCCTTCCACCTTCCGGCGGAGCGACTTGGCTGGAGAACCCACCCCATCTTTAAGCGTCTCAAGCCCCCGGACTTACCCAACTGAGCCAGTCCCTATCGTGCGCACAGCGAATGCGGCAAGCCGCGTTGGGCTGAAACCATTGTCTGTTTTCTTAAAATATACTGTAATCTCGATGACGATCCGAAAGAGGAGACGGCAGACCCGCTACCCGAAAGACCAACTGCTCCAGCAAAGCCAACAAAACCATCTCAAGAAGCAACCCCAACACCCACGCCAACTCGTACACCTCCACCAGTTCCTGGCCCATCATCGTCACCGTCGGATAAGCCAAGTGCCGACAAAAAACCAAAGGTATGGACTTGTGTTGGTATCCGTAGATTAGGAGTAGGTATTTGTTGGTAAACCACAATAAACTCGGAATCTAAATTCATAAAAAGCGACGAATGAAGAAATTAGACCTCTTTATATGTTTACGTATTACGGGAGCTTATTTTGAAATTCAGCAAGGTCGGGGAAAATCTAAGTAGCGAGTGGAAGAGAGAGCCATGCGCCGATCAGCTTTGGGATGCTCTTCAACAAAAACATGTCGCCGGAAATGGAAATGCGCCCCTGTCAGAACTTGCCTCGTCGGGTGGCCCCCTTGCGATGTACTATTTAGCTGTGGCGCTATTAGACGGTCGATATGGTTTTGACGCTAACATCTCTGAGGGAGAAAGATGGCTGCGGAAGTCGTTTGACGCTGGCTCAGTTGAAGCTGGTTATCGTCTGTCGATAAGGAATATTCGCGCAGGCGCGTTTGACTCTGCAGAGACGATACTTCTTACACTACAGGAAAAATATTCACCGGCTCGCTATTTACTAGCATGGCTCTACGTTTATAAAATAGGGGATCAAGATCGTGTCAGGTGCGCCATGTCGCTCCTAAAAAAGAATTGTCGTAAGGGGCATATTATTTCGAAAGGCTTGTTAGGTAAGATTCTAATTAAAGAATCGGATAATCCAATAGATTTTTTCAAAGGTATTTATTTTTACGTCACCGGTATATTTGAGGGCTTCATTCTATTTAGACGGCACCCCTCCAGTGATCGATTAAGAAAGTAAATGCTGTTCCCCGTTAGCGCATGTGGGAGAGTTTAAACGCTTTGAAAATCGCTCCACTAAGCCCCGAATAATGGTCATAGTCTGCGGGCGGCAATTCACGCGGCGGCGCTTGGGACTGACTTTCGCCCGCTGGTGGCGGGACAAGTATCTTTTCACTGCCGCTCCCCAACCGATCGATAAAGCCGATCGCAATCACCGGCGCACCCAGTGGTCTGAGCTGACGAGACCCCCAGCTTCCCTCCAGCTGGGGGTCACGTCACTTGTACTTAGAGCAGCCTAAAGGCTCCCACGAGAATACGGCTCACGCGCCGCTTTCCATTTAGCCGCTCCAGCTGAACGAACACATCGACGCTTTCGCGCACATAGTGCCGGACATCCTCACGCGCGAGCTTTGAACCGGCTTGGAGCACGAGCAGTGCTAGCTGCTCAATCGCACGAGCAGGCGTATCTGCATGGATCGTGGTCATTGAGCCCGGATGCCCGGTGTCAACGCCAAGGTTCAGGGGGTCAGCCGCGGCACTGTCTCTTTGGATTTGGTCCCAAAGAAAAGCGCAAGCAGGGCCATGAGCTATCAAACCCAATTGACCATACAAACCGTCGCCCTGTGCGTTCATACGGTTTCAGTGCGATCGGTCAGAACTGACAGCGGCATCGTGTGCGCTCCTGTTCAATCATGGCCAGCGCTTTGGCTCCGGTGTCTGGCCCACTATAAAGTTCAAGTCTGCGCATGAGCTGAAAGAAACCTGGTGCTGGCAATCCCCCCCGCGCTCTTGAGATCACGAAGCTTGCCAATTGCGGTTCGCCTTTGGCCGCCTGCTCACGCATCAGGTCTTCGATCAGGAGCGCCGCGCGATGGATCGTATGAGGCGGTTTAAGATCAAGCGCTTTAGCGACCTCAGCATAGGTGAATGTGCGATCGGACCGAGCCGCACAGATGAGCAAGGTCTTGAGCGCTTCGCGCATCAGACTGGCCAGCCCTCCAGCCGATACGCGCTGTCCCAGAACATCCATTCAAGGTGCGCGGAACGGCGATAGGCCAAGTGCATCCGCTCGATGCTTCGCGGCGCGCATTCGGCGGCGACTTCGTCCAGTGTCGCAATGACGGCGTCAACGGCTTCTGAAAAGTCAGCGCCCGCATAGGTTTCGATCCAGGCGCTGTAGGGGTTGTCGGGGCCCGCGCTTGAATGGATCGCTGTGCCCACTTCGCGGTAAATCCAGAAACAGGGCAGCAGCGCGGCAAGGCCAACCTCGAAAGGCGCTTGCGCGCAGGTCGCTTGCAGATAACTCACATAGTGATTGCAAGCCGGGCTGAGATCGGCGCACACGAAATCTTCAGGCGAAACACCGAAGCGATTAAAATAATCAGCGTGCAGATCGCGTTCGACAATGATCGCCACCTCGGCTGCCTTGGCAAATTGGACCACGTGCTCAGCCTCCCAACCCTTAGCGGCCACGAGCGCCAGGCTGCGCGCAAAGCCCTCTAAGTAGTGCGCATCCTGGATCATGTAATGCCGGAACTTCTCGGTCGGCAGCACGCCTTGGGCGAGTTCGCGATTGAAGGGCATATCCCGAGTGGTTTTGAAAAGCGGCAGATTGGCTTGCCATGCGTCCTGAGTGAAACTCGTCACTGGAACCTCCTTTTGAACGAGAAGGGCTTGGCGTGCACTGAGCCAATCCGCGCTTCTCTTATGCGCAAAAGCGATCGTTTTTCGAGTAACCTTTTGCAGTCCAGCCCGCGCATCGAGGACCAGATGGATAGCGATCGTCAGCGCTTAGCCGCCAGATCCCGGATAGTGCGCTAGGCGCTGGGGTCACTATTAGCCGTCTTACAGGGGCAACGCCGCGATGAGGCAACGCATAGTGCGGTTCCCCGATGCCACTATCAAGAAGTCGTGCAGGTCACCTGTTTCATGCTCGTTGACGGTTCCAACTTTCTTACGCTCTTCGGATGACATTGTCAGCTTCGAGATTTGCGATCTCGTCGTCGGAGTATCCGGCTGCTTTCAGCACCGCATGCGTATCGCCGCCGAGATCAGCTGGCCCTCTTCGAATGCTAACAGGGGTTTCGGAAAAACGGACCGGCGCCCTTGCAAATTGGCGTCCATTGACGTCCACGAAGAACTTCCGGTGCTTGATCTGCGGGTCCTCGGTTGCATCTGAAACGGTGTTGATAGGACCGCACGGCACGCCCTTATCCGTAAGGCGATCGATCCAGGTCGATACGGTGTGTTCTTCGAGGATCTCCTCAAGGATTGCTTTCAACGCATCGCGGTTCATGAGCCGCGCCATCGAACTGGCGAACCTAGCGTCTTCAGCCAATTGCGGAGCTTCCAAAGCCAGACAGAAGCGATCCCAAAGTCGTTCATTGTTGACGCCGACCACCACATATCCATCGCTCGCCTTAAGCGCTTCATAAGGCGCGGCCAGTCGGTGACGAGAGCCCGCCGGTTCTGCGATAATGCCTTCGGTAAAAAAAAGGCCTGTTTCCCAAACGGTGTACGCCATGGCGGATTCAAGCAATGTAGATTCGACATGCTGGCCGCGGCCTGTCCGCGCTCGTGCGTTGAGCGCAGCGACGACCGCAAGGGCGCCGAAAAGTCCAGCGTTCAAATCTGACAGAGGCACGCCAGCCACCACCGGCTCGGCGCCTTTGCGTTCGCCCGTCAGGCTTATGATACCGCTCATCGCCTGAGCGATAAGGTCAAAGCCGCCACGATCGCGGTATGGTCCGTCACGACCAAAGCCGGATATGGAACAATAGATCAGTTTCGGGTTGAGCTTCGTGAGATCAGAATATCCGAGACCCGAGCGATCGAGCGCACCTGGGCGATAATTCTCGACAAAGACATCCGCCGTCTTGGCGAGCTCTCGGATTATCTCAGCGCCCTTATCGGTCGTGAAGTCGATCGACAGCGAGCGCTTGTTGCGATTGAC
>JBCCJD010000014.1:0-63756 GCA_039027955.1 Pseudomonadota bacterium
CATTTCGAGCTATTGGATGGCTATTACTGGCATTTTCAACTCGCACTTGATTATGGCTGCAGCCGTCGAGCGCTTCGGCACTGCCCAGCAGAAAGCCAAATGGCTTCCAAAGATGGCTACCGGAGAAATTCGCGGAGGCCTGGCATTGACGGAGCCCAACGCGGGGACGGATTTGCAAGCAATCCGCACAGTCGCGCGCAAAGACGCAAACGGCGATTATGTTCTCAACGGAACCAAAACGTGGATCTCTAACGCGCTCAACGGTCACTGCTTTGCTTTGCTTGCTAAGACCGACCCCGATGCCGATCCACGTTACAAGGGTATGAGCTTGTTCATAGCTGACAAGCGTGACGGCCTCAGCACTGGCAAGAAGTTTGACAAGCTTGGCTACAAGTCGATCGACAGCGCTGAGCTTGTGATGGAGGACTATCATATGCCAGCCGACCAGTTGATTGGTGGCGTCGAAGGACAGGGTTTCTTTCAGGCGACCGGTGGGCTGGAGCTGGGTCGTATTAACGTCGCTGCACGCGGGGTTGGTTTAGCAGAAGGCTCGTTGCGGTTGGCGACCGAGTACGCTCAGCAGCGTGAAACCATGGGCAAGCCGATCGCACAGCATCAGGCGATCCAGCTCAAGCTTGGTGAGATGGCAACTCGCGCGCGGGCTTCGCGGCTTCTGACGCTCGATGCTTCGGAAGCTTATGACAAAGGCGAGCGCTGCGACAAAGAAGCGGGCATGGCGAAGTACTTTGCTTCTGAAGCGGCGGTAGAAAACAGCCAGGAAGCGATGCGCATCTATGGCGGTTATTCCTACTCCAAAGAATACGATATTGAGCGATATTACCGGGACAGCATGTTGATGTGCATTGGGGAAGGGACCAACGAGATGCAGCGGATCATTATTGCAAAGCAGCATCTCAAAGAAAACCAGATCTAAGCGCGAGCGAGAATGTCGGCCTGATGCCTCTTCCGCATGATCAACTACCGCTAAAAGGCTTTCGCATAGTCAGTGCCGAGCAGTATGGCGCCGGACCTTATGGGACAATGTTCCTTGCGCAAATGGGCGCGGAGGTGATCAAGATCGAGCCGCCGGGCAAGGTAGGCCCCGACGGACAGCGACGCGGCGGAGGAGATACCGCTCGGCTGGTTGGTCCGCATTTTTTGCGCGAAAACGAAAGCGTCTATTTCAACGCGTTCAATCTGAACAAGAGTTCACTGACGCTTGATCTGCGAACGGATGAAGGCCAGGAAGTGCTCTCGCGCTTGGCCGCTAAGTCGCATGTTGTCGCAAACAATATGCGCGGTGATTTGCCGGAGCGACTTGGCCTGACCTACGACGCTCTAAAGCAGCATAACCCTTCGATCGTGTGCGCGCATCTCTCCGCCTATGGTCGCGACAATGCACGAGCAAAGTGGCCGGGATACGATTACCTGATGCAAGCTGAAGCTGGCTATTGCCAGATCACCGGAGAGCCAGGCGGCGAGCCGCAGCGGATGGGCCTTTCGATGGTAGACTTCATAACCGGCACAATCTTTTGTATTGGCTTGCTTGGGGCGCTGGTTGACGCCCAGCGAACCAATGTTGGACGCGATGTAGACACTGATCTGCTATCAGCGGCTGTCCACCAGACCAGCTATCCCGCGCTTTGGTACATGAACAACGGCGATGAAACCAAGCGTACGCCTCGCAGCGCTCATCCAAGCGCCACGCCGAGCCAGATGTTCAAAGCGGCTGATGGCTGGATGTTTGTGATGTGCCAGTTGCCTAAGTTCTGGGACATCTTGGTGGAACGAATGGGGCTTGATGGCATAGCGAGCGACCCACGCTTTACGACCAATGCTGGCCGCCTAGCTAATCGGACAGCCCTGACTGCATTGCTTGATGAGGAATTCTCCAAACAGCCAATGGCGTATTGGCGCGACCTGCTATCAGGGTATGTGCCGGTCGCCCCGGTCTATGAACTGGGCGATGCCTTGGATAACCCTTGGCTGGAGACCATTGGCTTGCGTGATCAGGTCGAGCATCCGGACAATCCAGAATTGCAGATTTTGGCAAGCCCGCTCAAGTTCGATGGTCAACGCCCACCTAATCGTGCCGCGCCTCTCCTAGGAGCCGATAGCGATGCAGTCTTGGCCGAGCTGGGTTATGAGCCGGACGCTATTGCCCGGCTACGCGCCAGCGGAATTGTGTGAGCTGCAGACGCGCGCAAAAGATGGGCAAACTCTCGGGCATCAAAGTCGTTGATCTTTCCCTGTTCCTCCCAGGACCGATGATGACCGTGATGATGGCTGATCAAGGTGCCGAGGTCATAAAGGTCGAACCGGCATCAGGGGATCCGGCGCGCGAACAAGCCCCGTACGACACATATGATGGTGAGCAACACTCGGTCTGGTTCGCTAATCTCAACCGCGGTAAAAAAAGCGTAGTGCTCGATCTTAAGGGCGAGGATGGAAAAGCGGCGCTCAGCGATTTGATCAGGGCTGCCGATGTATTCGTTGAAGGGTTTCGCCCTGGTGTGATGAAACGGCTTGGGTTCGATTACGAAAGTGTATGCGCAATCAAGTCCGATATCGTCTACTGCTCTATCTCAGCGTTTGGGCAGGAAGGAGCAATGGCTCATCATCCGGCTCATGACATGGCAGTACAAGCGCTTGCTGGCTTCCTTTCCGTGAATGACGGTGCTGACGGAACTCCCGTTGTCCCAGGGGCTCCGAGCGCTGATCTTGCTGCTGGTCTCACTGCGCTGTCATCGGTCCTCATGGCATTGGTTGGACGCGAGAAAACGGGCGAAGGTGCCTTCATCGATTGCGCCATGTTCGACAGCCTGCTGCCTTGGTGCGCGCATACGGCGGGGAGCGCCATTGCGGGCGGGCCAAGCCCTGTCAGTCAAGCACAGCGTTCGCTTGGCGGCGCAGCATTTTACCAAATCTATAAGGCAAAAGATGGCCGTCACGTCGTCCTTGGCGGTCGTGAGATCAAATTTGCGCAGAACCTTCTCGGAGCGCTCGGCCGCAGCGACCTAGTCAGCTTGGCTGAAGCTCCTGCCGGGGAGCAGGGCGAGCTCATTGCATTTCTGAAGGAAACATTTGCGAGCAAGACCCGGGAAGAATGGGTCCAATGGTTTGCTGATAAAGATGTCGCGTTTTCGCCTGTGCTCGACTTTCGCGAAGCGTTCGATGAGCCGCATATCGCCGAGCGCGGCCTTTGGATAGGAGCGGCTGGCGGAGGACATCATATCGCACCGGCCATTCGGTTCGTTGGAGATGAATGGTCGCCTGGCGCCGTGCCGAAATTGGGATCGCATAATCAATGACAGCGGCGCTACGCCTCAACGTCGATATGCATGGCATAAGCGAAGCGATCCCCCGGATGGTAGCTTTGCGAGATCTCGAAAATGTGTCCCTTTGCATCGAAGTAGCAGCGCAAAATGCGCAGCACCGGAGTACTCTCGTCAATCTGCAACGCAGCAGCTGTGTCCGGGTCAGCTGCCAACGCCTGGATGTCCTGAGTGATCTTACCGACGGCAACGCCCGTCAATTGCTCAAGTTGACTGAACAGTGTCCCTGCACTCAAATCGAGTGCTGCGATCGCATCACCAAGCCGCTCATGGAAATAGACATCCGTGACTGCGATCGGCAGAGCGTCCTGAGCGTGACGGCGGATGCCTTTAAAACTGGTCCATCTACCAGAAGTTGGCTCCGCGATTTGTACCGCGACAGCCTCCGGCAAATTACCGCGTTCACGCAGCGCATAGGTGACCTTGCTGTCGCGCGCATATTGCAGCAGTTCACCAACATTGGAGAGCGGCTGATGCAGCGCGCCGCCGCGCGCTCCAGCTGGCTGAACGGTAGTACCAGAGCCACGCTTGCGTTGAATGAGCCCTTCTACTTCAAGCCGCCGAAGCGCTTCGCGTACCGTGTAGCGACTAACATCATAGTCCCGGCAAAGCGCCGTTTCAGTGGGAAACTGCCGGCCGTTGACAAAGTCTCCCGCCAATATCGCTTCGCGCAATTCTCCCGCCAGTTGCAGATACCGCGGAATTCGCGCCTGATCGCTATGTTTGGCTTTAGCCGCCAAAATGTACTCCCAAGATTTCCTTATCAAGCGAGCTGGCATTCATGAGCGATGCCTTGCTTGCCAACCTTAGCGACAGACTAGCGCGCGTCCCTGGGAAAAGCGAGCGCCAGCGCGCACGCCTTCATTTGCTCGATTGGCTCGCTTGTGTTGCAGGCGCTCGAACAAGCGAAGCGGGCGAGTTGGGCGGAGCTGTTTCCTTAAAGGGGTGGGAGCGCGCAACCTATCTCGGCAATGTGTTGGAAATGGATGATGTCCATCGCACGGCTTTGCTGCATCCAGGGCCTGTCGTCTGGCCTGCGGCGCTAAGTATGTCGAGCGCCGGGATGGACGCACGACTTGATGCAGCGGTGCGCGGCTACGAAGCGATGATTGCTATCGGTGCTGCGTTTGACGCGCACCATTATGCGTATTGGCATCCAACTGCGACAATGGGTGTGTTCGGCGCAGCAGCTGCATTCGGATCACTTATCGGCTTTGCTCCGGTGGAATACGCCAATGCACTCGCAAATGCCGGTTCAGTGGCGGGCGGGCTCTGGCACATGCGGCACAACCCATCCGTCTTGACTAAGCAATGGCATATCTACCACGCGGTCCGCACGGGGCGTGATGCAGCTTTGCATGTGCATTATGGGGCAACCGGCCCGCAAGCCATTCTCGAGGGAAAGCAAGGACTGTTCGAAGCAATGGCCATAGAGCCTGGGCAGCTTGCATCGAATGATAAGGGGTGGCTGGTTGAGCAAGTCAGTTTCAAGCCCTTTTCCGCATGCCGCCACGCACATCCCGCAATTGATGCGACGATGGAACTGCGTAAGGCTGGCAAACTATCGGCACCTTTTGCAGTCGAGACGTTTGCCGACGCGCTCACCTTCTGCGATCGGCCAGAGCCGAAGACCGAACTCGAAGCAAAGTTCTCATTACAGCATGCCGTAGCAGTGATCGCCGACGGGCGAGATGCAGAGCCGGAGGATTTCACCGAAGAGGCGATCAAGGCGCTCGCGCCTTTGCGGTCGCAAGTATCGGTCGCAGAGGACCCGGCCATCACAGCTCGCTATCCGCAGCACTTCGGTGCGCGGGTCAACGGATTTGAAATGGTTGATACGCTCGGCGATCCCGAACGTCCGGTGAGTGAGGACGACATCATTGCCAAAATGCAGCGTCTCGCGCGCTGGGGGAAGCTCCCGTCAGGCGAGGCGGATCGTGCCGTAGCGCTTGCGCTGGAGGGCGATGACCCGCAAGCGATCGATGCGCTGCTGGAGGACTGGATCAGGTGACACCGACGCAGCGCTTGCTCGACTTTGCAGCGGCGGATCATGCGCTGCCAGAGCAAGTGCGTGATGATGCCGTGCGGTTGCTCGCTGACACACTGGCGGTCGGCGCGGCCGGTGCGCGAGCGCCTGGGGCCGATGCGATCCTCAAAGCCGCGCGCGCTATGGGGACAGGCAGCGATGCCCGTCTTATCGGTACGGGCGAGCGCTTGCCTGCACCGGCGGCGGCTTTCGTAAATGGGTATCGGATCCATTGCCTGGAGTGGGACGCTGTGCATGAGCCTGCAGTTGTCCATGCGCTCAGCACGGTGGCGGCGGCAATTGGCGCGGCGATTGACCGCAGAGGGGGATGCAACGCAGAAGAAGCCATTGCGGCCTTAGTGATCGGTGTGGACATCGCTTCCGGTCTTGGCTTTGCAGCGTCTAGCGGGCTTAGCTTTTTCCGTCCTGCTACTGCAGGTGTCATCGGCGCGGCGCTTGCTGTTGCCCGGCTTGATGGCGCGCCGCTGGATGATGCGCTTGGCCTGGCTTATTCGAGCGCTGCGGGGACAATGCAGGCCCATGTCGAGGGCCTTGCGACCTTGCCTTTCCAGATAGCCAATGCGGCGCGCGCAGCAGTGAGTGCTAGTGATCTTGCGCGCGCTGGGTTTCCAGGGCCAAGAGACCCGCTTGAAGGACAGTTTGGCTATTTCACCCTGTTCGACCAAGGTGATCTCGCAACCTACACCGATACGCTGGGCAAAATCTGGCGGATCGGAGAAGTGAGCGTAAAGCCGTTCCCCAGCGGGCGAGCGAGCCATGCGGCTTTAGGCAAGCTGCAAGAGCTCAAACTGGCTCCAGAAGCTGTTGCGCGGGTTGAGTTGGCGTGCCCTCCACTGATCCGGCGCCTGGTTGCCCGGCCATACAAGCCTGAGATGACTCCTGCCTATGCCCGGCTTTGTCTGCAGTTTCTCACTGCGCTTATGCTTGCGGACGGACGCATCGATCCGCGCCGTTTAGCGCCAGAGTGTATGGCTGATGCTGATCTGGCCGCGCTGGCAGGTAAGGTCGAACTTGTCGCTGATGGAAATGAGGATCCCAATGCCCTGTTCCCTCAGGAACTGCGCGTCACTTACAGAGATGGCGGGACGCAGACCCACACCATCGCTGCGACGCTTGGGAGCCCTGCCAATCCGCTGACTGAGGCCCAGGCCGCGGCTAAATTGAGCCTTGCGCGCGAGCTTGCCTCGCCGGGATACGATCCGCGTCTGTTCTCTGATCCTCTAGGCTACTTCATAGGAAGTTCATGACCTATCCGACCTATTTTGAAGCGCTTGATCACCAGCAATTGCTGCAAGACTATCCGATCGGCGATGCGTTTTTTGAGCGATACGCAAATATGACCCGCGATGAGTTGTTTGCTATACAGAACATGCAATTCAAACGCTTGATGGAGCGTGGCTGGCAGGTGCCGTTCTACCAGCGGTTATGGGGCGCTGAAGGGATAGAGCCAGGCGACATCAAAGGGCTCACCGACATCAACAAGCTGCCGGTGTACGATAAATCCGACTTGATGGCGTCGATCGCAGAATATCCTCCCTATGGTGACTTCCATGGCATGGGTGATGCGGCGAAACGCCCTCCCACGATCTTTCACACAACCTCTGGCACTACTGGTAAGCCGCAAACTTTAATGTTTGGACCCAAGGGCCGCGAAGTTGGCAATTTGCTGGTAGGCCGGATGTATCGCTGGATGGGGCTCAGGCCCGACGATGTTGTTCATTCAGTCTATGGCCACGGCATGATCAACGGCGGGCACTATATTCGCGAAGCGGTGACGCACTTCACCAACAGTGTATTTTTATCTGCGGGGACTGGGATCGAGACCCGCAGCCTAAATCAAGTGCGCCTGATGGCGGACTTTGGTGTGACCTGCATTGTCGGCTTCGTTGATTATGTCCGCAAACTCGCCGCAACCGCCGAAGCCGAGGAGCTGTTCGACAAGATCAATATCCGCATGATCATCGGACATCTTGGAACCGAAGATCGCGCCTCGACTGAAGCTGCCTGGCACGGCGCTAAGGCTTATGACTGGTATGGGGTGGGCGATACAGGGACCATCGCAGGCGAAGGGCCGGAACGCGACGGCATGTATGTGTGGGAAGATGCGCAGTATCTTGAACTGCTCGACATCGATAGCGGCGCGCCCGTCAATAAGGGGGATACCGGCGATATGGTGGTCACTTGCCTCTATAAGGACGACATCGCGCCATGCATCCGCTTCAACACACATGACATCACGCATGAGCTCGACGGTCGGGGCGAGATCGCCTTCAAACGGATCGCCGGTTTCAAAGGGCGCAGCGACAATATGGTGAAGCTGCGGGGGATCAACGTCTTCCCCCACGCCATCGGTGCGATAATTGAAAACCGCAGTGATCTGACAGGCGAATATGTGTGCCATCTGCGACGCGACGAAGCGCAAAAAGACCATATGCGTGTGACCTTGGAAAGCCTGGGTGGCACTGATGAGCAGAGATTGGCTGAGGTACTTAAGCAGGGCCTTGGCGTTGAAGTCGAAGTCGCATTGGTGGAGCCCGGCGCCACAGCGAAGGCAACTGAGATCGACACTCGGCAGAAACCGCTGCGCTTGATTGACGAACGTAAGATTTGATCGACTTCGACCGCCTTGATGCTGCAAATGCGCGGCTAAACGCGTTCACCGATTTCGATCGTGATGCGACATTTGGCGATGGTCCGCTCGCCGGCCTGACAGTGGGAGTTAAAGCCAATATCGCGCTCGAAGGGATGCCTTGGCATGCCGGGCTTGCTGCGTTTGAAGCGCGGCTGGCCGAGCGTGATGCGGATGCCGTCGCACTCCTTCGGCAAGCGGGCGCAGCGATTATCGGCGTGCTCAATATGGAAGAGGGTGCTCTTGGAGCGAAGACCGATAACCCGCATTTCGGGGCCGTCCAAAACCCTCATCGCATCGGCTTCTCCCCCGGGGGATCCTCAGGTGGGAGCGGTGCAGCGGTTGCAGCTGGGCTATGCGATGTTGCGCTCGGCACTGATACGATGGGTTCGGTTCGCATTCCCGCGGCTCATTGCGGCGTGTATGGATTCAAGCCTGCCACAGCGAGTGTATCGCAAGAGGGACTTGAACCTGCTGACTTGACGCTAGACGCAATCGGACCCTTGGCCCGCGATCTCGACACGTTGGAACGAGTAAGCAAGGCGATTTCGGGCTTTGGTGATGACGCGATCGATGGCGCTGGTGCTGTACTTGCTGAGCATGGGGTCGAAGTCGAGAGCAGTGTCGCTGCGGCCTTCCAACAAGCTCTCGGCGCCTTGCAAGCACACCCCAAAAAAGTCTCACTTGCGCATAAGCAGAGCCGCATTCGCTTTGCCGGTTTCATTCAGGTGTCGCGGGAAATGGCACAGCATCTTCGAAGTGTCGCGATGTCGGATCATCTGGCGAGGCTGTTGACCTACGGACCAAAACGCTCGCTTACGGACCTTGCGCAGGACAAAGCGATCATTGCTGAGACGCGGGAGGCTGTGCAGGCAATTGTCGAGCGAGAGGGCTTTTTGATCATGCCGACGGTCCCGAATGTCGCCTTTCCGCATAGTCAACCCGAGCCCGCCGCGCAGGCTGACTTTACGTGCCTCGCCAATATAGCTGGATTGCCATCGATCAGCATCCCCGCAGGATCGAATGACCACGGTTTGCCGATAGGTGTCCAACTGGTCGGACCAGCAGGTGCCGAGGCAGCCCTCTTTGCGATCGCCCGACACATCGATGCCGATTTATGTGCCTATCGCATACCAAACCAAGGAGCCTGAGCCATGCGCATTATCGTACCGTTCAATCTCAAGCCCGGCGTCGACGTCGCCGAATATGAGGCATGGGCCAAGGACAAGGATATACCGACCGCAAGCGCGCTGCCTTCGGTGAGAAGTTTTACAGTGCATAAGGCGACCGGCCTGTTCGGTGATCCCGATACGCCGTCGCCCTATGCCTATTTTGAAGTGCTAGACATCACGGATGTGGATGCATTCGTAAAGGACGTGTCGGACCCCGACTTCCAGGCCAAGGCTGCGCCGTTTCAGGACTATGCTGATGGCCCCCAATTCATTTTGACTGAGGACTTGTAAGCTGTGGGCGCTTTTTCCGGGAAGACCATTGTCGTTACGGGTTCAGGCAAGGAAAAAGGGCTGGGCCAAGGCATCCTGCAGGCCTTTGCCGATGAAGGCGCGAACTGCGTCGTTTCGGATCTTTCAATTGATCCTGAGGCGGATGGTGTCGCCGAAGAGTTGCGAGGGCGTGGAGCAGATGTGGCGACGATTGCCTGCGATGTCTCCAAAGCCTCAGATTGCGCCAGTTTGATCGGACGCACGCTTGATCGCTTTGGCAGCGTCGATGTTTTCGTCAACAATGCAGGGATCGGGTTTAAGATGAACCCGCTGCTTGAGGTTGATACAACGATCGAGTGGGATCAGGTCATCGCGGTTAACCTATCCGGCGCTTTTTACGGCACTCAGGCGGCCGCACGCGCCATGGTCGAAGCTGGCAAAGGTGGCCGCATCATCAACATCGCAAGCCAGGCGGCGAAGACCGGTTTTCCGCATCTGCCTGCCTATGTCAGCTCAAAGCATGGAATGATCGGGCTGACCCGAGCCTCAGCCGTTGAGCTCGGAGTTCACGGGATTACCGTCAATGCGGTGTGCCCCAATCACGTCACCACTGGGCTTGGGGCAAAGCAAAACGAGTATTTCTCCAAACTGCTCGGGTTCGAGACGGTTGAAGATTACCTGGCGAATATGTCCGCCAAGAACCCGATGGGTCGTCCCGGCTTACCGAGCGATACCGCTGCTGCGTGTCTTTGGCTTGCAAGTGAAGCGGCGTTTTACGTCACCGGCGAAGCACTCAATGTTAGCGGCGGCGAGGAGATGCACTGATGCCGCTGCTAGAGGAACGTATTGATTGGCCCGACCATGCAAAGATGGCGTTAAGCGTTGTCGTCAACGTCGAGGAAGGCAGCGAGATGACCATCGCGCGTGGTGATCGCGGAATGGAGCCGGTTGATGAACTCGGCGTCTTCGTGAAGTCAAAGATGCGCAACTACTCGAATGAGAGCAATTATCTTTACGGAATTAAGGCCGGCGCGCCGCGGATCGTAAAACTGCTCAAACGCTATGACATCACGGCGAGCTGGACCGTCGCTGCGCTTAGTCTTGAAAACCATCCAGAAATTGCTGAAGCGATCGTTGAGCTTGGTCATGAGCCTGTCAGCCATGGCTGGCGTTGGGTGCATCAGTTCAAGATGGATGAGCATGCGGAACGAGAGTTCATTCAGAAAGCCACGGCTAGCATCGAGAAAACATGCGGCGTTCGCCCTTATGGCTGGCTTTCCCGCTACTTGCTAACCGACAACACGCGCCGGCTTTTGAGCGAAGAAGGTTATGCCTATCATATGGACGATTACTCCGGCGACGTGCCTTTCTGGGATCGTTCGACAATTCCCGGAAAGCCGATGTGCATTCTGCCTTACCAGCTCGATAACAACGATATGAAGATGTGGACTGACCCTGCGCTAACGCCGCATCAGTGGCTCGACTACGCGAAAATGAACTTCGACCAGGTCTATCGTGAAGGGGAAAGCGGTTATCCGAAAATGATGAGTCTGGGGCTTCATCTTCGGATCATCGGTCGACCGGGCCGCATCTGGGCGCTTGAGGAATTTTTCAAACACGTCCGTTCGCATCAGGACGTGTGGGTTACCACGCGCAGAGCGATAGCAGAGCATTTTTCCGAGACGCACCCGGCATGACGCTTCGCCTAGAAAAGAGCGGCCCGGTCGCCCGGCTGCTGATTGATCGTGCCGAAAAACGTAACGCTTTCAATATGGCAATGTGGGATGCCTTTCCTTCGTTGCTCGCAGACGCAGTAGCTGATCCGGCAATCCGCGTGCTGGAATTACGCTCTGCCACACCAGCCAGTGCCTTCTGCGCGGGCGCAGACATTAAGGAACTGCTCGCTAACAAAGACGATGCGGATTGGCGCTCTGCCAACCAGCGCCAGATCAATCTGGTGCAATCTGAACTAGCGCGGGCTGATCTTCCTACTGTCGCTTTTATCGAAGGTGATTGCGTTGGCGGGGGGTGTGGGCTCGCGATGGCCTGTGATTTGCGCGTGGGCACGCCAACCGCGCGGTTTGGCATAACCCCCGCAAAGCTCGGCTTGGTTTATCCGTTGCACGATGTGAAGCTGCTTACAGATCTGGTGGGCCCTGGTCAGGCCAAGCGCATGCTTTACACCGGCGCTTTAGTGGAAGCCGATGAGGCGTATCGTATCGGCCTGATTGAATTTGTGGCTGATAATGATGCGTTTCTGATCGAGCAATTGCTTGCTGCTTCGTCCTATTCTGCTCGCCATACTAAGCGCTTTATTCGGCGTGTTCTCGACGGGCAGTCTGATGACGATGCTGAGACGCTGAGACTGTTTGCAGAAGCTTTTACGATGCCTGATTTTGCTGAAGGTACCAGCGCATTTGTTGAAAAACGCAAGCCACAATTCGGGAAGGAAGCTTAGCCATGACAGTTCCGCACGGCACCATTCTCGGAGGCCTCTCCACATTGCCCAGTCTTGAACAAGGTTTAAGAGCGTATCGGGATGTTTTGGGGCTTGAGCTGGTCGAAGAAGGCGAACTCGCGGCTGATCTTGCGGCAAGTTGGGGCGCACCTGCCAGCTCAGGTGCGCGATATGCAGTGCTTCAACCGAAGAGCGGCGCTGCATGCTGGTTTCGATTGGTCGAACAGCCGGATCATCCCGATTTTAGCCCCACACGCACCTATGGCTGGGCTGCATTTGAGACCACAGTGGAGGATGTTTGGCAGTGGCCTGATGCGCTGCCGCGCGATCTGTTCGAGATCGTGGGGCCACCGAAAGAGCTTGAGAATATCGAGCCTACTTTCATCCCGATGCAGGCGCTCGGGCCAGGCCACGAAATGATCTATCTTAATCAGGTGCTTGGCAACCTGCCGGATACCGATCTGCCGAAAGCGGCTTGTCCCGTGGACAAGATTTTTATCGTTGTTTTGGCGACCCCTGATCGTAATCGTACGATCTCTTGGTACACCGACAAGCTCGGGCTCATGCGCGGTGCAGATTACACTTTGCCTTATTCAATGATTAATGAGGCATTCGGACTTTCGCCGGAAACCCAAACAACCATCACCATGGTATCGCATGAGCGCATGCCGATTGTTGAAGTGGACGATTATCCTAGAGAAGCCAGCCTGCGCTCTCGCCATGACGGGATGTTGCCGCCTGGCAATGCACTTGTAACTCTAGCGGTCGAAAATATTGGTGCTTGTAAGGCCAATTGGCTTACTGCTCCGACAATGCGCGAAGGAGCGCTTTATCAGGGGCGACGCGCGGCAACCGCACTTGGCGATGCCGGTGAGTTAATTGAAGTAGTGGAGGTGGGCTGATGGCTCTGTTCGCGTTTTACTGCCTCGATGGCGAGCATGGCTCTGAACTAAGAGAGAAGTTCCTGTCCGAGCACCTTGCTCACGTGGAAGCGCACATCGATGACTTTGCAGTGGCCGGCCCGCTTAAGCATGATGAGAAGACGATTGGTTCGCTGCTGGTAATTAAAGCAGACAGTGAAGCTGAAGCGCGGACCAAGTTCGAGGCGGATCCTTACTTCGCTGCTGGGGTCTGGCAGTCAATCCGCACTGCGGTCTTCATGGGTGTTGCGGGCGACTGGGTTGGTGGTGCCGCTTGGAAAAGGCAGAGCTGAGCTAGAAATCTGGCCTTCGACATGTCGACGTTGTCCTAACCAGCCGCGTGTTTGCCAGCTTCCCATTGCTCGAGTGTCAGATTGTCTTGCGCGAATGACAGCGGCTTGTCTTCGAGCTGTGTGGCTAGCGTATCGTTCCAACGGTTAAGGAACCCGAACAAGCTGATCACCCCCATGATCTCCATAATCTGAGCATTGTTGAAATGTTTCTCGAGGGTGCGAAAATGCCTGTCTGTGGCGCCGTTCGGTTGGGTTCCTGCGGCGAGTGCAAGATCGAGCGCTGCGCGTTCGGCGGGCGTAAACAGATCGCTCGTTTGATAGTCCCACACTGAAGCCACCTTCTCCGCATCCCCGCCAGCCATGGCAACTGCGCCATGAGCGGTATGTGCCTGACAATAGCGACAACCCGCAGCCCCTGACGTGACTGTGCCGATCAGACGTTTGAGCACCGGATCAAGTTGCCCGGGCCGGTAGATCACCTGAACGAGTTGTTCCATCGCTGCTAGCAATTCAGGCCAGTGCGCCATCGTTAGAGCATCGTTCGGTGCAAACCCCATCAGGGCTTGTGCTTGCTCAAGCCGCTGACGAATCTCTAACGGCAGCTCGTCAAGTCGCAGTGGCTTGATACGGTTCATCTATCAAAGCTCTCCGGCGTGACGTCAGGTGCGAAGTTATCGATATCGCGCCAAAGGCGCCAATCGCCGTCATTCCATTTGTAGATGAGGAGCGAGCGACCTGCGATCTGGTTTTCTGCGCGGTCCGGAAATGCAATATCCATACGGTATTTGGCTGTCACAATACCGAGCGCGCCTTTAACACGCGCTTCTTCAGGCTCGAAACGGAAGCGTACGGTGGCACCGTTATCGCTTAGTCTTTGCAGGAAAGTGATGATCTGGTTTCGACCAGAAAGCGGCTTTGTACCATGCGTCATTAGCACCGCATCATCAGCGTAAAGCGCTTTGAGCAGGCCCCACTCGCCAGCTTCGTAGTGCGCGCGCCATTTCTCGCCCATCTCAATCAGTCGGGCCCTACCCGCTTCACCCCACGGCGGATCGTCTTCCGCCTTAGCACAGCTGCCCTGCACCCAGCGCAGATTGATCCCCACCAGCGAGGCATCAGGCGATGCCCAGCTATAACTCTCTGCTCTTTCCGGATCGTCGCGGTGGACGTAGAGAACTAGCGCTGGCTTGTTGCGGCTGCCTTTAGCCCAGGTGACATTGCGTAAGCGGAGCGTGACATCGGGTGCTTCAGCGTTTCCGCCGACAAATATCCGGCCTCCCTGGTCGAAAGTCTGCAAGCGGCTGGCGAATGTCCACTCCGGTGAACCATCGTCCTTGTCTGTGGATTTGCGCACCGACACCCAGCAGGAGAATGGGTTCGCCCGGCGAAGTTCGCTCTGCCCAATTTGCCAGCCCGAACCGGCGCTGCGTTTCGCGAGGTCTGGGATCGGTTCATCCGAGAAATCGCTCAGCGGTTCGCCGAAAGCATCGATCTTGCGCCATTGCCTAGTTTCGTTGACTTGAAGGCCAATCCATTCGGCTTTGTCGCGTCCTTCTGTCTCAGCAAAGTAAACGTCTTCCGTGTTGGTCCAGATCCCGGGTGGAAGCGTTTCCTGAGCGGCGAGTGACGTGGCCAAGATTGCCGTGACTAACGGAGAATATCGCACCATTGCTCTAGCGTAGATTAGTCGGTTGGCCTTGCAAAGATGTCCGGACAAATTCACTGGAGACAGCATTTTTAATGCGGCGCTTTCGAATCATGGCAAGAGAATAGTCGAGCCTGTTGTACGTCGCGCTTCAAGGTCGCGGTGCGCCTCTGCCGCGTCCTGCAGAGCATAGGTCTGTCCGATCGAGACCTTGATCTCGCCTGAAGCAATCATCTTCCACACGCGTGATATTCCGGCGCTTCTGTCCTCGGCGGTGGCGTAATAATGAAACAAAGTGGGCCGCGTCACAAAGAGTGATCCCTTCGTAGCCAACACACCAAGATTGACCCCTTCGACCGGGCCACTTGCATTGCCAAAGCTGACCAGAAGGCCGCGAGAGGCAAGGCTATCGAGCGAAGCCTCGAAAGTAGCTTTGCCGACCCCGTCAAACACAGTCGAAACGCCTGCATTGCCGGTGATCTTACGCACCAGAGGCGCAACCTCATGCTTGTCATAGCGAATGACATGATTGCAGCCTGCAGCAAGGGCTGCTGCTTCTTTTGCTTCGCTTGACACTGTACCGATCACATGCGCGCCAATAGCCTTTAGCCACTGAGCCATGATCAGGCCGACACCGCCCGCTGCAGCATGGACGAGTACAATATCGCCAGCTTGGATTTTTGCGCACCGCTCGACCAGTCCTTCGACCGTTGCAGCTTTAAGGATTGCGGCAGCAGCGATCTCGTCGCTGACGCTGTCAGGAACCTTGAAGAGGCTTTCCGCTGGCATAACGCGATGGCTGGCATAGGCACCGAGCCCCGGACCGAGATAAGCGACTCGGTCGCCGATTTCGTAATCAGCTATATTTTCGCCCAAAGCGGCGATTATTCCGGCCGCCTCCAAACCAAGCCCGCTCGGCAGCTCGACCGGGTAAAGACCGCTGCGGTGGTAGGTGTCGATGTAGTTAAGACCGATCGCTTTGTGTTCGATCAGAACTTCGCCGGGGCCGGGGGAAGGCGTGTTGTGTTCAACCCAAGTAATGACTTCGGGCCCGCCCAACTCGCTTATTTGTGCGCGGATCATGCTGTGATGACGTGTGGCTGAAATGGACTATTCAGCGGCTTCAGCGAAGGTGGACGGCTCACTGTGAGCATGGCCCCAAACCGGCTGCTCCGGAGCTGGAAGACCCGTTTCCTCTTCGCATGCCTCACGCAATGCTTCGATCCCCGGACCATAGTCAAACAGCGCAAGATCGCCCCGAGAGGCTTTCAGATCTTCACGCAAAGCTTCTGTCGCCACTTCATCGACAACACCGGCTTCGTCGACAACCACGCCATAGTCGCGTGCGCCTTCAGGGGTGACTAAGCCTTGACGGATTTCCAGCGCCACCGCGTCGGGATTGCGTTCTAGCGGATCGCCCCAGCCGCCTCCGCCCCAGGTGATGAAGTGCAGCAGGTCGCCTTCTTTCACGGGAACGTCTTCAATTTTGTTGCTGACGACTTCGACACTTCCGTCAGCGCGTTCCAGCACCTTGCGGGCCCGCTTGCCTGGATGTCCGCCATTGACGCCCCACGGAGGAACGAACCAGCGATCATCGTGAATTGCGATATGACCGTCGGCAAGGAAACGGTAAGTCATGTGGATCCCGTTGCCGCCACGATGCAAGCCAGCGCCTCCGCTATCAGGCGCAGTTGAATAGCGCTCGATCCTCATTGGGAAGTAGCGTTCAAGAAACTCATTCGGCACATTGGTGAAGCCAGGCCAGAGCGAATGGCCATCGGGGCCATCGCCAAGCGGCCGTCCCGGAATGCCGCCAAAACCGATCTGGAACAGCTGAAACCACTCGCGCTCCTTGCCCGGACGGTTGTCCCAGCCCGAATAGAATAGATGCGGGCTTGAGCTAAACCCGGCTGCGTTGAGAAATTCCGGTGTCTTTTGACCAAGTAGCCCGCCCAGAATATCGAAAATACGGCCCAGCGCGTGAGTCCGGCCCGAAAGCGCAGCAGGAAATTGCGGCTTAAGAAGCGATCCTTCGGGGATGCGCACATCGATAAGATCGTAATACCCGTCATTAAACAGGATTTGCGGATCAAACACCATGATCATGTAGATGCCGAAGAACATCTTGAACATGTTTTCATTCAAAAGAAAATTGATCGAAGCGGCGGATTGCGGATCGGTCCCGTCGAAATCGAGCACAACCTTTTCGCCTTCACGCCACATCGTGCACTTTATTTTGTAAGGACCAAATCCTGTGCCATCATCACAAAGGTAGTCTTCAAAGCTCACCGGCTCTTCGGCGATCGCCATCCCGATAAGAGCCTTCATGGCGCGATGATTGCGCGCCAGCAGTTCTTGCGTCGCTGACACGTATACATCGTCGCCAAATCGTTCAGCCATTTCGATCACGCGCCGCGAAGCAACCCGGCAGCTCGCGATAAGTGCATTCAGGTCTGCTTGGCACCAATCTGGCTTGCGTGTCTGATGCATCACCAGTTTCATCAGATCGCCGTTGTATTCGCCGTTCTTCCAGAGCTTCACAGGCGGGATACGCACACCTTCTTCGAAGATGCTCGAAGCTCCGATCGGCATAGAACCTGGCACCGACCCACCGATATCGGATTGGTGACCGAACATGGCTGTGTAGGCTATGAGCCTGCCTTCCTTGAAGACCGGCAGCAGCACTAGCCAATCGTTTGAATGGCTTACAGCGCCATCGCATGAGTACGGATCGGACAGGAAGATCAGATCGCCGTCTTCCAGTGTTCCGTCATATTCTTTGAGGAACCCATCGATAAAGCTGCCAAACTGGCCGACGATCATCTTACCCGACGGATCAGCGATGAGCGGGAATGCATCCCCTTGTTCCCGAATGCCAGGCGACATGGCTGTACGCACCAAAGTCGCATCCATTTCGACCCGCGCGTTTCTCAGCGCATTTTCGATAATGTCGAGCGTAACCGGATCGATCTCGAGCGACTGAAACGGGGCGGAATTTGTCTCAACGATGGTTGCCGGCATTGGTCAGCCCTCTTCGTTTGGATTGATCAGGATGTTTCCTACCGCATCGACTGTCGCGACGCAGCCGCTCTCAACAAGCGTAGTCGAATCCATCTCGGTAATGATTGCAGGACCAGGAATCTTGTCACCCTGCAGCAATTTGGAACGATCGTAGATGACCGCTGCTTGTTCGCGGCCGTCCATCCAAAGGGTATGATCACTGATTTTCGCAGCGGACGGATCGCCATCACCTTCAGGAAGTTTGATCGCTGGCAAGGCTGGCGCTTCTCCTAGTGCAATGGCCCGTAGGTTCACGATCTCATGCGGCGTGTCCATGTTGAAGGTAAATAGCCGCAGATGCTCTTCGTCGAAGCGCGCGAGAATGCCTTCGATCCCGTCGGCTTTAAGAATGGCTTCATCGATGGTCAGCGGCACTTCAAACGCTTGGCCAGCATAGCGAACGTCAACCTCGAACCGCGTCGTGATCTGATCTTCGGGAACCCCATCGCTCAGAAGTTCGGAGCGGGTTTGTGAAGCCATTTCCTCCAGAATTGCGACGAGATCGCTGACTTGAGTGTCCTTAGCCAGCTTCGAAAAACTTCGCGCTGTCTCCGTGCGCATTTGGGTAGTCGCGTCGCCCAATGCACACAGCACTCCGGGCGAAACTGGCGATACCGCTGGCCAGCTCCCCATCAGCTTCGCGACGGCGTTAACATGCAGCGGACCTGCACCGCCAAACCCCATCACAGCGAATTCGCGGGGGTCATAGCCTTGCTGCACGCTGATCATGCGAAGTGCGCCGAACATGTTCTCATTGACGATATCGATGATCCCGCGGGCAGCTTCCATCAGGCCGACGCCGAGTGCGTCCGCAACGGTCTGGACCGCTCTTTTCGCACCTTCACGGTTGAGCTTGAAAGAACCTCCCAGCAGATCTTCAGGCAGGTAGCCAAGGACCACATTCGCATCAGTTACAGTAGGGACTTCGCCGCCTTTGCCATAAGCAACTGGTCCCGGCACTGCACCAGCGCTTTCTGGTCCGACACGCAAAGCCTTAGTGAGTTCTGGCACATGTGCGATCGAACCCCCGCCGGCTCCAACCGTTTTAACATCCAGCGCAGAGGCCCTGACTGACAAATGACCAACATCGGTGGTTCGAACTCGCCTTGCCTCAAGCCCTTCAATCAGAGCCACATCAGTGGACGTCCCACCGACATCAAGTGTCAGGATGTTGCTCAAACCAGCATTGCGTCCGACCCAGAGTGCTCCGGTAACTCCGCCTGCGGGGCCTGACATAAGGATATTGACGGGATGTTCTTCGGCTTTCTGGCTGCTCATCAAGCCGCCGTCCGAGCGGAGCAGGGAGAGTCGCCCTTCTAGACCTTTATTTTCGAGTTTAGTGCGCAGGTTTGAGACATACTTGCCGACGACCGGCCGCACAGCAGCATTTGCGACCGTCGACAAGGTACGCTCGTATTCCTGCATTTCAGGAAGAACTTCATGGCTCAGCGAAACCGGAATGCCTGGCAGCTCGTCAGCTACAAGCTCTCCAATCCGCGCCTCGTGCACGCCATTAACATACGCATTTATAAGGCTCACCGTCACAGCCTCGACGCCATTCGCTTTCAATTTTTGGAGAGCTTTGCGCACCGCCGCTTCGTCAAGAGGTGTCACTTCTTTGCCATCGGCATCCATTCTGCCGGGGACTTCAACGGTGTTTTCGAGTGCGGCGAGTGGCTGGGGTTTTGGCCAAACGATCCACGCAGCCAACCCGCCGGGCACAAAGCTGCGCGCGATCTGCATGATGTCGCGATAACCTTCGGTCGTGACCAACCCAACTTTCGCGCCTTTTCCTTCAAGCACGGCATTGGTGGCCACGGTGGTTCCATGAAGGAAGTACGCTATTTCCTTGGCTGACACGCCAGCTTCAGCGGTGATCGCGGTCACCCCGTTGAGAATGCCCTCCGAGCTATCGTGCGGCGTCGACGGCGTCTTGTGACGCCAGAAGTTACCGGTCTCTTCGTCGAACAGCAATAGATCTGTGAATGTGCCGCCAACGTCGACGCCCAGCCGGTAAGTCATGTGTGATTTAGCTCCTTAAGCGGTCAGCCGATCTTCGCTATATGTCGTCGTAATCTACGCGGCTTTCGCGACACGTGATGGCAGTTCTCGACCCAACTTGTTCGCAAACGCGCGATTGGCAGCAATGACGGACGCTAAATCCACGTTGCTTGCAATCCCTGAACGCTCCATCATGTAAACTAGGTCCTCGGTTGCGATGTTTCCGGTCGCTTTAGGCGCGAAGGGGCATCCGCCAAGGCCACCTAGAGCGGCGTCAAAACGCCGGACACCAGCCTTGTAAGCCGACCATGCGTTGGCAATGCCAGTCCCGCGCGTGTCATGAAAATGGCAACGCATCGGTATCCGCCCCGCGAGCAATTCAGCGAGCTTGCCGAAGAGTTCTTCGGTCTGTTGAGGAACGCCGACTCCGACTGTATCCGCCAATGCGATTTCGTCTGGACCTTCAGCGGCCATCTCTTCAGCAATTGCAAGCACAGTCTCAGGCTTTACCTCTCCTTCAAAGGGGCATCCGAAAGCTGCTGAGATGGTGATCTGCGCGCTCAAGCCCTCTGCTTTCGCAAAACGCAGCATGTCCCGGTTTTCAGCAATCCCTTCAGCGATTGTTTGACCTTGGTTTTTCTGACCAAAGGTGTTGCTTGCGACGATTACGCAGCCGGCCTGGTCGATCCCGCGGCCACTTTCACGTGTAGCTAATGCACGTAGGATTCCGCGTTTGTTCAGTGTCAGTCCGATGTAAGTAACGTCTTCGCGATCCGGCAGCTTTGCGATCACATCCTCTGCATCTGCCATTTGCGGAACGCGTTTGGGATGTACGAAACTCGCAACTTCCAGTCGATGCGCGCCGTACGCGATCATCCGTTCAATTAGGTGGACTTTGTCCGCCGTTGAAATGATCTCAGGCTCATTTTGAAGGCCGTCGCGTGGACCCACTTCGATAAGTTCGATTGTGCGCTCGGTCATAAAGAGAATCGCTCAGCTGAAGTTCGCACTTCGGATAATCGAAACGCCTGATACGCAAATTGTATACAAAAGCAAACGCTAGCTTTATGTGCGCGGCTATTCGGATGGACCAGCGCAGCATCCTGGTCTGAATATCGAGATACGATGCGTCGCACCGCCAAAGCTTGCTGGCGGTGCTGCGCGAAAACCGAAACGGAGATGATCGGAATGGCACACGGTGCGCTTGATGGACTTCGGCTGATCGAAATGGGTCAGCTGATCGCTGGGCCGTTTTGCGGCCAATTGATGGCTGATCACGGCGCCGAAGTGATCAAGATTGAGCCTCCTAAAGTTGGCGATGCCATGCGTAACTGGGGTCAAGGCATACCGCTTTGGTTCTCGGTGGTTGCGCGCAACAAGAAGTCGATCACATTGAACCTTCGTGAAAAAGAAGGGCAGGCAATCGTTCGGCAATTGGTTGCCAAGGCAGACTTCTTGCTTGAGAACTTTCGCCCAGGGACTTTGGAACGGTGGAATCTCGGTTGGGAAGAGCTTTCCTCAATCAATAAGGCGCTGATCATGATCCGGGTTTCTGGCTATGGCCAGACGGGCCCCTATTCAAAGCGCGCCGGTTATGGCGGGATCGGTGAAGCGATGGGCGGAATGCGCTATATTGCTGGCGAACCGGATCGTCCGCCAAGCCGCGCGGGTTTGTCTATCGGGGATTCGCTTGCGGCCACGTATGCGTGCCTCGGCGCGTTGATGGCGCTCAATCACCGGCACCAGACTGGGGTGGGACAAGTGGTTGATTCGGCAATTTATGAAGCCGTCCTTGCGATGATGGAATCGACCGTGCCCGAATACACGGTCGCTGGGCACATCCGCGAGCGGACTGGTTCGATCTTACCTAAGGTGGCGCCGTCGAATGTCTATCCGACTAAGGATGGCAGCGTACTGGTTGCAGGCAACCAAGATAGCGTATGGAAGCGAATGTCGGCGATGATGGGGCAGCCAGAACTTGGCGATGACCCGCGCTATAACTCGCACATGGCACGCGGCGAGCGCCAAACTGAGCTGGATGATCTCATAAGCGAATGGACCAGGCAGCACAGCAGCCGCGAAGTGCTTGATCTGTGCGAGCAGCATGGGGTTCCCGCTGGCAACATATATCGCGCGCCAGAAATGCTGGATGATCCGCAGTTCGAGGCGCGCGAGGCAATCATCGAGCGCCCACATCCGCGACATGATGATTTCAAAATGCAGAACGTCGCGCCAAAGCTCTCGGCCACTCCCGGTCACGTTGACTGGGTTGGTCCGGAGTTAGGGCAACACAATGAGGAGATTTATGGCGAGCTGCTCGGGTTAGACAGCGCCGCGCGTGCCGATCTTGCTGACCGCGGGATTATTTGAATGAGCGCCAATGCTGGTCCCAACATTTGGCTCGACCTTGCCTACTTAGCCGCGTCGCATGACGCATTGTCGGTGCGATCCATAGTCTGCGTGGTCGTCGTTTCAGCGGCGTTCACAAAGATGTGAAAGGCGCGGCGGAGGTGGCTTCCCATGACCGCTCTTGCCCATGCCGGGTCCCGCGCACGAAACGCAGCTACCAATTCGTCATGATCCCGCGCGGATTGTCTCAGATTTTCCGCTGAATAACTCCGAGCTGTGCGCAGGACTACGGGCGGATCAACGAGCAAAGCCATGATCTGTGCCAATCGCGGCGAGTGCGCTGCTGCCACTATCGTTTCATGAAAGTCCCGATTGGCGTCGAGAAAACTCGTAATATCAGGTGTTTCGTAATCAACTGCATGGTGCAGCTTGCGATTGCTAGCTTCAAGGTCGCTTAGCTGTGTTGCAGTCAAGCGCCGCGCCGCGCGCTCTGCTGCGTGTCCTTCAAGCATTTCGCGCAAAACAAAGATCTCATCGATGTCATCGCGCGACCAATCCGCCACGAATATCCGCTTTGACGCGTTCCGGACTAGCAGCATTTCCGCCTCGAGCCGGCGCGTTGCCTCGCGCACAGGTGTCCGGCTTACCCCAGCGATTTCAGCCAGTTTCTCTTCCGTCAGCTGGTCGCCTGGATTTGCATCACCGCCAAGTAGGAACGCTCTGATCTTAGCATATGCGATATCAGAAGCGCGATTTATGGCGCCCATCGGACCCTCCGGTGTGGCTTAAACTCATCATAGTGTGTCTCATCGCTGAGCAATCAACAGCGCCAACCAATTTTTCTTGACGCCATCAAATTGTATACAATAGAGGCCCATTCGGGGGCAAGGCTTGGCGAAGATCAAGCGTGCTGGTGGACGATACGCACGGCTTAAGGGCCGGATAACTAGGGTTCAGTAGCCGGCTTTGCGGCCGGCAGCTGCTGGCAGGAGGTGTATCGCAATGACCATTTTCAAATCTTCTTTGAGCGCTGGCGTTGCGCTTATCGCCATGAGCATGACAAATCCCTTGCTCGCCCAAGAAACACAGAACAACCAAGCCGCTGAAGAAGATGAGGTCGACGAGGGCATCGTCGTCACTGCACGCAGGCAATCAGAGACACTTGCCGAAGTGCCTGCTTCGGTCACGGTCTTTACTGCCGATACGCTTCGGAAAACCGGGATTGAGCGGGCCGACGAATTCATCCAGCTAACGCCAGGGGTGACGATCGTTACCGGAACAGCCGAGGCGGGCGACACGCAGATCAACATTCGCGGGATCAACGGTGCTCGCGATGCAGAAAGCTCGGTTGCGCTGGTTGTCGACGGCATCCTTAAGACCAACACCGCCCAGCTTAATCAAGACCAAGGCACGCTGCGGCAGATCGAAATCCTGAAAGGTCCGCAGGGCGCGCTTTATGGCCGGAATGCCGCCGCCGGCGCGATTGTCATACAGACGCTAAAACCATCAGACGTTTTTGAAGGCGGCGCGCTGGTCAGTGCAGCTGAGGATAACACCTACAGCGCCACCGGGTATCTCTCATTTCCTCTGGGAGACGGAGTCGGCCTCGTCCTGTCAGGAAATTATTTCACGACAGACGGGTTTTTCTTCGACACTTTCCAGAACGACAACACCGTGGATGATCAGGAAATCTGGTCGATTGATGGCCGGTTTGTCGCAGAACTCGGACCAGACACCGAACTCGACGTGAAAGCGCGCTATGCCGATCTCACCGGCGCTTCGATCAACTTTAACGCGTCATTCCACCTACCGAATTTCGCTGCTAACAATCCCGCTTTCTTCGAGGATGTGAACGAGCATCCCTTTAACTACTATTCGAACATCGATCCGTTCAATGAGCAGCAAACGTTCGAGGTCTCAGCGAAAGTTGAACACCAATTCGAGGGCCTCACGCTGACGGCCTGGGCGCTTTACAGCGATGTTGATCAGGAATTGGGCGCCGATGGCACTTCAGCTGATTTTGCTCGGTTCACTTTCCCCGGAGCGACACCGGATTCAGTGGCAGCCTCCAATCTGTGTTTCCAGACCACTGCTGAGTTGACAGGGTTTCCGGTGAACCAGCCGGGCTTTATCGGAGCAAACCCGGTTCCGTTCATCTTCGACCCGGTGAACGGCTCGACGTTTGGACCTTACAGCCCAACCACTTGCGATGGGACCCAGTATCAGATCCGCAAGCAAAGCGATATCAGCGCCGAAGTTCGTTTGGCTTCGGATACTGATGGCCCGGTTCAATGGCAGGTCGGTGCGTATTATCTGCACATTGACCGTGAGACCGGTGTAAACTTGGGGGCGGATCTCGGCAACGGGATCACGCGCCAATTGTTCAATCCGGCGGGATCTGCAAACCCGACCACGCAGCTCTATAACGACGAGTTTTCGACCGACGTCTATGCGGTGTTCGCATCGAGCGACATCGAATTGTCTGACCGGTTCGAGATTGGACTAGCCGCGCGCTATGATATTGAAGACCGCTCGGTCTCTAACCTCGTCCCTCTTGCAACCGACCCATTTACCGGCGGGCCGATCAATCCCGGACAGGTTAATGGAGCGATTCCTGATCAGCAGGAGACGTTCCGGCAATTGCAGCCTAAGATTTCGCTACGCTACGAATTGGCCGATAATGTGAATGTGTACGCCAACTGGGGCATTGGCTTTAAGTCGGGCGGTTTCAATAATCAGGGCTCAGCAGCGATTGTTGAACAGGAGCTCAATCAGTTCCTCGGAACCAATGTTCTGATTGAAGACGTTTATCGCAAAGAACGTTCCAGCGCTTTCGAAGCTGGTCTCAAAGGTGCATTGCTCGACGGTGCTGTGACCTTCGATCTTGCTGGGTACTATACCGAAATCGACGACATGCAATTCTTCGAGTTTTTCGTTGGAGGCTTTGGCCTACTGCGGGTTGTCTCCAATATTGACGAAGTCGAAGTCTACGGGGCTGAGCTCAATCTCGCAGCCGAGATTGTACCTGGCTGGGATGTCTTCGGTGCGTTCAACGTGACCGAAAGCGAGATTATCGCCAACTCATCGCGGCCCAATACGGTCGGCAATGAGTCTCCCTACACAGCTGATTACACGATTAACCTGGGAACGCAGCTTGACTTTCCGATGACCGATACGCTCGATTTTGTAGCACGTGCCGATTATCGGATCACTGGGCCGACTTGGTTCCATACGGTGCAGAATAACACATCGCCGACCTTGTTCAGCGGCTTGTTGCCAGATTCAGCGCTGGCCTTGCCGGCCTTTGTCGGGGATGCGGACTTTTCCGTTACCGAGCGCGACAGCTTTGCGGTGCTTGATGTCCGGATCGGTTTCGAGACGGAGAACTGGTCAATCACGGCATTTGCCGACAATCTCACTGATGAGAGATATTTGAATGAAGTCATCCCCGCGATTGAGTTTGGTGGGTCGTTTATCTCGCCAGGGGGTTTGCAGCGGTTCGGTGTAGAGCTTGGGGCCAGGTTCTAGAACTCGGACCTTCTAGTCCTGCCGGCGAGCGCAAAAGGAGCAACAAGGGTGACCGAGACGGACCCGAGTGAAAACAAGGATGCGGCAAGCAATTACGCAGGAGTGTTTGAAGGCCGGATCGGGTTTGGTCAGCGCCCGGCGCTTATCCTGATCGATTTTGTTGAAGCCTATTTCGCCAAGGACAGTCCGCTCTACGCCGATGTGGAGCCTGCGCTGGCCGCTGCGATCGAACTTAGAAATGCTGCGCGCATCTCGGATATTCCTGTGATCTATACAAATGTAAGCTTCCATCCTTCGATGCGTGATGGCGGCCGCTTCGCACAAAAAGTGGGCGTGCTGACAAGCTTTACGCAGGGTAACCCGATGGGCAATTGGCCTGAGGGACTTGAGCCAAACTCAGACGAATTGATCATTTCCAAACAATACGCGAGCGCCTTTTTTGGCACGTCTTTGGCATCGACGCTGACTGCCGCTGGCCATGACAGTCTGATCATCACCGGCTTGTCTACCAGCGGATGTGTGCGCGCAACCTGTGTCGATGCATGCCAGCATGGCTTTATCCCGATCGTTGTCGCAGAGGCGGTGGGTGACCGTCATGACGACGTGCACCGGGCTAATCTGTTCGACATGAACGCGAAATATGGCGACGTAGTGAGCCAAGGCGAAGCACTGGCGCATATCGCTTCGCTGCAGGTTTAGCCTCGACGCAGCAAACGTCCAGCGACTGCATCGAGCCGAGCCAGCACTTCTGGTTCATGCTCATCAGGCGCGGTAATCACCGCATCATCAAGCGCTGTATCAATCGGCGAAGGCTCTCGCGTTTCTGGCAGCGCCTCGATGAGTTTTACAACCATTTCGCGAGCCAATTGCCCATTGGCCTGCATCTGTGCCACGACTTGCGCGACATCGACCGCTTCGCCTTCTCTCCAGCAATCGTAGTCTGTCACCATTCCGATGAGAGCGTAGGGCAGTTCCGCTTCACGGGCGAGGCGTGCTTCAGGCATAGCGGTCATGCCGATGATATCCGCTCCCCAAGCGCGGTACATGCGGCTTTCGGCACGCGTTGAAAATTGCGGCCCTTCCATCGCGAGATAGGTCGCGCCTACTGCGACTTTGCCTTTGCATGCAGTGATCGCCTGCGCTGCCATGTCGGATAGTCGCGGGCAAACGGGATCAGCGAGTGAGACGTGTGTAACGAAACCACTGGTAAAAAAGGTCGAGGGTCGCTGTACAGTGCGGTCGATAAACTGCTCTGCAATCGCAAAACGGCCTGGCTCGATTTGCTCGCGCAGCGAGCCGACCGCGGAGATCGCCAAGATGTCAGTGCAGCCAGCGCGCTTTAGCGCGTCGATATTGGCGCGCGCATTAAGTTCGCTCGGCGTAATCGGGTGGCCTCGTCCGTGGCGCGGCAGGAAACGGACTTTGACTTCGCCGATCCGGCCGCACAGGATCTCGTCGGACGGCTCTCCCCATGGTGTGTCAATCGCGATCCATTGGGAATCTTCGAGGCCTTCGATGGCATACAGGCCGGACCCGCCGATAATCCCGATACACCACTCACTCGCCATGAAGCCTGCGCTCTGTTTTCCGTTATTGCTTTAACGCTCGGCCCTTAGGTCAGGTCGAAGCGGCTCGGCAAGGCCTTGCGAACGAATGCATCTGCCTTAGCGAATGGACCAGCGATCGAAGAGCGCGCTGTCATTCGTTCAAAATGCGCTGCAAGAGCCGGCCAGTTGTCAAGCGATGTGTTGGCCACAAGGCTCGCTTGCATGAAGCAGCAGGTGACTGCGATATCGGCGATCGAAAGCGCGTCGCCTGCAAAAAAATCGGCACCGTCAAGGCTCTTCTCTAGGTAATCAAAGATCGGTGGCATTTGGTCGCGCCAAGTCGCTTTGGCTTTAGCGAGATCTGGCTCCTCACCTTTCATAGCCGGGAAGAACAGGGCACGAAAAATCCCCATCCCAGCCGCCGGCGCGAGCGCGGTATCGGCGTATTCCTCGATGAACAGCGCATGACCGTAAAAATAGGGATCGGACGGATAGAGCTCTGTTTGTGGGTGCTTTCGCTCGATAAAACCGCAGATCGCGCTTGAATCCGCAATAGTGCCTGCATTGCCTTCGCTGGCCACCGAACGATCGCGCAACACCGGAATGCGTTTCATCGGAGAGATAGCACGAAACCAATCAGGCGGGTTAAACACGTCTACCATTTCGATTTCGAACGGAGCCTGCTTCTCTAGGCAACAGGCTGCAACCTTGCGAACGAACGGCGATACAGGGGTGCCATAGATGACGAGGTCAGGCGCGGACTCGGGCATACAGGTGGTCTCCTCTCGCTGACGCAATAGGCTGGCGCCAGAATAGCGCAACTGACAGGTGAAGCGCGTGGGCGCACCGGTTATTGTGCATCAGCAAGGAGCAATTGCGTTTTTGTTTGCAACACGCCACCTTTGCATCGCGAACAGCGACTCCCCGCGGAGGATGAGAGAGGAACAATCATGGTCACGCAGTACAAGAATCTGATCAACGGCGAGATGGTCGAAACCGGCGAATGGCTCGATGTTGTAAACCCTGCGAATGAGCAGGTGATCGGCCAGGTGCCAGCCTGTGGCAAGGGCGAGCTTGACCAAGCTGTGTCTGCCGCGCGCGCGGCGTTTAAAACGTGGAAGAACACCGCGTTCGAAGAGCGCAAGGCGGCCTGCATGGCGATTTCGGGCGCAATCAAGGAAAACGCTGATGAGCTTTTCCGTCTCCTTACTTCTGAGCAGGGCAAGCCGCATGAGCAGGCCAAAGGCGAGATTTACGGTGCTGCGGGCATGTCAGCTGCACAGTCAACGCTCCAGCTTGAAGACGTTGTGAACGAAGACAGCGATGCTCGTCTTTCGCGCACTCGCCGCGTTCCAGTCGGGGTGGTCGGCGGTATTGTGCCGTGGAACTTTCCGGTCATGATGGCGGTCCAGAAGGTTATTCCAGCCCTTATGAGCGGCTGCACAATAGTGCTTAAGCCCTCGCCTTTCACTCCGCTTACGACGCTGAGGATCGCTGAGCTCATCGCTGACAAGGTCCCGGCTGGGACAGTCAATATCATCACTGGCGAAGACTCGCTCGGCCCGCTCATAACTGCGCATCCGGACATCGATAAGATCACGTTCACTGGTTCCACTGCGACCGGGAAGAAGATCATGGAGGGCGCCTCAAGCGATCTGAAGCGCATCACGCTTGAGCTTGGCGGGAACGATGCCTCGATCGTACTGCCTGACGCCGATCCCAAGAAAGTGGCTGAGCAGCTTTTCTGGTCGAGCTTTTCCAACGCCGGGCAGATCTGCGTCGCTGCCAAGCGCATCTACATCCATGAAGATATCTATGATGAATTAAGCGAAGCGATCGCCGAATACGCCAAGAGTGTAAAAGTCGGCGATGGTTCAGAGCAGGGCACCGGGGTCGGGCCGATACAAAACAAGAAGCAGTATGACCGCGTGCTCGAGCTGATCGAGGATGCCAAAGACAACGGCTATAAGTTCCTGACCGGCGGCGATGTCGACCCGTCAGGCACCGGGTACTACGTGCCGATTTCCATCCTCGATAACCCGCCAGAAGATGCGCGTATCGTTGCGGAAGAGCAGTTCGGTCCGGTCATGCCTTTGATGAAGTTTTCGAGTGAAGACGAAGTAATCGCGCGGGCCAACAATTCAGAATATGGCCTCGCCGGCGCCGTTTGGACTGGCAATCCCGACAAGGGCGTAGAGATTGCCGAGCAGCTCGAAACCGGCACCGTGTGGATCAACGAGTACCTGCACTTGTCGCCTTTCACTCCGTTTGGCGGGCATAAGCAGTCAGGCTTTGGCGCGGAATACGGGCTCGATGGCCTCAAGGAATTTACCTATCCGCAGGTGATCACAGTCAAAAAGGACAACGTTGTCGCCTGATCGCAGTCTCCTGCCCCGCGACTCGCGCCTCGGGCCGAGTCGCGTGACGAGTACATTGATAAAGTGCATGCGAAGCGCCCCCTTAACAAGCGCGCTTGCCAGGTATGGCAGGCTGGGCGCGCCTAAACGGGTCCGAGGCAAGGCTATCAAACGGCGCGCGTGTAGGAAAACGGGAGAGAGCCGATACCCCTAGAGGCTGAGGCTTTGCTTGAGGGACTGATGCGGGTGATGGCGCGGGCCGGGCACGAAACGCCCAGCGGCCTTGAACGTTTGACCGGCGGCGCGACCATGGAAAGCTGGCGCTTTTCATGCGGTGAGCAGGACTATGTCCTGCGCCGCGCGCCCAGCCTCGCGTTTATGGAAGACCGTCCGTTCGGACATGATGTCGAGGCGGCGATCATTCGCAAAGCCAATGCGGCAGGCGTCACCGCGCCGCGCGTGGTGGCGGAACTGGAGCCGGACGATGGGATCGGGTCGGGCTTCGTGATGCAGGCTTTGCCGGGCACCTCCAATCCCAAAGAGATTTTGGAAATGGACAGTCCGGATGCGCTGCTGAAAGACGCGGCGCGGGACTTGGCGAGCATCCATTCGCTCCGCCGCGAGGATGTGCCTACGGATGTCCCGGTGATGGACTACCGCGCGGCCATCGCGGACCTGCGCGCGCAGTTTGAGGAAGCGGGCGGCGACCGTCCGATCATCGCGCTGGGCCTTAAATGGATGGAGGACAATTGCCCCGATCCCGTCGAGCCGGTGCTGGTGCATGGCGATTATCGCATGGGCAATCTGCTAGCCGAAGGATCGCGGCTTACTGGAGTGCTTGATTGGGAGCTCGCGCATTTCGGCGATCGCCATGAGGACTTGGCGTTCGGCTGCATGGCGGTGTGGCGCTTCGACCGCTATGACCGCGCAGCGCTGGGGCTGGGGAGCCTTGAGGATTACTTCGCGGCCTACGAAGCCGAGGCGGGAGTCACCGTCGATCGCGACCGTTTCCGCTATTGGCTGATCCATCGCACCGTGTGGTGGGCGCTCGGCTGCCTGCGCATGGCCAAGATCTGGCGCAGCGGCGAGGACCGGATGCTGGAGCGCGTGGTGATCTCGCGTCGCACAAGCGAGCAGGAATTGGACCTGCTGATGCTGTTGGAGGAGGATGCGCCGGAGGCAGAGCGGGCTCGATGGCTCTATGACCCCACTGAGCCGTGCGCGCTTGAAGGAGAGGCAGGAGTTGGTGAGATCGCAATGGCCGTGAGCGAGTGGCTCGCCACGATCAAAGAGAAACTTGACGGCCATGATCGTTTCCAATTGGCTGTTGCCCGCAACGCGTTGGGTATGATCGAACGCGAGGAAGCGCTTATCTCCTCGGTTGCAACTGATGATGACCTGTCCCGTGAAATTATGAGTGGCGAGAAAACGCTTCGAACCCCCGAGCTTCTCATAAGACTGCGTGGAGATGCACTGCTGAAAGTTTCGGCCGACGTTCCCAAATACCCCGCTCTCGCCGTAGCGCGTGAGAAGTGGCTGTGAACCGGCCTTCCGCTTACTCTCTGGTGTGCTGTGAAATTGCCTCCCATCCTACCCGTCATCCCAGCGAAGGCTGGGATCCAGAGCGGCGGAGTGCGGCGCGAGTGGCCCTGGATCCCGGCCTACGCCGGGATGACGAAGGAGAGGGTGAAAGGACGACTTACCCTTCAAAGAACACCCGTTTGGGCGTTTCGAGTTGGCTAGAAAGGATCGAATAAATGGACTTCGCAATTCCGGCCGATCTGCAAGCCTATCTCCACGAGCTCGACGCTTTCATCGAGGCTGAGATCAAGCCGCTTGAGAAGGCCGATGACAATATCCGATTTTTCGACCACCGTCGCGAGCATGCACGCACCAACTGGGAGGCGGGCGGCCTTCCGAGCGAGGAATGGGAGCAGCTTCTCAAAGAGGCCACCAAGCGCGCCGACGCGGCGGGCCACTGGCGCTTTTCCGCGCCCAAGCAATATGGCGGTAAAGACGGTTCAAACCTCTGGATGGCGGTGATCCGCGAGCACTTCGCGCGGATGGGTCTGGGCCTACACAACGACCTTCAGAACGAGCACTCCATCGTCGGCAACTTCCCCTTCGTCGCCATGTTCGACCAATGGGGCACTCAGGAACAGAAGGAAGAATTCATCCTGGGGGGCTTTGAGCGCACGCGGCGCGTGTCCTTTGGCTTGACTGAACCCCATCACGGCTCGGACGCTACCCATATGGAAACCTGCGCGGTCAAGGAAACCCGCAACGGCGTGCCCGGCTACCGTATCGATGGCGAGAAGATGTGGATCACCGGGATGCACACCGCGACTCATTGCGCGCTGTTTGCCCGTACCGATGGTGACGCGGGTGATGCGCACGGGATCACCTGCCTGCTGGTCCCGAACCCGTCCGAAGGCCTAGAAATCGAGGAATGGCTGTGGACTTTCAATATGCCCACGGACCATCCCCGCCTCAGCTTGAAAAATGTGTGGGTGCCCGACACTGCCATTTTAGGGGTCGAGGGGCGCGGCCTCGCCCTTGCACAAAGCTTTGTTCACCAGAACCGTATCCGCCAGGCGGCATCATCGTGCGGTGCGGCTCAGTTCTGCGTTGATGAAAGCGTCCAATACGCACGCGCGCGGAAGCCTTTTGGCGAGGAGCTGGCGAAGAACCAAGCGATTCAGTTCCCTCTGGTCGAGCTCGCCACCCAATGCGAGATGTTGCGGCTGCTTATCTTCAAGACTGCATGGGAGATGGACAACATGCCGCATGAAGAGATCGAAAAGACGATCTCTGATAAGGTTTCAATGTGCAATTACTGGGCGAACCGGCTGGTGTGCGAAGCCGCGGATCGGGCGATGCAGGTCCATGGCGGCATTGGCTATTCGCGGCATAAGCCGTTCGAGCACATCTATCGCCACCATCGCCGCTATCGCATCACCGAAGGTTCTGAGGAAATCCAGATGCGCAAAGTCGCCGCCTATCTGTTCGGCTATCTGGGGCCGAAAAAGGGCACGTTTGATTAGGGTTCCTCGCGCTCCATCAGTCCGCGCAAATCCTTAAGAGCTTTGGCCCGCAGCTGATGCACCCGAGGAACGCTCACTTCGAGCACGGCGGCAATCTCTGTTAGATTGAGTTCTTCGACATAGAACAGCTGGAGTACGAGCTTTAGCCGTTCGGACAGCTCATTCATGGCCGCGATCAGCCGGTCGCGGTCCTCACAGCTGGAAAGTATTTCAAAGGGGTCAGGGTCTTCGCTCGCAAATGCAGTGTTTGCGTCATCATATTCTTCGCTGATCGAGCTGACTGCAACGTCGGAATTTTCGATCTCGAGCAATTCACTGTCGCTGATCTGCATCGCGCGACCGATTTCGGCGCGGCTTGGTTCACGCTTATGGGCTGCGCGCAAGGTTTCGACTGTCCTTGTATACGCGGCGCGCTTTTTTCGCTGTGTGCGTGTGTCATTCATTTGCCGACGCAAGCAATCGAGCATCGCGCCGCGGACGCGTATTTTTGCATAAGCGGCAAACCCATCTTCGGTCGGCCCGGAATGCCGCTGTGCGCATTCAGTCAGAGCGAGGATCCCCACCTGGATCAGATCCTCAACTTCGAGACCATCGCGCCCGGTCCCATAGATATGCCATGCAGCGCGGCGCACGAGAGGCAGAAACCGGCGCACCCGGTCTTCCACTTCGGCGCGCGAAGCAGTGCCATATAACGCTGCGTCCTGAAAGCTGCTGTGATCGTGCTTCATGCTGCAAGAGCTTGCGGATTTGTGGTTTCAACTGGCTTGCCTTCACCCTCGGTATTGCCAATGACGCCAAGTACATTGACCGGCTGGGTGGCGGGCAGTTCGTTGATTGAAAGGACCAGGCAGCGGCTCGCGCGCTGCTTAAGCAGGCCTGCAAGCGCGCGACGTGCAGGAGGCTGGACGATAAGCGCGATTGGCCCATTCGCGGCATCGATATGGCCTTTGATCGCGCTTGCAATCAGCGCAGCGCAATCAGGTTCAATCAGCGGTTGGCCGGTGGCAGGATCAGGTAAACCGCTGAGTATCGCCGCCTCAAGCGAGGCGTCGAGTGTTACGACTTTCAGCGCTTCATCTGGGGCGCAGATGCGGGCGACTAAGCGAGCTCCAAGATCAGCCCGGACTGCATCGACAAGAGTGTGGAAGTCCTCAGTTGTCTGTAAGGCTAGCGCTATGCTGGTGAAAACCGACTGCGGGTAAGTGAGCGAAATGCCATCGCCGATCAAGACCCGGAAAATTCGAGTAAGCGCGGCCAGCGAGAGCGGATCGGGATGAATAGCCTCGACCAGCGCCGGTGTGCGCTCTTTGAGGCTGTCGAGCAATTCGCGGACCTCCTCTGGCCCAAGCAATTCGTCGCAGTAGGAAAGCAAGGCCTGGTTCGCATGCGTCGCGATGACTGTGCTTGGATCGACTGTTAGAAACCCTTCAGCGACCGCATGATCCCGCTGTCGGGGATCGATCCAGATCGCGGGGCAGTCGAAGCTCGGGTCGCGGGTGTTCTCGCCAACGAGGCCATGGTTGGGGCGAACATCGCCGGTGTCGATTGCGAGCAATCGGGTTGGCCGCACAGAGCCGTGCGCGATTGTTACGCCCCCTAAAAGAACAGCATAGTCCTGCGCTGCAAAGTCGAGCGAATCCCGGATGCGGAATTGCGGTAGGACAAAACCGAGATCGCGGCTTAGCTGTTTGCGAATGCCAGTGATCCGGGTAAGTAGTGGTGCATCTTTTGCCTTGTCGACCAAGTGCACCAGCCCATACCCGAGTTCAATTGTCACCAGCGTCTGGTCACTAATATCGGCGAGCTCGATATGATCGGCCGGCCTTTCTTCAGGCTCTTCGATCACTTCAGCAGGACGTGCGGCGCGTTGACGCAGAGTCCACCAGATCGTGCCAGCGATTGCGGCTGCTGGCAGGAAAATCATCTGCGGCATTGCCGGCACCAGCCCGATTGCAAGCAGGATCATCGCCACGGGGAGCCATCCACGCGGATCAGCGAATTGACCGCCGATCTGGCCCGTAAGATCGCGCGCATCCGATACACGCGTGACAATCGCTGCGGCCGCGATCGAGAGCAGCAAGGCAGGCACTTGCGCGACCAGCGCATCGCCCACTGCCAGCGTGATGTAGAGTTCGCCTGCTTCGGCTGCGCTTAGGCCGTGGCTGACCATTCCCAGCGCAAGTCCCGCTACGACATTGACCGCCAGGATCAAGAGCGCGGCGATCGCATCGCCTTTCACGAACTTGGAGGCGCCGTCCATCGATCCATAAAAGTCCGCTTCGACTGTCACTTGAGCGCGTCGCTCGCGCGCTTCTTCGGCAGTGATAAGACCGGCAGCGATGTCAGCATCAATCGCCATCTGTTTGCCTGGCAGAGCATCAAGCACAAATCGCGCTGACACTTCCGAGACGCGTCCTGCACCTTTCGTGATGACGATCATGTTTATGATCAAAAGGATCGTGAAAACGAACAGACCGACTGCGAAATTGCCGCCGACAAGAAATTGCCCGAACGCTTCGATCACCGCACCAGCTGCTGCGCCACCTTCGTGGCCGTTGACCAGCACAATCCGGGTCGAAGCGACATTCAGCGACAGCCTAAGCAATGTCGCGAACAGCAGAACTGATGGAAAGGAGGAGAAATCAAGCGGCGTTTGCGCGTTAAGCGCAACCATTAGCACTGCGATCGCGACCGCAATGTTAAGTACAAACATGATGTCAAGCAGCACCGGTGGGATCGGAAGCACCATCAACACGAATAGCGCGAAAATCCCGAACGGCAGGGCCATTGCCGCAGGGGCTTCGCGCAAACGTTGTAGCATCTGGGAGTTCGCGAGCGATTGTCCGGTCATAGTCCGAAGGCCTTCAATCGCTGGTAGGCACGTTCAATCTGCGGTTTTTTGACAGGTGCCTCACCATTGTTCGCAGCAGTCTCGCCAATCATGTCGCGCAGCACTTGCGAGATTGGCGTAAAGCTAGTGGGATCGGTGCTCAGAGATTTTACAGGCGATCGCATGGGCGGTACGCCGAGCGCGGGAACTGACACAGCAGCGCTGCCGCTTTGCCCCGTGCTTTGCCTGGGAGATGGAATAGCGCTAAAACGAGTAGAGTAAGCGCTTGCTGAAGCTCTCCGTGGCGCTTCGGAACTGTAGTCTGCTCGATTGACCGGGACCGCTACGGCACCAGCCACTTGGAGCTTGTCAGTGAGATGGTTGAGCACTTCGGCCAGCGTTCGCGGCGAACCGCTTTCGGAATAGAAAATGCGAGGATTGGCGGCTGCTGGTCTCGCAAATAAGTCCGCCGCCGTTTGCGATGGATCATCTCTCATTTCCGTCAGAAAGCGGCTTGCGCCGCCTGCTCCAAGGAAATGGGCAAGGTAAAGCTCACTATGGGTCGGCTCGCGACCAAGGACCGGCTTGAGAAGCCCGCGGTTGTCTTGCGCTAGACCCGCCGCCATGAGCGAGGCAATCTGCGGATTGGCACGCAATGCCAGGATGGCTTCGCGCTGTTCAGTGTTGGAGACGAAAGCAGTGCCATTGTCAGTCAAGCTTATCTGCTGTGCCGTATCGGTCAGGCCAAACCGATCGCCATGCCGTTTAAGTGTGTCGAGCCAAGTGCTCTCGATGAATTGATACAATCCGCTGGCGCTCGATTTTGCCGCTTTCGCAGACGGGTTGAGCGAGGACTCTACGCGGGCCTGAGCAAGCAGATAGCCGAAGTCGATACCGGTTCGCCGAGCAGCGTCAGCGATCGCTTGTTCAACCTGATTTGCAGAAGATGCACCCGCGCTGTGTCCGGACAATGTCTTGAGATCACGACGAAGTCGGTCTCGAGCGGGTGCTGTCTCAACGACGTTTGTTACTGCTGTCGATGGAAATGATGCGGGTACGTAGGTTTGTGTCATCGCTGGCGGGGCCTGGTTGCTGGCAAAGTGGTTTGCAGCCAGTTAGCTGCGCGCTTCTTTTGCCTCTGCAACCGACGTGCCAAACGTGGGTCGATGCCCAATTAGGCTTGTGCAAAGCTCGCGAGATATGTGTCTCGCCTCTGACCTCCGAGCGCCTCAATCCTTGCCGCGATGTTTGCAGCGAGCAAATTTCGCACCCGACGATTAACTTCGTTCAATTGATAGGCGGTTTGCGCCAGCGCCTTCGCCTCCTGGTTGATCGTCTCCTCTCCCTTCGCAGCCAACACATCACACAGGCTCGCTTTGGCATGCGCGATCTCAAAAAGATCATCTGCGTCCAGTTGGGCAAGCGCTTGCCGCTCGCGTTCAAGCACGGCAATCATTTGCCGGAGGCAGTCGGCTGGCTCCACAAAAAGGTCTTCCTGACAATGGTTCATGTGTCGAGGCCGAATCCTACTCTTGCAGCGATGATGGCATCAGCAATTTCAGTAGGCACGAGCGGATAGCTACCGTCACGCAGAGCCTCACGGATTTGACTTACCCGATCGTTGTCGAAAGGCACTTCGAGAGCATTTGTCGGCGCGCTGATTTCGAGCGCAACCCCTGGCTGTTCGGCAGTTTCGCTTGAGTTAACACCGCGTGCTGCACGCGAAGCGGCAAGCTGCGTCCGATCGCTTTCGGACAGCGCTCGCGGGGGCGTGACCCCAGGTAGCTTGCTTAGTTCGAAAGAAGGCATTGGGTTTCTCCAACTTGGTTCGCGCTTCATAGAACGGCGAGCGCTACGATGATTTAAGAGGCTTGAGTGCGACTTTGGAATGATCGCACTAGGTAGCTGGTATTACCGCGAGCCCAGGGCTTTCAATCCGCGCGCGAACAGGCTTCGTCTCGCGCGCTGTACGAATTCCGATCCAGTCGCCAGCGCGCCCTGATTCCATCGCCTCTCCGGCCTGCTGTACAGAAAAGCCGCGGCCACGTACCAGAACGGTCACGGGGTCCCCGCGCTTTACCAGTGGCGCAGTCGCTTTAGAGACGGGGACCTTCGATTTGGATCGAAGCGCGACAAAGATGCGCCATGGGGCGGGGCCCGCACATTCGATCTGCACCATTGTCTTGTTCTCGCCATGCCAGGAGGTTTGAAGCGGCGAGGCGCATTCTGCGAGTTTCAAGCGAGGATCAGCCGCCATGCGAGCGCCTCCAGTCTCTCCGATTTTGCTCCCCGTAAAAGCCTCGACAGCGCGATCAATGGCTTGAGGAGTTGTGTGCTCTAACTCTGCACTGCTGGCACCTATCGCGGGGGCATAGATGGGCAAAAACATGATGAGCGCCACTGGCGAAAAATAAATCATATTAACTAATCTTGGCATAAGGCGTTTCCTTGTCCAAAAGAGAGGCAGATGTTGCCTTGCATCTTCGGCGACTGACTTTGGGTGCGACTCAGTTTCCAATCAGAAGCGGCAGCAAACTTTGTGCCAAATGCCGCTGGGGTATTCCTTCAGAATGGCCTCGATGAAGGCGGGCCGGGGGCGTTTGAGTGGTTCCTGTCGGAGGCAAAGCTAGGGGGTAATACGGTTTGGCGCCGCAGTTCGATCTTAGGCGAGCATCAATTAGCAATTTCTAGCACGTTAAAAGGAAAACAGGGCCAAATAAGCATGTCGGGTGTTTACGATGCCGAACAACAGGCGCTTGCATTAACCGGGTCAGGCGCCGCGGAAAATGCGCCGTTTGGGTCGCGAATTGAACAGGCTCGGCGGGATCTCTTCGAGCGCATCGCAAACTTCGTTTTTAGGCACCAACTTGAAATAAGCAGCGTAAACTTGGCTGCGATTTGTAGCGCGCTTTCAGGATCGAACGCAGAACTCGCCGAGCTTTTTGCAACGCGCGAGATTTCGGGCGAGCCAATTGACCAGCGCTGGCTTGATACCGTCGTTCGGCTTGATCCTGATACAAATAATCGGATCGACGAACTTGAAAATCTGATGGATCAATTAGAATATTCTTTAATCAGATTTGCACAGACTGCGAAGTCAGCGAAAGACGAGACAAGCGATCATCGCGGAGCGATAGGAGCTGAACTCGAGGCGTTCGAAACTTCCCAGATTGCCTCTGCCGGTCAATCCGAAATGAGCCGGGTCATCGGGCTTTCGCGCACCGTTATTGAGCGGATCGAGCAAGCCGAAGCGGCAATGGAGCGGAGCCAGACGGAGACGGAGCAGCTTCGCGAAAACCTTGCCAAGGCACGGATGGAGGCGGATATCGACCACCTCACCCGGCTGCCCAACAGGCGCGCGTTCGAGCGCCGGTTGGTTACGTCTGTTGAACGTGCCAAATCTCGCGGTGAGCCGCTTTGCGTTGCGTTTTGCGATGTCGACCACTTTAAGGCCATCAATGATAATCATGGTCATGATGCAGGCGACCGGGTCCTTTGCGCGATCGCAAACATCCTGAGTGAAAATGCAAGCGATCAGTGCTTTGTCGCTCGACATGGCGGTGAGGAGTTTGTCGTGCTGTTCTATGGCCTTGATAAAGATGCCGCGTGGCGCAAACTTGATGGGATCAGGCGCGCGCAAGCAGCAAAGCAGCTGATGAATCGTGAAAGCGGACGGCCGTTTGGCAAGATTACTTTTTCAGGAGGAATCGCCGAAATCAAAGAGGGTAGCGATCCTCGCGCTGCTTTGGCCGATGCAGACGCAGCGCTTTATCAAGCCAAAGAGAGCGGTCGAAACCAGATTATGACGGCTTAGCGGACACGCGTCTGCGCTTCGCTAGGCAGATCATAAGCGAGGCTGGCTGAAATATCTGAGCTCGTTCCAGCGGTAACGACCACCCGAAATCTGAACTGATAATCACTGGCTGCCGACACCATGGCGCGTGTTTGCTGCCAGATCGTCGCTTCGTCCTCCGGCGTGTAGCGCGCGTAGATCGTTAAACTGACGCGAGGGTCGCTGGGTTGGCTCGCGAGCCAATTGGCAAATGGCATCACCTCAGGGCCTGCCCGATATACGGCTTGAACCGGAGCTTCTGTTCCCAAGGACAGCCGGGTTGTTTCGCCGTCCAACGCTTTATCAGCGTCCAAACTCTCGGCTAATGCGGCGAGTGTAAGGAGGAACAGGATTAAAGCGAGATCTGCGAGGATCAGTTGCCAGCCAGCGCCGAACCGGTTGATCATGCCACTTCCCGGATGTTTTTGGAGTACCCGAGTGAAGGCTCCCGACGTGGCGGGCTTAACTGGGCATCAAACCATTCGATCAGTTCTTCACGTGCTGCCTCTTCACGCTCGCCTCGACGCTCGATCGCACGGGCGATCGGAATGCAGATGAGGTGTGCGGTGAGCACGCCATAGAGTGACGAGAGGACGGCGGTAGCAATCGCTTCCATGGTGATCTCAACCGGGCTTGCATTGGCGAGCGGAGCCAATTGCGTGATCGCAAACAAAGTTCCCACCAGACCGAATACGGGCGCGAGTTCGCCTGCATATTCAAAGGTGCGCACTGCTTGCGCCCGGGCAATCTCACGGTTCGCGCGTTCGGACCGCTTAGCGCTGTGTAGCACATCCAGCGACGAGGCCTTCAAGTACGCTGCTACCAGGCGCGCCAAAGAGGGATCAGGCGGCATCGGCACATCGGCGCATAGCGGCCCGGTAAGCGCGATTTCGCGGACTGTCTTTGCCAACGACTTGCGATTGCCAGCCGCATCAAAACTGCTTTGAGTGAGTTTACGCAGCGCTGTGAATGCAGCCCGCAGATCGTGCCAACCGCAGCGCGCGAGCGTCGCCAGAAACGTTCCGGCAAGAACAATGGTCAAGGCACCAGGATCAAGCATGGTCGCCATTTGCTGTGTCATCGCGCTGCAAACTCCCCCTCGTCCAAGTCTCTCCTGTAGAACGGGCAGGTAAGGGCTGAGGTTAAGCGCTGCCTTCCCTCCAGAAAGCTAAAGTGCGTGCCCCAAGATGCAGGAACTTGCCTTGCTCCGGCAAGCCACTGCCGCGGCAACCGCGCGCGGTGCCCGCCATCGGCGGGTCACGCCCAATCCTAGGCTCGTTCCATCTTTTGGCACGCTTTCTGCAGATCAAGTGAGCGGATCACTTCGTGCATCCAGATAGGGAGTTTGAAGGCCGTGAATGAGCAGATCTTTGGTATCCATGGCGCAGCGCTGGAACTGCGTTCGCAGCGTATGGGCCTGTTGGCATCGAACATCGCCAATGCTGCAACTCCGGGATATAAGGCACGCGACATCGATTTCGCGGCGGCGCTTGAAGACAAGCTCACAAGCGGATCAGTCCCGTTCGGTTCTGAGCGGCATTTTGTCTATCGCCTTCCAACAATGCCCTCCCTTGATGGAAATACTGTCGAGTTAGGGCGCGAGCAGATTGCCTTTACCGAAAATGCCGTTGCCTACAGCGCGACGCTCGCATTCGTTCAAGGCAAAGTGAACACTCTCACCCGCGCGCTAAAAGGTGAATGAGTATGCCTGATAATGCACGCATGACCTTGTTTGGGCTAACTGAGCGGGCGATGTCAGCCCAATTGGTCCGGATGAATGCCGCGGCGTCCAACCTCGCTAACGCCGGATCGGTCACGCGGACCGAAGCCGAAGCCTATCGTCCGATCCGCGCGGTCTTTGCCACCGAGCTCGATCGTGCATCCGGTCTCGCCAGCATGCACAGCGAAGGTCTGGTGCGCGAGGATACCGCACCGACCAAGCGATACGATCCCTACCACCCGCTAGCGGATGCTGATGGCAATGTTTTCGAAGCTCCCGTCGATGAGACGGCGGAGATGGTCGAGATCATGGAAAGCGCTCGGCAGTATCAGAACCTCGTACAGGCGCTGCAAACCGCCAAGCAGCTCATGTTGGACACTTTGAGGAGCAATTGAACATGGCCACTACACCGCTTTCGGGCACCCAGAACCCTACACTCCAGGCAACCCTGGATCGCTTAAACACGCCGTCACAATTATCCGATTCCAATGGACTTGGAGCGCTAGATTCAGGTGATTTCCTGCGCCTGATGACCACCCAGTTGACTTTTCAGGACCCGCTTGAACCGGTCAACAATGAGGAGATGCTGGCGCAGATGGCGCAGTTCTCGTCGCTTGCGGCAACCAGTGAATCGGGCGCGACGCTGGAAGACATCTCAGCCAAGCTCGATGCGTTGATTGCCGCACAGCAAGCCGCTGCAGAGGCGGCCACTGCGGCTGCCGAAGCTGCTGCTGAAGCGGCCGCTCAAGCGGCTAACACTAATGGTGGCTCAGAGGGAGTTTCTCCGATCAACCAGCCGATTGCGGCCATTTCCTAACCCTTTCCCAAGCGCATCAGGAGTATGCCTAAATGTCTTTTTCAACTTCGCTGAGCGGTATGCGCAATGCTGAAACCGATCTCAGAGTGATCTCCAACAATATCGCGAATGCCGAAACGGTCGGCTTCAAAAAGAGCAACGCGGCCTTCGCGGACTTGGTCGCCGCTGGATCAAGCACTGATCCGCGGCTTACACCGGGGATCGGGGCTTCGGTGTTATCGATCACACAGGACTTTTCTCTTGGAGCGCTGGAGCAGACCGGACGTAGCCTTGATTTGGCGATCAATGGCGACGGGTTTCTGACCACAATCAATCCCAATAACGGGTCTGAGACCTACACCCGCAATGGCAATCTAAGGATCGATGCGAGCGGCGCGCTGCTTGATGCCAGCGATCACTTCGTCCAAGCATTTCCGGTGGATGCAAACGGCGTTGCAACTTCAAACGTGCCAGCGACGATCAGTATTCCAACAACTAATGCTGCTGGCTCCAATCTGGTAAGCGTATCGATCGGCAATACGGGTATCGTCACGGCGGTTTACTCAGACGGCTCAGCTGAACCGGTCTCGCAGGTCGCTTTGGCCAGCTTTGCCGCCACAACTGGCCTGCGCCCGATTGGTCAGACCAAATACGAAGCCTCGGGCGAATCCGGCCAGGCCAACTTTGGTCAGCCAGGAACCGGCAGTTATGGAGAATTGTTCAGCGGTGCGTTGGAACGCTCGAATGTCGATCTCGCGGAGGAATTGGTCGCGCTGCTGACCGCTCAGCGAAACTTCCAGGCGAACGCTCGGGCAATCGATACGGCGACGGCGATCCAGCAGACCGTGCTCAACCTCCAGCGGTAAAGCTCTGAGCCATGGATCGCTTTATCTATACTGCGCTGACGGGCATGAACGCCGCGATGGACCGCCAGCGGACCGTCGCCAACAATCTGGCCAACTCGTCCACGCCCGGCTTTCGCCAAGAGGTGTTCGCAGTCACGCCTGCGACTCTGCGCGATGGCTCAATCGAAGCCCGCGCCCTTGCCCGCGGCAACGTGAGAGGTGCGGATATGGCTCCATCGCGGGTCAATCCCACTGGCCAGCCGCTCGATCTCGCCGTGCAAGGCGAAGCCCTAATCGCGTATCAGGCTCCCGGCGCGGCTGGGGTCGGTGCGGAGGTCTATTCGCGCCGGGGCGACTTACGCGTATCTGCTACCGGCGTGCTTGAGAATGGCGAAGGGCTCCCTGTGCTTGGACAAGGCGGCCCGATCACGGTGCCGGCAGGCTTTCGCATCTCAATCGGCGGCGATGGTACTGTGCTCGCAGAAGATCCTACGACCCCTGGCCAACCACCGCAGCAAGTCGACCAGATAAAGCTTGTCTCGGCCCAAGGAAGTTTCCTTGCCAAAGGGATCGACAGCTTTCTCAAAGTTCCTGGCGGCGGCGTTCTACCCCCTGACCCAACCGCCAAAGTCAGCACGGGCGCGCTCGAGCAATCCAATGTCGAAACCGCACAAACGCTGGTCGACATGATCGAAGCGCAGCGCGCGTTCGAGCAGCGCGCAAAGATCATCAGCACAGCCAGTGAACTCGATGAGGCTGGCGCACGGCTGATGTCGCTGCGGTAACCTTAACTCCACCAATCCGAGGAATCACCAGATGCCTACCTCCGCTTTGCATGTGGCCCGCACCGGGCTTGAGGCCCAAGATGCTCGAATACGCGTGATCGCGAACAATCTCGCGAATGTCAGCACAACAGGATTTAAGCGCGACCGCGCCGACTTCGCCACGCTGGCTTATCAGGAACAGCGGGTCGCTGGCCAAAACTCGACCAATCAGACAGCGTATGCGGTTGGTCTCAATCTCGGCACCGGAGTTCAAGTGCTGGGCACGTCCCGGATTGAAAGCCAGGGGACGCTGAGCCAGACCGGCAACTCGCTTGACCTTGCGCTTGACGGGCCTGGTTACTTCCAGGTTGAGTTGCCGCCAGGTGGGCAGATTGCGTTTACGCGAGCGGGCAACTTCACGCTATCGCCGCAAGGCCAGCTGATTACCACACAAGGCTATGCGGTGACGCCTCCGGTGCAGATCCCGCAGGGTGTGGACGCGATTGCGATCTCGCCGGATGGGACCATAAGCGCCAATCAGCCAGGGCAAGCTGCGCCCGTTCAATTGGGTCAGTTGCAGATTGCAAACTTCGTCAATCCGGCAGGGCTGCGCGCAATTGGCGACAACTTTCTGGTGGAGACCGCTGCAAGCGGTCCAGTTGAACTTGGGGTCGCTGGCCAGTTCGGTCGTGGGCAAGTGCGCCAAGGTATGCTCGAAGGCTCGAATGTTAATGTGGTCGAGGAACTGGTCGAGATAATCGAAGCGCAGCGCGCTTATGAGATCAATTCACGGATGGTCAGCGCAGTCGATGAAATGCTGCGCAACGCCAATCAAACCTTGTGATCGACCTGACTATGATCGGGCGAAGCACCGGGAAAACCTGGATTGCAACGGTCTTGGCGCTGCCGCTGGCAGCTTGCCTTGGGGCGGGCAGCGCGAGGCAGGTTGGATTTTCCGCGCCGCCGCCGCCGGCAGCGCCCATCACTTCAGCCTCACCCGCCAATCTCGCTGCTCAGCCTGGTCTTACCGAAGCGCGTGGATCAATCTACCAGGCCGGCCAAGGCTATGCTGGGCTGGTCACCGGGACACGCGCGCGCGGCTTAGGCGATATGGTCACAATCGTGCTGGTGGAAAGCACCAGCACGTCCAAGAGTACGGCGGGCGATACATCGCGTAATGGGGCCTTTTCGATAACTCCGCCAACGGCTGGGCCGCTCAGTTTCCTTAATCCCGACGCCCTTAATCCTGCCGGGCAAGGGTCGTTCTCAGGCAGTGGAAGTGCTGCGCAGCAAAGTCAGTTGAACGGCACAGTCGCAGTTACAATCGCCGCGATCTATCCCAATGGCACCGCCGAAGTGGTTGGAGAGAAACAGATGTCGCTCAGTCAAGGAGAGGAATGGGTGCAGTTTGCCGGCCGTATCCGCCTGATCGATATCGATGCCGATAACCGTTTGCCGTCATCGCAAGTCGCTAACGCGCGCATCATCTATTCCGGTCAAGGCAGTGTCCAACAGGCAAGTAGGCCCGGTTGGCTTGCGCGCTTCTTCAACTTCATTTCGCCGTTTTGAACCGGGACGAGGAGCGCGCGATATGACCAATCTGCCTAAATTACTCGCGCTGTTTGCAGTCGTGCTCTGCGTATTGACGCCAAGCGCTGCTGCGGCTGAGCGGATTCGCGATCTTGGTCAATTCGAAGGCCTGCGTGCTAACCAGCTTACTGGCTATGGCGTGGTCGTCGGGCTGCAAGGGACAGGCGATGATAACCTCGCCTATGTCACCGAAGCCATGCGCGGCGTGTCGGGAAGGCTTGGCCTGCAATTGCCTCCGGGTGTGAGCCCCAATCTGCGTAACGCAGCCGCAGTCATCATCACGGCAGAATTGCCAGCCTTTGCTAAGCCCGGACAGCGGATCGACATCACTGTGTCGACGCTTGGGCAGGCGCGCTCTTTGCGCGGCGGCGCGCTGGTTCTGGCCCCGCTCTATGGCGCCGATGGCCAGATCTACGCGATGGCACAAGGCAATGTGGCGGTCGGCGGACTTGGGGTCTCGGGGCGTGATGGCTCACAACTGACCGTGAATGTCGCAACCGTGGGGCGTATTGCTGATGGCGCAACAGTCGAACGCGCGGTTGCCACCGGGTTCGAGCAGACCCCAAGCTTGCGGTTCAACTTGCATCAGGCCGATTTTCTGACTGCCTCACGGGTACGCGATGCTGTGAATTCTCGCTTTCCCGGAATGGCCAAGATTGCCGATGGGGTCAGCATCGAACTTACATTGCCGTTCGGTAACGACGAACGCTCAGCAAGGCTCGCCGAGATCGAGATGCTGCCAGTGCAGCCTGCCCCAGTCGCGGCCAAAGTGATCGTCAACAGCCGAACTGGCACAGTGGTGATCAATCAAGCAGTGAGGCTTGCTCCCGCTGCTGTCAGCCACGGCAAGTTGGTAATCCGGATCGATGAGGCGCCCAGAGTGGTTCAACCCGAACCCTTCGGCAATGGCGTTACTGCAGTCGAAGAACAAAGCGACATCACAGTCGAACAGCAGGAAAGCCGGGTTGCGCTGATGCCAGGCGCAGCCAGCCTTAGTGAGATTGTCGATGCACTTAATCTGCTAGGCGTGGGCGCTGCTGATTTAGTGGTGATCCTCGAAAGTCTGAAGCAAGCTGGCGCGTTGCAGGCCGAAATGGTGGTGCTGTGATGACAATTTCAGACCCAGTTACTGAAGGGACGCCGAGCCTGTCGCCCGAACGCCTCCAATTGCGTGAAGCTGCGAGAGGGTTTGAAGCGATCATGGTGCGTCAGATGCTTGAAAGCGCGCGGGCAACGAGCTTTGCCGAGGAGACCCCGTTGACCGGCGGCGCGATGAAGCAATTTTCGCAAATGCGCGATGAACAGTTCGCTGAGATCGCCGCAAATTCTGGCGGTTTTGGCTTTGCCCGCAGCATTGAAGAGCAGCTCGCTCAATATCTTCCGGCAGAAAGGACTGACTAATGCCCGTCGCCATTATCAATATCGGTCGAAGCGGCGCCGCGGCTGCGCGCGCCAGTCTGGAACTGACGGCGCAGAACATCGCCAATGCTTCAAACCCTGACTATGCTCGCCGTGCGCTGAGCCAATCTGAATTTGTCGGAAGCGCGACCATCGGCGTGAACTCGGCAGATTCGCTAGGCGGCGTGCGGATCGGCGGCGTATCCCGCAGTGAGAGCGAATTGGTCCAAATCCAGGCTCGCAATGCCGGCTCTGACCTCGCCCGTACCGAAGCGCAATTAGTCGGAATGCGGGGTGCAGAAACCGCACTTGAACAGTCGCGCCTGTTCGAAACTCTGGTCGAGTTCGAAGCTGCCTTGGTAAGGCTGGAGAGCGATCCAACCGATCCGACGCTACGCACGGTGACGCTCGAAAGCGCACGCCAGCTGGCCAACACGTTTCAGCTTGCGGATCGCTCGCTTAGCGAAACTCGGCGGCTGGTCCAAGCAGACGTTACCGCCGAGCTTGAGAGCTTTCAGGTTGAGCTCGACGAGCTTGCCCGGATCAATCGCGATCTTGTAGCAGCACGCGAGGGCTCAGCCGGACGCGCGTCGTTGCTCGATCAGCGCGATGCGTCCTTGCGCTCGATCTCGGAACAATTCGGCGTAAGCGTGACCTTTGCAGAGACCGGCGCAGCGGAAGTGCGTTTGACCGGAACGCCAAGTCCGGTGCTCGTTAGCGGCGGCACCTCAAGCGCCATCAGCGCAGCCTTTGCCGCCGATGGCACAGTCACTTTCGCAGTCGACGGGCAACCAGCAGATCCAACCAGCGGCGCAATGGTTGGGCGAGCCGCTGCCTTGCTGGACCAAGCAGGCTTGCAAACCGAACTTGATGACATTGCTGCAGTTGTGATCTCAAGCAGCAATTCTGCGCAAGCCAGTGGCTCAGAACTGGACGGTTCGCCGGGACAGCCTTTATTCGCAGGATCGTCTGCAGGGACGATCACTCTAGCACTGACGGCCGGTGAACAGCTCGCAACTGCGCCGGCAGGTGCCCCTGCTGGCAGCCGAGACACGACAACGCTCGGCAATCTTATAAACGCGATCGGTGCCAGCACTGGTCCGATTGCAGGCGCCGACACTATGTTGCTGGGTCTCTCAAGTCGCACGGCCGGGCTAGAAACGCGGCGTGAAGGTCTGGAGATTGTGGCTCAAGCAGCTGAAGGGCAATTGCTCGCCGAAACTGGGGTCAATCTTGATGATGAAGCGGCAAATCTGGTGCGCTTGCAGCAGGCATTCGAAGCCAATGGGCGCGTAATCCAGGTTGCCGTCGACATATTCGATACCGTTCTCAATCTGAGATAGTCGAGGAGCTCAATCACGATGACCACTGTCAGCACCTCCACCGGGGCCTATTACCAGCGCTCCCTCAGCCAGATGAATGGCTTGCGCGATGCGCTCGAGCGCTTGCAAAACCAGATCGCTACCGGTCAACGGATCGAGCGAGGCTCTGAAGATCCAGCTGCTGCGTCGCGCTTACGGGCGTTGACCAGAGTTGAAACGCTCGCCGATATCCAAGAAGAAAACGCTGCTAAACTCGCGCAGGATTTGACTTTTGCAGCTGATGAAGTGGGCGGCGTTGCCGATCTGCTCATTCGTGCTCGGGAACTCGCGATCCGCGGCGGCAACGATACGCTCGATGAAGTTGCCCGCGCGGCTGTTGCTGAAGAGCTGGAGCAATTGGGCGAGGAACTGTTCGACCGGGCGAATTCTCTGACGCTGACGCGTGAACCTTTGTTTGCTGGGACTGCCGCTGGTCCGGCTTATATCCGTGATGCGGCAGGTGTCGTGGTTTACAACGGCAATAATGAAAATGGCGCTGTCCCGGTTGCATCGGGGACCGAGATCGAACGCGGCGTGACGGGTCCGGAAGTCTTTGAATTCGAATTGAACGGCGCACCTACGACAACCTTCGCGGTTCTAGCTGATTTGGTTGACGCCTTTCGCGGGAATGCGGGCAATCCAGCGACTGCTTCGGTTGCTGCGATTGATGGGCTCGATGCCGCTTTGGACGCCGCCTCACGCAATCAGGCCGTGCTGGGAACTAGACTCGCTTGGGTGGAAGTGATTGAGCAAAACCAAGCTGATCGGGCCATTGCAACTGCTGAACAACGCTCTGAGGTCGGCGATACAGAACTTGCCGATGCGCTGGCTCGCCTGCAGCAGACACTGACAGCGCTTGAAGCCAGCCAAGCCAGCTTTGCGCGGGTCAGCACACTCACCCTGTTTAACGCGATTTAGTGCGCGCAGTCAGTCTCTAGGAGTAAGCGCAAGTGTTTGCTGCGATCGGCATTGTTGTTCTCCTCATTATGGTATTTGGCGGGTTTACGCTTGCGGGCGGCTCTATGGGGCCGATCCTCGCTGCGCTCCCGCTTGAGTTCATGATGATTGGCGGCGCAGCCCTTGGTGCCGTTTTGATCGGCAATTCGATGCACGAAATCAAATTGCTCGGCGGTGGCCTAGGCAAGGTCTTTAAAGGCCCCAAATACTCCGATCAGGATCACATCGATGCGATTGCGTTGACCAGTAAACTTATGAAGCTGCTGCGTTCTGAAGGCGCGGTTGCTTTGGAGAGCCACGTCACGGATCCTGAAAACTCAACCATCTTCAGCGAGTATCCCAAGCTGCAAAAAGATGAAGCGGTACGCAATCTCATCTGTGATCCGCTCACATTGATGGTGGTCTCATCGGGCACGCTCGATACGCACGCGGTCGAAGACGTGATCGACAATGCGATCAAGACCCAGCTTCACGAGATGGACGAGCCATCACATACTATTCAGTCGCTTGCTGACGCATTTCCCGCATTGGGGATCGTTGCAGCAGTGCTTGGCGTGATCAAGACCATGGGCTCGATCAATGAGCCGCCGGAAATCCTCGGCAAGATGATTGGCGGTGCATTGGTCGGGACGTTTCTGGGCGTGCTGTTGGCTTATGGATTTACCGGCCCAATGGCGAGCCGGTTAAAACAGATCAACACCCATGACCAGCAGATCTTCCATTCGATCAAGCAAGTGATTGTTGCCAGCCTTCATGGCTATCCGCAGCCGCTGGTGCTTGAAGCGGCACGCTCGGGTCTGCCCCCGGCACACCGGCCAAAGCTTACCGATCTGCTTGATATGATGCGAGGCCGTTAAAAATGGCCGAAACCGACAGCGCGGCGGCCCCGCCTGCCCCGATCATCGTTAAAAAGATCACGATTGAAGAAGCCGGGCATCATGGCGGTGCCTGGAAAGTCGCCTATGCCGATTTCGTCACCGCAATGATGGCGTTTTTTTTGCTGCTGTGGCTGCTTGGCGCAACCGAGGAAAATCAGCGCAAGGGGATTGCAGACTATTTCACTCCGACGCTGGTCAAGATGCGCCAGCAAAGCGCCGGGGCAAATGGTATGCTGGGGGGAAGTTCCATCACCGATGCTGACAACTATCCCAATGCAGCAGGGCAAACCGGCACCCGTACGATCACCATTCCGCGCGGTGTTACCGGTGGGCCCGTTGAAGGCGGCGGGCGCGGCGAGCTTGAAGCGACTAAGCTGAAGGAATTGCGCGACGAGATCGACAAGGAACTCGCCAAACGAAGACAGATTGCGCATCTCGCTCGGCAAGTGCGGGTTATGCGAGCGCCGGAAGGTATCCGGATCGATCTGGTCGATGATGCCGATTTCTCGATGTTTTCACTCGGCACGACCGTGCTGACTGATGATGCGCGCGAGCTGCTTGAAGTTATGGGCACGATCCTCGAACAGCAACAGGTCCCGCTGATCCTTCGCGGGCACACAGATTCGCTTCCCTGGCGCCCGGGCCTGGTAGCCAACAATTGGTCGCTTTCGACTGGTCGTGCGGAAGCGACCCGACAAGCGCTGATCCTTAATGGCTTGCCGGCTGAGCGGTTCGCCCGGATCGAAGGCGTGGCCGACCGCGAGCCGCTGGTGGCGGATAATCCTGCAGACCCTCGTAACCGGCGTATTTCGTTGTTGCTGCTTGAGCAGGAGCGTGGCTCAGCTAGGCGGCGACGCGGTACAGTGGCGCAAGTAGGGAAAACAGCGGAGGCCGCTACCCCAGCCCCGTAAACCATGTCCCGGTAGCTCTCGCTCCCAGACCAGATTGGATCCAATGGAGAGCTAAATGACCGAGACGATCCTGCCGCATGAATTGCCTCACGCTCTGGAGCGCGCCCCGGCAGGGATTAAGCTGCTCTCACTTGACTGTTTTGACACTCTGCTTTGGCGTGACTGTCATTTGCCGAGCGATGTGTTCGCTGGATTGAAAAAACTGCTGCCAATGCAGCGTTCTGCCGCTGAACTGAATGCGCGCAAAGCGGAATTTACGCGGCGGCGCAGGCACGAAGTCGGTCTCAAAGCGATCTATCAACAAGCCATGCCAAATGCTGGTGCTGGACAGCTTGAGGCGGCGTTGGCCGAAGAGGCGCAGCTTGAAGCGCAGACTTGCTTCGCGTTCGCGCCGACTGTTGAATTGATGCGTGCCGCCAAAGCTCGCGGGCTTAAGGTGATAATTGTTTCAGACACATATCTCGATGCGCGTCAGTTGCGCGAGTTGATCTCCGCGGCCGCAGGAGCGGAAGTGAGCGAACTGATCGACCGGGTATTTGCATCAAGCGAGGCCGGGATCGGCAAACGCGAAGGCTTGCTTGCTAAAGCGCTGAAGGCCATGAAATGCCGCAGTCATGAAGCGCTGCATATCGGTGATAATCCGGTAGCTGACTACGAGAGTTCGCAAGCCCTTGGAGTGGCAGCGCTGCATCTGGTGCAGTTTGGCGAGAAAGCCCACCAAAGGCTGCGATTGGAGCGGGCCTGCCAACAGATTATCGGAAGTGCAGGTTCTGGTGTGCGCTCGTCGGTCGCCGGCCTTCAAATGCATCGCGCGGCTTTAGCCAAGTGCGAGCCAAATACAGATGATCCGGCTGAAGCGCTTGGGCTTACAGTGCTTGGCCCCGTCTTTTATGCCTATGATCAGTGGTTGCGTAGCGAAGCTAGTAAACTAGCCGCACAACGTGGCGGCACGGTTCACTGGCTGTTTATGCTGCGCGATGGCCATCTTCCGTTCCTGGTTCATCAGCAAGCGGGCGCGGCCCAAAGCGTCGCAAGGGTCGAAGTCAGTCGCTTTGCTGCTACCGCAGCAGCGCTCTCAGATAAGAGCGTTTACGATCGGCATGTTGGGCTCGAATTCGGACTCAATCCATCCACGCTCGCGCGACAAATGCTGTTCACCGAAACTGAGATCGCTGAGTGTGTGGGCAAACCACAAAGCGATGCAGAAATGGTCTTGGCAAGCGAACGCTTGTTGGCCGAATTGCGTAGCGGCAAGCGCCAGAAGCTGACCCGTAGACGTGCACGCGGCTTTGCCGAGCGCTTGATCCAGCATGTTCGCGCTGCCGTTGATCCACAGCCTGGCGACACGCTGATGCTTGTTGATCTCGGCTACAACGGGTCAGCCCAGAACCAGATCGACAGCTTGCTCAAGGAAGCCTTCAATGTCCATCTGGCGGGGCGTTACCTGCTATCTCGAGAGATGACAGCGACCGGCCTCGACAAAGCGGGATTGATTGATGCGAACCACTTCGATCCCGGATTACTGGAAGCGTTATGTGGCAATGTCGCAGTAATCGAGCAGCTTGCGACGTGCGAGTTGGGATCGGTCATCGACTATAGCGATAGCGGCGCGCCAATCCGCAAGGCAAGCGGTGTGAAAGGTCGGCAAAGCGATATTCGTGAACTCGTCCAGCAAGGGGCGATTGGTTTCGCTAAGGCGGCGCTGGACGAGCCGATAATCCGCGAAGAGAACCGACATGCTGAGCGGGGCTGGCGTGAGACCGCGGCGAGCGTACTCACCCGGTTCATGTTTCTGCCTCAGCCCAATGAGCTCGAAGTTCTCACCAGTTTCGAGCACGACGTCAATCTGGGAAGTGAGCGGATCGTGCCGCTGTTCGATGAGGAACATGCCCGCGAAGGTCTTCGCCGGCGAGGCCTCTTCTACATGAAGGGTTCAGCGCGAATGTTCCTGCCAGCGGAACTCGCCAATGAGGATATCAACACCCGGATCTCGCTGCTGGCTCAAAAGCGTTTTGGACTTGGGCTGACCTATACCGACAACTCTGGTGAGCCACTTCAAATCCCTGCATTTTATGTCGGTAGCAGTGATAGCATTGCATTTCCTTTAGAAGCACGCGCAACCCATGACGGCTACTATGTTGCACGGCTTCCGCTCAGCCCGAAAGGTGACGCGATTGCGGTGCAAATCGGCGCAAGGTTCGCATGGGTCGAGATCGTCAGTGTTGTCCGCTCACCGATTGATACGTTGAAGGGCGGGCTCGACAACGACTTTGCTCCGAGGCAACTGAAGGCTGTCGCCGATGGCTTGGTTGAGCACACGCCTGGTATCTTCGAATGCGCGGAGCGCACCGGAGTCATACTGATTGGTCCACAAGGCCTAGAGCCTGGCGAAACCGCTGACATGATCGAGATTGTCTTGCGCCCGCTGCGTTTGCGTGAGCTATCCGTCGCGGTGCCTCCGCAAGACCGCCGTGATCCGATGAGCTCCGCCGCTGTGCCTATCGCAGGAGAAGCGGCATGAGTGACCTTCTAATCCATTCAATGGCTGAGTTTTCTGCTTTAATCCTGCCGTGTCTCGATGAAGCTAAGGTGCGCTCAATCACTGAAATTGGAAGCGAGTTTGGCGGGATGTCGCGCATGCTGGCTGAACGCTGCGTCGAGCAGAACGGCACGTTGACCTGTATCGATCCAGAGCCTCAAGCGGGGTTTGCCGAGTGGGCGGAGAGCCAGCAGCAGGTCCGGCATATCGCTTTGCCCAGTCTTGAAGCGCTGGAGACCTGCAAACCAGCGGATGCCTGGTTTGTCGATGGAGATCACAATTATTACACAGTCTATCACGAGCTGATCGCGATCGACACGATCACTCGTAACGCGGGTCAGCCGCTATTGGCTTTTCTCCATGATGTCTCTTGGCCATGCGCGCGCCGCGATTTTTACTATGCGCCTGAGCGTATTCCTAAAGGCTGGCGACATCCGCACAGCTTTGACCATGGAGTGAAGCTCGGAGAAGATGGTGTCGCAAAGGGCAGAGGTTTGCGCGGGATGGGCAATTTCGCGGTCGCGCTCGAAGCGGGAGGCCCGCGCAATGGGGTGCTCACCGCGGTTGAGGATTTCCTGAAACAGGCAGATACTCCGGATCGCCCACTATTTTATGTTCACGTTCCGGCTGTGCTGGGACTTGGGGTGATCTTCGATTCGAACGCGAGCTGGTCGACTGCGCTCGCTGAATTTCTGCTGCCCTATCATGCCAATCCACTGATCGCCCGGCTGGAGGAAAATCGGCTGCGCAACTATCTAGAAGTAATCGATTGGCAGGATCGCTCTGCGTCAATCGGTTGATCATTCGCTGGACTTGCTGAGGAAAAAGCCCGGAGCCGTTAGGCCCCGGGCTTCCCTACCGCCCCGAAACATGGGAGCGCTTGGAATTAGGCGATTACCGCAGCAAGGAGAGGACGTTCTGCTGCGACTGGTTCGCCTGAGCCAGCATAGCGGTTGAAGCCTGGCCCAGGATCTGGGCTTTGGCGAGCGCGGTTGATTCCTGAGAGAAATCAGCATCTTCGATCCGCGAGCGCGCGTCGGCGAGGTTGGTCGAAGTCGTCGTCAGGTTGTTGATTGCGCTTTCGAGACGGTTCTGCCCCGCACCAAGCGATGAACGCGCAGTATTCACAGATTGCAGCGCATTATCGACATTCCCGACAGCGGTGGCCGCGTTGGCGTCGGTTGAGACATCAAGGGCAGCTGCATCGATAAGGGTTCCGTCAATGCCGGTGCTGGTCAGCGTTACTGAACGGCCCGCATCAATCTGAATGGCGACAGTAACGTCAGTGCCGCTGGTGGTGCTGAACAGGCTGACCCCGTTAAACTCGGTGTTGGTCAGAATGTCGTTGATTTGCGCCGCCAGCTCAGTGACTTCGGTGTCGAGAAAGCCGCGGTCGGTCGCATCCAGCGTTCCGTTCTGTGACTGGATCGCCAACTCACGCACACGCTGCAGCATGTTGGAGACCTCGTCGAGCGCTCCTTCCGCGGTCTGAGCAAGAGCGATCCCGTCGCTGGCATTCCGAATACCTTGGTTGAGGCCGCGAATGTCAGACGTGAAGCCGGTGGCGATTGAAAGGCCAGCAGCATCGTCAGCCGCGCTGTTGATGCGGCGGCCAGTCGAAAGACGCTCCATCGCATCGCCGAGCATTTTGTCAGCGTACATGCTCGCATTCTGAGCACGCAGCGCTGAGATATTTGTGTTGATTACAGACATTGGTCAAAAACTCCCATGTGATCGTGCAGCACGATAAACCCGCCGCTGCTGAGCTTTAGAGCGACCGTCGGGAGCGAAGTTTAAGGGGGTATCCATACCCATCCTCCAAAAACCACAGCAGCGTAGCGCGATCGCATGGCGGGCCGTTAGGTGGTGCGCCGCGGCGGGGTTAGGGGGTCCTACGGGGGCTTAAATTTGCGCTATATTGGCTGGCCCGGAGCCATCTCAACTCACCACTTCAATGGAGGTGAGAGAACATGAGCACGCCGGGTCGCCCGATGCCTAACCGAATTGATGAACACACTGTCCAACCAAAGTGCTCCACAGCTGCGAGTGCAAGCTGCGTTGGCATGACGGCGCTGCCTCCGCGTCATCGCGAACTGCTGGAACCGGTTCTCCCATTGTTAAGCCGGTCTTGGCAGCGCAACCGTGTGGCGTTTGGTGATCAGGGCGAGTTCGCTCCTTTTGGAAACGCCCGCAGTGGTGACAGAATCGAACTCAGTCTTGATGTCGCAGACGCTCCCGGCCTTTCCCGTCAAGGCAAGTTTCGTCTGGAGCTTGCATACACTGCAGATCAGCTTTCAATCGCTCGGGCTGCTTGCTTAGCATGCGCCGCGTTCGGCGGTTGGCCAATTGCGGGCGATGACAGAAGTTTCGCGATGCTCACTCTGGCTGAGCGGATCGCAGCAAGCGAGATTCCGGTTTTGTTTGAAGGACCAACCGGAACTGGCAAGGAGGTGCTGGCACGGTTTGTCCATCGGCTCTCGCGCCGTTCGGATGGTCCATTTGTGGCTGTAAACTGCGCAGCCATGCCCGAGGCGATGCTCGAAGGTCTTTTATTCGGGCATCGCAAAGGAGCGTTTACCGGGGCTGGGGAAGCGCGTGAAGGCCTGTTCCGCGCGGCCGATGGCGGCACGCTCTTACTTGACGAAATCGGCGAACTGCCGCTCGCGCTACAAGCAAAACTGCTGCGTGCGCTGCAGGAAGGCGAAGTGTTGCCATTAGGCGCGACAAAGCCGATCCCGATCGATGTTCGGATCATCGCATGCACTAATCGCACGTTAGCCAATGAGGTTGCGCAAGGGCGCTTTCGTGAGGACTTGCTATACCGTCTAAATGTATTCCCGCTGGAGCTGGAAGCCTTGCGAGACAGAGCCGGCGATATCGCCCCGCTCGCTTTTGGCATGCTGCTGCGACATGCTTCCTCGTCAGGTTCGAAAGAAGCCTGTCCGGTCTGGATCACGCCTCAAGCCATCACGCTGCTCGAAGCACATGCATGGCCAGGTAATGTGCGCGAGCTTGAAAATGTCATCCGCCGCGCGCTGCTCTTGGCTGGAGGTGATGCCGCGATTGATGCAGATCATATCGTGTTCGATCAGCCGGTCCGTGCAATCGGCGGGGGCGTTTCAAAAGCGCACGAAGGTGCGCGTGAGAATTCGCAGAACGGATCATTGTCGGAAGTGGCTTTTCGATCAGAGGCTGCGGCTATCCTTGATGCGCTGCAAAGCCATGGCGGGCACCGCGCTCGCACCGCTCGCAGCCTTGGCATTTCAGAGCGCACTCTGCGGTATCGCCTTGCCTCGATGCGCGAGTCCGGCTTGATCCAACAAGCGGGTGAAGCATGACAACGGCGAGTTCGATGTTGAGCGTGCAGGACGTGTTAGCCCTTCGGCGCGAAGTACTCTCTCGCAATGAAGCGCTGCAACAGCTGCGCACCGCTGGCGCTACACCAGCTTCCGGCGAGGTCAATACAGGTCAAGGTTTTGCCGACACGTTAGATCAAGCGTTGCGTAAGGTGAGCGCGGTGCAACAACGCTCAGGCACAATGCAGGCCGCCTATGAGCGCGGCGAAGTCACGGACGTGGCGCAGGTGATGCTGGCTCGCCAAGAAGCCGGCATCGCTTTCGAAGCGACCCTCCAGGTACGCAACAAGCTGCTGTCTGCCTATCAAGAAATCATGCGAATGGGAGGCTGATAGGTGGCCGATGCAAGTGTGCCTGTGCCTGCCGATCAAGCGGGCACAGGAGCAAGCGGTTCGCTTGAACCAGCGCGCGAGGCAAATATAGGGGGTTGGCGCGACTTGGTGCCTGCACCGGTTGCCGACTTTGCTCGCCAACCGGCGTTCAAGCGCGCGCTTCCCGGCCTCATTGGTCTTGGCGCGCTCGCAGCCATTGCAATGCTGTACTTCACGATCGCTCAGGGCCCGCAACGTATTCTGTACTCCAGTCTGAGCGATGGCGAGCGGGCTAAAGTGGTTGACACCCTTGAGCGCGGCGGGATCAGTTATGTTATCGATCCAGCTACCGGTGCGCTCAGCGTCGCAGAAGATGATGTTTACCGCGCGCGCATGCTCGTCGCCAGTGATGCAGGGCTGGCCGCACCGCAAGGCGCTGCCGAGATGCTTGATACAATCCCGTTGGGCTCGAGCCGAACCCTTGAAGGTGAACGATTGCGGCTCGCGCGCGAACGCGAATTGATGCTTACAATCCGGGAAATCGATGGGATTGAGGCGGTTAGAGTGCATCTTGCAACGCCTGAGCGCTCGGTATTCGTTAGGACAAGCAATCCTCCCAGCGCATCGGTGATGGTGCGGCTTGTTAGCGGTCGCTCGCTTAGCCAGGAACAGGTCGAAGCGATTGTAAATCTGGTTGCGGCTTCGGTTCCAGGTATGACGTCCGATTCTGTCCGCGTAGTCGACCAGAATGGTCGTTTGCTCTCAGCCGCGAAAGAAACTGTCCTTGATGGCCTCACTTTGCAGCGCGAATTTGAAGCCAAGCTGCGCGATCAGGTTTCCAGCCTGCTGATGCCGTTGCTGGGTGATGGGAATTTCTCCAGCCAGGTCCAGGTCGAACTCGACCAAACTGATATAACCTCGGCGAGCGAGAAATATGACAGCCCTGGCGTGGTGCGCCGCGAGAGCGAACAGAGCTCGACCAGGGTTGCAGGCAATGGTGTCGGCGGGATTCCGGGGGTTACTGCCAATACCCCTCCACCGGACGCGGAGCTGGTGGATGCAGCGCCTGATCCGGAAGCCGAAGCGACGGGCGGCGAGGACCAAGCTGCACAACCGACCGATATCGAAAAGGCAACCCAGCGCAGTTACGAAGTCGGGCGTGAGGTAGCAGTCAAGACGAGCCGACCTGGCGGGCTTGTCAAGCTGTCGGTTGCGATTGCGGTAAGTGATGCAGCGCTTGAAGCGGCCGCGCCGTTGAACGCCGAGCAATTGAGCGACCTGGTAAGCGCGGCGGTTGGCGCGGATGAAGCGCGCGGCGACAAAGTACAGGTGGTTATAAGCGCTTTTGAAACGCCTGAAGTGGCTGCAATCGCGTTTTACGAGCAACCATGGTTTGCGCTCGCGATTCGTTATGGCACGGCGCTTTTGGCAGTGCTGCTTGTGCTGTTCCTGGCTGTGCGACCTGTGCTTAAAACCATGCGCAAGGATCCGGCTCCAAAAGGTGAGGACGTGCCGGTGCTGGAGAGCGAAAGCGAAGGTGAGGCTGAAATTGCTCCCACTGCGAGCGATCCGGCTGATCAAGCGCCTTTCGCTGATCTTCCACAACAGGTCGAACTCGCGCGCCAGCTGGCTGTCAGTCAGCCTGAACGTGCCGTGCAGGCGCTGCAGCGCATGCTCGAAGCCCCCCAGTCAGGTGAAGAGGCACCCGCCCGATGAGCGCTAACGAAACCGTTGATGTTGAAGAAGGGCAGCCTGCGCCCGCACCATTGCTTGGACGCGTTGATCGGGCGGCTGTATTTCTTATGCTGTTGGGCGAAGACGAAGCAGCGGGGCTGCTCGGGCGCCTCGATCCGAATGAGCTGCAACTGCTTGGCGCAGCGATGTGCGCACTTGGCGAAATCGATCAAGCAAGGATCGCTGAGGCGCTTGAAGACTTTGTCGGCGAAGCCGATCGCAAGATAATGCCGGCGGGCGATCGAAGCAATCAGGTGCGCACCCTGCTTGAGCGTTCACTTGGCCCGACCAAGGCAGAAAGCATGATGCTACGGATAGAGCCTGAAGCGCGTCCTCGCAGCATTGAAATGGCGCGTTGGCTCGCTCCTAGTGTCCTGCTGAAGCTGGTTGAAGATGAACATCCGCAAGTGATTGCCGCCTTGCTGCTGATGCTTGATCCAGAACCGGCTGCGGAGGTCTTGTCTTCCTTACCTGAAGAAAAACAGTCGGCTGTCGTCGAGCGGATCGCGCGCAGTGGACCGATCTCCCAACAGGCCATTGCCATGATCGACCAGCTTCTATCGCAACGGATCGGTACGAGCTTTGGTGCCAATGCTCTAGCGCTCGGCGGAGCGCGCGAAGCGGCCAATCTCATCAATCTAGGAGCTGGCGAACTACGCAATGTCGTGCTCCCAGCCATTGCTCAGCGCGATGAGCAACTCGCGCAAGAGATTGAAGAGCAATTGTTCACGTTCGAAATGCTGCTCGAGCTCGATCCACAGGCGATGGGCCGGTTGCTCCGCGACGTAGACAACGACGCGTTGATCGATTCTCTCAAAGGCCTGACCGAAGAGGAGCGCGCACCGTTCTTCGCTGCCATGTCTAGCCGCGCCGCTGATGGCATCCGCGATGAGATCGAGCTGCGTGGGCGTTTGGCGCTTAGCGAAGTAAGAGCCGCCCAACGCAAAATTGTCGAACTGGCGCGCTCGCTTGCGGACGAAGGTGAAATTGTAATCGGGGCCGACGATGGCGAGTTCGTCTAGTTGGGTTGATAGTCTCGCGACCAGTGATGCGTCCATGCCAAGTTGGATCGCAGCTGCGCGCGAGCCCACGCAGTTCGATCCGACATCGCCTTTCTCGCGTGCCAAACCAGAACCTGCAGAAGCCGAGAAAGAGGCGAGTGCACCTGCTCCAGCCGTAACCCATGAGAAGAGCGAGTGGGATCGCGGATATGCAGAAGGAGAAGCTGTTGGCCGGGCGGCGGCTCTTGCTGAAGCGGAACAAGACCAGCACAAGCACGCAGCCCTGCGGTTGGCCTTTCGCACGCTCGATCAAGCCGCGCTTGATACGCTGTCGGCTGAGCTTACTGAAACTGTCATTGCGCTGTGTGATGCCGCTTTGGGCACGCACGCGACCGATCCCGAAGCTTTGCAATCGAGGGTTGCGGAAGCGGCGCAGCGGTTTGGGACGGCAGCACAGTCCTGCTCGCTCCATCTTAACCCCGACGACCTTGCCGTAATCGATCAGGGCGCGCTGGGCGATTGGGAGGTGGTGAGTGATTCTCTGCTTGAACGCGGCGAGATCATGCTGGCCGGACCGGATGGCGCTGTTCGGGCAGGCCCGGCAGAATGGCGCCGGGCGATTGCCGCTGCTGTTCGCGGATGATTGCGGAATTGCAACTTGAACTTGTGCGCATGCGGCGTGCGCAAGTCGAACGGGGTCCGATCGTAACCGGGCGGGTGGTGGCGTGTGACGGCGGTCTGCTCGAAGTCTCCGGCCTTTCGATCCCGATCGGCTCGCTCGGCGCGATCGAACACGAAGATGGCTCGGAAAGCTTGGCTGAGGTTATCGGGTTTCGCGGCGGCCATTCGCTGATGATGCTGCTTGGTGATGCTGTACTGATGCGACCCGATGCCGTTGTGAGAGCAAGCGGTAGACCAGGCGAAGTTCCTGTGGGTGAAGCGTTGCTGGGGCGCGCAGTCGATGGTCTTGGTAAGCCGATCGACGGTGGGCCAGCGCTGGACTTTACGGAGCACTGGCCGCTCGCAGGTAAGCGGGAAAGCGCACTTGAGCGTGCGCCGGTCAGCGATAGCTTTGATTGTGGTATTCGAGCTATCAATGCACTCGCAACAATGGGCGTTGGACAACGCTTAGGGGTGATTGCCGGTTCTGGCGTCGGCAAATCGGTTTTGATCGACACGATCGCAGGCCATGCCGTGGCAGACATTACCGTGGTTGCCTTGATCGGTGAGCGCGCACGTGAAGTCTCAGATTTTGTTGCGCGGCACATGCAAGGACCGCGTTTGGGAAGAATCGTAGTTGTGGCGGTGCCCGCTGATCACGCGCCCAACCTGCGGCTTCGCGCTGCGCAATATGCCACAGCGATCGCGGAGTATTTTCGCGAAAGAGGCAAAAGCGTTCTATTGATTCTCGACAGCCTCACGCGGGTCGCCCATGCGGCGCGCGAGCTTGCGCTCTTGCTGGGAGAGCCGGGCGCGGCCCGCGGATACCCGCCGTCCGCTCTGGCTGCAGTGACCAAGTTGGTGGAGCGTGCCGGAAATTCGCGGCGGACTGGCGGCGCGATCACTGGCCTCTACACGGTACTGGCCGATGGCGATGACGCGCAGGATCCGGTCGTGGACAGCGCGCGTGCGATCCTCGATGGCCATGTCGTGTTGTCGCGTGAATTGGCTCAAAGAGGGCACTATCCTGCGATCGACGTTCCAGCGTCTCTGAGCCGGGTGATGGATGACTTGGTCACGTCTGAACAAGCCGAAGCCGCATATCGGCTGCGCGCCTTGATCGCAGCGCGTGAGGAAAGTCGCGATCTGGTGCTGATGGGAGCATACCGTGCAGGTTCTGATCAGTCGCTTGACACAGCATTGGCCTTGTCTGATCAGCTCGACGCGTTCCTGACGCAACCTCGCGGTGAGCCGGTAAACCTTTCACAAAGTAAAGCCGCATTATTAGAGCTAGCCGCCGCTGCAACACGAAGACCCGACGATGTCGGGTAAGCGAATGCTAAAGCGTGCTGAGCGACAAATGATGCTCAGTCGCATCGCTCGACGCGAAGCCCTTACTGCGCTCGCAGAAGCGTTGGCAGAGGAGGCCCGCAGCAAGGAGCTTTCGCGGCGCAGTCGCAAGCTCGCCGACGGTTATATGCAGCTCGATCAAGTCAGCTCTGGATCAGCCCTTAGCCACCAAGTCTTGTTTGCTGGTGAGCTCGCTAAGCTTGCCAGTTCAGCCGAAGATGCACGAGGAGATGCTGCGCGTCAGGCAGCTTGGCAAAGCGAGGCGCTGTCGGTCGCGGAGCAGCGTTTCGAACGCCTTTCGCATCGCTCTTCGGAACTCAAGTCTGAAATCGAAGCAGCTCAGACTCGGCAAGAACAGACCGAGGAAGCAGCAATGGCACGTACGTTGCAAGGGAGAACTCGAAGACCGTCAAGGAAGCCGCGATGAGCCCATCTCCTTTAAATATGTCCCTCTTATCCGGATCTCTGCCTACCAAAGCCGGAGCACCCCGACCGGCGAGCGATGGAGTTGATCTCACGCTTGCCACGCCTTTAGACGGCGACGCGGCGCTCGCATCCCAAGACTTTGCGGCTTTGCTTGAGTTTTCGGCGTCACCAACGCCGTCTGTGCAACGCGAGGCTTCGCAGGAACTGCCGTTTCCCAGTAATCTTGCTCAGCAGTCTGAGCCATCCATGGATGCCAGGCAAGTCGGGGTTGAGCTCTCTGGTCGGCGCGTTTCAACGGACGATCTATCCCTCGACCAACTCACTCTTTCCGCATCGGACGATGTGGTCACACGCTCGCCAAGCATAGAGGATACCGGCAATGACTTGCCTTTAGGCAATATGTTGCCGGAGCCAGAAGCGCTCTCGGCCGATCCGCCCTTACTAACGTCGGCGATGATCGAAAGAGGCCAGCATCGCCCTAGCCCGGATGGGGGGACCAAAGCGGAAGCTGAAGAGGTCAATCGCGCGGCGGATCCTCCGCCTACAATCGCAGCGTTAACACAGCAATTTGAGAGCATTTCTTCCCAGTCCCAGCCGATGGAGGTTAGTCCCCGGCAAATCTCGGACAACGAGGTACCAGTCGAGCCCAAACTGCTTGCAGACACTTCGCCGGTCGACGAAGTCACAGCGTCCAAGTTTGCGAGCAAGAACGTTGCAGAAAGGACTGCCTCGGTTTCGCTGCGCTCAAATCCCGTGCCGCAGATCAACTCTCCCAAGAAACTGTCTGAGCTACCAAGCGCAGTCGAGCAGACCTCGTTTGAGCTGAACCCAGCGCCTGCGAAAGCCTCGACGCGCGTAGCTGTTGTCAGCGAAGCAGAGGCCTCTTCCGCCACTTCCTCAGCGCTCTTGTCAACGGGCATGGGGCTAGGCGCGCCTGGCTCTAACCCGATGGCTTCTGCGCCGACAGCTCAGCTTGCACCTGCAAGCACTACTCCAGCGACGCTCGTCAATTCTTCGGCACCGATTCCTGAGCCGGCGGCTGACAGCAGGACCGGATCAAATTTGGCGACAGCGATTGAGCAGCTGGCTGAAACCCGCGAAACGGCGCGCGGGATCCGGCCTGAGCTCACTGTGCGGCATAGCGAGTTCGGCGCAGTGAACATGCGGCTGGAAGCGTTCGGCAATGACTTACGGGCGACCCTTTCGAACCGCGATCCCGGCTTCGTGCCAGCGGTGCAGGCAGCGCTTGCTGAACGCGTCGTGGTAAGTTCAAGCGAGATGACTTCCAACACCGGTTCAAATGGCAATGGACGAGGGTCTGAAAACAGCTCCGGTGGCGCTTATACGGGGACCAATAGCGGCTCAGGTGCGGGAAATGAACAGCGCTACGGGTCTTCCACAGGGGGCGATAAAGGTTCGCCTCAACCATCTTCGGAGCACTTGAGCGGTGCGAAGCAAGCAGGTCGCGCGCGCGAAGGCGATGAAGGCAGTATGACTGCCTCAGCTTTCCAGCGGGGCACCGATCTGTTCGCTTGATTAGACTGACCGTTCCCGAGGAGCTAGCATCCGATGGCTGATGCCGATGACAAGGCTGAAAAGAAGAGTGGCAAAGGCGGCATTGTAAAGATGGCCATTGGCGCTGTTGTGCTCCTTGGAGTGGGTGCTGGCGGTGCCTATGGCGCGTTCGCCGCCGGCCTCTTAGGCGGTGATGGAGATTCGGGCCCGGACTTACCGGAATTCGTCAAAAAGGGAGACAGCGATCCTTATGCGCTTCCCAGCAGCGGGAAAGGCAAGGATGACATTGCTGTCGTGTACGGCGAAGGCGGAAGCGAATATCGCACC